>CAYNUH010000015.1:47463-55258 GCA_964400605.1 uncultured Acidobacteriota bacterium | reverse complement strand
TCATGTCGCCCACGGCCGCCATTCCCGCGCGATCGTCGATGAGCTTCGAAACCTCCTCGGGCGGCGTGATGGAGTTGATGAAGAAATCGGTCAGCTCCAGCCCATACTTCCTGAAGTCGTCGCCCACGCGGGACTTGAGAGCCTCCGCGAGCTCGTCGTAGTGGCGCGGCAGATCGAAGATCGACTTGAGCGTCTCGCCCAGAACATCGTTCAGTCGGGCCACGATGAGATCGCGCAGGTACCCCTCGATCTCCCCGGTAGCATAACGGCCCTGGCTTCCCACGAGATTGTTGACGAAGAGCTGCGCTTCGCGGATTCGCGTCGCGTAGACGCCGAAGGCCCTCAGACGCACCATGGCCAGTTCCGCATCGCGGAACGCCACGGGCTCCTTCGTCCCCCACTTGAGGTCGGTGAATATCTTCCGGGCGACGAAGTACACGTCCGCCCGGAAGGGGCTCGTCCCGCCGAAAGGCAGGCCCATCAGCCGGGTCAGGAGCGGGATATTGGCCGTGGTGAGCGTGTGCCGCCCGGCGCCGAAGACGTCCAGCGCCTTGCCGTCGCGGAAGAAGACGGCCCACTGGTTCTCCAGCACCACCAGCTGGGCGCCCATCCTGATGTCGCCGCCCGGTGAGTACCGGTGCACCATTTCCTGCCCGCTCTCGTCTTTCCACTCGATGACCTCGATCAGGGCCATCGCCTCTTCTCCTCCGGGCGCCGCGCCCGCGTCACTTCGTGGGTGTCTCGAAGACGTCCTTTCGGTTGGCCACCTTCAGCTCGATGGAGGCGAGGGTCCCCTCCACCTCCCGGAGCGTCAGGGTGCCGATGGATTCGTACTTCAATCCGCCGACGTCGCGGGTCAGCAGGTCCAGATCCCCCAGAATCGCTTCATCGTAGGCGTAGATCCGGTCGAGTTCCTCCTCGCGGATCTTCACCTGATCGAAGAACCCGGAGTAGCCGTAGTCCGCGAAGCGCAGCGCGTCGGCGGTGCGCTGCATGCGCGCGTCCAGGCGCCCGAGATCGTCCAGCATGTCCAGATCGCCCTCGTCGGTGGCCGCGCGCTTGATCTCCTCGACCCTGAGCCGGTGCCGGTCGATCTGCGAGGCGATGAACTCCCGGAGCCTCTTGTCGGTGTCCCGGCGGGCCTCCTTCGCGCGGTAGCCCGCGAGCCCCGGTATGCGGTCCGCGACCTTCTCCAGGAAGTTCTTCTCGGACTGCGGCATCGCCATCGTCGCGCCCTCCTCACCGCCCCGCGGCGTTGCGGGCTGCGGGGGCGGACCCCGCACCCGCCCCCTCCACGTCGCCGTGGCACTTCTTGTACTTCTTGCCCGAGCCGCACGGGCACGGATCATTGCGCCCCACCTTGTCCGCCGCGCGCCTCACCACGGGGGCCGGGGCCTCCTTCGGCGGCGCGGAGAATATCAGCGCGCGCTCGCGGGCTCTCTGGCGGCGCTCCTGCTCGCGCCGCTGCTCTTCCTCGTTGACCGGCTCCAGGTGGAAGAGCAGCCGCACGATGTCGTCCTCGATCCGCTCCTTCATGGCCGCGAACATGTCGAAGGACTCGCGCTTGTATTCGGTGAGCGGATCCCGTTGGCCGTACCCGCGCAGTCCGATCCCTTCCTTCAGGTGGTCCATGGCGTACAGGTGATCCTTCCAGTGGGAATCCACGATGTTCAACATGATCACCTGCTCGTGCCGGCGCATCAGGTCGGCCCCGATGGCGCACTCCTTCTCCTCGTACCGCGCCCGGGCCCCGGCCAGGAGCGTCTCGCGGAGCTGCGGGAAGTTCACCACGTCGAAGTCCGGGTCCTTCGGCTCGAGGTGGATCCCGAAGTGGTGGAGGTACGCCGAGCGGAGACCATCGGCGCGCCACTCCTTCGGGTCTTCGTTCTCCGCTGCGTGAGTCTCCAGCAGCCAGTCCACGATCTCTTCGATCTTCTGCATCACGTAGTCGCGGCTGGCCTTGCCCTCGAGGATCTCGAGCCGCCACCGGTACACCTCGCCGCGCTGCTTGTTCATGACATCGTCGTACTCGAGGAGGTGCTTGCGCGTGGCGAAGTGCTGCGCTTCGACCTGCTTCTGCGCCCTCTCGATGGAGCGGGTGACCATACCGTGCTCGATGGGGATGTCCTCCTCCATGCCCAGCTTCAGCATGAGGCCCTTCAGGCGATCCCCGCCGAAGATGCGCATGAGGTCGTCCTCGAGGGAGAGGAAGAAGCGGGAGGAGCCCGGATCCCCCTGCCGGCCGGCGCGGCCCCGGAGCTGGTTGTCCACGCGGCGCGACTCGTGGCGCTCGGTGCCCAGGATGTGCAGGCCGCCCAGCGCGACCACCTCGTCGTGCTCGGCGGCGCACGCGGCGCGGAGCTCCTTCAAGATCTCCTCGAACGGCGCCCCCCCCGGCTTCGCCTCTGCGGCGGCCGACTTCTTGCGCGCCATCATCTCGGGGTTTCCCCCCAGGAGGATGTCGGTGCCGCGCCCCGCCATGTTGGTGGCGATGGTCGCCGCGCCGCGGCGGCCGGCCTGGGCCACGATCTCCGCCTCCATCTCGTGGTACTTGGCGTTGAGAACCGAGTGGGGGACCCCCTCCCGCTTCAACGCGGCGGATATCGCCTCTGAGTTTTCGATGGAGGTGGTCCCCACCAGGACCGGCTGCCCCTTCTCGTGCAGCTCGGCGATCTCCCGCACCACGGCCCGGTACTTCTCATCGCGCGTCCTGTACACGACATCGGGGTACTCGGTCCGGATGAGAGGGCGGTTCGTCGGGATGACCGACACTTCCAGGTTGTAGATCTTGTCGAACTCGGCGGCCTCCGTGTCGGCCGTGCCGGTCATGCCCGACAGCTTCTTGTACATCCGGAAGTAGTTCTGGAAGGTGATGCTGGCGAGGGTCTGGTTCTCGCGTTCGATCCGCACGCCCTCTTTCGCCTCGATGGCCTGGTGCAGACCGTCGCTCCAGCGGCGCCCGGGCATCAGCCTTCCCGTGAACTCGTCCACGATGATGACCTGGCCGTCCTTGACCATGTAGTCCACGTCGCGCCGGAAGAGCGTGTGGGCACGCAGCGCCTGGCTCGAGTGGTGCAGCACGTCCATGTTGACCGGGTCGTACAGGTTGCTCACGCCCAGAAGACGCTCGGCCTTCTCGATCCCCTCCTCCGTAAGCGACACCGTCTTCGCCTTCTCGTCGATGACGTAGTCGGCTTCCTTCTCCAGGCGAGGGATGATCTTGTCGATTCGGTAGTACAGGTCGGTGGACTCTTCGGCCGGCCCGCTGATGATGAGCGGGGTGCGGGCCTCATCGATGAGGATGCTGTCCACCTCGTCCACGATGCCGTAGCTGTGACCGCGCTGCACGTAGGCTTCCAGCGAGTACTTCATGTTGTCGCGCAGGTAGTCGAAGCCGTACTCGTTGTTGGTGCCGTACGTCACGTCGCCGCCGTATGCCGCTTTCCTCTCGGCATCGGTGTGGGCGTGCTGGACGAGACCCACCGACAGGCCCAGCGCGCGGTAGATCTCCCCCATCCACTCGCTGTCCCGGCGGGCCAGGTAGTCGTTCACGGTGATGACGTGGACACCCTTGCTCTCCAGCGCGTTGAGGTAAGCGGGCAGGGTCGCCACCAGGGTCTTGCCCTCGCCGGTCTTCATCTCGGCAATCTTGCCCTGATGCAGCACCATCCCTCCGATGAGCTGAACGTCGAAGTGCCGCATGTTGAGGCGGCGCCGGGCCACTTCGCGGACGACGGCGAACGCCTCGTGGAGGATGTCGTCGACGGCGGCGCCGCGGGTGAGGGCCTCGCGGAAGGCGGGCGTCTTGGCGCAGAGCTGCTCGTCGGTGAGGTCGCGGAGGGCGGGCTCGAGGGCGTTGATGGCCTCAACACGGGGGCGCAGCCGCTTCATGTCGCGCTCGTGCTGCGTGCCGACGACGGCGGTCACGACGGCGTTGAAGAGCGACATCATGTGCGGGTGCTCCGCGTCAAGGTGCACCTACCCCCTCGGGATACGAGAGAGGGCGACGGGTCTGGGATGGTGCCGGCACCGCTCCGGCGGCCGAAGGTGAGCTTCATCCCATCCAGGAGGCGCCACCTGGACGTTGTCGGTGATCTTAGACGTGTGCCGGCGAGCAAGTCAAGAAAGCGGGAGCCGGGATCAGGAGATGTTGTCGTCGTCGAGGATGTACTCGATGGGATTGACCTTGGTCCCCTGGACGAGGACCTCGTAGTGAAGGTGCGGGCCCAGGCTCCGGCCGGAGTTGCCGACGTAGCCGATGACGTCGCCGCGCTGCACCTCCTGCCCCGCGCGCACCGCGAAGTCGCTGAGGTGGGCGTAGCGCGTCATCACGTCGTTGCCGTGGGAGACGTAGATCACGTTGCCGTAGCCGACCTCCCTCGTGACCCGAGTGACGACGCCGTCGGCGGGAGAGATGACTCGGGTCCCCTGGTTCGCGACGATGTCGAGGCCCGAGTGAAAGGCGCGCTGGCCCGTGAACGGATCGCGCCGCCACTGGAAGCCGTAGGCCACCATGCCGCGCACCGGCGCGATGGAGGGCGTGGCCGCCAGCAGGAGCGACTGGTCCCGGTACACTCTTTCGAGGATGCTGTAGGAGCTCGACAGCACGCCGGATCGCTCCTGGAGCGTCTGCAGCTCCTCGCGCAGCCGGTGGCTGGTGACGGCGACCGCGGCGCGTCCCGCGGACGGCGCCGGGCCCGACGTCTCCTGGATCCCCCCGGCCGGCTGGGCCGACGGCAGATCCTGAACACCCGCCATCATGGCGAACTTCGTGGCCTTGGTCTCGAAGAACGAAACCCGATCCCTCAGGGCCGCCAGCGACTGGTCGACCTCCTGGCCGGCCGCGCGAAGCTGCCGGTTCTCCTGCTTGAGGTTTCGGATCTCGGCCGCACGCGCCTTTGAGACCTGGACGTACACGGGCAGGAGGCCGGTGGAGATGACGGACGCCAGCGCGATGAAAGAAAGGATGAGGACAAAGGTGGCGCTGACCCTGAGCCTGGAGAAGCGGGCCCTCGTGTGGGGGATGATCATCACGGTGTAGAACTTAGCCTTCATGATCCGATCCTCTTGACGGGGCGGTTGATGAAAGCGACCGAAAAACGCGCGCATCCTACCACAGTGCTCCTCGACGAGGCAACGAATTTGTGACTTCCGTAACGGGTTGTCCACCCGCCAACCGGAGAGGATCCGGAAAACCATCCACGGCGCCGTCAATCGGAACCGCTTGAACGCGCCCGTCCCGTCTGAGAGAATCCCCGCCATGGCGATGACGGCGTCCGGCGAGCCTTTCGGGCAGCTCCTCTCCGTGGGCATCGAGGGGACTCGCCTGACGCCCGAGGTGAAAGGCTGGCTCGCTCGCACGCGTCCGGGTGGGATCATCCTGTTCAAGAGGAACGTTTCCGGGCTCGCGGATCTGGCGTCCCTGTGCGAGGCGCTGCACGCCGCTGTGGATCCGCCTCCCCTCCTGGCTATCGACGAGGAAGGAGGCCGCGTCTCAAGGTTGACGCCGCACGTCGGCGCGCTGCCGCCCGCCGCCTCGATGGCGTCCGCCGGCCCGGCGCGGCTGAGGGAATACTGGCACCGGTACGGGGATCTGCTTCGACGGATCGGGATAGACGTTGACTTTGCGCCGGTGGTGGACCTGTGCCGGAGCGATGCTCCCAACGGCATCGCGGATCGATCATACGGGACCGATCCGCGCCTCGTGACGGAATGCGCGGCGGCCGCCGCCGAGGGGCTTGCTCAGGCCGGCGTGCTGCCTACACTGAAGCACTTCCCGGGCCTCGGCGACACGCTGCTCGACTCGCATCACCACCTCCCTTCGGTGCAGAAGGGACGCGAGGCGTTCGAGCGGGAGGACCTCCATCCCTTCGCCTGCCTCGCGGCGGAGGCTCCGGCGGTGATGATCGGCCACGGGCACTACCCTTTCTACACCGGGCCCGATCCCCTGGCCGCGACGCTCTCGAAGGAGATCGCCTCGCGCCTTCTGAGGGGGCGCCTGGGGTTCGCGGGCGCGGCGATCTCGGACGACCTGGAGATGAAGGCGGTGGCGGCGCGGGTGCCGTGGGACGAGTTGGCGCCTCGGGCCGTCGAGGCGGGCTGCGACATGGTCCTGATCTGCCACCGGATGGATCGGGCGGCCGACGCCCTCGAGGCCCTGCGGCGGCGAGCCGCCTCCGATCCGGCCTTCGCGAGGCGCTGCGAGGAGGCGGCGGAACGGGTGGCCGCGCTGAGGCGGAAGGCGCAAGCCGCCGGAGCCCGCGCCGCGCCCACCGGACGGATCGAGGACGCCCGCCTGGCCCTCCTGGAAGCCGTATCCTCCCTGAGCGGCGGGACGGCCGGATAGGCGCCCCTTCCTCGCGGCGGCGCGGGCAGGCTTGTCCTGCCGGCACGGCGAAGATTACAATTGCGGGGCGGCGGGTACCTCCTCGACCGCCCAACGTGGGAGCGTCCTCATGCCAGCACAGACAGCGCAGAACGTCCAGGGCCTCCAGGCGGAGGTCGCCTACAGGAAGAAGCTCAGCGAGATCACCAACCTCTTCAACTCCGCGCCTTCTCTGAACCACATCCTGGTCAACCTCAAGGACAAGATTCTCGAGCTCGTCGGCTGCGAGCGCGTCACCATCTTCGCCATCGACACGAAGAACCAGGAGTTGTACTCGCTCCAGAAGACCGGCAGCGACATCAAGGAGATCCGCGTTCCCAAGACCTTCGCCTCCCTCGCCGGGTTCGCCGCGCTCTCGCGCCAGGCGGTGCGGGTCGCCAACGCGTACGACGCGCAGGAGCTGGCGAGGATCCACCCGCATCTCAAGTTCGACGCGCGCTGGGACAAGACGTCGGGTTTCAAGACCAGGCAGGTCCTCGCCACCCCGATTGTCTTTGAGAAGTACCTCATCGGCGTGCTGGAGCTGATCAACAAGAGCAACGGCGCCGGGTTCACGGAGCCGGACCAGCAGGCGGCCGACGAGATCGCCCGCATGCTGGGCGTCGCCTTCTACAACCAGAACCGCGCCGCGCGGCAGAGCAAGCCCGGCAAGTTCGGTCTGCTCGTGGACAAGGGCATGCTGTCGGAGAAGGACATCGAGAACGCCGCGGCCGCCGCCCGCGTGAACAATACCGACGTCGCCCAGGTGCTCCTGGAGAAACACCGGATCCCCAAAGAGGAGATCGGGGCCGCTCTCAGCCAGTTCTACCGAATTCCCTTCTTCGCCTACACCGGCAGCGAGAAGGTCCCCGACGACCTGAAGCAGCGCATCCCGTTCGACTTCCTCAAGAAGAACCTCGTGGCGCCCGTGGAGCGGCGCGGCAGCACGCTCGTGGTGGCCATCGACGATCCCCTGGACATCGTGAGGCTGGATGGCTTCAAGGCCCTATCGCTGGCGCCAAACCACGAGGTGCAGGTCGCCCTCAAGGACGACCTCCTCATGTACATCCACACCTCCTACGGGCAGCCGATGGAGAGCTCGGACCCCAGCCTCGGTCGCCTCCTGGTGGAACTGGGCGAGGGCGAGACGGAGACCGCCGAACCGGAGCCCGAGGACTTGGACGAGACGGACAGCGGGATCGTCCGCCTCGCGAACCAGATCATCGTCGACGCTTACAACCGGGGCGCCTCCGACATCCACGTCGAGCCGAATGGGCCGACGCTGCCCACGCTCGTCCGCTTCCGCGTGGACGGCGACTGCATGAAGTACATGGAGCTGCCGGGCCCGCACCGCAACGCGCTGGTTCAGCGCTTGAAGATCATGGCCACCCTGGACATCTCGGAGAGGCGCAAGCCCCAGGACGGCAAGAT
>CAYNUH010000015.1:0-47453 GCA_964400605.1 uncultured Acidobacteriota bacterium | reverse complement strand
ATCTTCAACTGGCTCGGGACCATGTACGGAGGGAAGATCCGCTTCAAGACGCCCCAGACAACAATCGAACTTCGCGTCGCCACAATCCCCACCAGCGGCAACAACGAGGACGTGGTGATGCGCATCCTAGCCGCGAGCAAGCCGCATCCCCTCGAAAAGATGGGGATGAGCGAGCGCAATCTCACCGAGCTCAAGAAGATCATGTCCAAGCCCTACGGCATCGTGCTGTGCGTGGGTCCCACCGGATCGGGCAAGACCACCACGCTGCACTCGGCCCTGGGCTACATCAACACCCCCGACCTCAAGATATGGACGGCGGAGGACCCGGTCGAGATCACGCAGCCCGGCCTGCGTCAGGTCCAGGTGCACGCCAAGATCGACTTCACCTTCGCCGTCGCCATGCGCTCCTTCCTGCGCTGCGATCCCGACGTCATCATGGTGGGCGAGATGCGCGACACCGAGACGGCCCAGATAGGCATCGAGGCCTCCCTCACCGGTCACCTGGTCCTCTCAACGCTCCACACGAACAGCGCCCCCGAGACCATCGTACGCCTCCTCGACATGGACATCGATCCCTTCAACTTCGCCGACTCACTTCTGGGCATCCTCGCGCAGAGGCTCGCGCGGACGCTCTGCGCGGGCTGCAAGGAGCCCTACCATCCCGAGGAGGCGGAGTTCGAGGAGATCCGCGAAGCGTACGGAGAGGAGCGGTTCGATCGTCTGGGGATCCAGTACGGCCCCGACTTCAAGCTCCACCGGGGCCGGGGCTGCCACGAGTGCATGGACACCGGCTACAAGGGCCGCATCGCGGTGCACGAGTTGCTCGTGGGCTCCGACGAGGCCAAGCGCCTGATCCAGCGCAGGGCGCCCGTGGAGGAGCTCCGCGTTCAGGCCATGAAGGACGGGATGACCACGCTCCTTCAGGACGGCGTCGAGAAGGTGCTCGCGGGAAAGACCGACTTCAAGCAGGTCCGGGCCGTCTGCATCAAGTAGCGCGCTGCCCGGCTTTGCGCGGCGCCGAGGACGCCTCAGTCCAGGTCGCGGCCCGTGAGCCGGTGGTGGATTTCCAGGTAGCGGCTGCGCGTGCCCCGCACGATCTCGTCCGGAAGTGTGGGGACGGGCGGGTTCTTGTCCCAGCGGATCGACTCCAGGTAGTCCCGCACGAACTGCTTGTCGAAGGACGGCGGGGAGACGCCGGGGCGGTGAGTCTCCCGGTCCCAGAATCGAGATGAGTCCGGAGTGAGGACTTCGTCGGCGATGACGATGGGGCCGGAGCCCCCGTCGAGGCGCCCGAACTCGAACTTGGTGTCGGCGATGATGATGCCCTCCCTCTCCGCCCTTTCGCCCGCGCGGCGGAACACGGCCAGACTGAGCCCGCGCAGAGTCTCCGCGTCGGCGCGCCCGACGATCTCGACCATCCTCTCGAAAGAGATGTTCTCGTCGTGGCCGCTCTCGGCCTTGGTGGCCGGGGTGAAGATCGGCTCGGGCAGCCGGCTCGCGAGCAGGAGCCCGGCGGGCAGCTTGACGCCGGAGACCGCGCCCGTGGCGAGGTACTCCTTGTGCCCCGACCCCGCGAGGTAGCCGCGTACCACGCACTCCACCGGGAACATCCTGGCCTTGCGGACGAGCATGGACCGGCCGGCCAGGAGCGCCGCGTGCGCGAGCAGCGGTTTCGGGAAGGCGGCGACGTCGGTTGTGACGAGGTGGTTGGCGACGATGTCTGAGGTGACGGAGAACCAGTGGCGCGAGAGTTGCGTGAGGACCTTGCCCTTGTCGGGGATGCCCACGGGCAGCACGTGGTCGAAGGCGGAGATCCGGTCGGTGGAGACCATCAGCAGGCGATCTCCGAGATCGAAGATGTCCCTCACCTTCCCCGAACCCGTGCGGGGGAAACCGGGGATCTCGACGCGCAGCATGGCCTTCATGGACTCCATCCTCGGATCACTCGGCGCCGCCGCGGGAGGCCGCGCCCACAAGGCCTCTCGCGCGGCGCCCGGCGGCGCCTTCCGCCGGGGTGGCCGATGCTAGCAGACCACCCCCGGAGGCTCAACGACGCCGCGGCCCCCGCGGGTCCCGGCCGGAGAATGAGACGATGAGCGCGAAGCGCCTGACCGCGGAAGGTCACCTGATCGACACCGGGCTGATGTCACGCTTCCTCAACATCGTGCTCGAGAACGGCGGGACCTACGAGCTGAGCCGCTTCGACATCGGCCGCACGGTCTCCGACTTCTCCAGGATGGAGATGACGGTGTCGGCCCCGGACGCCGCGCACCTGGACCTGATCCTCGACAACCTCGTGGCGCTCGGGTGCCGCGTCGTGGATCCGGCGGAGCAGGATACCGCGCTGAAGCCGTCCGAGAAGGACGGCACGGCCCCGGACGACTTCTACTCCACCACCAACCACCGGACGCGCCTGAGGTTCGCGGGCCGCTGGATCGAGGTGGCCGATCAGCGCATGGACGCGGTCATCCGCGTCAAGGACGGCGCCGCGGCGTGCGTGAAACTGCGCGATGTCCGCAGGGGGGACCTGGTCGCGTGCGGCGTCGCCGGCGTGCAGGTGTTCCCGCCCTTCCGCGCGCGCGAGACCATGGACTTCGTCTTCATGAACCGGGATGTCTCCTCGGAGCGGAGAGTCGAGATCATCGTGGCCGACCTCGCGCGGACGATGACGGAGATCCGCGCGCGGACGGGACGCACCGTGATCGTGGCGGGACCCGTCGTGGTCCACACGGGCGGCGCCGAACACCTTGCCCGCCTCATCCGCGCGGGCCACGTGCAGACGCTCCTCTCGGGCAATGCCCTGGCGGTCCACGACGTGGAGCGCGCGCTCTACCGCACCTCCCTGGGCGTGGACCTGACCACGGGCGTGCCGGTGTACGAGGGGCACAAGAACCACATGCGGGCCATCAACGCCGTGCGGATGGCGGGCTCCCTGCGGCGGGCGGTCGATGCCGGCTTGCTGCGGTCCGGCGTCATGTACGAGTGCCTGCGGGCGGGTGTGGAGGTGGTCCTGGCCGGATCCATCCGCGACGACGGCCCGATCCCCGAGACCATCATGGACCTCGTCGAAGCCCAGGAGCGCTACTGGCGCGCGCTGCGGGGCGCCGACCTCGTGCTCATGCTCGCGACGATGCTGCACGGGATCGGCACCGGGAACATGACTCCCTCCTGGGTCCGCACCGTCTGCGTGGACATCAACCCGGCCGTGGTCACCAAGCTCGTGGACCGCGGATCGGCGCAGGCCGTCGGCGTCGTCACCGACGTCGGGCTCTTTCTCCGCCTCCTGGCCGACGAGCTGAAGGCCCCGCCGGTCCCGAGCGAAGGCTGAGAGGCTACTCCCCGCGGAGAATATTGCCCAGCACGCCTCCCGGCCTGCCGCCTCCGCCGCCCGTCCGGGTGGGCAGCCGCGGGATGAGCCACGAGAGGAACGCCTGGGTGCTGCGCGTCTGGAGGTAGAGGTCGCCCTGGCCGCGGAACTCGCACACCAGCCCCTCGCCTCCCAGGAGGGTTGACTTCCAGCTCCCCACCTTACGCACGTCGTAGGCGAGGTTTTGCGTGAAGGCCACTACGTGGCCCGTGTCGCACACGTACGGCCGGCCGGGCGCGATCCCCACCTTGTGGATGGCGCCGTAGGAGGAGATCAGGAGGTCGCCCGATCCCACGGCCTTCAGAAGGAACAGTCCCTCTCCCCCAAAGAACGACCGCGCGCCTCCCCACTGCGTGTCCAGGTCCATCGCCGGGTCGGACGCGAGGAACGATCCCGACTGGATGTAGAGGGTCTCCCGGTCGAGCCGCACGTGGGTGATGTCCCCCGGAAGGGAGGGCGCGAGGGTGAGCTCAGCGGACCCGTTCTCCGCGCGGAACGTGTTGGCGAAGAGGCTCTCCCCGCCCAGGACCTTCCGCTTGAGCGCACCCAGGACTCCTCCCTTCATGCCCGTGTCGAGACTCAGGTTCGCGGACATGGAGACCATCGCCCCCGACTCCACCTGGAGCGCCTCCCCGGAGCTGAGCTGCACGATCGCGAGGGAGTACGAAGGCTGGTACCGGATGTCGATCTGCATCTCGCCTTCCCTTCGTGGCGTGCGGGGAGGGCGCCCCCCCGGCGGCGCCGGCGGAGACCCCCTACGAGGGCTTGGGGGCCGGTTTCTTCTGGGCGCGGACCGCCTTGAACTCCTCCACCAGCTTCGCGACGATGGCGTCGTAGGACATCTTCCCGTCCAGGTACGCTTCCCAGATTTGCTCGTAGGTGGACAGGTACGGCGCATACTCCGCCTGTTGCGACGGCATGCGGATCCCGAGCGGGCGGTAGTCAGGGTCGAGGAAGCGCGTCACCAGCGCTCCCGCATTGTAGACCATCAGGCCGTGGAGGAACGAGTCCAGCTCGGCCGGCTCATCGGCTCCGGCGCCCTTGCGGACGTCTCTGAGCAGCCAGTGGCCGTTGAAGGACTGCAGCGAGTCGAGGATGTGCGTCGCCTCGTGGAGGCCGCTCTCGATGATGGAGAGCGTGGAGAACCCCCGCACGCCGACGACGGCATAGTAGCCCCCCTCCACCTTCCCCCAGCTTGTCGCGGGCGTGCGCTGGATCACCATGAGGATGCGGATCGGCCCGTCGATGGGTGAGAACGCCATCTTCTGCATCAGTGTTTCGACGATCCTCTTCTCGGCGGGGACGTACCGCCTTCGGACATCCACGAGCGTCCGGCTCAGGGAGGCCTGCCGCTCGGGCCAGAAGTCGGCCATGAACTTCGGGTAGGCGGATTCGAGGCCGTCCATGAGCATGTTGATCCCGGTCCGGGAGCTCGGAGAGTCCAGCGTGGCGGGCAGAACCTGCGTGGCCTTGCGGATCGCGGCCGGGTCGGGCCCCGCGACCACCTGGTCCTCGAACCACCTCCATCCGGCCTCGTCTTGCAGCGTCTCGCGCGCGCGCGCGAAGATCGCGGCTTCCGAGGTCACATCAGCCTTCTTTGCAGGGCCCGGCCAGCCCGTGTCGGGCCCGAAGACCCTCAGCATGAAGTAGCACTCCACCAGCGGGCTCACCTCGTAGCGGATCTGAACTGGAAGTTCCGGCGTCCCTTCCCGGGCGAGTACCGCCCACGCCCACGCCGCGATCAGGACGGCGCACGCCGCGGAGCGGCCTACGGTCTTCATGGTCTCCTCCCTGCGGGTTCTGACTGCCCTGGATCCGACCGGTGACTCATGCTAGGACAGAGAGCCGGCGATGTCATCCGCGCGCGCCCCCCGAAGGTCCTTCGCGGGACGCCGGCGCCAAGCGGAGACGCAGCATCGTCCAGAGCGCGCGGAGGCCGTCCTGCCAGCGGATCTTCTTGCCCTCTCCCATGGATCGAGGAGTGTACCGGATGGGAACCTCGGCGAGGCGGCGGCCCCGCAGCAGCAGCCTCGCGGTGATCTCCTCGCAGAACTCGAAGCCGTCGCACCGGAGCCCTGACGAGAGGGCGTCCTGCCGGCTGAAGACCTTGTATCCGGTGGTCAGATCGGTCAGGCGGCGGCCGTAGAGAATGTTGAAGACCGTGGTCAGGAGCCTCCCTCCCCAGTAATAGGAGAGGTAGGATCTGGGGTTGCGCCCCAGGATCCGCGAGCCGTAGACGACGTCCGCCGCGCGAGACCTGAGGGGCTCAAGCAAGACCGGGTAATCCGCGGGATCGTACTCCAGATCGGCGTCCTGGACTATCACGAAATCCCCCGTGGCCGCCTCGAACCCCCGGCGCAGGGCGGCCCCCTTGCCCCGGTTGGTGGGGGCAAACACCGCGATCAGGTCCGGCCCCGCGAGCGCGCCCATCACGGCCCGGGTCCCGTCCGTGGAGCCGTCGTCCACGACGACGATCTCGATCTGCGCGCCCGGCAGGTGGACG
The DNA here is from genome assembly GCA_964400605.1 of uncultured Acidobacteriota bacterium. Classification (GTDB taxonomy): domain Bacteria; phylum Acidobacteriota; class Polarisedimenticolia; order JACPZX01; family JACPZX01; genus CAYNUH01. Next base: position 41,583 of record CAYNUH010000015.1, on the reverse strand, counting down.
GCGCGGACGCGCGAGACGACCTCGGCGAGGGTCCTTTCTTCGTTGTAGGCAGGGATGACAACGCTGAGCTTCAAGGCTTTCCGCGGGCCGAACCGCCCGGCCGCTCGGCGGCGGCGCCCTCCTGCGTTTCCGGCGCCGCCTCGCCCCGTCCGGCCGCCTGCTTGCGTTCCTCCATCAGGCGCACGAACTCCCCGAACAGGTAGAGCGCGTCGTGAGGCCCGGGGGAGGCCTCCGGGTGGTACTGCACCGAGAAGGCGGGCTCTGAGCGGTGCCGTAGGCCCTCGACGGTGCCGTCGTTCAAGTTGATGTGGGTGATCTCGACGTCAGCGGGCAGGCTCTCGGGGTCCACGGCGTAGCCATGGTTCTGGGCGGTGATCTCGACGCGTCCGTTGAGCAGGTTTTTCACGGGGTGGTTGATCCCGCGGTGCCCGAACTTGAGCTTGAACGTCCTCCCGCCGAAGGCGAGCCCCATGATCTGGTGGCCCAGGCAGATTCCGAAGATGGGGACACGCCCGAGGAGCCCCCGGACCATGGAGGCCGCATAGGGAAGCACTTCCGGATCGCCGGGGCCGTTGGAGAGGAAGACGCCGTCGGGCGAGGCGCCGAGCACCTCCTCGGAGCAAGTGCGGGCCGGCATCACCGTCACGCGGCAGCCGGCGGCCGTCAGCGATCGCAGGATGTTTTCCTTCATGCCGTAGTCGATGGCCACGACGCGGTGCCGGATCGGCCGGCGCCCGCGCGTCAATGGGCCCGCCCAGGCCACGGGCCCCCCGCCGCGCCACTGGGCGCTCGAGGCGCAGGTCACGCGCCCGACCAGATCGATCTCCGCCAGTCGGGGCAGCGCGCGCGCCTTGCGGATGAGGTTCTCCTGGGAGGGATCGAGGGCCGAGAGGATACCGCGCAGCACACCCCCGGACCGCAGGTGGCGCGTCAGGGCGCGTGTGTCGATCTCCGCCAGCGCGGGGATTTCGTGCTCCCTCAGGTACTGCGGCAGGTCCTTGCGCGCCCGCCAGGAGGACGGGATCTCGCTGCACTCGCGCACCACGAACCCTTCCACCTGGACGCGGCGGCTCTCGACGTCGAGGTCGTTCACGCCGTAGTTGCCGATCTCGGGGCAGGTCATCACCACGATCTGGCCGCGGTAGGAGGGGTCGGTGAGCACCTCCTGGTACCCCGTCATGGCAGTGTTGAAAACGACCTCGCCTCCCCTCTCGCCCGCGGCGCCGAACGACCGGCCCCGGAACACCAGTCCATCCTCGAGGGCGAGAATGGCCTCCATCGCTACAGCCTCAATCCCACGACGTCGGCGATCGCCCGGACCTCATCCATGAGGTGATCGAACTGGGCGGGCAGCAGCGCCTGGGGTCCGTCGGAGAGGGCCCGGTCGGGGTGGCCGTGCACTTCGATCATCAGTCCATCCGCGCCCACCGCCACGGCGGCGCGCGCGAGCGGCGCCACCTTGTCGCGCTTGCCCGTCCCGTGGCTGGGATCGACGATGATGGGAAGGTGGCTCATGGATTTGACGGCGGGCACCGCCGACAGATCCAGCGTGTTGCGCGTGTGGGTGGAGAAGGAGCGGATGCCCCGCTCGCAGAGGAAGATCTGGTAGTTGCCCTCGGCGGCGATGTACTCCGCCGACATGAGCAGCTCGTCGAGCGTGGCGGACATGCCGCGCTTGAGCATCACCGGCCGGCGGCAGCGGCCGGCTCTCTTGAGCAGGGGGAAGTTCTGCATGTTGCGCGCGCCGATCTGGATCACGTCGGCGTATTCCGCAACCATGTCGAGCGTCTCGGTGTCGAGAGCCTCCGTGACCACGGGCAGCCCCGTCTCCTCGCGCGCCCGGGCGAGGATGCGGAGCCCCTCCTCGCCCATCCCCTGGAAAGAGTAGGGAGAGGTGCGCGGCTTGAATGCGCCGCCCCGCAGGAAGTGCGCCCCCGAGGCCTTCACCGCGTGCGCCACCTCGAGGGTCTGCTCCAGGCTCTCAACCGCGCATGGGCCGGCGATGACCGCGAAGTGCCCCGCCCCGAGATGGCGGCCGGCGACGGTGATCACCGTGTCCTCGTGCTTCACCTCCCGACTCACCAGCTTGTAGGGCTGCGTGACGGGAATGGCCGTCTTGACGCCGGACAGGATCTCGAACTCGGCCGGGTCGAGGGGCCCCTTGTTGCCCGTGATGCCGATGGCCGTGCGGGACGCCCCGGGAATGGGGTGGGCGCGGAAGCCCATCGCCTCGATGCGCGCGACGACGCGGGCGATGTCCTGGTCGGACACGCCCTGTTCCATCACGATCAGCACGGATCGCCTCCCACGGGCGGGCGCCCCGCGAGGGCGCCTCAGCGGCACTTCCGGGGCATGTTAGTGTCGCGGCCGGGCCCCATCAAGGATGCGGCGGCGGGCGGAGTTGACGGCGGCCCTGCCGGCGCGGTATAGAAGGAGCGAACGCGCGGCGTCCGGACCGTCCTTGACCCGGGAGCGCGCCCCTGGAGAGCCGGATGGAGCTCAATGATCTCGAGAAGATGACCGTCACCGACCTGCGGGAGATGGCCCACAAGTATCCGGACCTGCAGGGTGTCCACGGCATGAAGAAGGAGACCCTGGTCGACGTTCTCTGCCAGAAGCTGGGCATCGAGAAGAAGCATTCGCTGCCCAAGGGGATCGGGCGGCACGCCATGAAGGAGCGCCTCCACGCGCTCAGGAAGCGCCGCGACGAGGCGCTCGCGGCCCACGACGCGAAGGCGCTGAGGCGCGCCCGCACGCTCCTGCGCCGCGCCAAGCACCATCTCCGCGACATCGTCGAGCGCGCGGAGCGCGGAAAGATCAAGCCCAAGGAAGGGGCCGCCCCGCCTGCCTCCGCCTGATCCGATGCGGACCATCCGGCCCGGCCCGGCCGCCTGCCTCCTGGTGGCGGCGCTCGCTTCCTGCTTTCCCTCGCGCGCCGAGGAGCCGAACATCTATGTCCATCCCTCACTCTGGCTGGCCGACCTCAGCGGCGACGGGCACACGGGGAGCGGAGGTGTGGGGAGGGAATTCGACGTCGCGGAGACCTTCGGACTGGAGACGGACCAGTCGGTCCCCTCGCTGGAGGCGTTCCTCCGCTTCGGCAGGAGCCGCTTCATCCTCGGGTGGAACAAGGGCTCCTACGAAGGGCGCAACCGCCTTGACGCCGATCTCATCTACAAGGGAACGCTGTTCCCTCAGGCCCTGGGCACGATACGAACCGAATTCGATTACGATCGCCGGCGCCTTCTCTACGGGAGGCCCTTCTTCGACGGTAAGACGTCCGCCGCCGGGCTCCTTTTCGGGCTCGACGCCTACCGCATCGACTCCGGCGTCGCCATGCGCGGCGTGGGCAGCCGCGAGGTGGATCTCGACTCGACGGTGCCGGTGCTGGGGGCGAGCATCACCATCCTCCCGCGGAGAGCCCTGCGCCTCTACGCCGAGGCCGTGGCCATGTCCATCAACCGCGGAGGCGTGGCCTCGCGCCTGGTGGAAGGGTACGGCGTCGCGGAGTACCTCTTCATCGCCAACACGTTCGCGCTCTCGCTGGGATACCGGTACGCGTCCCTCGAGGCGGAAGACGAAGGCCGGGCACGGTTCGATTTGAAGCAGTCCGGGCTTTTCACGGGGTTCGCCATCAAGCTGTAGCCCGGCCCGCGGCGGAGGACCGCTTCGGCGCCGGGATGCGGACGGAGGCCGACTATGAGGCACGGAACGAGGACGGCATTCGCGGTGACGGCGGTGGTGTTTCTCGCGGCTGCGGGCGCGGCCCGCGCCGAGGAGGCTCATATCTACATCGCGCCCCACGCCTGGTTCGGCGACCTGAGCGGGGACGGCGCGGCGGGCCCCCTACCGACAGACAGGTTCGACGTGGCGGACGATCTCGAGGCCGACGGAGTGGACCTGCATCTGGGGTTCGACGCCCTCGTGAGGTTGGGGCGCCACCGGATCGTGGTGGGCGTCAGCTCGGGCGAGCACGATGGCGACGCCCTCAACAGCTCCATCGAGATCGAGCGGGCGCGCCTGTTCTATGGCTTCGCCCTCGTGAACATGAAGATCTTCGATCTGGGAGTCCTCGTCGGTGCTGACCGCTACAAGGTCACGACCGAGGCGGGCGGCAGCGGGTTCGACCTCGACGCACCCGCCCCGGCCATCGGCGTGCACCTCGGCATCCGCCCGCCGGTCATCCCGCTGCGTTTCTACGCCGAGGCGGTCTTCTCTTCGTGGGAGATCTCCGGCGTGGACACGACCCTCACCGACGCCTACGCCGCGCTCGACTGGTACCTGATACCCGTGGTCAAACTCTTCGGCGTGCAGGTGGGCTACCGTCTGTACGACCTCGAATCCGAGGACACCGACACCAAGGAAAGGGCCACCTACAAAGTCCAGGGGCCGTTCGCCGGTGTGGTTCTCCGGTTCTGACGGGTGCGTACGGCGCGCGCGGCGAGGGGCCTGGCGGGGCGGCAGCCCTCGGCCGAAGTCCCCGGAGGGTTCCGCCCCGGGTCACCGCGTCCCCAGGAACCTCAGATCCGACACCGTCACGGTGACGGCGCCGAAGTCCTCCTCGACCTTTCCCTTCAGCACGTACGGCCGCGTGTGGGAGAGCATGTGGCAGAAGCGCCGGTACGCCTCCGGGAAGAAGGTGGTCTCGTACAGCGCGGTGGTGTCCTCGAAGGAGACGAACTCCATCGGCTCGTCGTCCTTCGTGTCCACCACCTTGCCCGTCACCAGCCACCCCGCGACCGTGACCGCGCGCCCCACGTGCGCCCCGAGATCGCGCGCGGGGATCACACCCTTCATACGGGCGAGGGCTTCCCGGTGGAACGTCAGCGGATGGCGGCTGACCAGGAAGCCGAGCGTCTCGATCTCGTCCGCGAGGACCTTGCGGGGGTTGTAGTCTCCGATGCCGGGCGGCGCCGACGCCGGCTCGGCGATCTCCTCGGCGAACAGGGAGGCCGTCCGGCCGCCCCACGATGAGCGCGTGACGGCGGGGCCGCCGCGCCCGGCCGCAAAGGCCCCCCGCCGGACGGCGCCGGCCCCGGCCTCCCGCGTCGCGCCCCTCGTGCTCGCGCCGTCCGCCCACTCCGTCCAGCGCCACATCAGCTCGGGCCTCGTGCGTCCGCCCGCGACGGAGTCGAACGCGCCGGCCCGGATGAGGAGCCTCACGTCGGACGGATCAATGTCCACGCGGGAGAAGAAATCCTCGAACGAGCGGTACGGCCCGGCGCCGCCGCCGGCCACCACCGCCTCGCGGGAGGCCTCCTTCATGCCCTGGATCTGCATCAGCCCCACGCGCACCTCGCGGTTGCGCCCGGTGTAGGTGACGGCGCTCGCGTTCACGTCGGGCAGGAGGACCGTCAGGCCCATCCGACGGCACTCGGAGATGTAGGCGAACGTCGCGTAGTACCCCCCCTGGTTGGAGATGACCGCCGCCATGAACTCCGCCGGGTAGTGGGCCTTCAGATACGCCGATTTGAACGACACCAGCGCGTAGGAGGCCGAGTGCGGCTTGCAGAACGAGTAGCCGGCGAAGGAGAGGACCATCTCCCACACGGCATCCACCACCTCGCGGGCGAAGCCGCGCGAGGCCGCGCCGTTGTAGAAACGCTCGCGGTAGTCGGCGAGTCGCCGCTCCTTGTGCTTCTTCGAGAGGATCTTTCGGAGATCATCCGCCGACGCCGCGTCGAAGCCGGCCATGGCGATGGCCACCTTCGCCACGTCTTCCTGGTAGACCATGATCCCGAACGTCTCGGGCATAATCTCGCCCATCAGCGGGTGGATCGATCGGTACGCCCCGCCCCGCAGCCGACGCACGTACTCGCGGATGTAGGTGTTGGCCGCGGGCCGGATGATGCTGGAGTGGACCACCAGTCGCTCGAAGTCCCCCGTCCGGGTCTTCTCCTGGAGCTGCCGCATGGCGGGGGACTCGACGTAGAACACGCCCACCGTGTCGCCGCGGCGGATGAGGTCCTGCGTACGCAGGTCCTCCAGCGGGTTGAACCGATCGAAGGGGATCGTCACGCCGTGGTGCGCCGACACCGCGGCGAGGGCGTCGCGGATCACGGCCAGCGACCGGTTGCCCAGGAGGTCGATCTTGACGAGGCCGGCGTCCTCCGTCTGGTCCTTCTCCCACTGGATGACGTTGACGCCCTTGGCCGCCCTCTGGACGGGGACGTGGTCCCAGATCGCGTCCGGCACGATCACCACGCCCCCGCAGTGGACCGACAGGTGCCTCGGATGCCCCTCCAGCCGCGTGGCCCATCTCAGGATCTCGGGCCACGGGGGGTGGAGCCGGACGTCCTTGAACAGCGGGTGCGTGCGGATCATCTCCTCGGCGTTCGACCGGGCCCACGCGAGGCCGAGCCGCTTCGTGACGTCGGCGATCTCGCCCTCCGGCAGGCCGTACACCTTGGCCACCTCCCGCACCGCCGCGCGCCCGCGGAAGCACAGGTGGTTGCACACCATCGCCGCGTGGTCCTGCCCGTACCGTTCGAGGACGTGGGCGAGCACGTCGTCGCGCTCGTCCCAGGCGAAGTCCACGTCGATGTCGGGAGGGTCGGCGCGGCCCATGTTGAGGAACCGCTCGAAGAAGAGGTCGTAGCGCACCGGGTCCACATGCGTGATCCCCAGCGCGTACGAGACGAGGCTGGCGGCCGCCGAGCCGCGCCCGCACGTGCGCGGCGAGCGGGTGACGATGTCGGCCACCACAAGGAAGTAGTCGGCGAAGTTCTTCGCCCTGATGATGGCGAGCTCCTTGTCCAGCCTCTCCTGCACGGCCCGGGTGATGGCGCCGCAGCGGCGCACAGCGCCCTCATAGGCGCGGCGCTTCAGGAGATCGAACGATTCGGCGCCGCCCTCCACCGGCACGTACCGGGGGAAGATGACCTTTCCCCACGGCGGGTCGCTCATCGCGCACTCGGCCGCCACGCGCGAGGCGGCCTCGATCGCCTCCGGGCAGTCGGGGAAGTGCCGCGCGAGATCCGTCCCCGGCATCAGCCACGACTTCTCCGGCACGCAGGCGCTCTCCGGGAGCCGGCTGAGCTTCGTGTTGAGGTCGATGGCGCGCAGCAGGCGGTGCTGCGCATACCCTTCGGGATCGACGAAGAAGGCGTCGGGCGACGCGACGACCGGCACGCCGGCGCGGCGCGCCCACTCCACGGCGCGGCGGTGCGGCCGCCCCGGAGAGATCAGCACGGCCAGCCGCTCCCGCCCCGTCTCGCGCAGAAGCGTCTCCGCGAGAGCGAGGCCGGGGTCGGCTTCGACGTCATGGGGTGGACCGTGCGGACCGGACGCGCCGGGAGAGCCGGACGGACCAGGCAACCCGCACGGGACGAGCACCCACAGCCCCTCCCGGTCCTCGATGAGCGCCCGCCGCAGCGAGAACGTCTCGGGGAATACGACCGCGCCGACGCGGAAGCCTCGCTTGAGAGCCCCTGCTCCGGAACCGCCCGAGCCGCCGTCCGTCCCACCGGCCGAGGTCGTGGAATTCCCCGAACCGTTCCCCGCGATCCCGCGGTGCCCCTCGTCCTGCGGCTGGCGGCTCGTCCCCCTGCGCCTTTCGCCTTCTGGCACTCCCAGGCACAGGTGGTACTCGGACAGGATCCGGCAGATGCGCCGGTACCCGCGCGCGCCGGCAGCCAGCAGGATCGCGCGCTCAGCCCACGGAGCGCCGGGCGCCGCGCAGACGCGTGCAGGCCGCGGTCCCACCCGCGCCGCGACACCCGTACCCCCCTCTGCGCAGACACGGGCGGTCACCGTTGACGGCGCCGCGCCCGCGGGCTCCGGCTCCACCCACACGTCCGCCCCCAGGATCGGCTGAAGGCCGCACTCGCGCGCGACCTCCCAGAACCTGACCGCGATGTAGAGCCCATTGACGTCCGTGAGGGCGACGGCCCCCGCGCCGCGCGCGGCCGCCGCCGCGCACACCGCCTCCACGGAGTCCACCCCCCGCATCAGCGAGAAGTCAGAGTGTGTCGTCAGTAATGAATACATAAGTAAAACGAAAGTCATGAGTAACAAAAACCGTCGTGGTGCTCACGACAGCCCATATCATCACATCGTTTGACCGGCGATCGGGCATAGTGGTATCAATCTACAAACGTATGAGGCGATGACTGAAGATGAACGCCCCCCTGCTGTACGTTAGATGGATCAACGAGAACCTTGGCTTCAACCCGCGCGGCCAGTCCCACTCGAATGCTCTCTGCGAGTACATCGACGCCGACCTGCGCAGGAGTCTGCCTCCGCTTGCACAGGACATCGCAGCTCATCGGATCGACTTCGGGCTGAACTTGGATGTTCCTCCGGGTGGGGGCCCCAGAAGCAGAAATATCGACATGGGATACAGGGGCACAACGCCTTCGGGAGACGTCGTCATGGCCGTCGAGAACAAGTCCATCATGACGGCGCATGGGCGCGCCCGAAAGAACCGACTTGGAGATCTCACCGCCTACTGCATGCATCTCCACGAGTTCCACAAGGAAGCCGTCGCCGGGTTCACGATCGTCATCAACGCCGCGCCGGAATACAAGAACCCCGACGAGTTTTCGGAAGTCGCAAAGCACAAGGCGATACTCAAGCCCAAGGAACTGGAGGGAACGGTCGACCTCTTTCGAAGAGTACCCCTGCGGAGAACGCCGGCCGATCCCGGTGACTTACCTGAGGCACTCGCGATCATTGTGGTCGAGTACGACGGCAGGAACCGTGCCCGGCTGACGACAAACCCACCCGCGCCGCAGCCGGGAGACACAAACCACTACGAGACTTTCCTCCAGATGATGAGCGAGCGCTACGCTGAACGATCCGGCGGAAGGTAAACAACTGCCTGGTCCCTTCGTTCAGGCGTTATTCAGGAACGGCCCCGGTGGCGCCTCATCCTCGGAAACCTTCCGGCTGGATGCACCTCAACGTCGTCTTGCGGAACAAGCTCGCCGACTCGACGTCAACGCGGCGTCGTGCCAACTCGAAGTAATCAGGATCAACTTCAAAACCGACGCTGTTGCGCCCCCATCTGGATGCAGCGACGGGCGTCGTTCCTGTGCCCATGAAGGGATCGAGTACCGTGTCGCCGACAAAGCTGAACATTCGAATCAGGCGCTCAGCCAGTTCGAGAGGAAACGGTGCCGGGTGCTCCCTGGTGGAAGCGCCTGTGACTCCGTTCCATACCTGCTGGAACCAGCGCTGATAGTTCTCTTCCGAGATGACCGACAGAATTCTCATCTCGAGGCTCGGGCTTCTGTAGCCTCCAGGTTTTCGCTGCATGAGGATGAATTCGATGTCGTTCTTGATGATGGCGTTGGGCTCGTACGGCTTGCCGAGGAAGCCCGAGCCGTTCTCGACTTCGTAGACCGCGTTGGCGATTTTCTGCCAGATGATCGGCGTGAGGTTGTCGAAGCCGATCGCCCGACAGTGCTCTTGGAGTGAGGCGTGAAGTGGGACGACGAGATGCCGCCCGTTCTTCCGACGGGACAGACAGACATCCCCGACCACGATCACCAGGCGTCCCCCTGGCACCAGGACGCGGAGGCAGTGCTTCCAGACACGATCGAGTTCCGCGAGGAAGGCCATGTAGTCTGCGACATGGCCGAGCTGGCCTGGAGAATCCCGGTATCGCTTCAGGGTCCAGTAGGGTGGAGAGGTCACCACAAGGTGAACGCTCTCGTCTTTGACCGCCCTGAGGTCACGAGCATCGTGAAGATACAGGTCGTGCGCGGTGGGGATATTGCGGACGAACTCCTCGATCCTGGCAACCTGGTTGCTGTCTCGGGCGATCGCAGGAAGGGCCTTCTGGGGATCGCCTAGGCTCCGCAGGTCGACGGGGAAGGGCAACTCACGAGCTTGACGCCCTCTCACCTGAGCTGGCTTCGCCACTTCACCCTCCGCTGGCGGAGAATACAAAGCTCGGTCTGCCTTGGCAAGCTGTTCACTCGTTGTGGATTGCATCGTGCACCTCCGTCCTTTCAAGGAATTGGACGCAGCACCGTGCGCATGACGCCTCAGTTCCTCAGCGCGCGTCCACAGAGTAGAGCCTCCTCGCCGTACCTTCCGCGCAAATGGTCCAGCGCCGCGACGAGTGCGCGCTCGCGGACGACGTCGAGCCGGGGCGAGCCCCGCTCCCCGGCCCAGATCGTACCGGTCGCCGCCTGCACCCGGAACGCAACATCCCCCCTTTCCCGACCCGCCCCCGCGGCGTCCCCGTCCATCTCCGGAAACAACCGCATCTGCGCCGGGGCGGAGTCGATGCGGGAGAGCCGCAGCGTGAGCGAGCGCACGCGGCCACGGCGGGAGACGGCCCCCTCGAAAGCGGGACGCAGCCGGGCGAAGAGCGAGAAATCGAGATCGAGAGGGGGCCGGAGCGGCACGCGGCGCATGGTCTGCGTGCCGTCGCTGTAGCGCGCGGAGAGGGCCGCCTCGCCCGCGAGCCCCCCCATGCGTCTCAAGCGCCGACATCCCCTCTCGATCAAGCCGTACAGCGCCGAAAGCAAAGAGGCGTCGTCGTTCGTGTCCTCGGCGAGCGGCGCCGTCTCCTCCACCACGACGGCGCAGGAGGGCGGGCGCACCGGAGCGTCGTCCACTCCGCGCGCCTGCCGGTAGAGCAGCCCTCCCGCGCGGCCGAAGGCCATCGTGAGGCTCGCGAGCGGCAGCGCCGCGAGCTGCCCCACGCGGATGACGTTGAGGTCGGCGAGCAGGCGCCCCTCCACCTCCGGGTCGACGGCCGGGAGGTTCCCCACGGCCACCGGGCTGAGGAACGCCTCCTCCCCGCCGGGCAGGACGTCGCACAGTCCCACGGGCCTCAGCACCCGCGCGGCCACGCCGCTGACCAGCTTGTTGACGGCCACGCCCGCGTTGGCGGGAAGGCGGAAGCGCTCCCTCACCTCTTTCTGGACGCGCGCGGCCACGTCCATCGCCGCGCCGAAGAGACGCCGCGTGCCGGTCAGGTCGGCGAAGAGGCGCCCCCCGGGGTGCGGCTCCACGACCGGCGCGTAACGCGCGAGCACGGAGGCGACGGCGGCGGAGGCCCGCGCGTAGAGATCGGGATCGGGCGGGAGGAGCACCGCCCGGCGGCAGCGCCTCAGCGCCTCGCTCAGGAGGAGCCCGCGGATCACCCCGTCGCCGCGCGCCTCCTCGGAGGCGGCCAGGACCACCGCGCGCGGCCCCGTCCCGGCCGCCACCACGACCGGCTTCCCGCCCAGGGACGGGTCCCGCACCCTCGCCACGGCCACGGCGAAGGAGATGACGCGCAGGTGCAGAATCCGCCGCTCCAAAGCCCGCTCCTAATAGATGAAGGACCCCCGTGGGTCCGGCCAGGAGGAAGACGCGGCCATCGTAGACGAAAATACAGCGAAAGTAAACTTGCGGCGGCGGGGGTCTTTGAGGTACAAGCAGCGGCGCGGCCGCACCTGAGGAGGCCGAGCCGGCCCTTGCAGCTGACGAGCCGTGTAGCGGCTCGCAGCTGAAGGGCCATGTAGTATTGGTGCCTGCAGAGAGTTCAGAGAGCGGAGGCGCTCCTGGGGGAGAAGCGATGAAGAGAAGGATCACCTGCGGACCGACGCGAGCGCGCCGCAGCCTGTCACTTCCCGTGGGGGCCCTGCTCGCCGGCGCCCTGTCGCTCACCCAGGCTCCGGCCGCCCTGGTCGCGGCCTCCCCGCCCGAGGCCGGATCGAAGCCATGGACCGTCGACGACATCCTGAGGCTCCGGGACGTCACGGAGCCGCAAATTTCGCCCGACGGGAGATGGGTGGCCTTCGTCGTCTCGGAGGCGGATGAGGACGAGAACGCCTTCAACACCGACCTCTACCTCGCGCCCGCGTTCGGCGCGCCCGGAACCGCCTCGCCGGCCGAGCCGCTCCGGCTCACCCGCTCGCCCAAGGCCGATCACAACCCAAGGTGGAGGCCGGACGGGAGTGCGATCGCGTTCCTCTCGGCGCGCGAGGGGCGCAAGCCGGAGAACGCCGGGGACGAGGAGAAGGGCGAGCAAGTGTGGATGATCCGCCCCGATGGGGGTGAGCCGTGGCAACCCTCCGCCGTCGCCGGCGGCGTCGAAGGGTTCGCGTGGTCTCCCGACGGGACGACCCTGGCGCTTCTCGTCCGCGAGCCGAAGTCTGCCGAAAGGAAGAAGCGGGAGAAGGAGAAGGACGACGCCGTCGTCGTGGACGGCGAGATCCGCCGCAGCCAGGTCTGGCTGATGGACTCCCGATCCGGCGCCGCCGTGCCGGTGACCCGCGGCGCGATCCACTTCACCGACCTCGACTGGTCGCCGGACGGAGCTCGGCTGGCCCTCGCGGGCCAGCCCACACCGAAGGTCCCCGACACCTTTCGATCCGACATCTACACGCTGGATCTCGCGACGGCGAGCCAGGCGCTCTCGGAGAAGGTCCGCCGCGCCGGCGAGGGCACGGCCCGCGACGAGATGAAGCCCGAGAGCGATCCCAACGCGGCGCCGCCTCCCGCCCTCGCGGATGCCGTGGCCATCGTGACCACCCGCGGGGCGGAATCGGAGCCCCGCTGGTCGCCGGACGGATCCGCCATCGCCTTCGTGACGCAGGACGGAAACGACGAGTGGTACACCAACGCCTACGTGGCGGTCGTTCCTTCGGCCGGAGGCGCAGCGCGGGTCCTCACGCGGGAGTTCGACGAGGAGGCGTCAGGCGTCCGCTACACTCCGGACGGGAAGTTCATCCTTTTCGAAGCCATCACGCGGCTCTCGCAGCACTTTTTCCGCGTGCCCGCCGCGGGAGGAAAGGTCCAGCAGATCACGCGCGGCGACGGCCTGCACCGCTCGATCACTCTCAGCCGCGACGGAGGCCGGGCCGCTCTCGTCCACGAGGGCGCGCGCGATCCGGCGGAGATCTTCGCGGCCGAGGTCGCCTCCAACGGGACGCTCGGATCGCTCCGTACGGTCTCGGCGGTCAACGCCTGGGCCGCCTCCTTTGTCACGGCCTTCAAGGAGCCCTTCCGCTGGAAGGGCGCGGGCGGGATGCCGATGGAGGGGCTCCTCGTGAAGGGCGCGGGGTCGCAGGAGGGGCGCCGGGTGCCCCTGCTGACCATCGTCCACGGAGGGCCGGCCGGCGTCTTCTTCAACAACTTCTCCGTGCGCCGCGGGGCCTACCCCGTGCAGCTCTTCGCGCAGAAGGGGTTCGCCGTCTTCATGCCCAACCCCCGTGGCAGCGGCGGGTACGGCGAAGCGTTCCGCAAGGCCAACGTGCGCGACTGGGGGGAGAAAGACTACGAGGACATCATGGCGGGCGTGGACGCGCTCATCGCCGCCGGTGTGGCGGATGCCGACCGGCTCGGGATCATGGGGTGGTCGTACGGCGGCTTCATGACCTCGCGCGTCATCACCAAGACGAAGCGCTTCAGGGCCGCCAGCGTGGGCGCTGGGGTGACCGATACCTTCTCATTCACGGGCGTCGCGGACATCCCGCCCTTCATGCGGTCGTACTTCGGCGCCTGGCCCTGGGAGGAGCCCGACATCTACACCACGCGCACCGCGCTCTTCAACGCGAAGGGGGTCGCCACGCCGACGCTGATCCAGCACGGCGAGCAGGACGCGCGCGTGCCCATCTCGCAGGGATGGGAGCTTTACGTGGCGCTCAAGGAACAGCGGGTGCCGGTGGAGTTCGTCACCTACCCTCGGCAGGGACACGGCGTGACGGAACCGAAGCTGATCCGCGACGCGATGCGCCGAAACCTCGACTGGTTCTCCCGCCTGATCCTCGGCGAAGGAGGCCCTTGAGCCGCGTCGGCCGCCACGGCCTCCCGCCGCCGCCCTCCGCCCGGCCCTGCACCGGGTCCGCTCGTGGAACGGGCTCACGCGAGACGCACCGGGCGGCGGTGGTCTGTGCCGCGCTCCTCGCCGCCGCGCCGCTTGTGGCCATCGCCGCCGGTGCGCCGGGCGCGGATCTGAGAAAGGGCCCCGCCCGCGAGCGGTCCTCACTGAAGAAACCGGCTCGCGCCAGGACACCACGTCCCGCCGAGTCGAAGGCCCTCTCCGCCGCGCCGGAGGGGATCCGGTACACACTCGGACCCGAGACCGTCCCCAACGGCGCCTTCGATCATGTGGGGCCCAGATGGCAGCAGCTCAGGCCCGACGAGGGAGAGAAGCTCGCCGTCGTCCCCCAAGGGTGGCTCGTGGGATACCAGGGAGGCGAGCGCCGGATGCCCATCCCGGGCGTGGATCCCGACACCGGCGGCCGGTGCATGGTCTTCCTTTACGGGGCCGGGCGCGTGGATCTTCTCAGCCCCTCTTTCCCGCTGCCGGGCGAGGGAACGTACGTGCTCTCGGCGCGAACCCGCAGCGTCGTCAACCCGTCAGACCATGCGCTGCGGGTGGCGGTGAGGCTCTTCCCGCCGGACGACGCGCCGGCTTCCGCGGGAGAGCAGGTGGTGGAGAGGCTCCTCGCCGCGGGACCGCCGGAGAGAGCGTGGGCGACCCGCGGCGCGCTCATCGAGGTCCCGCCGGGCCTCACCCGCGCCGAGGTTCATCTGATCAAGGACGACGCTCTCGCCGACTTCCTGGTGGACGACGTCTCGCTTCGGCGGATCGAGTCGGCGCCGACCGAGTTTCCGATTGACGTGCCGGCGCGGGAAGAGCGCGCGGCCGGTGACGCGGAAAGCTGGCTCTCCCCCGTCGTCTACCTCGGGGCCGTGGCCACGGTCACGCTCGAGATCGAGTCGGCCGGCGCCGCGCCCGGCGTGACGGTGGAGACGCGGACGGGCCTCACCGCGGAACCGGGGGCGGCCTGGGAGGATTGGCTACGGTACGTGCAGGCCGCGGAAGGATCGCATGCCACGCCGGTCCACACTCTCGCGGATGGGCTGCCGATCTACTTTCAGGTCCGCGTGCGCCTCGCGCCGGACGCCGGCGGGACGGGGGCGGCAGGCGCGGCACCGGCCGCATCACCCGGCCCCGTGATGGAGGCGGGTTCCGGCGTCCGATCCATCATCGTCCGAACCACGGTCTCCGCGCGGAAGGCCGTCACACGGCGCATCGCCATCGAGTCGATCCAGAGCGGACCCTACGGCGCCGAGGGATGGTCCTCACTCGCGCTCCCCGACGCCGGCGCGTGCACCGAAGGTGCGCTTCAGCCGGTCCGGGCCCTCGCCCTGCGAGCCACGGCGGGGATCGAGGGAGATCTCCCCCGCGCCCGCGCCCTCGCCGGGGCTCTCCGGCAGTGGGCCCCTTTCACGGCGGGGTCGGAGCCACCCGAGGGAAGCGCGTCTCCGGATCCCATGGACCTCCTCGAAGACTGCCGCCGCCCCACGCCCCTTCATTGCCGAGGATGGGAGGCCGATCTTCTCACGGCCGCCTGCCGGTGCCTCGGGATGATCTGCCGCGCGGTGTCGAGCGCCGCGGCGGGCGAATCCGGCCCCGGCCTCGAGGGGATTGACGTGTGGTCGAATGATCTGGAGCGGTGGGTCTTCCTGGATCCGACCGCCGCCGGCGCCGCCCGGGAAGCGGCCGACGACCGCGCCCTCCCGGGAGCCTCGGCGGTTGCCCTCGCCTCCGGGCAGGGGAAGAGCGTAGCGGTCGCGACCGACCTCAGGTGGGGGCGCAGGGGCTGGCTGATCTTCGGACCCTCCGCGCACGAGGCGGATGACGAAGATTCGCTGCAGCGCGCGAGGGGCGGCGCGGAGGAGATCGACTTCCCACTGAACCACGTCCACCTCGACCTGGCCGCCGCGGGAGAGCGATCCTTCGAAGTCCGGCTCGGATACTCGATGCCCGATTTCCGCGGCTATCTCCACCGGTTCTCCCCGTCGGCTTCGTGGGCCGACGCTCCCGACCCGCTCGTCTGGCGCCTCGTGCCGGGCGAGAACCTCCTCGAGGTCCGCGCGCGGAACGGAACGGGCGGCCTCGGTCCGGCGGCCGCGGTGCGGGCCCGCCTTCTCACGGACCGCTCCGAGCGGACGGCCGCGTACTCCGGGCTGCACGCCTTCAGCGGCGACCCCCACGTCCACACGGGGCTGGGGCTCTACCGGATCCTCGATCCTGACTCTCCGATCGCCACCGGGACGCCCGAGGGGGCTTTCGCCTCGGCGGTCCTCAACGGGCTCGACTGGGCCGCCGTCACCGACTTTTCGGCGCACCTCGACGATCCCCGCACGCGCGAGTGGCGCCGATCGACAGGCCACCGGCTGCGCAACCCCGACGGCAGCGAGACGGAGAGCGAGTGGGACCACCTCAAGGCCGCCGTCCGCGCGGCCGACAAGCCCGGGCGGTTCGCGGCCTTCCTCGGGGTGGAGTTCGACGGAGACGGTTACTCCTCGAAGGGAGGCACGGGCCGGAAGCTGATCCTGCTGCCCGACGAATCGGCGACGGCCTTCTGCTCGCCCCGCATCGAGAACGGCGGCGACTGCCCCGTGCTCGAGGACGCGTACCGTTTCGCCAGGGCGAACGGCGGCGTGATGATCGCCGCCACCCCCTGCCGGGGCTCGGGACCAGAGGATACCGACTGGTCGCGGCAGGACGGCGTCGTGGCGCTGATGGAGATCTACGGAGGCGCGTGCGAGAAGGGGCCGGGCGGGTTCGTCGACGTCACGGCGCGGCGGGGCCTCCTCGTCGGCGCCGGAGGAGGCGGCGACAGCCGGGGCGGCAGCGCGGGGGAGTGGGACCGGACGATCTGCTGGGCCAGGGAACTGACCCGCGCCTCCATCCTCGAGGCGATGCGCGCGCGCCGCTGCTACTGGAGCGCCGCCGGCAGCCTCGAACTCGCCTTCACGCTGAACGGCGCGCCGATGGGCTCAGAGATTCCCGTCGCCGAGGTGACGGCCTGGTCGGTCACGGCCGAGAACCGCACCGCGCCATCCTTCGGCTACGTGGAGGTCCTCCGCGACGGGGAGGTGGTCGCATCCGCTCCGTGCGAGAGCGCCTCGATGTGCTTCCTCGAAGGCGGCGTCGGGGAGTCCGGGCCCGGAGTCTATTACGCCGCCGTCAGCGCGAGCGACGGCACCCGTCTCGCCGTGTCGAGCCCCATCCGCGCGCTGCCCGCCCCCGTCCGGTGAGTCCGCGTCCGTCCGATCACGGATCCGGGGGCGGCGCTGCGCCGGCGCCCGCGCCGCCGCCGCGTCTGAGGACCAGCCCCATGCGGGCGATCTCGTCGCGTCCGCGGGAGGCCCTCAGAATTACCACCTCCGCGACCGCGTAGAGCGTCCCTTCGCCCGAGGCTGGCTCCACCGTCCACGACAGATCGGCGGACTGCCCCGGCCCCAGCTCGAGGTCAACTTCCGGTGGGCGCACGTGGAATTCCGGGGGAGCCTCGAGGACGGCGCGGCCGCGAAGGCGCGTGCGGCCCGCATTCGAGACCCTGACGGCGATCCCATCTGCGGCCTTACCGCCCACGATCGCCTGCGGGAGGAAGATCCGGCCCAGGCCCGGCGATCCGATCTCCTGCGCGATCTGCTCCAGGAACCTCTGGGATCCGGATGCCTTCAACGACAGCAGGACCTCCGTCCGGGCGTCAACAGGGCCGGCGCCGTCGTCCGCGGAGGCATGCCGCGTCGCGTCCGCGCCCGCGCCGAGCGCCCGGATCAGCCGGAGCGGCTCGTCGAAAGGCCCTCCCCTGCGAACGTTGGAGGCGGCAGCGGTCGCGCGCTGCTCCTTGAGCGCCTCGCGCGCCACGTCGGTGTACCGGCGACCCAGCGGCGGGCTGAAAACATCCACCGGAACCTCCGCCGCCGCGAGGGCGGGGCGTCTCCCCGCCGGGTCGGGGTACCTCTCGTATCCCAACTTCTCGGGCTGCGCGAAGACCAGTGCCTCGGGGACCGCGTACGGACGGAGCCCCTCGCCGCTCATCTGTTCGGGATAGGCATCAGGAGAGGCGGCGGCGCGGCAGGCCAGCAGCGCGGCGCCTCCCGCCGCCATGTGGTCCGGGTGAGAGGAGGCGGGGCCCGGATACCAGGTGAGGATCCGGTCGGGCCTCATCAGCCGGATGTGCCGCGTGAGCACGCCCACGGTCCGCTCGGTGTCCCACCCGGCGAGGATGGTTGCCGGGTCGTCACCCCGCCCCCCGTCCGTGCGGCCCAGGGTGTGGAACATCGCGACGCCGAGGCGATCGAGCGTCCAGTGCAGCTCCGTCAGCCTCATGGTGGCGAAGGCAGGCCCGCGCACGTTCCCGGTCCGGTTGGTCCCCGACTCCCCGGACGTAAGGTACAGCGCGACGATCCTCTGCTTCTCCTCCAGGGCGTAGCGGGCCAGGAGGGGGGCGATCACTCCTTCATCGTCCGGATGGGCGAGGATGACGACCGTGTCGGCCTTGATCCTGTCGGGGAACATGAGCGGCGTGGAGGAGGCCGCCCCGGCCCCAGCGGCCTCCCCGCACGCTCCGGTGAGGATGAGAGCCGCGAAGGCGCGCACGAGCGGCGCGCAGCCTTCCCCACGGGCAAAACGAGCCACTACCCTTCGTCCTTCACGCTTGACCCGGCCACCCTCGGCTGCCTACTCTCGGGCCGGCCGCGGCGGCCCGAGCGCGAGCTTCGCAGGATACTCAGCCAGTCTAGTGCAGCCGCGCCCTCCTGAGGGCCCCGGTGTGACCTCACGCGCAACGATGATCACCTGCTGGGCCATGGCTCTCGGCCCGGCCTTTGGTCCGACGTCCGGCGCCGTCGCGGCGCCCACCGCCGAGAGGGAACGCCGTCCGGCCGGTGCCGCGGTGAAGGCCGATCCGTACGAGGGGCTGCGGCCCTTCGTGGGCGATATCCACGTCCACATGGGCCTCGGCATCTACCATCTCTACACGCCCGATGAGCTCCACGCCGTCGGCACGCCCGACCAGATCCTCGACGCCGCCCGGAGCCGCGGGCTCGACTTCGTGGTGATCACGAACCACAGCACGGACCTGAACGATCCCCGCGGCATGCGGTGGCGGGAACGGACCGGCGAACTGTTGACGCTCCCCGACGGCCGCCGCACGCCGGATGAGTGGGAAGCGCTCCGGTCCGCCGTCGCGCTCCGCGACCTGCCGGGACGGTTCGCGACCTTTCTGGGGGTCGAGTACAGCGGCGGCAAGAGCGACGGCGGCAGACCGGGCCACAGGATCGGGATCTTCCCCACCGACGACATGCCGCGCCCCTGTTCCAACATCCCGGACGTCGAAGGCGAATGCCCCACGGCACGGGACTTCATCCGGTTCGTCAAGGACCACGGCGGAACGGCCGTCACGGCTCATCCCTGCGCGAGCTGGGGGCCCAGCGACTGGTCGGAATACGATCCGGTCATCAACAGCCTCGAGATCCTCGTGGGAGAGTGTGAGTTCTCCCCGAACGGGTACAACGACGTCCTGAAGCGACTGGGGCTTCGCGTCGGCGCGCGGGGAAGCAGCGATTCCCACCACTTCGGTGTCGGGATCTCAAACAAGACGATCTGCCACGCCTCCGCCCTCACGCGCGAGGCGATCTTCGAGGCCATGAGATCGAACCTCTGCTATTACGTGGACGGCTTCCCCGTCACGCTCAGGGTCAGCATGAACGGCGTCCCCATGGGAGCCGAGGTCTTCGACGACGGCGGCGGGATCACCGTCGTCGCCTCGGCCTCCACCGAGTGGCAGACGGACTTTCATCACATGGAGCTGATCCACGACGGAGAGTCAGTCATCGAGGCGGCCTGCGAGGACCCCGAGCGCGACGCCTGCGCGCTCTCCACGTTCATCCCCTCCGACACCGAAGGGTATTACTACGTCGCTCTGGTGGGCGCATCCGGCACGAGACTCGCGATCTCTTCGCCCATTTGGGTCTCCCGATCGCCATGAGCGGGGCGATCGCTCCCGCTTGACCTCACTTCCTCCCACGCCTACGCTCGCCCGCAGCATGGGCGAGCCGCACGCGACGAGGAACCCCCCGCCGGTCCGGCCGCGGAAAGACGGCAGGCGGGTGTCGACGATCGTCGCATGCTTCCTGGCGGCGTCCGCCACCGGGGAGGGTCGCGGGGCCGGCGCCACCGACCCGTACGCGGGGCTCCGGCCGTTCGCCGGCGACATCCACGTCCACACGGGCCTCGCGATCTACCAGGTTCTCGATCCGAACCAGCCCCACGCCATCGGGACCCCGGACGAAGTTCTCGACGCGGCCGAGAGCCGGGGACTGGATTTCGTCGTCATCACCGACCACAGCAACAACATCAACGATCCGCGGGGCGTCCACTGGCGCGAAGATCACGGGGCGCTCTTCACGCTGCCCGACGGGACCCGCACACCGAGCGAGTGGGCCTACGCGCAAGCGACCGTCGCGCGGCACAACAAGCCAGGGCGCTTCCTGGCCTTCCTGGGCCTGGAATACACGCGCGGCAACACGGAGACGGGTGCGCCTGGACACAAGCTGGGGATCTTCCCCGGCGATTCCCTGCCCGGGTATTGCTCGAACTTCCCCCACAATGCGGGAGACTGCCTCACGGGGGCGGATTTCTTCCGGTTCGTGAAGGACCACGGCGGCCTCGCCGTGGCGGCCCATCCGTGCAGCCTCGTGACGTGGGGGCCCAGCGACTGGTCGGAGACCGATCCGGTCATGAACAGCATGGAGCTGACGGGCGGCAAGTGCGAGTTCGGCGCCAACGGATACAACGACGTCCTGCTCAATCGAGGGCTGCGGATCGGAGCCCGAGGCAGCAGCGACTCGCACCACTTCGAGGTCGGCACCAACGACAAGACGATCTGCTACGCGCGCGAGCTGTCGCGCGAGGCGATCCTGGAGGCAATGCGCGCCAACCTCTGCTACTTCGCGGACCTCTACCCGGTGACGCTGAAGTTCAGCATCAACGGCGCACCCATGGGATCGGACGCGATCGACGGCGGGTCGGGCCTGGCCGTTGCCGCCTCTGCCTCCACGGATTGGGAGACGGACTTCGATCACATGGAGTTGATCCACGACGGCAAGGTCATCAAGCGTGCTGAGTGCGAGGACCTTGAGTACGACGGCTGCGTGCTGTCGGCCTACGTCCTCTCCGATACGGCCGGCTACTACTACGTCGCCGTGAGCAACGAATCCGGACGCCGTATCGCCGTCTCTTCCCCCATCTGGGTCAGGCCCGGCCGGTGACGGCCCGGGCCCGCCTCGTCCTCGCGGCGGGCATCGCCGCATTCGGCGCCGTCCCCCTCTCGAATCGGATCCTGCACCCCTTCGTCACCGCCGCGGACAACAACACGGCGGCGTTCGCACAGCCGGCGCGCAACTTCCTCCGTCATGGGCTGATCGCCACCCGCCTCGGGCTCGCCACCGACCCGGCCGGCGAAACCCCGAAGCAGTTCACCTACCTCGCGCACCATCCTCCTCTCTTCGCGCTGGGCGCTAGCGCCGCGTTCCTGCTGCTGGGGGTTTCCGACTGGGCTGCGAGAATTTATCCCGCGGCGTGCAGCCTCGGGAGCGCCCTCCTCCTGTTCGCCCTCTGGCGGCGCCACCGCGGAGACGGCCCCGCGGCGCTGGCGGCGGTGGTGATGGCGACGCTTCCGGCCTATGGCCACTTCGGCAAGATGCTGGGCGAGGAGGCGCCCACGCTCCTGTTTGGGCTCCTCACGATCTTCCTATACGGGACGTGGAAAGAAGCTTCGCCGCAGCGCGCGGCCCGTCTGCTGGCCGGCTGCCTCGCCGCCTACGCGGCCGGATGTTTCTCCGGCTGGGCCGCATTCCACGTCGGGCCCATCCTGATGCTCGACGCGCTCCTAACGCTCCGACACCGGCGGACGATGCTGCTCTCGGGACTTCTGGGCATAGGGCTGACGGGGGTCGCCGTCTTCTCGCTGATCATGGGACATTTCGCCCTCCTGACGGGATCGTTGCAGGACATCGTGGGCGCCGCGGCGCACCGCAGCGTGGAGAGCGCCTCCGGGATCCAGTTCAAACAGGGATGGGCCCATCCGTGGCTGCAGTGGCTCAAGGGGGAGGCAGGCTTCTTTGCGGATATGTACGGCGTGGAGGCCGCTGCGCTCGCTCTGGCCGGCGCGCTCTCGGGCGTCGTCGCGCTCGCCCGAAGGCGTGCCCGAGCGGACGCCGTAAGGACGGTCCTCATCGTCGCCGCCTCCGGCGCGGCCCACCCGCTTCTTTTCCCCTGGGCCGCGTACCTCCACAACTGGCTCCTGTTCCACTTGCTGGCCATCATGGCCATCGCCGCCGCAGAGGGCATCCTCTTCGCCGCGGGTCTGGTGGCGGCCGGCGTGCGCGCCGCCGGCGCCCCCAAACCGGCCTCCGCCGCGGCGGCTGTCCTGGCGGGCGCGATCCTGCTGGGGCATCGCACCGTCGTCTGCGCGCGCGGTCTCGAGGCGCTAGCCTCCGACGACCCCCGCTGCGCGTGGCCGCTTCTGGGGCAGGAGATCGGCCGGCGCGCCCCGCCCGGCACGCGCCTCATGACGAATTTCCGGATCTCGAGCCATCCGCTCATTTTCTACATCGACCGCCCCCACCGGACCGTGCTCACCTTGTCCTCCTTCCAGGACCGGCTCCCGCAGGGCGGGTTCACCCTGTACGTGCGCGACATGAACATCCCCCTGGATCCGGACTTCGAGGAGCGGCTCAGCGAGTACCCGAGCGTGGATGTGGCCTCGTACCGGATCTACGACATGAGGGCACCGCCCGGGTCGGAGCCCGTCGATGGAGCTGCGGCCGGGCCGCAGAGGGCCACGCGGCGCTTCGGCGGGCCGCTGGAAGCAGACTTCGCGGGAGTGGTCTCGCTGACGGGATTCGAGGTGGAGATCCCCGCCGAGAAGCCCCGGCCTCTTCCATTCGTGAGATCCTTCTTCGGCTCGGGCGGTGGCTCGATGACCCCGGACAGGGTCATCCGTATGACATCCTTCTGGAGCGCCCTGAAGTCCGACCTGCCGCATTGGAGAGTCTTCGCCTCGATCAGCCGCAAGCAGCCGGACGGCACGTACCGGGGGCTGCCACTGGCGTACATCCAGGAGGAGAAGCATCCTCTCATCTCGAGGTGGAAAGACCGCGACTACTTCCGCATCGAGTCCGCCTTCGTCTTCGTCGACGGCCTCCCCGCCGCCGACTACGAGGTGCGCCTGGCGCTCTACGACGGCAGCCGGCCGGTGACGCCGCTCCTCCCGGGGCCGCCGCGGCCCGGGCTGAAGAGCGTCGTGGCCGGGACGATCCCCCTGTTCACTGACGCGGATTGGGGATCCGGGGGCGGGTGAGTGGAACCACATCCCGGCGGGGCACGAGCGGATGCGGCCGGCACCCGGCCGCAGTTCGCCGTTAACCCCCGCCTCGCCCTCGGACTGATCGCCGCCATCGCCTTCCTGGTCCGCCTCCTTCACGTGATCTCGTACGAGATAATCCCGACCAGCGACATGGCCCTCTTCGTGGAGATCGCGGCCAGGAAGCTCACCCTCGCCAACTTGTTCAGGCCGGAAGGTCTGTCCAACTATCCTCCGGGCTACCCGCTCTTCCTCAAGCCGTTCTACTTGATCTTCGAGCCGGAAGCGGCCGCGCGCGCCGCCCAGATCGCGCAGGCGGCTCTGGGGGCCTGGACGTGCGTGCTCCTCTACCGGCTCGCCCGCCGCACGCACTCTCGGAGCGCGGGCCTCGTCGCGGCGGCGATCGCGGCCTTCTTCCCGCATTTCGTCTTCTTCACCAGCCATCTCATGAGCGAGAACCTGCTCACGCCCCTCTACTTCGCCTCTCTCCTACTGTTGCTGCGCGCGGGGAGGCGGCCCACGAAATGGCGGCTCTACAGGGCCGGGCTCGTGTGCGCCGCGACGGTCCTCGTGCGTCCCGCCGCCGTCTCGCTGGCGCCGGCGGCGCTCTACGCTGCCTGGCGCGCCGCGCCCGACAGACGCGGCCGGTGGATCGCTCTCGCGATCCTCGCGGCGGGCGGCCTCACGCCGCTGCTCGGATGGGGCATCCGAAACCAGATCGCCGTCGGGCACTTCGTCCTCATCGCTCCCTACGGCGCCATCCAGCTCGCGAGCGGCAACAACCCCGACTCGACGGGGTGGGGGATCAAGCCGCCGCCGATTCCGGGCGGCGACCTGTGGGCCAAGGCCGGGAACGCCCGCGACATGGCGCTGGACTTCGTCACGAGCGATCCATGGGGGACGCTCTACATCACCATGTGGCTCAAGTGGCAGGCCTTCTGGGAAATGGTGGTGCCGTGGCCGCTGTACGCCAGCAATCCGGCGCTCTACGACGGCGAGATCTTCTTTCCCGCCATCTCGTGGAGGGTCGTTCTTTTTCTCGGCCTGATGGGCGCGCTCCCCGCCCTGAGGAAGCCTGGTTCGTGGGTGATCCCTGCCTGCTTCCTCTCCTACGTCGCCTACTACATGCTCTTCGTCGGCAAGCCGAGGTACCGCCTGCCGGCCGAGGGGTTCTTCCTGGCCTGGGCCGGTGTGGCGGTCGTCACCCTTGCGGCCAAACTGCCCCGCCTGGCGCGGGCCCGCGCCCCGGCCTGGGGCGCCGCCACGAGCCTCCTCCTGGCCTGCATCCTCGCCCAGGTGGGATACAGCGGCGCGGCGGCGAGGGCTTCCCTTCGGAGCCCGGACACTCTGCTCGCGATGGGTGATCAGTTCCCGGTCCTGACCTCGAAGCCGCCCTTCTCCGTGTTCGGCGACCAGTGGATCCGTCTGGACAGGAGCCGCGGGCGCTACCTGCGATTGGGCTTCACGGTGTTCCGGCAGGGCCCTCCAAGGCCCACCCCCACCAACGGCTCGGTGCGGATCAACTTCTACAACCGGGCGGGCGGCCTCCTAGACTGGCACTACAACCCCGGCTACGACCTGGGGGCCCTTCCGGCCGACCGATGGATCACCGTGGTCCTCAAGACCCACGTTCCGCCGGCGGCCGTTTCCTGCCAGGTGATTCTGACGCCGGACAAGGGGAGCCCCGACGTGTTGATCATCGACCAGCCGATCCTGCGTTACTACCCGGGCAACAATCTGATGCTGGAGTTCCTCTTCCCCTACCTGAAGTACAGGGAGTGAGGTGGATCCGATCGGCGCCTGCCGGGCGTCTCGCGTGAACTCCTGGACCCTCCGCTCTTGCCCCTTCGCCGCCGGGCCGGTAGCATCCCGGCGCGGTGACGGCGGCCGCGCTCGAAGGCATGCGTCCGCGGCCGGTTGACAAGGTGGGAGAGGTCGTGCCAACACGTGATCTCATCCGGAAGCTGGGGCCGGCCGCGGCCCTGGCGGTGCTGTCCACGGCGTCGGTTCCAGTCGCGCCCGTGACGGCCGGCGAAGGGTGGCGGATCGCGCCGATGACCGTCGAAAAGGCGGCGGCCGCCGGCGCCCTGGCCCTGGGTGACCCTCGGATCGAGGACAGCGTCGTCGCGGAGGTCCCCGGCCAGGATGGGCAGGGAGTCTACCGCGTCAGGCAGATCGAGGCCTTCCGCTTCACGGTCGAGCAGGTTCCCGAGGGGCTCGGGCGCGTGGAGGCGGAGGTGGCGATCGAGCCGGCGGTGGGAGAGGCCGTGCGCTGGCAGGCCTCGTACGAGGATCTGAAGCGCGGCGACGATCTCGTGATACCGGCCGGCTACACGGTCCGCCGCCGGATGGAAGGGGCGTACACAGCCCGCGTCGCCGTGAGGGACGGAGGAGGCAGGAGCCTCTTCGAGGGAACCTACGGGTTCGGGTACCCGCGGTACCACGGAAGCGGTCCGCTGGAGCGGGTGCATTCCGCCGCGATCATCCGCGACGACTTCGAGTCGGAGTCGGTGGACGAGAGGATCTGGAAGGTCAAGCCCGCGGATCCCAACCTGGTGCGCATGGCCCAGACGGACGGACGCTTCCGGATCGACGTCACCGGCCGGGTCGGGCACCCGGGCCTGGTGAGCGTGGCGGAGATGGACTCCCGCGACGTGGTGCTCCTGTGCCGCACGGGCATCGAGTCGAGGGACGGAGCCCGGCACGAGAGCCTCGTCCACCTCTGCGGCAGCGGCCGGTGGAGCCCCGACAACTGGATCGAGGTCCAGATCTCGGATGCCGGCGGCGGCGCCGCTGAGGCGGTCCTCGTAGTCTCCGTGCCGCCGCCCTTCGCCGGCGGGGCCAAAGGACCGCTGAAACTGCCGCATCCGGCCCATGACGGCTACCTCGTCCGGATCGCCTGCGAGGGCGCGACGCACCTCTGCCGAGGCTCCGTCCAGGTGGACGGCGGTTGGCTGCCGGTGGGCGATGCGTTCGAGATCCCCGCCCGCACGGCCCGCGTCGAGATCAAGGCCCAGAGCTGGAATGGAGACGTGAAGTCGAGCACCTCCTGGTTCGACGACTGCCGAGCCTATCCGCGCCCCGAGACCCACTACGTGACGGTCGCACTGCGCGGGACGGACCGCAGGCCTCCCGGTGCGCCGGTGCCGGGACACTGGATCACGGCGGGGTTCAACGCGAGGAACGAGAAGTTCACGTACGGCGACGTCTCGTTGAGGCTGTACGCCGCAGACGGGGTGACCCTCGTCGACGAGACGACCGTGGACGGAGGAATGGACGTCGGTCTCCTCCGTCTGACGAAGGCGCCCTGGGACACGTATCCGGTCCCGGCCGTCATCCGCGTCTTGGTGAAGGGGGAGCCGATCGGCCCCGATCATCTCATTGAGAGCCGCGGCGTGGAAGGGCTCTATCCGGACGATGTCTACACCCTCATCCTCGAGTGACCCTTCGCCGCCAACCGCAGCGGCGGAATCTGATGGACGGCCGCTCGCAGGCACGCGGCCCTCGTGGTTCGCGATCCGCCCGCGCCTCGCGGTCGGCCTCGTCGCCGTCACGGCCTTCTTCATCCGGATCCTCCACGTCGTCTCGTACGATCCGGCGCCGACGAACGACATGGCCGTCTACGTGGACATGGCGGTGAGGCGGCTGAGTCTCAAGAACCTCTTCACCCTCGACGGATTATGCTGGTTCCCCCCCGGTTACGCCTTCTTCCTGAAGCCATTCTTCCTCGCGCTGGCGCCGGAGGCGGCCCTCAGGGCCGTACTGATCGCGCAGGCGGCCCTGGGCGCGTGGACCTGCGTGCTCCTGTACCGGCTCGCGCGCCGGCTGCACTCGCGCCGCGCCGGCCTGGCGGCCGCGGTCATCGCCTGCTTCTTCCCCCACTTCCTCTTCTACTCCAGCGTCTACATGAGCGAGGGCCTCTTCACGGCCCTCTTCTTCGCCTCCTTGCTTCTGTTCCTACGCGCCGCCGATCGGCCGGGGCCTCGCTCGCTCTACCGCGCGGGCCTCGTCGCCGGGGCCGCCGCGCTCGTGCGGCCCGTGGAGGTCTCCCTGGTGCCGGCGGCGATCCTCGCGGCCTGGAAGGCCGCACCGGACCGGAAGGGACGCCTGCGCGCGTTGGCGCTCCTCGCCGCCGGGGGGCTGACGCTCATGGGCCCCTGGGCGATCCGGAATGGGATCGCCTACAAGCACTTCGTGCTGATTGCGCCCAACAGCGCCTTCAACCTCGCCATCGGAAACCATCCAAACGCCTCAGGCCGGTATACGGACCCCCCTTCCATCGTCGGCAACATCTGGAGCCGCATGGAGTACTTCCAGGGCAAGGCGCTGGATTTCGTCACCAACGATCCCTGGGGCGCTCTCTTCGTCGTGCTGAGGCTGAAGTGGCACGCCTTCTGGGAGCTCATCCCGCCCTGGCCTCTCTACTCAAGCAACCCGAGGCTCTTCTACGGAGAGATCTTCTTCCCCTACTTCTCCTGGCGGAGCGTGTTCTTCCTGGGTCTGGCAGGCGCCGGGGCCCTGCTCTCCGGTCGGAAGTCGCGGCCGTGGCTCACGCCGCTGTGCTTCACCGGCTACGTCGCCTTCTACATGATGTTCTTCGGCGGAGCCCGGTTCCGCCTCCCGGCAGAGGGGTTCTTCATCGCGTGGGCCGGGGTCGCCGTCGCGTCGGTGATCGGGGCGGTCCCCAGGCTGGCCCGGGCGCGCGCTCCCCGGTGGGCCGTCGTCGTCGCGCTCGGAATCTGCGCTGCGCTCGCGCAGGCGGGGGCCACCGCGCTCTCCACCCGGGCCTACCTGAGGTCGCCGGAATCTCTCATCGCCATGGGAGAGCAGTTCCCGGTGCTGGTCTCGAGGCCACCGGTGAACGTCTTCGGCGACGAACCCATTCCGCTGGATCGATCGCGGGGCCGGTTCGTCAAGATGGGCTTCACCGCCTTCCGGCAGGGCCCGGGCAGAGACGCCCAGAACAACGGGTTCGTCAAGATCACCTTTCTGGACCATACCGGAAAGACGCTCTCCTGGCTCGACAACCCCGCGTACTTTCTGGAAGCGCTCCCCGCGGACCGGTGGGTGACGGTGGCCTTCAGGGCGCACATCCCCCCCTCGGCGAGGTCCTGTCAGGTGACCCTGACCCCCGAGCGGGGCAGCCCGGACACCCTCATCATCGACCAGCCGATACTGCGCTATTCCCACGGGAACGACCTGGCCCTCGAGAGCGTCTTCTCCTACCTGCGCTATGAGGAATGAAGGCGGGCCTGGGGCCCTCGGGCGGCTGATCGGCTGCGATGGGCCCCGCCGTGGCCTTCGTTGACACCCCCCCCGACCCTCTGTTATTCTCTTGGGCCGTCTGAAATTATGAGCGGGGCTCGCCCACGATCTCGACCCGTCACAGGCGCGTAGCTCAGGGGGAGAGCGCTTCCCTGACACGGAAGAGGCCAGCGGTTCAAATCCGCTCGCGCCTACCACTTCCACCCCGGACGGCCAGCGGTCCATGTGTATCCTGAGCCGGGGGGGGGCTTCCGGAGGGGACGGGAAGAGGGGAGGGGTAGGGTGTGCCTTTGCGCGGATTGGAGCCGGGAGGCGGGGACGGATCTGAGATGTCGGACGTCCACATTCAGGTGACGCTGCCCGACGGGACGAGCCAGAGCTTCCCGAGGGGTGTGGTCCTGTCGGACCTCGTCCGGGATCTGGGACTCTCCCTCGCCCGTGACGCGGTGGCCTGTCTCGTGGACGGCGAGGTGCTCGATCTGGGGCGCCCGCTCGAGAACGACGCGAACATCCGTGTGCTGACCGCCAAAGACCCGGAGGCGCTGGAGGTGCTGCGCCACTCCACGGCCCACCTGACGGCCCACGCGGTCAAGGAACTCTTCCCGGAGGTCCAGATCGGAGTTGGGCCCGTCACGGAGGGGGGGTTCTACTACGACTTCCTGCGCGCGGAGCCGTTCACGCCCGAGGATCTCGAGCGGATCGAGAAGCGCATGGGTGAGATCGCCGAGGCCGATTTTCCGATTGTCCGCGTCGAGCAGCCGAAGAGCGAAGTGCTCCGGATCTTCGAGGACCAGAACGACGCCCTGAAGGTGGAGCTCATCCAGGAGAAGGGCGGTCCCGTCGTCTCCTGCTACAGGCAGGACGGCTTCATCGACTTCTGCCTCGGCCCGCACGTGCCCAGCACGGGGAAGATCCGGGCCTTCAAGCTTCTCTCCGTGGCGGGGGCCTACTGGAAGGGCGATCAGCGGAACGTCCAGCTCCAGCGCATCTACGGCACTTCGTTCTTCACCAGGGAGGACCTCGACGCCTTCCTCAAGGCGCGCGAGGAAGCCGAGAAGAGGGACCACCGCAAGGTCGGAAGGGCGCTCGATCTGTTCTCCTTCCACCCCGAGTCGCCGGCGAGTCCCTTCTTCCATCCCAAAGGCGCCGTCGTGTACAACGCCCTGGTGGACCACGTCCGCGGCCTCTACCGCAGGCACGGCTACCAGGAGGTCATCACCCCGCAGATCTTCGACCTGGGTCTCTTCGAGCGCTCCGGACACCTGGCAAACTACAAGGAGAACATCTTCATCGTCCACGGGGGGGACCGCGAGTACGGTCTCAAGCCGATGAACTGCCCCTCCCATACGATCCTCTACCGGACGCAGCGGCGATCCTATCGGGACCTCCCGCTGCGGCTGGCCGATTTCGGACGCCTTCACCGGCTCGAACTTTCGGGCGTCGCGGCGGGGCTCTTCCGCGTGCGCTCGTTCTCCCAGGACGACGCGCACATCTTCTGCACCGTGGACCAGATCCACGAGGAGGTCGGCGCGGTGACGCGCCTCATCCTCGATCTGTACGCGATGTTCGGCTTCGGGACGGTGCGCATCTACCTCTCCACGAAGCCGGACAGGGCGCTCGGATCGGCCGAGACGTGGGCGCGGGCGGAGACCATGCTCGCGCAGGCGCTCGAGGACCAGAAGATCTCCTACAAAGTCGACCCGGGCGCCGGAAACTTCTACGGGCCGAAGATCGACTTCATCGTCACGGACGCCCTGGGCCGGGAGTGGCAGCTCGGCACGATCCAGCTCGATTTCTCCATGCCCGAGCGGTTCGCCTTGCGGTACACGACGGCCGACGGCAGGGAAGATCAGCCCGTGATGATCCACCGGGCGATGTTCGGGTCCCTCGAGCGCTTCATCGGGGTCCTGGTGGAGCACTTGGCCGGCGCGCTGCCGCTGTGGCTGGCGCCCGTCCAGGTGGCGATCCTGCCGGTCACCGACAGGGTCGTCCCCTACGCTCGTCAGGTGGGCGCGGCGCTGGAGGAGCGATCCCTCCGCTGGGAGATCGACGAGAGGAACGAGAAGATCGGGCTGAAGATCCGCGAGGCCCAGCTGAACAAGGTGCCGTACATGCTCATCCTGGGCGACCGGGAGGCCGCGGCCCGGACGGTGTCCGTCCGGAGCCGTTCCGAGGGGGACCGCGGCGTCTCTGCCTTGGACGCCTTCGCCGCGCTGGCGGAGGAAGGGATCAGGACGCGGGCGCTGAGACCGTGACGGACGCCGCTCGCCGCCCATCCCCCGGGCGGCCGGCGGCAGAACATCGGAGGAGGAGAGCATAGACATCAAGGTCAGGATCAACGAGAAGATACGGGCGAGGGAGATCCGGGTCATCGACGAGGAAGGAGGTCAGCTCGGGATCATGACGCCCGCGGACGCCCTCGCGCTCGCACAGACCAAAGGACTCGACCTCGTGGAGGTCGCCCCCAACTCGGTCCCGCCGGTCTGCCGAATCCTCGACTACGGCAAGTACGTTTACGAGCAGAACAAGAAGCAGCATGAAGCCAAGAAGAAGCAGCGGCACATCCACGTCAAGGAAGTGAAGTTCAGACCCAAGACGGACGAGCACGATTACGAGTTCAAGCGGAATCACATCGTGAAGTTCCTCGTGCACGGCGACAAAGTGAAGGTGTCCATCATGTTCCGGGGCCGGGAGATGCAGCACCTCGAGTACGGCCGCAGGATCTTGGACCGCATCCAGAACGAGCTGGACGGAACGGGGATCGTCGAGACCCCGCCGAGGGTCGAGGGACACTTCATGTCCATGATCATGGCGCCGAAGAAGGGGGTGGCTGCCGCGGAGAAGCCGGCGGTGAAGAGCGCGAAAACACAAGCGGCGCCCGCCAGGCGCGCAAAGTCTTCGCCCACTGCGGCCTCCGAGGACGCCGGCAAGGCGGACTAGGCCGGCGGAAGGCGGCCGGAAGGAAGCCCGGCGGAAGGCGGCCGAAAGAAAGCCCGTCGAAAGGACAGAGGACGACGAGATGCCGAAGCTCAAAACGCACAAGGGTGCGGCCAAGCGCT
This sequence comes from uncultured Acidobacteriota bacterium, assembly GCA_964400605.1. Lineage (GTDB taxonomy): Bacteria > Acidobacteriota > Polarisedimenticolia > JACPZX01 > JACPZX01 > CAYNUH01. The sequence continues at coordinate 10,139 of CAYNUH010000015.1, read as the reverse complement.
TCCGGGTCACGGCCACGGGAAAGGTGAAGCGCAGCCGGGCTTACAAGAGCCATCTCCTGACCAAGAAGTCCGCGAGGAGGAAGCGCCGGCTGGCGCAGCCGGACCTCGTGAGCGCGGCCGACCACAGCAGGGTCCGCCGCATGCTGCCGTACGCGTAGGAGGAACGACTGTGCCGAGAGTCAAGAGAGGAACCAAGCGGCGGGCGGGCCGCGACAAGGTACTGGCCCTCGCCAAGGGGTATTACGCGGGTAAGTCCAAGCTGCACCGCCTCGCCAAGCTGGCCGTGGAGAAGGCGCTGGGGTACGCCTATCGGGACCGCCGTGCCCGCAAGCGCGACTTCCGCCGGCTCTGGATCGTCAGGATCAACGCCGCAGCGAGGCTGAACGGCCTCTCCTACAGCGCGCTGATGGCCGGCCTCAAGGGAGCCGGAATCGGATTGGACCGCAAGAGCCTGGCCGACCTCGCCGTGGCTGACCCCGCCGCCTTCACCGAGCTGGCGCGCAGGGCCCGCACCTCCATCGAAGCCCGGGCTTCCTGACGCAGAGGGGACACTCCTGAGCGTGTCGCCCCTGACCCGCATTGAAGAAGCCCTTCAGAAGATCCGCGCCGAGTTCGCGGCCGGGGTCGCCGCCGCCTCGGACGCGGAGGCGCTCGCCGCGCTCCGGAACCGGATCCTCGGCCGCAAATCGGGGCTTCTGACACAGGCGCTGAAGGCCGTCAAGGATCTCCCCGAGGCGGACCGCCCCGCCGCCGGCGAGCGCGCCAACCGCCTGCGCGCCGAGATCGAGTCCCGCCTCGCGGCGGCCTCGGGCGCCCTGGGCACCGCCGGCTTCCGCAAGGCGGAGGCCCTCGACGTGACGCTGCCCGGCGTCGCCGCGCGCGCGGGCGCCGCGCACCCGGTCACCCTGGTGTGCCGCGAGATCGAGGCGGTCTTCCTCCAGATGGGGTACGCGATCGAGGAGGGACCCGAGGTCGAAAGCGACTGGTACAACTTCGAAGCCCTGAACATCCCCCCCGACCACCCGGCGCGCGACATGCAGGACACCTTCTACCTGGACGGAGGCGGCCTGCTCAGAACGCACACCTCCCCCATCCAGATCCGCACCATGCAGAAGGTCCGTCCCCCCTTGAAGATGATCGCGCTGGGAAAGGCCTTCCGGCGCGACTCCGACATCAGCCACTCCCCCATGTTCCACCAGGTGGAGGGGCTGGTGGTGGGCGAAGGGATCTCCCTCGCCGACCTCAAGGGCACCATCCGCCAGTTCTGCCAGCGCCTCTTCCGCAGCGACGCGCGCGTGCGCCTGCGGCCCGGCTACTTCCCCTTCGTGGAGCCGGGGGCCGAGTTCGACGTCTCCTGCATGATCTGCAACGGCGAGGGGTGCCGAACCTGCAAGCGCACGGGCTGGATCGAGATGGGCGGCGCCGGCATGGTGCACCCCAACGTCTTCGAGATGGTGGGCTACGACGCCGAGACGTACACGGGTTTCGCCTTCGGGCTCGGCGTGGACCGTATCGCCATGCTGCGCTACGCCATCGACGACATCCGATTGTTCTTCGAGAACGACCTCAGGTTTCTGGAACAGTTCCGGGGCGAGAGGTGAAGTTCCCACTCGAGTGGCTCCGGGAGTTCGTGGAGATCGCGATTCCGCCAGCGAAGCTCGCCGAGCGGCTCACGTCCGCAGGGTTTGCCGTGGACGCCGTCGAGGGCGAGGGCGACGCAGCCATTCTGGACATCGACGTGCCGCCGAACAGGGCCGACGTCATGAACATCTACGGCCTGGCGCGCGAGATCGCGGCGTTCTCGGGCAAGCGGCTGTGCCCCTACCCCTCCGGCGCCGCCGAGACCGGGGGAAGCCGGCCCGCTTCGGAAAGCGCTTCCGTCACCATCGAAGCCGAAGATCTGTGCGGCCGGTACTGCGCCCGCCTGCTCCGCAAGGTGCGCGTGGGGGCCTCCCCCGGCTGGATGGTGCGCCGCCTCGAGGCGGTGGGCCTGAGCAGCCTCAACAACGTGGTGGACGCAACCAACTACGTCCTGTGGGAGCTGGGCCATCCGCTGCACGCTTTCGATCTCCCGCTGCTGCGGGGCCGCCGCATCATCGTGCGCCGGGCCCGCCGCGGGGAGCCGATCCAGACCCTGGACGGCGTGGCGCGGCACCTCGAGCCGGAAATGCTCGTCATCGCCGACGCCGAGCGGCCCGTCGCCGTGGCCGGGGTCATGGGCGGCGCCAACACGATGATCTCCTCCGGGACCACGGACGTCCTGCTGGAGTCCGCCCACTTCGATCCCGGCACCGTGAGGCGCACTTCCAAGCGGCTCGCGCTCTCCACCGACGCCTCGTACCGCTTCGAGCGTGGGGCCGACATCGAGGCCGCTCACGTGGCGATCGACCGTGTGGCCTCGCTTCTCGCGCAGATCGCCGGGGCGGAGGTGGCACCGGGGCTCATCGACGTTCGCGCCGAAGGCGCCATGGCCACCCGGACCATCCATCTGAGGCAGCGCCGCGTCGAGACGATGCTCGGAGTGGCCGTGGACGCCGGCCGCATCGTCGCCGCGATCACGGGGCTGGGGTTCGAGGCGCGCCGATCGGGCGACGGCTTCGAGGTGGTCGTCCCGCACCACCGTCAGGACATCGCCGGCGAGGCCGACCTCATCGAAGAGGTGGCGCGATCCATCGGCTACGAATCCATCCCCGAGCGACTCCCCCACCTCCCGGGCACGGGCGCCGTCCACCGGTTCGCCTACCGGCGTGAGGAGACGCTCCGTGAGTCGCTGCTGGCCTCGGGGTACTCGGAGGTGCTCACCTACTCGTTCGTCTCGGCCGATCAAGACTGGCTGCTGCGGGAGGAAGACGTGGCGGCCGCCGCGCTGGCCAACCCTCTGGCGGAGGGGCAGGACGTCCTCCGCTCGTCGCTCATGCCCGGGCTTGCCGGCGCGGTGAGGTACAACCTGAACCACGGTGTGCGGGACATCCGCGTCTTCGAGGTGGGCCGTGTCTTCCGCCGCGTGGATGCTCCCGCGGATCGCGACGACCGCAAGCACGCGCGGTCTCCCTCGACGGAGGAGATCCTCGCGGCGGGGCTGGCTGCGACCGGCCTCGCGCGCCCGAGGCACTGGGCCGAGCCCGCGCGGGAGAGCGGCTTCTACGACGTCAAGGGGGCCTTGGAGGAGGCCCTCCTCAGGCTGCGGATCGACGCGACCTTCGCGCCTATGGACTCCGAAACCCCCTTCCGCCCCGGCGCCGCCGCGCGTATCCTCTCCGGCGGCCGCCCCGTGGGCCGGCTCGGCATCCTTTCGGCCGAGGGCGCGGCGCGGCTGGGGATCAAGAGCGAGACGGCGCTCGCGGAGATCAACCTCTCGGCTCTGTTCTCCGCCCCGGAGGCCCCCACGACCTTCCGGACCCTTCCTCGCTTCCCCGCTGCCGCCCGCGACCTGGCTCTGGTGGTCGCCAGGGGAACGGCCTGGGCGGACATCCAGAGCGCCATCCGCGTGGCGGGCGGTGGCCTCATCGACAGGGTCGCCTTGTTCGACCGCTACGAGGGAGGGTCGCTGCCGGCGGGGCACGTCTCGCTGGCCGTGAGCATCGTCTATCAGCACCCGGAGCGGACGCTGGCCGCCGAGGAAGTCCAGGCGGCCGAGGCCAAGGTGCTCGCCGCACTTCGGGATCGGTTCGGCATCGCCCTGAGACAGTAGGAGGAGCCCAACCCTTGGACGCGAGAAGGCTGGATCTGCTGGAGCAGAAGATCCGCGCGGCGGCCGCGATGATCCGATCGCTGCGGGAGGAGAAGGCGTCGCTCACACTTCGGCTCGCGCAGGCCGCCGCCGAGATCGAGGATCTTCGCGCGCGCGCAGCCGGGACCGCATCCGCGGCGCTCGACGAGGAAGGCCATAAGGAGCTTCAGGCACTGCGGCGCGAGAGGCGCGAGGTGCTCGCGCGAGTCGACAAGATGCTGGCGTTGCTCGACGAGGCGGCCGCCCTCTCAGACCAGGAGGATCTCCTGGCCGCCGTGGACGGTGCGGACTGAAGGGGCCGCGGCCCGACGGCGGCTCCGGAGGGACCGCCGGGACGGGCGCGCGGCTCCCGGAGGACATCCATGACCCCTGACGCAAACCTCATCCAAGTCGAGATCTTCGGGCAAAACTACACCCTGAGAGCGGAAGGCGACGCCGAGTACGTGCGCTCTCTGGCCGCGTACGTGGACGGCAAGATGCGTGAGGTCGCCACGCAGACCCGGGCCGTGGACTCCCTTCGCGTCGCCATCCTCGCAGCGCTGAACATCGCGGACGAGCGGCACCGCGGCGCGACTCCGCCGCAGGCGGCAGCCCGCGGGGCCGCCGCCTCCGGGACCCAAGGCGAAACCCGGCAGGAGCGAGCCGCCCCCAGGGGATCACCGGCCGGCGCCGGCGCCGACCTCGACCGCAGGGCGGCCGAGTGGGAGCGCCTCCTCGACCAGGCGCTCGCCGGCTGAAGCGCGGTCACGCCGCCGTCTCCAAGCTCCGCGTGACGGCACCCTGAGGCCTCCCTCGGGCGCAGGCCTTCCGGGCGCGCATGCACCGCCCGCCCCCCGGCCGCGCTGTCCCCGGCGGGCGCCTCGTGGCGGTAGAATGGCGGCCTGGGACTGGTCTTCGATTTCCGGAAAGCGAGGTGTGCGATGGCCGACACGGTACGGAAGGTCAGCTATTTCTTCGTCGAGGTGCCCGACAAGGCGGGGGAGGGCTCGCGGGTCCTCCTCGGCCTCAAGCAGGCCGGCGTGAACTTCATGGCCTGCTGCGGGTTCCCCATCGCGGGCGGACGCTCGCAGATCGACATTGTTCCCGAGAACGACGACGCCTTCACCAAGGCCGCGACGAAGCTCTCTCTCAAGGTCAGCGACCGCAAGCAGGCTTTCCTGGTCCAAGGCGAGGATCGGGTCGGCGCGGCCGCGGACGTTTACGACAAGCTGGGCCAGCAGGGGGTCAACATCACGGGCGCCCAGGCGATCACCGCGGGCGGCGGCCGCTGGGGGATGATCCTCTGGGTCAAGCCGGCCGACTTCGATCGCGCGAGCAAGGCCCTGGGGGTCTAGCCGGAAGGTATGCCCGTCCGCCTGAGCCGCTTCGATCACTTCGCGATCTACGTCACCGATCTGCCGGGCGCGGAGCGCTTCTACACCGGGGTGCTCGGGATGAGGCTTCACCTTCGGCTCGGCGACATGACCCTGGTGGAATGTGGCGGCACGAACATCGGCTTGATCCTGAAGCCCGATCGGGCGCCGTGCGATCCCACCGTCATCCGGAGCCCGCTGGCGCGGGAGCACCACGCCTTCCTTGTCGAGGCCGAGGCGTTCGACGCCGCCCGCCGCGCCCTCGAGGAGGCCGGCGTCCCCACGCACGGGCCGGTGGACTGGGGGGACCATGCGTGCTTCTACTTCCTCGACCCGGACGGGAACCTTCTCGAGATCGTGACGCCTCCGGCGGAGAGGCCCGCCGGGGCCTGATGCGGTCCTGACTCCAAGGCGGAGAGGGGACGCACCCGGCAAGGGAGAGACGCCCGTGACTCGCGGCGCCGACGGCGGCGGATCGACACGCGCCGGAGAAGGCCGAGCCGTCGTGATCCTGACGGGGGCCGGCATCTCCAAGGAATCCGGCCTCGACACCTTTCGGGACGCGAACGGAATCTGGGCCCGCTACGACATCGAGGACGTCGCCACGCCCGAGGCGTTCCAGCGCAATCCCGCCCTGGTGCAAGAGTTCTACAACGCCCGAAGGCGGCGCGTGCTCTCGTCCGACGTCGCTCCCAACGCGGCACACCTCGCGCTCGCCGAGCTGGAACGGCGCTGGGACGGGGAATGCCTGCTCGTGACCCAGAACGTGGACGATCTCCACGAGCGCGCCGGGAGCGTGAGGGTGCTCCACATGCACGGCGAGCTCCTCAAGGCCCGCTGCATCCAATCCGCCCGTGTGCTCGAGTGGAAGAGCGACATCACGCCCGAAGACCTGTGCCCGTGCTGCGGCACCGCCGGGACTCTGAGGCCGCACGTGGTGTGGTTCGGCGAGATCCCGCTGGGGCTGGAGAGGATCTCCGAAGCGCTGCGCCGGTGCGATCTGTTCATCGCCATCGGGACGTCGGGGCAGGTCCATCCTGCCGCGGGGTTCGTGCAGGAGGCGCGGGCGCGCCGGCGGGCCCGCACGGTGGAGCTGAACCTGGAGCCCACCGGGGTGTCGTCGCTCTTCGACGAGCAGATCCACGGCCCCGCCGGCCGCATCGTCCCCGCCTACGTGGCAAGGCTGCTTTCCTGACGCTGCGGGTTTTCTTGACTCCGCTCCGCGCGGGGGCCTAAACTCGCGACAGGATCGTACCCCTGCGCGGCTCGTGATGGGCCGGGACGTCTTGAGCCAACATCGAAACGAAGGGGGCTCGAATCGCCCGGTCGAGTGCAGGCCCGGCATGACCGGGACGCGCGAGACGGGATGCGGGGCCCCCACCTGGTGAACCAGGTTCAAGGAACCCCACCCACACGGCCGGGCGGGGGACGACCCACCCTATCTATTTCCGACACAGCCTAGCCATGGCCGGCGCCCGACGGCGCCGCCCCCGAGCGCCGGGTCCGCTGCCCGGCGGGGCGGCGGACGAGCGGCAGGAGTTGAGATGTCCCTCCCCGTGGTGATCGTGATCGCGCTCGCCACGTCCGGCGCCGCGCTCCTGATCGACCATCTCATCCGCGCCTCCATCCGCAAGAGACGCATCGCGGCCGCGCGGGACAAGGCGGCCACGATCCTGGAGAAGGCCGAAAAGGAGGCCCGCGCCCGGAAGGAGGAGGCGCAGCTCGAATCCCGCGTCAAGGTGGAGGCCGCCGTCGCCAAGGCCGAGGAGGAAGCGGCCGCCCGGGCCCGCGCCCTCGATAATCAGGCGCGCGAGATGGAGTCTCGCGAGCGCAACCTTCAGCGCAAGATGCAGCTCTATGAGGAGCGCCTGAAGCAGGTGGAGGGTCGCGAGAAGGCCGTGGAAAAGGCCGAGAAGGAGGCGACCGATCTCAAGACGGCGTCCCAGAAGGCGCTGGCGGAGCAGCGCGCGCGCCTGGAGCAGATCTCGGGGTATTCTTCGGCGCTGGCCAAGAGAGAGCTCATGCGCGAGATGGAGGACGAAGCCCGTCGCGAGTCGGCCGCGCGGATCCACCGGGTTGAAGAGGAGGCGCGGGAGCGCTCCGTAGAGCAGGCGCGGTGGGCCGTGGCGCAGGCGGTCCAGCGATTCACCCCCGCCCAGACGGGCGAGAGCACGGTGACGCTCGTGCACCTGCCCAGCGACGAGATGAAGGGCCGCATCATCGGCCGCGAGGGGCGCAACATCCGGTCCATCGAGATGGCCACGGGCATCGACCTCATCATCGATGACACGCCGCAGGCGATCATCCTCTCGTGCTTCAACCCGGTCCGCCGCGAGGTGGCCAAGATCGCCCTCGAGCGGCTCGTGGAGGACGGCCGCATCCACCCCGCCCGCATCGAGGAAGTGGTCGCCAAGGTCAAGGAGGAGTTCGAGAAAATCCTGACCGACGCCGGGGAGGCGGCCGGCTTCGATCTGGGGCTCCACGATCTGAACCCCAAGCTCTTCAAGATGGCCGGCCGCCTCGCCTACATGACCTACCACGGCCAGAGCCTGCTCCAGCACAGCCGCGAGGTGGCTGTGCTTTCGACGCACATCGGCGCGCTCCTCGGCGTGAAGACGGAGGTGACCAAGCGGGCCGGCTTCCTCCACAAGATCGGCTTCGCGGACGAAACGAACCTCGACCGCTCCCCGCTCCTCCACTCCGCCGACGTGGCGCAACGCCTCGGCGAGCCGGAACCCGTCGTCCACTGCATCCAGGCGCTCTACGGCCTGGTCGCCCCGAGGTCCATCGAGGCGGCCCTCCTGCCGGTGGCCGAGGCGGTCTCCATCTCCCGCCCCGGCGCCCAGAAGGAGATGCTCCAGACCTACATCGAGCGGCTGAACGCCCTGGAGGACATCGGCCGATCCTTCCCCGGCGTGAAGGAGGTCTACGCGGTGCGCGCGGGCAAGGAAGTCCGCGTCATCGTCGAGCCCGAGCGCGTGGCCGACAAGGAGGTGGTCTGGCTGTCTCGGGAAATCGCCAAGCGGATCGAGAAGGAAGTCTCCTACCCGGGCCAGCTCCGCGTCAGCGTCATCCGCGAGACGCGCAGCGTGGACTTCGCGATGTGATCCGGACGCCCGCGTGACGATCCTCTTCTTCGGCGATCTGTTCGGAAGGCCGGGGCTCAGGGCCCTCCGGGCGAAACTTCCCTCCCTCATCGATCGGCACCGGGCGGACTTCACCGTGGTGAACGTCGAGAACGCCGCCGACGGGTACGGCGTCACGCCCGATCTGGCGGCGGAGGTCCTCGAGGCCGGCGCCGACTGTCTCACCACCGGCAACCATGCCTTCGACAGGCGCGAGGGGGTCGAGTACCTCGATGCGGAGCCGCGCCTGATCCGGCCGTACAACTACCCGCCGGAGTGCCCGGGCTCGGGCCTCTACCTGGGACGGACGCCGGGAGGCGTGGGCGTGGGCGTCGTCAACTTGATGGGGCGCGTGCACATGGGTTTCGTCGTGGACTGCCCGTTCCGCGCCGCCGACGCCGCCCTGGAGAAGCTCTCCGGGCGCGCGAAGGTGTTCGTGGTGGACATGCACGCCGAGGTCACGTCCGAGAAGGCGGCCATGGGGTGGCACCTGGACGGGCGGGCCTCCGCCGTAATCGGCACTCACACTCACGTGCCCACGGCGGACGAGCGTGTGCTGCCGGGCGGGACGGCGTACATCACGGACGTGGGGATGGTCGGACCCGAAGACGGCGTCATCGGCGGCGACCGCCGCGCCTCTTTGAGGCGCTTCCTGACGCAGATGCCCGGCCGCGTCCCGGCCGCCACCGGCCGCGCCCGGATCGACGCGGTCGTCATCGACGTGGACGAGTCCACGGGCCGCGCCCGGTCCATCGCGCGCGTGAGCGCGCGTGAGGAGGATGCGTGACGCACCGGCGCCGGAGCGCCGGCGCGCCGGCTGGCCGCGAGACCGGGGAAGGGACCTCGGATCGCGGCACGCGGGGGCGGCCGTACACCGTGTCCGAGATCAACCGGGTCGGCCGGGAGATCCTGGAATCGGACCTCTCCTCCGTCTTCCTCACGGGCGAGATCTCCAACTTCAAGCCCCACACGTCGGGCCATTGGTATTTCTCCATCAAGGACGAACGGGCCCAGATCGGCGTGGTGATGTTCCGATACGCCAACGCCCTCGTCCGCTTCCGCCCCGCCGACGGGATGAAGGTGCTCGTCCGCGGCACCGTGACCCTGTACGAGCCGCGCGGGCAGTACCAGATCAACGTCGAGGCGATCGAGCCGTTGGGCCTCGGGGACCTGCAGGCGGCGTTCGAGCAGCTCAAGGCCAGGTTGCGTGCCGAGGGCCTCTTCGACGCGGAACGGAAGAGGCCGCTGCCTCCCCTGCCGCGCTGCGTCGGGGTGGCCACCTCCCCCACCGGCGCCGCGATCCACGACTTCCTCCGCGTGATCGAGAAGCGCGGGGCCGATCTCAAGGTGATCATGGCTCCCTGCCGGGTGCAGGGGGCGGAGGCCGCGGCCGAGATCGTGGAGGCCCTCCGCCTCCTGAACGCGCGCGGCGAAGTGGAGGTCATCGTCGTGACGCGAGGCGGGGGGAGCCTGGAGGATCTTTGGCCCTTCAACGAAGAGGCGGTGGCCCGCGCGATCGCCGCCTCGCGCGCCCCCGTGGTGTCGGCGGTCGGCCACGAAGTGGACTTCACCATCGCCGACTTCGTGGCGGACCTCCGGGCCCCCACCCCCTCCGCGGCGGCCGAGATCATCCTCCGCAGCCGCGAGGAGCTATCCGCCCGCGTGACGGGCGCGCGCGCCGCCCTCGGCCGCTCGGCCTTGTTGCTCATGTCGGAAGCGCGCCGGAGGCTCGACCGCGCCGCGCGCGGCCGCGGGCTCGCGCGGGTGGAGTCGGATCTGCGCGCGAGGCTCCAGGAGCTCGACGACCTCGACGCCCGTCTGCGGCGCGCGCTGGACGCGCGGCTGGCCCGCGCGCGGGCCGGGGCGGAGGTGCTGGCCCGGAGGCTCTCGCCCCGCAGCCTCCGCGCCGAGGTCGCCTCCCGCCGGGAGCGC
>CAYNUH010000014.1:0-55318 GCA_964400605.1 uncultured Acidobacteriota bacterium | reverse complement strand
ATCGCCGGCGAGGCCAACGTGCCCTTCTTCAGCATCTCGGGGTCGGACTTTGTCGAGATGTTCGTGGGCGTGGGCGCCAGCCGGGTGCGCGACCTCTTCGAGCAGGGCAAGAAGAACGCCCCGTGCATCGTCTTCATCGACGAGATCGACGCCGTGGGGCGCCACCGCGGCGCGGGCCTCGGCGGCGGCCACGACGAGCGCGAGCAGACGCTGAACCAGCTCCTCGTGGAGATGGACGGCTTCGAGTCCAACGAGGGCGTCATCCTGATCGCGGCCACCAACCGCCCCGACGTGCTCGACCCGGCGCTGTTGCGCCCCGGGCGCTTCGACAGGCGCATCGTGGTGGCGCGGCCGGACGTCCGCGGGCGGGAGGAGATCCTGCGGGTCCATACGCGGAAGGTCCCTCTGGCCGAGGACGTGGAGGTGGGGATCCTGGCGCGTGGGACGCCCGGCTTCAGCGGCGCGGATCTGGCCAACCTTGTGAACGAGGCGGCCCTGGCGGCGGCGCGCATCAACAAGAAGGCCGTGGCCATGGTGGACTTCGAGCAGGCCAAGGACAAGGTCCTGATGGGGGCGGAGCGCAAGAGCCTCATCATCTCGGAGAGCGAGAAGCGCACCACCGCCTACCACGAGGCGGGCCACGCGCTGGTGGCCTACCTGCACCCCAACTCCGATCCACTCCATAAGGTCACGATCATACCGCGCGGTCTGGCCCTGGGCGTCACGCAGCAGCTCCCCACCGACGACCGGCACACATTCTCCCGCGAGTACCTCCAGGGGCGCATCGCCGTCGCCATGGGCGGGCGCCTCGCGGAGGAGATCTTCCTCAACACGCGCACCACGGGCGCGGGCAACGATCTCGAGAACGCCACGGAGCTGGCCCGCAGGATGGTCTGCGAGTGGGGCATGAGCGAGAGCCTGGGGCCGCTCACGTTCGGCAGGAAGGACGAGGCGATCTTCCTGGGCAAGGAGTTGGCCCAGCACAAGGACTACTCCGAGTCCACCGCGATCCAGATCGACCGCGAGGTCAAGCGGATCGTCACCGAGAGCTACGATCAGGCCCGAAAGCTCATCCTCGAGAACCGCGAGCCCCTGGAGCGGATCGCCGGCGCGCTGCTGGAGCGCGAGACTCTCGAGGGGGGGGAGATCGCGCGGCTGGTGCGCGGCGAGGAACTCGAGCCGATGAAGCAGCCGAGCCCGGCCCCCCTGCCGGAGAAGACCGCCGCCCGGAAGGCCGAAGACAAGTCCCGCCGCCCCGCCAAGGACACCGCGGGCCCCCTTCCAGAGCCACTGAAGACCCCGGGCCAGGCCTAGCCTTCGCTGCTATCATCGGCGCCGTGAGAGGGGCGAGCGCGCCGATCTGCATCGTCTTTCCCGTGGCCGTGCCCGGCCAGGGAGGCTTCCTGCCGCCGTCGGCGCCGGATCTCCGGTCCTCCCTCGGGCTGCGGCCGATGGCCCTTTCGGAGATCGGCCGCGAAGGAGGCAGGGCCGTCTTCGCCGTCCTCTCCGACGACGAGGATCTGCACGCCCGTGCGGCGCAGCTCGGCCCGCGCTGCGGGCTGAAGGTGACCCCGGGCGCCATCACCCCCACCCACACCGTGAACCCGATCCCCGCGGGCCGCGAGCACGCCTCCGCGCCCGTCCTCGTCTCCGGCACCCTGGCGTCGGGGCCGCGCGCGGGCTTCGAGAAGATGTTCGAGGTGCTTTCCGTGTCGGGGGACTCCCGGGAGGCGGCGCTGGCGCGGCAGGGCCTCATGGCCCTCGACGGCGCGAGCCCGGCCCACGAGATTCCCTGTGGCCCGCACGTCCTGCGCCCCGGGTGCGTGGATCGCGGCATGCGCCCCCTCGTCATGGGCGTCCTCAACGTCACCCCCGACTCCTTCTCGGACGGAGGCCGCTATGCGGATCTCCCCTCCGCCGCCGCGCGCGGCGTCGAGATGGCCGAGCAGGGGGCGCAGATCATCGACGTGGGCGGGGAGTCCACCCGCCCCGGGTCGCAGAGCGTCTCCGCGGAGGAGGAGAGCCGCCGCGTGCTGCCGGTGATCGAGTCTCTGGCGGGGAAGATCGGCGTTCCGATCTCCATCGACACCACGAAGGCGGAGGTGGCCCGGAGGGCGGCCGCCGCCGGCGCCACCATGCTCAACGACATCTCCGGCATGACGATGGATCCTCTCATGCCCTCTCTGGCGGCCGGGCTCGGCATCCCGGTCATCTTGAACCACATCCGCGGCATCCCCAGGACCATGCAGGATTCGCCGTCCTTCGAGCACGTCGTGCTTCAGGTGCTCCTGGATCTCGCCGTGCGGGTGCGAGCGGCCGTGGAGGCCGGCGTGGCGCCCTCGAAGATCGTGGTGGATCCCGGCGTCGGGTTCGGCAAGCGTGTGGAGGACAACCTGGCGATCCTGAGGCACCTGAGGATCTTCCGGTCGCTGGGCTGCCCCGTGCTGGTCGGGGTGTCGCGGAAGTCGTTCCTCGGGGCGATCACGTCCCGAGCCGTCTCCGACCGCCTTGCCGCGACGCTGGCGGCCGAGACCCTCGCGGCGGCGGCCGGAGCCGACGTCATCCGCACGCACGATCCCGCGTCCACGCTGGACGCGCTCAAGGTGGCCCTCTCCGTCGCCGGAACCCCTGTAAGTCTTTGATAACGTTCGGGAAAGGGTGCTAAGATTCCAGTCTGGCGCCCGATCTGCGGTGAGCGGGGAGATCGACCGTGACGCTGCGTGCGGTGATCGAATCGATCAAGGAGGTCTTCGAGACCTTCCGTGGAAGCCCCCTGGGTTGGGCGATCGAGGTCGCCGACGTCCTGATCCTCGCCTACCTCTTCTACCAGCTCGCGCTGCTCATCAAGGGGACGCGCGCGGTCCAGATGATGACCGGCGTCGTCTTCATCCTCGCGTCGTACTCCCTCGCGGGCGTGTTGCAGCTCCTCACCGTCCAGCGCTTCCTCGGCTATCTGCTTTACTGGATCCCGTTCGCCATCATCGTGATCTTCCAGAACACGATCAGGCGCCTCCTGACGCGCTTCGGGCACAACCCCTTCTCCCAGCGGAGGCGCGCCGGGCAGGCCGAGGCGCTCATCAATGAAGTCGTGATGGCCGCCACCGCCCTGGCGGAGCGTCGCCTCGGCGCCCTCATCGTCATCGAGCGCGAGCAGGGCTTGAGGAACTTCACCGAGACCGGGATCGAGATCGACGCCGCGGTTTCCCACGATCTCATCGTGGCCATCTTCCAGCGCGGCTCCCCGCTCCATGACGGCGCCGTGGTGATCCAGGAAGGGCGCCTCCGCGCCGCCTCCTGCTTTCTGCCTCTCACGGTGAACCCGCAGCTCAGCAAGGAATTCGGCACCCGGCACCGCGCCGCCATCGGGCTGACCGAGGAGACGGACGCCCTCTGCGTCGCCGCCTCCGAGGAGCGCGGCACCGTCTCGGCGGCCTTCGAGGGGAGGATCCTGAAGGACATCGACGCGGCCGCGTTGCGCGACTTCCTCCGCGAGCACCTCGACGTGAGGGCGAAGCCGCGCGAGGAGGCGGCTCCCGTCGCCGAGGGCGCGCCCTCCACGCCGGCGCGCCGTGCGGCGCCCTAGGGAGGCTGGAATCGGCCGATGAGAGCCCTCCGGGAAAACCTTCCGCTCAGGCTGGCCTCGCTGGCGCTGGCCGTCGGCGTGTGGTTCTACGTCCGCGGCGAGGACAAGCCCGTGCAGATCGTGTCGGTGCCTCTCGAGCTCCAGAACCTCTCCCCGGATCTGGCCATCGCCGGCGACGTCATCGAGAGCGTGAACGTGCGCGTGAGGGCGCCCGAGGGGGTCCTCAAGACCATGACGCCGGAGAGATTCTCCGCCCGGATGGACCTCTCGCCGCTCGACGCCGGAGATCACCTCGTGCGGATCCCTCACGAGTTGATGCGCGTCCCGCCCGGTGCTGAGGTCGTGAAGATTAGCCCCGAGTACCTGTCGGTGCGCCTCGAGAAGAAGCTGAAGCGGTCGCTGCCGGTGACGGCGCGCGTCGCCGGTGATCCGGCCGAGGGGTACGAGCTTGGAGGCACCGCCGTGCGCCCCGAGCAGGTGGCGGTGGAGGGTCCCGAGACCGCAGTTCGGCTGGCGCGGGAGGTTCTCACCGACACCATCCGGATCGACGGCCGGACGTCTCCCTTCGAGGCCCTGGTCAGCCTCTTTCCGGATCGCGCCGGCGTGAAGGTCGCGGGCTGGGAGTCGGCCATGATGAGCGTCGACATCCGCGAGCGCCACGTGACGCGGACGTTCTCCGGTGTCGTGGTCACGCCGGCTGGGGGGGACGCCAAAGTGCGGCTGCGCCCCGAGAGAGTGGACGTGACGCTGGAAGGTCCGCCCGAGGCCCTCGCGCGCATCGAGGAGGGGAGCGTGACCGCCGTGGTGGACGTGGGCGGGCTGGCCGCCCGCTCCGGTGAGTACCGGCTCAAGCCCCGCGTGGTCTTCAAGCCGGAGGATCTCGCGCACCGCGTGCGGGTGCGATCCTTGAGCGCCGACGAGGTCGCCGTGCGCGTGCTGCGGGCCGGCGGGGGCTCATGATCGCCAAGCGGCTCTTCGGCACCGACGGCATCCGGGGAGCGGCCGGCGCCTTCCCCCTCGACGAGGCGACCCTCGCGAAGGTGGGCGCCTGCCTGACCGGAGCGCTCGCCGCCCGCGGGCGGCCGCGGATCCTCATCGGTCGCGACACGCGCGAGTCGGGGGCGTGGATCGAGGAGACGCTGGCCCGGGCGGTGGAGGGCGCCGGCGGCGATGGGACCGCAGCCGGCATCATCACGACCGCGGGGGTGGCCTTCCTCACGCGCGCGGAGAGGTTTGACGCCGGGATCATGATCTCGGCCAGCCACAATCCATTCAACGACAACGGCATCAAGATCTTCTCGCGCGACGGCTACAAGCTGCCGGACGCCGAGGAGGCGCGGATCGAAGCGCTCGTCCTCGACTCCGGCGGGGAAGGGAAGGGCGCGAAGTCCGCGGACGCGGCGCCGCTCCGGGGGGCGGGCCCGAGGGGTTCGTCCGGCACCGGGCGGCCTCCATCAGAGCTGATGCAGTCGTATCTCGATCACCTCGTGGCGGCGGCCGGCGGCGTCAGGCTCGACGGTCTGAGGGTCGTTCTCGACTGTGCCAACGGCGCCGCGCACCGGGCGGCTCCGGCGGTCTTCTCCGCTCTGGGGGCGAAGGTGCACACCCTCGCCGACAACCCGGACGGGACGAACATCAACAGCGGCTGCGGCTCCCTCTACCCCGAGGCGATGTGCCGGGCCGTCATCGAGCGGCGCGCCGATATGGGGTGCGCCTTCGACGGCGACGCCGACCGGGCCATCTTCAGCGACGAGATGGGTCGTGTGTGCGACGGGGACTTCGTTTTGCACCGCGCGGCGCTGGTGATGCGCGCCGAGGGGAAGCTTCCCGGCGACCTGGTCGTGGCCACGGTGATGAGCAACCTCTGGTTGGAGCGGGCGCTGGGCAGGGAGGGGGTCCGGATGCTGCGCGCCCCGGTCGGAGACAAGTACGTGCTCGAGGAGATGATGAGGAGCGGGTGCCGGCTGGGAGGGGAGCCCTCGGGGCACGTCATCTTCCTCGACCATGCCACCACGGGCGACGGCGTGCTGACGGCGGTCAAGATGGCCACCGCGGTGAGGCGCGCGGGCGTGAATCTCTCCGCGTGGCGATCGGAGGTGAAGCCATGCCCGCAGATCCTGCTGAACGTGCGCGTGACCTCGAGGCCGCCGCTGGAGGAGCATCCGGTGATCGGCTCCGCCGCCGCCTCCGTGCGCGAGAGGCTCGGCGCGTCGGGCAGGCTGCTGCTGCGCTACTCCGGCACGGAGCCCCTGGCGCGCGTGATGATCGAGGGCGAGGATGAAGAGAGGGTCGTGGCGCTGGCGCGGGAGCTCATCTCCGTCATCGCGCGCGAGATAGGGGAGGCGTAGGCGATGGCGCGGCTGGGGATCAGTCTCGATCAGGTGGCGGCGCTTCGGGAGTCGCGGAGGTCGTCGGTTCCAGACCCGGTGGCCGCGGCCTACATCGCCGAGATGGCGGGGGCCGACTCCATCCTGGTGCACCTGCGATCGGACAGGCGCCACGTGCAGGAGAGGGACCTGGATGTGCTGAGACGTACGGTCACGGCGCCGCTCCACCTGGTGACGGCGGCCACGGCCGAGGCGCTGAGGACCTCGGCCGCGATGAAGCCCGACTCCGTCACGCTGGTGCCCGAGCGCCGCGAGGAGGTGACCACAGAGGGGGGCCTCGACGTGCTCTTGAACTCGGGACACCTGGACAGGATGGTCGGCACCCTCAAGGAGGCGAGGTTCAAGGTCACGCTCCTCGTTGACCCCGAGCTGGATCAGATCCGCGCCGCAGCCAAGGTCTCCGCCGACGCCGTGCAGATCAGCACGCGGCACCTGGCCGAGGCGGAAGGCGACGTCGCCTTCATGAGGGAGCTGGTGCGGCTCCAGGAGGCCGTCCGCGCCGGCAGCCGCCTCAAGATGAAGGTCCTGGCCGGCCTGGGAGTGACGTACGCCTGCGTCCGTCACGTGGCCGTCATCCCCGACGTGGACGAGATCCGCGTGGGCCACGCCGTCATCGCGCGCGCCTGCCTCGTGGGATTGGACCGGGCCGTGCGGGAGATGAAGGCGCTGGTGGCCTAGGACGGCCCGCCGCCGGAGGCGGCCACGAACGCCTCCGCCGCACGGATGCGCTTGCCGATGGCGGGGTGGGAGTAGAGGAACCACTCGATCAGGGCCGGCGGCTCGGGGTCGGAAAGGTTGCGTGACGCCATCTTGCGGAAGGCCCCGGGCCCGGCCTGTGGACGATCCACGTTCTCCAGAGCGAACCGGTCCGCGGCGGACTCGAGGCGCCGCGAGTACGCGCTCTGGATCGGGAGCGTTACGAAGAGGAACACCGAGAGCACCAGCAGCATGAACGGCAGCGTGGAGAGGTCCCCCGGCGACGTGAACCGGGTGCGCGCGGCGTGGCGCTCGCAGACGCGACGGACCGAGAGATCCACCCCATAGAAGCCGGAAACGATCAGCGCGAAGGCGAGCGCCAGCCCCTTCCAGATGTGGTTCAGGACGTAGTGCCCCATCTCGTGGCCCATGACGAAGGCCACCTCGTCGCGCGTGTAGTTCTGCAGGAGGGTGTCGTAGAGCACGATCCTCTCCGTGCCGAAGAGCCCGGCGACGTAGGCGTTGTCGTGCACCGATCGGGTCGAGGCGTCCATCTGGAAGACCTCGTCGGCCGCGATTCCCTGGCGGTGGGCCATGCCGAGGATCTGCTCCCTCAGTTCCCCATCCTGGAGGGGCGTGAACTCGTTGAAGAGCGGCGCCACGAAGACAGGCTCGATGACCACGAGGAAGAGCGCGAAGGCGCACCCCAGGGCGGCGCCCAGGATCCACCAGATCCGCGGGAACCTTCGAATGACCGCGAAGAGCGGGACGACGAACAGCGCCGCGAAGGCGGTGGTGAGGGCCAGTCCTTTGAAGCGGTCCGCAAACCAGGACCCCGTCGTCTGTGTCGAAAAACCGTAGGCGTGTTCCCGGACGAACCCGTCGTAGTAATCGAGGGGCAGCGAGACGAGCGACAGGAACACGATCAGCGCCGCGAGGTACAGCAGCGTGCCGCGGGCGCCGCCCCCGGCGCGGAGCCTTATCCAGCCCCAGGCGCGGCCCGAGAGGCCGAGGAAGGTGAGGAACGCCAGGACGGTGAAGCTCAGCGTCTGATCCGCGAGATACAGGAGGTAGTTGCCGCGCGTGTAGGCGCGCGCCTTCGCGAGGAACTCCGGGTCGGAGAGTCGGGAGGCGTCGGGCCCGGCGGCGCGGGCGGCAGGTGATCCCTCCGGGGCCGCCGCGGCTGCGGAAGGCAACAGCGTGGCGATCACGATCCCCATCAGCAGGACGATCAAGAACCGGGGGCCAGTGGCCCAGGTTGCGAAGCGGGGCCCTGTGAGACGCGCAGGGTACCCGCGCCCGCTTGGCGATCCATCGATTCGGCCAACAAAGAAGGCGCCGGGCGCGGGTGGCGCAGCGAACCACGAGGGGCGCGAGCCGGCGAGCGCCTGGCTCCCGAGATAAGGCGGCGCTGGTTGCCGCCGAGGGGAGGCGAGCGCGCACAGGTGCGCGCGGAGCCGTCCCCGCGGAGCAATGTGTGCCAATGGCCCGTTTGTCTTCATCGGCCCCGATTGTACGCCTTTCCGAGGTGCGTGCTATAGTCGGCTGGACCAGGCTTGGTGATCCCATCCACCCGCTCCCCCATGACGGCTGACGGATCGACGAGCGCCTCCCGCGCCGCAAGGCGTTCCTTCGCCGGCCCCACGCGGCCCCGCCATCCCTCCGCGATCCTCGTCCTGGCGACCGCTCTCACGGTGATGCTTGCGGCCGTACGCCCCGCCCCGGCCGAGATCTCCCGCTCGCAGGAGATCAAGGCGCGTGCGTTCAACACGCTCAGCGAGGGGATTGAGGCGTACCGCAAGGGGGACGTGAAGCGATCCATCGATCTGCTGAGCCAGGTGACCGGCGTGGCGCTGAACTCCTTCCGCGCTTTCTACTACCTCGGTCTCGCCTACAAGGCCGACAGGCAGTACACGAAGGCCATCGAGCGCATCACATTCGCCCTCGAGCTGGATCCGGGCAACCTCCAGGCGCACGTGGACCTGGGTGACAGCTACCTGAAGCGGGGGGACACCGAGGAGGCGCTCGCCGAATACCACCGCGCGCTGGCCATCCAGCAGGGGTACGCGCCGGCGTGGGACGGGCTGGGGCGGTCGGCGGAGGCCACCGGCGACGACGACAAGGCCGTGGAGAACTTCGGGAAGGCCATCGAGCTCAATCCCGGCTTCCCCGACGCCTCGCTCAACCTGGGGGACCTGTATCTGAGGCGCGACCGGCTCAGGGAGGCGGTCGATCTCTTCGTGAAGGCCATCGGCGTCCGCCCCGACTTCGCGGCGGCCCACAACCGGCTCGGTGTCGCCTACGCTCGCCAGCGCCTCGGCAACGAGGCCATCGCCGCGCTGCGGAAGGCGGCCGAGCTTGAGAGGGGCAACCCCTGGCACGCCTACACCATCGGCCTCATCGAGATGGACTTCGGGAACCTCAGCCAGGCCGTCCGCGACTTCGACCAGGCACTGGCGCTGGATCGCAACTACCTGGAAGCCTATGTGGCCAAGGCCCGGCTGCTGCGCCGCCTGGGCGACTTCGAGTCCGCCGGGCGCCTCCTCGACGAGGCCCTGACTCGGCCCTCGGAGGACGAGAAGCTCAAGCGCGACATCGCCGGGATGCGCGACAGCTTCGCATCCGAAGGGAGGGAGTACAGGGATCTCTCGTCGAAGGTGGACTCGGGCGCGGCGACGTCCGCGGAGACGCGTTCGCTGGCCGACCTGCGCGCGGCGATGGGTGACTTTGCCGGTGCGGCGGCCGCGCTCGGCAGGATGGCCCCCGGCGGCGGCGGGAGCGGCGGTGAGGGCGCGGATCCCGCTTCGCTTCCGGACCTGTTCCGCCTCGGCTACTACCTCCTGCGCGCCGGCGATTACGAGGCGGCGGAGCGGGCCTTCTCGAGCCTGCGCTCGGCGCGCCCCGGGAGCGTGGCGGTGCTCACCAACCTCTCGCTGAGCCTGCAAGGTCAGGGGAAGAACGCGGCGGCGGAGGAGGCGCTCCTCGAGGCGATCCGCATCGCCCCCTCGGACGTGACGACGCTCATCGCCCTGGGCAACGCGCGAATCATGGAAGGGAGGTGGGAGGACGCCGCGGGGATGTTCGAAAGGGTCCTTTCGGCCGCCGATGAGTTCCCGGCGCGCGCGCGCGTCGAAACCCTCCTGAAGCTGCTGCGAGGGCGTCGCGCGGCGGCCCCGGCGCCCGCGGGGGGCGGCCGGTGAAGCGGCGTTCTTCGTTCGTGGCGGCGGTGGCGGCGCTGACCGCCGCCTTCCCGGCCCAGCCTGCGGCCGCCCCGACCGAAGGGATCTCCCCGGCGCGTTTCACGGTACGGATCACCGAGCCGGAGGATGGCGACTTCGTCTTCGGCAAGGCGCGGATCGTCGCCGAGGTGAAGCCCAGAGAGCCCGTGAAGGGGTTGCGGGTGGAGTTCTCGGTGGGAGGACGGCTCGTGTTCATCGATCGCGAGGCGCCCTTCGAGTGCTTCCACGAGTTTGGAGATCAGCCGCGATCGTGGGTCGTCGAGGCGAAGGCGGTCTCCCCGGACGGCATCGCGGCCACCGCCACCATCGTGACGCGGAGGCTGGAGATCAACTACCGCGAGGAGGTGGACCGCGTCGTCGTGGTGGCCAGCGTCGTGAACGAGGAGAATGCTTTCATGGCGGGGCTGGCGCCGGACGACTTCACGCTGTCGGAGGACGGCGTCCCCCAGAAGATCCTGGAGTTCGGCGCCGAGACACGCCCCATCACCCTGGGCGTCCTCATCGACACCTCCGGCAGCATGAAGGAGGAGATCGGAGAGGTCCAGCGCGCCGCCAAGGACTTCGTGAGGACCGTTCGGCTCGAGGACCGTGCTTTCGTCGTGGATCTCGACGAGAACGTCTTCCTCCTCCAGGACCTCACCAACGACCAGAACCTGCTGCAGAAGGCGATCGAGGGGACCGACGCCGAGGGTGGCACCGCCATCTACGACGCGCTGTACGTGTCCTACTGGAAGATGAAGCACCTCGAGGGGCGCAAGGCCATTGCGGTCCTGACCGACGGGGAAGACACGAACAGCCGCTTCTCTTTCAAGAAGGTCACGGAGCTGACGCGCACGAACGACGTCATCCTCTACCCCATCGGGCTGGGGGCGACCGTCCTGGATCTGGCCATACGCGGATCGCTGAAGCAGCTCGCGGACGACACGGGCGGGAGGGCTTTCTTTCCCAAGTCGGCCGCCGACCTCAAGGAGGTGTACGAGCAGGTCGCCGCCGACCTCCGAAGCCAGTACTTCATGACCTACTCCCCGACGAACCGCACGCTCGACGGCTCGTGGCGCGCCATCCGTCTGGAGTGCCGCGTCCCGGCCGCACGCCTCAAGACCCGCCGCGGCTACTACGCCGTCAAGCGCTGAGGCTTCGAGCAGGCGTGCGCCTCGGTTCCTCCCGATTGCTGGCGCCGTTGCTCATCGCGTGGGGCGCCTCCTGCTGCTCCGGGCCCTCCTCGGAACCGGAGATCACCGTCTACGCCGCCGCCAGCCTCAGGGAGGCTCTTTTGGAAGCGGCGCCGGCCTGCGAGGCCGAGGCGAGGGCGCGGTTCGTCTTCAACTTCGGAGGCTCCGGCGATCTCGCCCGGCAGATCCTCGCGGCGCGCCGGGCGGACGTCTTCCTCTCCGCCGGCGACGAAGAGGTGGATCGCCTCGAGAGGGCCGGCCTGGTAGCGCCGGGCACCCGCGCGCGGTTCCTCTCGAACCGGCTCGTGGTGGTGGCGCCTTCGGGCGCCGCCCTCGCGTTCACCGGTCCGGAGTCGCTGATCGCCCCGGAGGTATTCCTCATTTCCATCGCCGATCCCGACGCGGTCCCCGCGGGCCGGTATGCCCGGGAGTGGCTGCGGCGTTCGGGTGTGTGGGAGCGGCTCGGGGGCCGCGTGCTCCCCGGCGTGGACGTCCGCGCAGCCCTCGCTGCGGTAGAATCGGGCGGCGCCCAGTTCGGCGTCGTCTACCGCACCGACGCCGGCCTCTCCGGGAAGGTGAAGGTCGTCCATGAGGTGTCCGCCGGCCAAGGTCCAGAGATCACATACGCCGCCGTGGCGCTGGCGGACAGGGAGGCCCTCCCGCGCAGCCGCGCGGCTGAGGCGTGTCTCACCGGTCCGGCAGCCCTGGCGGTTTTCGAGCGCCACGGATTCGTCGTCCCCCCGCGCTGACGTCTCTCTCGCGTTGCACCGCGTTCAGCGCTCCACGCCCTGCCGACCATCCCGCGAGCCTATCGTCTGGGAGCCTGCGTGAACCTCCCTCCCTGTCGGCCGCGCGCGTGTTGAGCCAGCACGCCCTCGAAGCGTTGTGGGTCAGTTTGAAAGTTTCATTCTGCGCCACGGCGCTCGTTCTTCCTCCGGGCGTCCTCATCGGATTCGGTCTGGCCAGGCGCGCGTTCCCGGGCAAGGGGCTGGTGGAGACCCTGGTGTCGCTGCCGCTGGTCCTGCCGCCCACGGCCGTGGGCTACGTGCTCCTGAGCCTTCTGGCGGTGGACGGCCCTCTGGGCTTCGATGCGGGCCTGCTGTTCACGTGGAAGGGGGCGGTGCTGGCCTCGTCCGTGATGAGCCTTCCACTCGTCGCGCGCACCGCCCGCGTCGCCTTCGAGGGAGTGGATCCGAGGCTCGAGGGCCTCGCGCGCACGCTCGGCTACGGCCCCCTCCTCACGTTCACCCGCGTGACCGTGCCGCTGGCTCGAAGGGCCCTGCTGGCCTCGGCCGTGCTGGGGTTCAGCCGCGCCCTGGGGGAGTTCGGGGCCACCGTGATCGTGGCCGGCAACATCCCCGGCCGGACGCAGACGCTCAGCCTGGCCATCTTCAGCGACATCCAGTCCGGGCGCGGTGAGGATGCCCGCGCGCTTCTCGTCCTCACCACCGCGCTGGCCTTCACGGGGATCTACGCGACGGAGCGATTGCTCCGGCGACGGCCGGAGACGATCGCCGGTGAGGACGCGGCATGAGCCCGGTCCTGCGCGTGGAGGTGATGGTGCCGCTGCACCGGTTCCGTCTCGAGGCGGCCTTCGAGGCGCAGGACCTCACCGTGGGAATTTTCGGGAACTCCGGCGCGGGGAAGACAACTCTCTTGGAGGTCATCGCCGGGCTGCGCCGGGAGGCGAAGGGGCGGATCGAGTTCGGCCGAGAAGTCTGGCTCGACTCCTCGCGCGGGGTCGAGCGGCCTCCCGAAGCCCGCGGCGTGGGATACGTGCCTCAGGATTCGCTGCTGTTCCCGCATTGGGACGTGGAGAGGAACGTCCTCGCAGGATGGGGGCGCGCGCGCCGTGATGGGGCCGCGGCCATCAACCCGGAGCACGTCCTCGACGTGCTGGACCTTACCGCGCTGAGGCGCCGGAGGGTGGAGAACCTCTCGGGAGGGGAGGGACGGCGCGTGGCGCTGGCCCGGGCGCTGTGCTCCGGCCCGTCGCTCCTTCTGCTGGACGAGCCGCTCGCCTCGATCGAGTCGGCGCTGCGGGGGCGGGTGCTTCACTACCTGCTCGCGGTGCAAGGCGAGTTCCGGATCCCCACCGTGTACGTCTCGCACGAGGCCACCGAGGTCACGATCCTGTGCGGCGAGGTCGTGGTCCTCCGGGAGGGGAAGGTGATCGCGAGGGGGCGCCCGGCCGATGTCTTCATGTCGGGGCCCGACCGCGGAGGGGTCGCGGGCGCCGACTACGACAACGTCCTGGAGGGGACGATCGCGGACGTCGAGGGCCCGATGGCCAGAGTCTCCATCGCCGGGGGCCACACCCTGATGCTGGCCGCGGCCGGGGGCGCCCCGGCCGGCGCCCGAGTCCTGGTGGGCGTGAGGGCCGGGGACCTCATGCTCGCGGTGTCCGAGACGCCGGGGCTGTCGGCGCGGAATGTCCTGCCCGGGACCATCCGCGATCTGCGCGACGTGGACGGCGGGGTCCTGGTGTTCGTGTCGGTGTCGAACGATGCGAGCGACATCGCCGTCGTGGTCACGGGCGCCGCGCGCCGCGCTCTCGCCCTGAAGGCCGGCATGAGCGTGCGCCTCGTCGTCAAGGCCCAGTCCTGCCGCCTGCTGGCCGTCCGCTGACCGCGCGTCCCACCCAGAGTCAGGGTTCCTTCTCGAAGGTTTCGGGGGGAACCGGCTCCACGGGCACGAGCAGGTCTTCCGGGTTCTCCGGGTGCCCGAGGGGGAAGGGCAGCAGGGTGAGCCTCAGGCCGACGTCTTTTCCGGCCTCCAGAGGCAGCGGCCCCAGACTCCAGGTCACGTGGCCCAGGGCGCGGGCGGTGATCCTGTAGGAACCGGCCGGCACACGCAGGAGCCGGAAGCGCCCCTCGGCGTCCGTCCGGGCGCGAAGCGAGGGCGCTTCCGCCCCGGTCGGCGCCACGATCAGCCACGCTTCCGGGATCGGCGCGCCGTCCACCGTGATCAGAGAGCCCGTGAGATCGAGCGTGGCGCTGGCTCCGCCCTCGGGCGGGGGCAGGTTGGGGATGTGCGGGCGGGGAGATCCCGCCGGCTCGGTGAGGAAGTCCACGAGGTTGCGGAAGAGAGGGCGCACGTTCACGCGTTCCTTGCGCAGGATGCTGCCGCCCGGATCCATCACCAGCACCGAGTACGTCCCGCTGCCGAGGTCCCGGAGCGCGTAGCGTCCTCCCTCGCCCGTGCTGGTCCCGTAAAGGGCGCCGCCTCCCGCGGGGATCAGAGCCACGGAGACGCCCCGGAGAGGCTGCCGGGCCTGCGACATGACGGTGCCGCTGACCTGCCCGCCCGTAGCCGGCGCCTGCGTCGCCTTCGGCGAGGCGGCCTTCTCGTCGTCGGCCGCCGCGCCGGTGGCACCGAGGACGAAGGTCGCACACAGCGCGATCGCGATCAAATCTCGATCCTCATGAGATCCTCGGCCATCACCGCCGCGCCGTCGTAGGTCCGCCGCAGTTGCACCAGCATATCCACCCCCGCGCAGGAAGGGTAGAAGTGGGTGAGGACGACGCGGCCCGGGCGGGCGCGCGCGGCGATCGATCCAGCGAGCGAAGGAGTCAGGTGCCCCGCCACCCGCCCCTCGTCCGGGAAGGAGGCCTCGATGAGGAGCAGGTCCGCGCCATTCGCCAGTCCCGCCAGGGCATCGCTCTCGTCCGTGTCCCCGGAGTAGACGAGGGAGCGTCCGGCGGCGTCCGTGAACCGGCAGGCGATGGAGGAGGGGATGTGAGGGACGGGGCAGGCGGAGACTTCCAGATCGCCGAGCCGCGCGGGAGCGTCGCCGATCTGGTGGAGCGTCAGGGGGAACGTGGCCGCCTCGATGAAACGGCCGTACACGGCCGACAGATCACGGAAGAAGGCCATGAAGCCCGCGCTGCCGGCGATGGTCAGAGGCGAGCGCCTTGGCGCCGAGGGGTTGCGCGCCGCGAACAGCAGCGGCACCAGTTCGGCCATGTGGTCGACATGCGTGTGCGAGTAATAGATGTGAGTGATGGCCTCGAGCGTGGCGCCGGCCCTCAGCACTTTGAGGAGGGTGCCGGGGCCCGAGTCCAGAAGCGCCAGCGTCGCCCCGCTTCGAAGGAGATACCCCGGCGATCCGCGCTCCAGTGACGGAACGGATGTGCCCGATCCGAGGATCGTGAGTTCCATGCGCCGCGTTCTCCCCGGCCTTCGCGGTCGATTCTAGCCGCGCCCCGCGCGCTTTTCGACGCTCGCCGGCGTCTGGTGCCGGGCGGCTCTTCCTTCCGGGGACGCCGCCGCGGGCGCCGCGCAGGCGGCGTTGATGGCGGCGGAGGGGGCCGTTAGAGTGGCGTCATCATGGCGGGCGCGCCGAGGAAGTTCATCGCCGACTGCATGCTCGGGAAGTTGGCCCGGTGGCTGCGGGCCGTCGGGTACGACGCGGCCTACGAGCGGAGCATCACCGACGACGCCCTGATCGCCCGGGCGCGCTCCGAGGATCGGATCCTCCTCACGCGGGACACGCGGCTCGTGAAGCGCCGCGCGCTGCCGCCGCACCTGCTCGTCCAAAGCTCCCACCCGCCCGCGCAGCTCCGCGAGACCATCGAGGCCTTCGGTCTCGAGGTGGATCCATCCATCCTCCTGACCCGCTGCCTCCTCTGCAACGCCGCGACGCGCGACATCCCCCGCGTGGAGGCCCGGGACGAAGTCCCCCCCTACGTCTTCCGCACGCAGCGGCGCTTCGCCCGGTGCCCGCAGTGCCGCCGCATCTACTGGCGCGCCACGCACGTCGCCGGAATGCTCGACTGGCTGGAGGAGGCGGCGGGGAGATCGTAGCGGCGGGCAGCCAGATCTCCTTCTTGCGGCCGGCAAGCGTCTCCCGGAGCCGGGCGGAGGCGACGAGGGTGGAGGGGCTAGCGGAGGCTTCGACCCAGATGGCGGTTAGCTCAGCGGGAGAGCGTCTGCCTTACAAGCGAATCAAGGCCCCGCGTGGATCAGGGCGATCCGCGCGGGGCTTGCTTTTTCGTGTCTGAGGAGTGCGGCCGAAGTCCGATACGCGGAACGCGCACCAGCGCACACCGCTCCGATGGCGGACAGGGTGATGGGATCCCCAACCCTCGTCACCTTGCGTTCGGACCGCCCGGCAGCACCCGTTCGTCCATCGGCACGAAGGTGACGCACGCGAAGAATCAGCGCCCTATCTTCTTGACTCGACGACATTTGACTGTACAATGGCCCGACTGCCATTTGTCCCATCCGTCACGCAAGGGCGACCTTCCTGGCTCGTTCGCGCTGCGCGTGTCTGGGAAGGAAGCGATTCGACTGAGAGTGTCAACAGTAGATCTAGCGCGGACCTGACGGCAGGGCTGCGCTGGGGCTCGGCCGTGAATCGAGGGGGGGGCGATGACGGGGGGGACGTTACCAGTTTGTATCCGGCCGATCGGGGCGATCATCGCCTTGCTGTGCCTGAGCGTTCTCCCTACGACTGGGGCCGAGACCCCCGGGGAAACGATGCCCTCGAGCCGGGAGGGCTCCGGCGCCTCCGCCGCGACCACGCCGTCCGCGCCCGCGCTCCTTTCCCCGGGGACGATCCCTCCGCCCCCGGGAGAGACCCTCTCCACGACCACCCCGTCCTTTCAGTGGAGCGAGGTCGAGGGCGCCGAAGGGTACGGGCTGTACATCAGCAGGAAGGACTCCGGCGGGGCTTACGCCCTCATCTTTTTTAGTTCCGAGCGGAGCGCAGGAGGGCTCACCGGCGCGTCCCTGACGCTTCCCGCCGGGATCCTCGCCAGCGGGCACGAATACCGCTGGAACATGCGCGCCCGCAACGGCGCCGGATGGGGTCCCTTCTCCACCCGCCTGTACTTCAACACAGGCGTCTCCGCGACCCCGCAGGCTTCGCCGGAGCTCGTGTCGCCGGGGACGATCCCTCCCCAGCCGGCGGAGACTCTCTCCACGGCCACGCCGACCTTTCAATGGAAGGAGGTCGAGGGCGCCGGGGGGTACGGGTTGTACATCAGCCGGAAGGACTCCAGCGGCGCCTACAACCTCATCTTCAGTTCCGAGCGGAGCGAGGGAGCGCTCACCGGCTCTTCCCTGACGCTGCCCGCCGGGATCCTCACCGGCGGCAACGAGTACCGCTGGAACATGCGCGCGCGCAACAGCGCCGGATGGGGTCCCTTCTCCGGGCGGCGGTACTTCAACACCGTCTCCTCCGAGCCCACGCCGGCCCGGCCGGCCCCGGAGGCCCCCACGATCCCGCCACCGCCGGCGAGGCCGTCCTCGCCGGAGCCTCTCGCTCCCCGTCCGGCTCAGCCTCCGGCCGGTCAGCCTTCCACGCCTCAGCCTCCCGTCGCTCAGCCATCTGCCACTCAGCCCCCGGCGGTTCAACCTCCCGCCGCTGCGCCCCCGGCGGCCCAGCCGCCCGCGGCGCAGCCCGCCCCGGCGGGGGCGCCAAGGCCTCAGGAGCCGGACGCGGCGACCGGGCCGGCGATGGCTACTCTCGAAGCCTCTCGCGGCGAGGTCACGGTGATTCGGCTCGGCCGGCCTCAGGAGGCCGCGCCGTCGATGTCCCTGGTTCGAGACGATACCGTGGTCACGAAGCGAGGCCGCGCCACGGTCCGCTTCGACGCCGATGGGACTGTCATGAGAATCGGGCCTGATTCGCGCATTCAGATCACCGAGACCGCCACGCAGCGCGACGTGACGCTCTTCCTCGGGCGGCTGTGGGCGCACGTCGTGCGGCTTAAAGAGCGGTCGACGCGCTTCAGCACCGGCAGCACCATCGCGGCGATCCGCGGAACCGAACTCAGCTTCGGCGTCGCCGTGGACGGTGACGAGACGCAGATCTCCGTTCTCGAGGGAGAGGTGCAGACGGAGACTGACGCCGGAATCCTCAACCTGCAGGCCGGCCAGACATCGGTCTCAGGCAAGGGGAGGGCCCCTGCCCTCAGCATGAAGGTTCGCCCCCAGGACGCCGTCCAGTGGGCGCTCTACTACTTGCCGGTCCTCTATGTGAAGCCGGGGGCTCTGGGAGAGGGTCAGGAGTGGCAGCGAAAGGCGCGAGAGTCGACGGAGGCCGCGCGGAAGAACGATCTCCCGGCAGCCCTTGGTCTTCTGGAGGGGATCGAGGCCGGCGGCGTCCGGGACCCGCGGTTCTTCACCTATCGGGCCTCGCTCCTGCTCGCAACGGGCAGTGTCGACGAAGCCGGGGAGGACCTGAAGCGGGCGCTGAGCCTGGAGCCCGCCGAGAGCGGCGCCCTCGCGCTTCAGACGATCGTCGCCGTCGCGAAGAACGAGATCGATGTGGCGATCCGGACGGCGCGCAAGGCGGTTGCGGCCGATCCGAATTCGGCGACGGCTCACGTCGCCCTTTCCTACGCCCTCCAGGCCAAGTTTGATCTGGAGGGCGCCCGCGAGAGCCTCGAATCCGCCGTGCGCCTCGATCCCGGCGATGCCCTGGCGTGGGCGCGGCTGGCCGAGATGCACTCGTCCCTCGGAGATCGTCACGCGGCCCTCGAGGCGGCCCAGAAGGCCGTCGACATCGACCCGGGCCTGTCGCGGACCCAGACCGTTCTGGGATTCAGCTACCTGACGCGGGTCCAGACACGGAAGGCGAAGGAAGCCTTCGAGAAGGCCATCGAGATCGACCAGGACGACCCCCTCCCCAGGCTGGGCTTCGGTCTGGCCCTGATCCGCGAGGGAGATCTCGACGAAGGGAACCGGCAACTCGAGATCGCGGCCAGCCTGGACCCCGGCCAGTCGCTGATCCGCAGCTATCTGGGGAAGGGGTACTTCGAGGCGAAGCGCAAGGGGCTCGATGAGCGCGAGTTCGATCGGGCGAAGGAGCTTGATCCGCTCGACCCCACCTCCCGGCTCTACGACGCCATCGCCAAGCAGACCGCCAACCGCCCCGTCGAGGCTCTCCAGAGCATCGAGGAGGCGATCGATTTGAACGACAACCGGGCGGTGTACCGCTCGCGGCTGCTTCTGGACTCGGATGAGGCCTCGCGCAGTGCGAGTCTGGGCCGGATCTACTCGGATCTGGGCTTCCAGAACCTCGCCATGGTCGAGGGGTGGAACTCGCTGAACACGGACCCGACGAACTTCTCGGCGCACAGGCTGCTGGCCGACTCCTACGCGGCCCAGCCGCGACATGAGATCGCGCGGGTGAGCGAGCTTTTCCAGTCCCAGATGCTCCAACCCGTCAACACGACCCCGATCCAGCCCAGCCTCGGGGAGAGCAGTCTTTTCCTCATCAGCTCCCAGGGTCCCGCCGCGCTCTCCTTCAACGAGTTCAACCCCCTCTTCAACCGCGACCAGATCAACTTTCAGGGGAGCCTGCTGACCAGCGGCGACGACACCCTGGCCGGCGAGGGGATCGTGGCGGGGATCGAGAAGAGGTTCTCCTACAGCGCCGGGTACAGCGGCTACTCGACCGACGGGTTCCGCGAGAACAGCTTCCAGGATGACAAGATCGGCAATCTCTTCACCCAGTTCGAGCTGGGCTCCACCACCAGCGCTCAGGTGGAAGCGCGGTATCGGAAGCGGGAAACCGGGGATCTGGAGCTGCGGTTCCTCGAGGACGATTTCAGCCCCTTCCAGACGGAGACGACGGAGGGAGCCAACGTCCGTGTCGGCCTTCGCCAGGAGGTCGGCCCAGCCGTCACTCTCCTTGCGTCCTACATGTATTCCGACAGGGACACCGACTTCGCCCTGCCGAATCCCCTGACCGGCGAGACCTTCGCTCTCGTTCGCAACGAACGGGCCGACAGCGCCGAGGGGCAGATCCTCTTTCGATCCTCGATATGGAAGCTCGTGGCCGGCGGCGGGTACTTCAACATCAATGCCGACGAGACGACGATCTTCTCCCTCACCGACCCGGTGGCGGGCCTTATCTTCTCCGACACCATCACCGGAGAGCGGCGGATCCGGCACACGAACCTCTACGCCTATTCGCACCTATCCCTCCCCACCCGGCTGACCTTCACCCTGGGGGTGAGCGGCGACCTCTTCGAGGAGGAGGGGGAGTTCCTCGACCTCTTTTTCGACCCGACGGCCCCCCCGTTCCCGCCGGTGCCGGTCAATCCTCCACCCGTGCTGGGCGATCGGGACCGGCTCAACCCCAAGGCGGGTTTCACCTGGAGCCTGAAGTCCGGCACGACCCTCCGGGGAGCATGGTTCACGACCTTGAAGCGCACCCTCATCACCGACCAGACGCTCGAGCCGACGCAGGTGGCCGGCTTCAACCAGTTCTATGACGACCCCAGCGCCACGGAGTCCGAGGTCTGGGGAGCGGCCATCGATCAGAAGTTCGGAAGCCGGGTATTCGCGGGCGTCGAGTTCGGCGGACGGAAGCTCACCATTCCGCAGCTTCTCTTCAGAAACGGCGTCAACCTGACCCTCGAGGAACTCGACGGGGACGAGCGCATGGCGCGCTCCTACCTGTTCGTCGCCCCCCATCGCTGGCTCACATTCGGCGCGGAGTACGAGTACGAGAATTTGAAACGGGACCCCGACCTGTTTCTCTCATTCACGGATGTCAAGACCCACAAGGTGCCGCTGTCCGCGCGCTTCTTCCATCCGATCGGATTGGGCGCGATGCTGGGAGCGACCTATCTCCAGCAGACGGGGACGTTCGTGCAGCCCGGCCTGCCGCCCGTCGACGGAGACCGCGACTTCTGGGTCATCGACGCGGCCCTGCGGTACCGTCTTCCGAGACGCTACGGCTTCATCGTGGCGGGCGTGAACAACCTCACCGATCAGCAGTCGACGTACGAAGCGACCGATTCGAGGAACCTGAGCCTGCGGCCTGGACACGTCCTCTTCGGCCGCGTGGTGCTGGCCTTTCCATGACAGAAGACACGGGTGGCCATCCCTCTGGCGCCCGATTTCGGCATATGTCGAAAGGAGACGAAGGAACGATGCGAACCAAGATGAGATTCCTGAGCGCTGCGAGCCTCGCCGCGCTGACGGTGCTCGCCGCGACGGCGGCGCCGGCGATGGCCGCGGAGCCGCTTCCTATGGCGTGCACCAGCGTGGGCACCGGCGCCTTTCGGATCGAGGTGATCGAGGGCCCCTGTCTCGTCAGCAACGAGAACAGCCCGGCCTGCGCCGCCTCCGGTCTGTTCACGGGGATCAAGTACAGGATCTCCGGCGCCCCGACCTATATCGTCACTCTCGCGCGGTACGACACGGTCGTTTCCGGTGCAACCGGCAACATCGTCTACGCTCCCGGTGTCGGAGATTCCGTGACCGGCTTCGGACGTCTCGTGTACCACGAGCGAGCCGTCAGGCTCAACTCCGCAGTGTCGACGACCGATTTCTGGCTCGTCGTCCAGGGTGAGAAGGCGCCCGTGCTGGAGTCGTTCCTCGCCAAGAAGGGGACCAACCGCGCCGAGTCCTGCATGATCGCCGGCCTCGGAGTCGATAGAGATACCGCGGATCATCCGACGGATTCGACGGATGCCTGCGTCCCCGGGTGCGGCAACTTCCATCCGGACCAGGTGCTCAAGGCGACCGAGGTCCTCACCTTCAAGGGCTGCTCGGTGATCTTCAGGTACGACATCGTCACCGGCCAGGTCATTGACGCTCACCTGACCGACGATTCGGTCGAGTGCGACTTCTTCACCGCGAACGTGGGTGACCTTCAGGTGACGCTGAACGTCAGCGGGGGAGGATCGCTGGGTCTGGGCAAGTTTGGCGACGGGTACATCTCGACAGGAACGGAATCTTGCACGAGCCGCATCATCGCCGGAAGGGTCTACACGTGGGGGAGTCCCTGCCCCAACTAGACGCAATCCGGGAGTCGCCTAGCTGAGAACTCGGCATCCTCGGTAGGAGGGGGGTGCGGCGCAGCCTGCCCCCCTCCACCACGAGGACCGGGGCCGTCAAGCCGCCCAGGTCGCCGAAGGTCCGCCAGGGGATCAGCGCACGGGAGCGTTCTGGACCGCCTGCGCGAATTCCCTGGCCGTCTGGTAGCGCTCCTCGCGCTTCTTGGCCATCGCCCGGCCGACGATCTTGTCCCAGGCGGCGGGGATCTTGGCGTTGACCGCTGAGGGCGGGGGGGGCTCCGCCGTCATGATCGCGAACAGCGTCGCGGTGAGCGTCTCGGCCTCGAAGGGCTTCTTGCCGGCCAGCAGTTCGTAGAGGGTCACGCCGAGGGAGAAAATGTCGCTTCGGGCGTCGACCTTCTGGTTCTTCATCCCCTCGGGCGACATGTAGGCCGGCGTTCCCACCAGCGTCCCCGTCTGGGTCAGGTTGGACTCCACGACCCGGGCGATGCCGAAGTCCATCACCTTCACGATTCCCTTCTGGGACACCATGATGTTGTCGGGTTTGACGTCACGATGGAAGACGCCGTTCTGGTGGGCGAATTCGAGCCCCGTGGCGGCATGGAAAATGACGTGCCTCGCCTTCTCCAGGCTCAGCGGCTGCTTCGCCATCAGCTGCGTCAGCGTGTGCCCCTCGACGAACTCCATCACGATGTAGGATATGCCGAGGTCTTCACCCACGTCGTAGACCGTCACGATGTTCGGGTGCGTCAGCTTCCCGGCCGTCTGCGCCTCGCGGTAGAAGCGCTGTCGCGTCTCGATCACATGCCGCGACCCCATCTCCGTGTCGAGACGGATCGTCTTGAGGGCCGCCATGCGGTTGATGACGGTGTCGCGCACCAGATAGACGTCTCCCATGCCGCCGCGACCGAGGTGCCGTTCGACCTCGTAGCGGCCGAACCGCGCGCCCATGACCACCGGGCCGCCCGGTAGGGCGCCGGCGCCGGGGGCGTCGGCGGAGGTGACGCGGGCCTCGGGCAAGATGCTCGGGCTCGCCGCCGCGCGGAGGGGGATGGTCCTGGCTCCCGGGGCAATCGTCTCCGACTCAACCTCGGCCATGAGGAGGGCTCCGGTCTCCTCGACGTCTGCGCCCCCCCCGCTCTGGGCCGGGAGGGGCGCCGGCGCGGGCTCCGGGCGGACGGGGGTACTGACCGTCTGGGGAGCGCCGAGCGCCGTGACCCCGCCCGCGCCCACGGTGAGCTGGCCGATCCGCTCGAGCCGCAGGGCCACGTCCTCGAACTTCGGGTCGGCGTCGAAGACCTTCTTGTAGACGCGGAACGCCTTTTCGCGCTGCCCTCGGTTCTCGAAATCGAGGCCGAGGTGCAGGTACACCCCCTTCATGTCCGGGGTGAAGGACATCTTGTCGAAGATCGCGAGCGCCATGTCCAACATCCCCTTCTCCTGGAAGCTGAGCCCGAGGAGCTTCTGATGCTCGACCTTCTCGGCCGCGACCTCGCGCGTCTCCTTCTCGCTCGCGGTGAGCCGCAGCGCGACGAGGACACCGAGCAGCGCGAAGAGCGCGAAGCAGGGGTAGACGACCTCGATCCAGATCCCCTTCTGGATGAACAGGAACCCCGCCGCGCTCCCGATCAGAGCGGCGAGGAGGGGGACGCCCGCGAGCAGCGCGGGCGTCGGCAGCCGGGGCAGCAGCCACACGCCGAGCCCGCACACGGCGAGGAAGACGCCCCATTCGAGGACCCAGGCCCACGTCGGATCCTGCACGAAGTCGACGCGGAAGACATTGTCGAGGAACGTCGCGTAAATGAGGACCCCCGGCGCCTCGGCGGCGAAGGGGAAGTCGCGATCGTCGAGGCCGGACGCCGTGCCTGCCACGAGCACGGCCTTGTCGCGGAACGCCTCGTCCGGCACGTCTCCGCGAACGACGTCCAGGAACGAGTACTGGGGGAAGGCTCTCTCGCCGCCGGATGGCCAGCTCAGCAGCGCCGTCCCCGACGCCGACACCGGGATGTCCCACGTCCCCATCCCGACGACCCCGTCCGCCAGTTCGACCTCATGCGCGGGGGTCCCCGTGTAGATACGCGCCATCTGGAGCCCCAGCGACGGGTAGGCCTTGCCGCCGTGCTGGATGACGAGGGAGATGGACCGGATCCTCCCATCCTCGCTCTCCGTCGTCCAGACGTGGCCGATGGCGGCCACGGCCTCGGCGAGGACCGGCTCCGGCTCGATGAGGCTGGGGGCGGGCGGCAGGGCCACCGCGTCGAACCGCGACAGAGCGTTGCGCTGCACGACCTCGGAGATGGGAGCCGTGGGGGCGGACGCG
Source organism: uncultured Acidobacteriota bacterium (assembly GCA_964400605.1). Classification (GTDB taxonomy): domain Bacteria; phylum Acidobacteriota; class Polarisedimenticolia; order JACPZX01; family JACPZX01; genus CAYNUH01. The sequence continues at coordinate 31,158 of CAYNUH010000014.1, read as the reverse complement.
TCGCCCACACCCGTGAACTCGAAGCCGATTACGACGTTCCCTGCCTTTCTCATCGCCTCGGCCAGCAGACCGTTGTTCTCCGCCTCGCGCGGGAGAGCCCCGAAGGTGAAGTCCATGCCGATCACGCGGGCTCCCGCCCGGGAAAGCCGCTCGATGAGCGGCACGTACTCGCTCCGGGGCCAGGCGGGCGGGCCGAAGCGGGCGATGCTCTTCTCGTCGATGGCGACGATGACGATCTGGGGGCTGGGCCGGTCGGTCCCGCGCACGGATTGCCAGAGATCGAGCAGGACGAGATCCGGGCGCCTGAGGATTGGCGAGAACTCCGCGCCGAGGCGCAGCACGACCAGCGCTGCCGCCGCCACCAGAAACGGCTTCCGGAGCCGATGGCGCGCGATCAGCGCTTCATCGAAGAGCCGGCTGCCCTTGTCCCCCGAGTTCCACACGGCGCCCATGCTAGCAGAGCCGTGCCGCCCGCACGACAAACTCCTCGAGGCTACTATGATGTGATCCGGCTGGGATTCAGCTTCGGACCGATCGGCGGGGGCGAAGGGGCGGCCCCGCGGTAGCCGTGAGTAGGTTGCGCGCTGGACCGGCGCGAGGTGACCCGCCGGCCCAAGGGCGACCGGAGTCGCCAGCAGGCAGTTTTGAAACCCCATCCGTTCGGCTACGATGGAGCCGCACGGGCGGTTAGCTCAGCGGGAGAGCGCCTGCCTTACAAGCAGGAGGTCGCTGGTTCGAGTCCAGCACCGCCCACCAGACGCTTCCTCGCGGGCCAGCCCTCGAACCTCCAAGACGAACATCTCTTCGCGGACGGACGGCATCCGTGCCGCGCCCACGCGGCGGTGCGCCATCGGTAGGCGCGCGTCGTTCGAGCGCCGCGCCGGTTTCAGAGCGGCGCGAAGATCAGGAAGTACTGGTAGGGAAGGAAGGTGGGCTCCTCCTGGAGGCGATATCCGGCCTTCTCGAACTCGGCCACCACGTGCTCGCGGGGGAGCTTGTGCTCCGGGGGTGGGCCGACGGGAAGCGGCCGCTTGTGGAAGTCTACGATCGCGATTCGGCCGCCGCTCCGCAGAGTTTTCTTGATCCTCTGGAAGTAGTCGAGCCTGTCGTTGATGTGGTGGTACGTGTCGCAGATCAGGACGACGTCCACGCCTGCTTCGGGAAGCTTCGGATCGTCAGGCGCGGCCAGGACGGGCAGGACGTTGGGCGTCTTCTCCTTCGCCGCCCGGTCGGTCATGTACTCGATCATCTTCGGCTCGGTGTCCACGGCGTACACCTTCCCCTCGGGCCCGACGGCCCCCGCGAGCCGCCGGTTGAAGTAGCCCGTCCCGGCACCGATGTCGGCCACGTTCATCCCTGAAGCCAGCTTCAGCGCCTTCACGACCTCGGCGGGCATCTGCCATTCGTCGCGCGACGGGTCGTCGAAGATCCCCACCCACTTGGACGTCTCGTCGAACGGATGATGGGCCGTGGCATCGTCGGTGGGATCGGCGTTGCGGGGCCGATCTTCCGAGGGGCGTGTCTGGGGGTTCGACTGCTGGCCGCCGTGCCGCCCCTGAGAGGGTGTCTCCTCGCGGCTCATCGCGCGCGGGCCGTCGGCGATCCAGGCAGCGGCGCCGCCGGCGAGAACGGCGACGACGAGCACGATGAGAGTTGAACGGAGCCTGCACGACACCGTCCCAGCGTAGCGGATCTGCGGGGGAGTGAAAAGCTCGTGCGGAGGTCGCAGGATCCCCGAAGCGGTAGGTCGCTTGGATCCCTCCGCACGGCGAAGGCGAGCCCGCGACAAGCCGTCTCCGAAATTGGCAGCGTGGGATGGCTGTGCTAGGCTACCTCGCTCCCTCTCAGGCGTCCCGGCGCGGGGTCGTAGTGAAGGGGTTATCACGCCGGCCTGTCAAGCCGGAGCTCGCGGGTTCAAATCCCGTCGACCCCGCCACCACGAGCGGCGCGAGTTGGCGAGCGCCATCTTGCGAGATTCCGCCGCAGTCGGCGGCGGAAGGAGCCGCCCTACCCCTTCGGCGCCTCCGCCTCCGGCGCGGTGATCGGCTCCAGCGTCAGCCCCGAAGCCGCCCGGGCCCTCTCTCGGGCCCTCTGCGCCTCGCGGTAGATGTGGATCTGGCTGCGGTAGGGCTCCTCACCCTTCGGCAGGCGCTTCCTCTTGTAAGTCCCGTCGGCCAGCAGCCACCGCGCCTTCACGTTGTCGAGGAACATGGCGTCGAGGACGTCGAGAACCCTCTGGCGGCACTCGGGGGCGTCCACCGGGAAGAGCAGCTCGATGCGCCGGTCCAGGTTGCGAGGCATCCAGTCGGCGCTCGAGAGGTACACTTCCTCGTCGCCGCCGTTGCGGAAGTAGAAGATGCGGGGGTGCTCCAGGAACCGGTCCACGATGGAGACCACGTCGATGGTCTCGCTGACACCCTTGAGACCGGGCCTCAGGCAGCAGATGCCGCGGACGTTCAGCCGGATCCGGACTCCAGCTTTGGAGGCGTCGTACAGCGCCCGGATGATCTCCTCGTCCACCAGCGAATTCATCTTGGCGCGGATCTCCGCGGCCTGGCCCGCCTCGGCGCGGCGCCGCTCCCGGTTGATGAGATCCAGGAAGCGCTCCCGCAACATGGTAGGCGCCATGGCCAGCTTCTTCATGCGCGGTGGATCGGAGTACCCGGTCAGGGCGTTGAAGAAGGCGGAGGCGTCCTCGCCGATCTCCCTGTCGGATGTCATCAAGCCGAAGTCGGTGTACAGCCGTGCGGTGCGGTCGTTGTAGTTGCCGGTGCCCAGGTGGACGTAGCGGCGGATCCCCCGGCTTCCCCGCCGAACGACGAGGCAGATCTTCGCGTGCGTCTTGTACCCGCGGATGCCGAAGATGACGTGCGCCCCCGATTCCTCCAGGCTCCGCGCCCATCGGATGTTGGACTGCTCGTCGAAGCGGGCCATCAGCTCCACCAGGACCGTCACCTGCTTGCCCTGCTCGGCCGCGCGGGCCAGCGCCCTCACCACGGGGGAGTCGCCGCTGGTCCGGTACAGCGTCTGCTTGATGGCGAGGACGTCGGGGTCGTCGGCCGCCCTCGAGACGAACGTGATCACGGGATCGAAGGCGTCGTAAGGGTGGTACAGCAGGATGTCCCGCTCGTCCAGGAGCGCGAAGGTGTCTTCCTTGTCCAGGAATTCGGGCAGGGGCAACGGCTTGAGAGGAGGGTCCCTGAGATCCTCGAGGGCCGGCAGGTCCACCAGCGGGAAGAGCGCGCGCGCATCCAGCGGTCCGGGGATGCGATAGGTGTCCTCGGGGCCCACGCCGAGCCTCCCCGCCAGCGTCGTCAGCAGGGCCGGGCCCGCCCTCACCTCCACCTCCAGCCGCACCACCTGGCTGCGGCGCCGCTTCCGCAGCTCTTCCTCGATGTCCTGCACGTAATCGCGTCCCCCCTCGTCGTCGAGGTCCAGCTCCGAGTCGCGGGCGATGCGGAAGGCCGCGGATTCCAGCACCTTCTGTCCCGGGAAGAGCGCCGACAGCTCCGAGCAGATGACGTCCTCGAGCCAGGCGTAGGTGTTGCCGTCGCCGCCGACGAGACGGACCATGCGCGGGAGCCTTCCGGGCGCCTGGACCACGGCCAGACGGGGCTGGTCCTCTCCCTCCACCGGCTCCAGCAGGAGGGCCAGGTTGAGCGTCAGGTTGCCCAGCATGGGGAACGGCCGCGAGTAGTCGATCGCCAGGGGCGTGAGGACCGGCAGGACCTCCTCCTTGAAGTAGCGCGAGAGGTGAGCCTTCTGATCGGCGTCGAGCCCCTCCACGGGGAGGATGCGGATGCCCCGCTGCGCCAGCGCGGGGAGGATTTCCTCCATCAGCGCGGCGTAGAGGGAATCCACCATCTTGTGGGCCTGCTCGGAAATCAGCATGAGCTGCTGTCCGGGCGTGAGCCCCGCGTGGTCGGGGCCCGTGTCCCCCTCGGCCACCGCCTGCTTGAGTCCCGCGACGCGCACCATGAAGAACTCGTCGAGGTTGGAGGCCACGATGGTGGTGAACTTGAGCCTTTCGAGAAGCGGGACGGTGGGATCCCGGGCTTCCTCCAGGACGCGGCCGTTGAACTCCAGCCAGGAGATCTCCCGATTGATGAACAGCTCCGGATGCCGCTTGCGGGTCTTCGCGGCGGTCGTTTTCATCCGTGCACCCCCGCCTCCCGGAAGGCGACCTTGCGCCCGAACACGTCTGTGAAGAGGTCGGATCGGGCGAGGCATGCCAGCCGCTCCATGGTGAGATCGCCCGCGCCTTCGACCTCGAGCACCCAGGAATCCTCTTCCTTGATCACGTGGACGTCCTTGATTTTCTGGAGATGGTCGGCGTCGAGGGCGTTGGCCACCCTGAGGATGGCGGCCAGCTTGGCGGTGGCCACTCGCGTGTCGCGGTCGAGAGACATGAACGGGAGGTGAGTCTTCTGTGGCAGCGCCCGGCGGTGGTACCGGGCCACGTTGGAGACCACGGCCATGTCGTCGCGCGACAACCCGAAGATGTCCGAGGCGGAGAGGACGTACTGGGCGTGCTTGTGGTGGCCGCGAAGGCTGACGTAGATGCCCACGTCGTGCAGAAGGGCCGCCACCTCCAAGAGCAGCCTATCGCGATCCGACAATCCGTGCTCGGATCTCAGCTCGTCGAAGAGCCGCGCGGCCAGGTGGGCGACGTTCCTGGCGTGGGGCGCGTCGTACCTGTACTTCTCGCCGACCGCCGCGGCGGAGACGAGGACCTGCCGGCTGAGGTCCTCGATCCCCTGCTTCTCCCCGGGCGTGGTCATCTCCAGCAGCAGCCCCGCCCGAAGAGAGGCCTCGGGGATGATCAGCGTGTCCGCCCCCGATTCGGCCACCAGCTCGCGGTAGGCCATCAGCGCGGGGACCAGCGTCTCCGCGTCGGCCTGCGGCAGGCGGTAGTGCTCCACGAGCTGGTCCGCGTCCTCTCCCATCACCTCATCGCAGAAGGCCAGAAAGGCATCGCGAGCGACGACTCGAGCGTCTCCGTCCGAGGTGCCCTCGCCCAGGATCCGCGAGGCGGCGAAGCGGACATCCCCCCCCAGGGCGATGAAGTGCCGGGCCTCCTTGAGCGGCATCTCGAGCCGGATGTCCTCCACCACGTTGTGGATGTGCCGGCGGAGAAGCCGCATCCGCCGCTCGTGGCTTCCGTGCCAGGAGGCCAGGCTCTGGCGCATGCGAATGGATCCCAGCGCGTACGTGCCAGAGCGCACGGGTTCCCCCTTGCGGAGGAACGAGATGTCGGCGCTGCCGCCGCCGACCTCCACGAGGAGGGCGTCGGCGGAGGTGAGGGCCTCGTGCTCCCCGAGCGCCTCCCGGACCGAGATGTACGTGAGACGGTTCTCCTCAGAGCCGTCGATGACCTCCACGCCGATCCCCGTCCTGAGTCGGACCCGATCCAGAAAGCCGTCGCAGTTGCTCGCCTCGCGGACGGCGCTGGTGGCGACGGCGCGGTAGGTGGTCACTCCGTAGCCGTCCATGATGCGGCGGAACCCCTCGAGCGCCTTGAGCGTGGCGTCCACGGTGGCGGCCCCGAGGCGGCCGTGGCTAAACGTGTCCTTGCCAAGCAGCACGCCGCGGGACGCTTCCTCGAGGATGCGAACGGGCCCGCCGGGGGTCCACTCGGCCACCACGAGGCGGATGGATGAGGCGCCCATGTCCACGACGGCCACCGTGCTCGGGGGATCCGATGGGCGAGGCGTCCCGTCATCGATGTGACCGGGCACCGTCTGCTTCATGGAGGACGACCTCACGCCGAAGCCTGAAGATGGCCCCCGAGGGATGGGCCGGAAGCCACCCCCACACCTCTTGAGTCGGCGGCGAGCCTCCGGAACGGACCGCGGGCGGCCTCGATGGCTGCGGTCACCAGAGGCCCCCCCGCCTGGGCCCCGCCGGGAGATGGTACAAGCGCGGCCGGGGCCTATCAAGCGAGCCCCGCGGTTGTGTCCCCAGACGGGGCTGTGATAGCGTTGCCCGCGAACCCACCCTCCCGGAGACCCCCCTGGTGACCCCTGTTCTGACGGCCCTCGAGGACCTGGCCACCCCCCTGCTCAAGGACCGCATCCGGACCCTGTACAGGCACCTGCCCAAGGCCCTGTCGGGCCAGGAGGAGCCGATCCATCAGATGCGAGTCGCGGGTCGCCGGCTGCGGGTGGCCCTGCCGCTCCTGACCCGCAAGCCCGAGGGGCGCCGGGTGCGGCGCGCTCTGAGCGTGCTGCGCCAGCTCGTCCGCGCGGCCGGAAGGAGCCGCGACCTCGACGTCTCCCTGGCCCTCTTCCAGAAGCACGTCCCGCGGCAGGCGTCGGAACCGCCCGAGCTGACCCTCATCCGGCGCAGGCTGAGGGCGGCCCGCTCGAGAAGCTGGAAGCGGATGGCCGAAGGGCTGCTCGATCTCGAGCTGGCCTCTCTGAGGCGGGATCTCAAGATCATCCTCTCCCGGAAGGCCGAGGAGCCGTTCACGATCCTGGTGCGCCTCAGGCGGGCGCGGGACGTGGGCGGGGCCCTGCTGCTCGCGGCCATCGAGACCGTGGGCGACAGGTTCGAGCCCGCGGAGCTGCACCGGATCCGGAGGCGAAGCCGCAGGCTTCGCTACGTGGCCGAGGTGAACGCCCACCTGAGGGGCGAGTCACCGGACGCGGCCAGGCGCCTCAAGGAGCTTCAGGAGAGACTCGGGCAGGTCCATGACGCCTGCATTCTTGCCGGATGGTTCGGCCAGCAGGCCGCCTCCAACGACAGGCGCGGCCGCGCGGCGCTCGCCGCGGAAGCGAGAAAGTGGGAGGCGGAGTTCATGAACGTGGGCCGGTCCCAGCACCGGTCCTTCCTGGAAGAACTCCCCGGCACCATCGTCCAGCGCGCGCTGTCCCTGATGGGGCGCAGCGGGATCGCCACATCGGCATGAGCGGCGCGCTCTTCGTGGCGGATCCGCCCGGAGCGGAGTCCAACGGAGTTGACGTCGATCGATGCGGCTTCTGATCATCCGCCACGCCATCGCGGTCCCTCGGGGGGCGCCGGACCTCCCCGACGAGGAGCGGCCGCTCACGCCGAGAGGGGAGCGGCGGTTCACCGCGGCCGCTCTGGGTCTCGCTCGGATCATCCCCCCTCCCACCGCGCTCCTCACCAGCCCGCTCACCCGCGCCCACGAGACCGCGGTGATCGCCGCGCGCGCGTTGGGGGGGCCGGCGATCGCCATCGAGCCGGCGCTGGCGTCCGGGAGCTTCGACGATCTCGCGAAGGCCCTCGCCGCTTACGGGGATAAGGACACCGTGGCCGTGTTCGGGCATGAGCCGCACCTGTCGGCGCTTCTCGCGCGGCTCCTCGGCTCCCGCCGAGCCGACAAACTCACCTTCCGAAAGGGCGGGGCCGCGCTCCTGGAGATCCCGGGGCCCCTGGCCGAGGGCGGCAGCTTGATCTGGTATCTCCCGCCCCGGATCCTCCGAGCGTTGACGTAGCCTCCAAACCCCGTCACGGCGTCATTCCCGGGATCGAATCGTCGGATCGATCGACCGGCCGTCCCGCGTCCGAGAGGTTCTCTGGTCGGGGCTCTGGATGAGTCGGATCAGGACATCGGGCCGCCACGCCTGGGGGCGATGGAGACCGCTCCCAGGGCTGCGGAAAGTGATTCGATGTGGCGGCCGAGGGCGGAAGCGAGCCCCGCGACGGGGGCGACCTCCCTGGCGAGGCCCAGATCGATGACGGTCTGGGGCATGGATCGGGCGACGGCCGTGTCTGGGTCCTGCGCCATCACCAGCCCGCCGGAAGCCGCCACATGCTCGGAGCCCGTGGCCCCGTCGCGCCCCATCCCGCTCATGATCAGCGCCACGCAGTGGCGCCCGAACGCCGTGGCCGCGCTGCGGAAGAGAGGGTCGGCGGCGGGGCGCACGAAGTTCTCGGGAGGATCGTCGCGCAGGCGAAGCGTCGGGGGGGAGGGATCCAGGCACAGGTGGCGGTCGCCCGGTGCCAGGTAGATCGTGCCCGGTGCGGCGCGCACCCCTTCTCCCGCCAGCAACACCTTCATGGCGGTCTCCCGCTGGAGGCGGTGCGCGAACGTCTCCAGCATCCAGGGCGGGCCGTGCAGGACCACGAAGAAGGCCGCGCGCTCCGAAACGCCCAGGGAGTGGAAGAGATCGCTGAGGGCGCGCGGACCACCCGTGCTGGCCGCGATGACGACGGCCACGAACGGGGGGCGCGCCGGGCTTGCGGGGGGCGCGGCGACCACGGCGCGCGCGGGGCTGGGCTGGCCGCGGCGCGAGAAGAGCGTTCCAAGGCGGGTCAGCACATCCGGCACGGCGTACGGCTTCGCCACGTAGTCGTCGGCGCCCGCTTCAAGCGCGCGCGCGCGCTCGTCCTCGGAGGCGAGAGCCGTGACGACGAGGATGAGAGGGGCGGGGCGGATGGAGTTCCGGACGTGCCGGATGAGATCGAAACCGTCCGTCCGGGGCATCACCCAGTCCGTCAGGAGGGCGTCGAAGGGGCCGACGCCGATGGCCTCTTTCGCCTCGGCGGCGCTGCGCGCGAGGATGACGCGGTGCCCCGCGCTCCCGAGCGCGCGCTCCAGCAGGAACGCGCCGGCGGGATCGTCCTGCGCGACGAGGATCCTCACGTCAGTCCGGGTGGCGGTGGGTGCCGAAGGTGGCCTGCCAGGCGACGACGAACTCGGTGGTGGCGAGGAGCTGGCCTTCCCGGGTGATGTCGTCTCCGTTGACATTGGCGTGCGCGAGGCGCTCGGCCAGCAATCCGATGGTCTGGCGCCGCGCCACGTTGAAGATGAACCCGCCCACGATCCTCCGGACGGCGCCCCCGCGGGTCTCGACCGGTAGGCCGTTCATCTTGTCCACGCCGAAGTAGCGCTGGCTCAGCCCTCCGACCCAGGAGACCTTCTCGCCGGGCAGGGACTGTGAGAAGAGCAGCGATCCTGTTCTCGAAGGGGCGAACCGGTACCGCGCGGCGGAGCCGCCCGGGCCCTCGACGTCGTCGGCGCCCGTCGGGAACTGCATGTCGAACTGGCCGAAGATCTGGGAGTGGGGTCCGATCCGGAGGGAGAACTCCCCGCCCGCGACGGCCGTCACGACGCCGCGCGAGAAGGAGATGTTCTCTGCGATGTCGTCACGACCGTTGGACGCTCCCGTCGGAAGCCAGGCGCCATAGGTTGCGACGGCCGAGAAGCGCGATTTCTTCTCGGGATCGGTCAGGGCCTGCCGCACGCCGATCTGGAGGTCGCCCGCGCCGGTCGCCTGCAAGTCCTCTCCGGAGAGCTCGACGCTCCGCAGCGGCAGCGACCCGGTCAGGGCGAAGCGCTCCGTGACGCCGACCTCGGCGGAAAGGATGACGGCCTGCTGGAGGGTGCGGATGCTCTCGGCCTCGCCGCTCGGGAAGGCCCCGATGTAGACGGGGTTCAAGGGCTGCTGGGCGTACGCCAGCCCCGCGGACCACTCCCCGACGGGGCGCACCGCGTGGTACCCGAAGCTCCCGACCGGGAGCTGGGGGGTGCCTCAGGCTCACCCCAGCCCGGCGCGCGCGGGAGGCGCGAGCGCGATCTGGGCAAGGAGGATCGTGAGGGCCGCCGCGGCGATCGGCGACTGCCGGGCGGTCGGACGGTCGGGTCCGGGTCCCATTCCGGTTCCTTTCTCCCCCCGGCGACACCGCGGGGATCCAATGTCATAGGCCCTTCCGGGCCGGTTCAATGGCTGGTACTCTACCGTTCCGGAGCCCGGCGTTCAACGACAGCGGGCCACGCGTGGTGGGCTACTTCGCTTGCGGGAGACGGCCTGCGCGCGGCCCCCTCCCGGCCCAGCGGTGGCGGCCGTCAGGCGCAGGCTGGTAGGATGGCGGCCTTCAAGGACGTAAGCCGACTTCGTTTCTGCTAAGGAGGCAGACCCGTGCGCGAGAGAGACGCGACGATCACCCTCGTGGCGATCCTGGCCTTCGTGGCCGGGGCGGCCGCTCCCGCCCTTGCGGCCACGGAGACCTATCAGATCGATCCGGTCCACTCCATGGTGGGCTTCAAGATCCGCCACTTCGTCTCCAAGTTTCCGGGGCGCTTCGGCAAGTACTCGGGCACCATCTCGCTCGATCCGTCCAACCTGGCCACGACGAAGGTCTCCGTCGAGATCGACACGGCGAGCATCGACACCGACAACCAGGACCGCGACACCCTCCTCAAGAGCGCCGATTTCTTCGATGTCGCGACACACCCCAAGATGACCTTCGTCAGCACCGAGGTCATCCCGAAGGGGGAAGGGAAGGCCACGTTGAAGGGCACGCTGACGCTGCGCGGCGTGAGCAAGCCCGTGGACCTGGACGTGGACGTCCTCGGGTTCTCCCCCGACACGTGGGGAGGTTACCGCGGCGGATTCGAGGCCCGCGGGACCATCAACCGGAAGGAGTTCGGGATCCTCTGGAACCAGACCCTCGACACCGGCGGCGCCATGCTTGGGGACGAAGTGGAGATCATGCTGAACATCGAGGCGGTCAGGGAGAAACCCGCCGCCCCCGCGAAGGCGGGCCGCTAGGGCCGGCTCGCGGCGCCGCGCTCGCCCCCGGGGGTCGTGGCGCCGCCGCCAGCGAGGCCGGCTCCCGGCCGCGTGGTAGGCTTCCGGCCGTGCTCACCGCGCGAGGGATCCGCAAGGCCTACGGCGCGACCGAGGTCCTCCAGGGGGTTGATTGGGGGATCCCGCCCGGGTCCCGCTGGGGCCTCGTGGGCGGCAACGGGGCCGGCAAGACGACGCTCCTGCGCATCCTGATCGGTGAGGAAGAGCCCGACGGCGGGAGCGCGGATCGCCCGGGGGGCGCCACCCTCGCGTACTTCCCCCAGGAGGGCACGATGCGGGCGGGGGATCCCTCGCCCGCCGGTTCCGGCCCGCGGGATCCTCGGATGCGGGAGGCGCTCCAGACGGAACACACACTCTTGGAGGCCATCCTCTCCCCGTTCTCCGAGATCGCGGCGATGGAGTCGGAGATCTCGCGCCTCCAGCAGGCGATGGCCGAGCCCGGCGCCGCCGTCGGGGATCTCACCCGGCGGCTCGGCGACGTGCAGCACCGCTTCGAGGCGGCCGGCGGCTTCCGGGTGGAAGCCGAAGCGAAGATCATCCTGGGCGGACTGGGGTTCGAAGCCGCCGACCACGCGCGCCCGCTCGCCGAGTTCTCGGGCGGCTACCGGATGCGGGCGCTCCTGGGGTCGCTCCTCCTGCGCCGGCCCGACTATCTCCTCCTCGACGAGCCCACCAACCACCTCGACCTCGAAGGGATCGGCTGGCTGGAGTCGTACCTGGCGCGGATCCCCTCCGCGATCGTCCTCGTCTCTCACGACCGGTTCTTCCTGAACCGGCTCGCCGGATCCGTCGCCCAGCTCGACCGGGGCCGGCTCCGCGTCTTCCGAGGCGACTACGACCACTACCGCGCTGAGAAGGCCCTCGCCCGCGAGCGCGCGGCGGCGGCCGTGACGCGGGAGGATAGGCGTGAGGCGGAGGTGCGGCGCTTCATCGATCGCTTCCGCTACAAGGCCACGAAGGCGCGGCAGGTCCAGGAGAGGATCCGGATGCTCGAGAAGGCGGATCGCACCGAGGCGCCGCATGCGGAGCCGGAGTGGGGGTTCCGCTTCCCCCGGGCGCCGCGCTCCCCTCGCGTCGTCCTCGACCTCCAGGAAGTCGTCAAGGCCTACGGACCCAACCTGGTCCTCGACGGCGTCAACCTGACGGTCGAGAGGGGGGACAAGGTGGCCCTGGTCGGGCCGAACGGCTGCGGCAAGTCGACTCTATTGAAAGTCGCGTCGGGGCAGATCGCGGCCGACGGCGGGGAGGTGATCGTCGGCGAAGGGATCGTCACTCGCCACTTCGCCCAGCACGTGGTGGAGACGCTCACGCCTGGCCGCACCGTTGTGGAGGAGATGCAGGATCTGGCCCCCGCGCGCCGGATGGGAGAACTGCGGTCGCTCCTCGGGATCTTCCAGTTCTCGGGTGACGACGTCTTCAAGAGGGTGGAGATCCTCTCGGGGGGCGAGAAGAACCGGCTGGCCCTGGCTCGCCTCATGGTGGACCCGGGCAACTTCCTCGTCCTCGACGAGCCCACCAACCACCTCGATCTGACGGCGCGCGAGGCGCTGGAGGAGGCGCTAGCCGCCTACGAGGGGTCGGTTCTGTTCGTCTCGCACGACCGCTACTTCATCAACCGGGTGGCGCGAAAGGTGGCGGGGTTCGAGTCGGGGTGCCTCCGCGTGGTCGAGGGAGGCTACGACGCCTACCTCGAGGCGGTGGCGCGCTCGGCGGCCTCCAGGTCCGGAGGGGGCGAAGAGGACTCCGGCGCGCGGCGGCGCGTCGCGGGGGCGGCGCCGCCTTCTGCGAAGGAGCAGCGCCGGCAGGATCGCAGAGCCGCCGCCGAGGCGCGCAACGAGAGGAACCGGAGGCTCAAGGGGCTGCGCGACAGCGTCGCTTCGCTGGAGGAGGAGATCGCGAGGCGGGAGCGGCGGCTCCACGAGATCGCATCCGCCCTGGCCCGCGCCGAGACCTACAACACCTCTGGGCTGGCCGAATCGCTCGGCCGTGAGCAAAAGGCCCTCTCCGCGGAGCTCGCATCCCTGATCGAAAGGTGGGAATCAGAGTCGGCGGGGCTGCAGCAGGAGAAGGGGTGAGGCCCGGCGACGATCCCGTTGACGCGCTTCGCAGCCCTCAGGACCCCGGCTTCAGCCAGCGGTCGAGCCACCCGATGACCGTCTCGTGCCACAGGATGCTGTTCTTCGACTTCAGAACCCAGTGGTTCTCGTCGGGGAAGTGCAGCAGCAAGGAGGGGATCCCCCGGCGCTGCAGGGCCGTGAAGACGGAGATCCCTTCCGTCTCCACGAGGCGGAAGTCCATCGCGCCGTGGATGACGAGCATCGGCGTCTTCCAGTTCTGCACGTAGCGGTTCGGCGACCACTTCTCGTAGAGCGCCGGGTTCTCCCAGGGCGCGCCATGGTATTCCCATTCGGGGAACCACAGCTCCTCCGTGGTGTAGTACGCCGACACCTCGTCGAACGAGCCGTCGTGGCTCACGAGGCACCTGAAGCGGTCCGTCTGGCCCGCGATCCAGTTCACCATGTAGCCGCCGTACGAGGCGCCGAGCGCCCCCATGCGGCCGCCGTCCACGAAGGGGTGCGTGGCGAGGACGTGGTCGAGCCCCTTGATGAGATCCTCGTACGGCTTGCCGCCCCAGTCGCCGCGGATCGAGTTGGTGAACGCCTGGCCGTACCCGGTCGATCCGTGGAAGTCGATGGCGACGACGGCGTAGCCGGCCCCGGCGTAGGCCTGCGGGTTCCAGCGGTAATGGAAATGATCCTCCCAGGATCCCTGAGGGCCGCCGTGGATCAGAAAGGCGAGCGGGTACCTGGTCCCTTCTTTGTAATCCACCGGCTTGAGGATCCATCCGTGGACCTTCTCGCCAAGCGCCCCCTTGAACCAGAACTCCCCGGGAGCCGCCATCCGGGCCGCGGCCACGCGCTCGTCGTTGACGTGGGTGAGGCGCCTCACATCCGTTCCGTCGATCCGCGCCGTGTGGATCTCGACGGGAGAGGTAAGGGAGTCCTGGCCGAAGACGATCCGTCCCATCCCGGGCCCCGCCGCGGAGCCGACGGCGGCGACGCCGGTGTTGTAGTGGTCGGCCACGATCTTCACGACATTCCCCGTGGCCGCCGCCACCGTGAAGATGGGCTGGCGGCCGCTCTCGGTCGCGGTGACCAACAGGGACTTCCCGTCCGGCGTGAAAGCGAGAGAGCCGACCGATCGATCCCAGGCCTCCGTGAGGACGCGGCTCGTCCGCGCGCGCCGGTCGTAGAGCGCGACGCGGAGCCTGTCGGACTCGTAGCCGGGGCGCTTCATCGAGAGGTACGCGATGGTGGAGCCGTCGGGGGAGTAGACCGGCTGTGTGTCGGTGGCCTCGTTCGCCTCCGTGATGCACTGCACCGGCCCACCTCCGGCGGGGACGGTATAGATGTCCATGTCGGTGCTCCACGCGCGGTCGGCGGCCATGTTGGAGGTGAAGGCGATCTCCCGTCCGTCGGGCGACCAGGCGTACTCCTCGGCGCCTCCGAAGGGGCGCGTCGGGGCGTCATGGTCGAGGCCCTTGAGCAGGTCCACGGGATCGCCGTCGGGGGCCGGGCTCGCGCCCTTCTCCAGGGCGAGCGTGAACAGGTGGTTCCGCTTCCCCTCGAACCACGCGTCCCAGTGCCGCACCATCAGTCTCGTGAACGTCCTCGCCTTGACGGGATTCGCGGCTTTCTCCTCGTCGCGCTTCGCGGTACAGGCCAGATCGGAGCAGTCCGGGTACACCTCGGCCGAGAACGCCAGGTGCGTCCCCGCCGGCGACCACTGGATGTTGTCCACATCAATCGGAAGCGCCGTGACCGGGGCGGCCTCGCCGCCGTCCACGAGGATGGCCCAGATCTGAGACGAGCCCGATCGGTTCGAGACGAAGGCGATCGTGCGGGAGTCAGGGGACCACGCGGGCGACGTGTCCGAGACGTACCGGGCCGCGGTGAGCTGTCTCACGGCGCTTCCGTCCACCGCCGCGAGCCAGAGGTTGGTGGTGACCTTGTTCGCCGCCTCGTCCCAGGTCCGCCGCGTGAAGACGACCCAGCGGCCGTCCGGCGAAGGCTTCGGGTCGCCCAATCTCTCCATGGCGACCATGTCTCGGACGGAGAAGGGATGGGTGTCGGCGGCCTGCGACGGCGCCGCGGGGACGGCGAAGAAGAGGAGCGCGAGGGACAGGGACGGAGCGAGGCGCTTGGACATGGGATCCTCCGGATGCGGCGGGTCGGCGCGGCTGGACGCAGAATCTACCACCTATCCGTCCGTCTCCGGCTGCTCCGGCGCACGCGGCTCTCCGCCCGGCTTGGGAGTGCGCTTGATGCGGCGCTCGAAGCTGTAGGTGAGGGAGGCCGCGACGACGTTCTTCGCGTGACCGATGGTGGGCTGCGAGGGCAACGACACGTCGTTGTCGCGGTGGTAGGCGGAAGCCCCCCAGGCCCAGGCCGCTCCGATCTCCTTCTCGTATCCAACGCCGAACTTGGTGATGCTGTCCACGCGGCCGAAATGCCCGTCGTCCCCGATGATGGATGTCGTGAACGTGTGCTCCTCATCCTCGTAGTAGGCCCTCAGGGTATGCCGGTGGTCGGCGTCACGCCCCCACAGACCGCGCACCTCCACCCCGAAGAGATCGGAGTCGTATCCCACGTCGTCGTCCACGATGCCCGGCGACGAGTCGAGGTCGCCGTGGCTGCCGCGCTTCTCGCGTGCGTAGTAGGGGCGGATGCGCAGTCCTATCCGCCGCATCGGATAGACGGAGGCGTCGAGCGAAAGCACATCGCTGTCCGAGTCGCGCTCGTTGAAGTGGTCGTTGTAGTCGCGCTTCTCCCGGGCGTAGCGCCCCGTGACCGAGAGCGTTCGATCGAGGACCTCCTGGGTCAGCTCGAGGAAGGCTCGGCTCTTCTCGTAGGTGAGGGAGTTCCTGATTTTAGGCCCCGGGGGGGGCGGCGACTCGTCTTCGTCGATCAGCTCCCGGAGGTAGTACGAAGGGATCCTCGAGATGCCGACCTTTAGTGCGGTCTGGTGGGCTCGGCTGCGGGTCAGCTCCTGCCTCACCGAGAGCGCGATGTCCTGGTAGTCCTTGACCGAGTTGCGCACGTAGTCGTGGGCGCGCACCGTGAAGACGATATCCGTCTCGCGCCCCCGGCGCGGCGAGCGGGCGAACGTCAGCGTGAGGTCCGGAGCGAAGATGAAATCGTCCGGCGACTCGATCCTGAAGCGGCCCGTGTTCGCCGGGTTCGGGTCGCCGACCAGACCCTTGTCCCGGTCCGAAAGGCTCAGGATGTTGTCGTCGTGGATGACCTCCCCCTGGGCGCTAACGCCGAAGCTCCAGGGGCTGCGGGCCTCCCTGCCCTCGGCGCCGGCGACGGGAGACAGAAACAGCGAGGCGAGCACCAGCGCGAGACCCGAGCCGTGCCGGACCCTTCCTCTACGCGTCATCATCGGTGATCTCCATTCATTTCTCCGGCGCGGGCGGTTTCTCCATATTGATCTGCTTGGCCGCGGCCCGGGCGCGCGCGGCCTCCTGCGGCTCGCCGCGAGCCTCGAAAAGCCGCGCCAGCACCCTCCAGGCCCGGGAGTGCTTCGGATCGAGGTGGACGACCTTTTGCAGTTCCCGAAGCGCCGCGTCGGACTGGCCCATCCGATCGAGCTGCAGCGCCAGGTTGTAGCGCAGGGCGACGTCGTCAGGGCGGCGCTCCAGGGCCTCCGCGAAGACGCGGCGGGCATCCTCGATCCGTCCCTCGCGGGCGTATAGGACCCCGAGGTTCTGCGCCGCGCGGGTCATCTCCGCGTCGGCCTTCAGAGCCTCCTCGTACGCGGCGCGGGCCTCGGCGTCGCGCCTGGAACGATGGAGAGCCAGCCCGAGGTTGTACCATGCGACGGCGTTGCGCGGATCGATGGCCAGGACCTCGTGGTAGAGCCGGATCGCCTCGTCGTCGTGCCCGGCCTCGGCATGCAGCACCGCGGCGTTGAGCATGGCCTTGGTGTATCCCGGCCGCACCTGGCCCGCCTTCGAGTAGGCGGCCAGCGCCTCCTCGCGACGCCCGGCCTCCGAGAGCAGCCGGCCGCGCAGGAACCACGCCTTCTCGCTGCCGGCGTCCGCGGCCAACGCGTGCTCCGTAGCCTGCAACGCCTCGGAGGGCCGGTGGAGATCCGTGAGAAGCAGGGCCAGGTTGATCCAGGCCGCCGCGTAGGAGGGGTCGTGCCGCAGCGCCTCGCGGTAGGCGGCCTCCGCCTCGCCGTCGCGGCCCGAGTCGCGCAGCAGGATCCCCAGGTTGAAGAACGCCTCCGGATAGACGCCTCCCGCGAGGCGGACGGCTTCGCGGTAGGCCTGCTCGGCACCTGACGGGTCGCCGAGAGCGCGCCGGGCGCGACCCAGGCCGAAGGAGGCTTTCGGATCCGCCTGCCCGCCCATCAGGATCTCGAAGTGACGGGC
Organism: uncultured Acidobacteriota bacterium; assembly: GCA_964400605.1. Classification (GTDB taxonomy): domain Bacteria; phylum Acidobacteriota; class Polarisedimenticolia; order JACPZX01; family JACPZX01; genus CAYNUH01. The sequence goes on along the minus strand of CAYNUH010000014.1, from coordinate 14,160 downwards.
CGCCTCCGGAGCCCTCCCGTCCTCGAGAAGGACGAGGCCGAGGTTGTAGCGCGCCTTCCGGTTGGTCGGCTGGAGGTCGAGGGCCGCGCGGTACTCCTTCTCTGCCGCGGGGGCGTTGCCTGCCCGGGTCTCCAGGAGGCCGAGCCCGAAGTGGCCGGCGGGGTCTTCCGGGGCGAGGCGGATGACCTCGCGGTAAAGATCGCGGGCTCGATCGCGTCCCTCCTGCGTGGCAGCCTCCAGGTTGGCCAGGGCGAGCCGGGGTGACGCGTCGGCCGGTGCCAGGCGGATCGCCTCCTGGAGGAGCGATCGCGCCTCCTCGTGCTTTCCCTCGCCGTCCAGCAGGCGGGCGAGGTTCGTCATCGGGCGGTGACGGGCGGCGGCCTCGGCGTGATCGACTGCGCGGCGCAGGGCATCGATCGCGTCGGCGCGGTCGCCGCGCTCCGACAGGAGCAGCCCCAGGTTGTTCCACGCCTCGTCGGAGCGGGGATTGATCTCGAGCGACCTCCTGTAGGCCGTCTCGGCGCCGGCGCGGTCCCCCACCCGTGACCGGGCCAGCGCGATGTCGTAGAGGAGCACCGCCGAGGAGGAGCCCATGCGCTCCGCTTCCTCCAGCGCGGTGAGCGCCTCGGCCGCTCGCTCGGTCTTCAAGAGAAGAACGCCCCGCTCCCCCAACCGCCCCGCATCCCGGCTCCCCTCGGAAGCGAGCGAGGTGTCCAGCCGCTCCAGCGCTTCGGCAGTCCGCCCCGCCAGGGCCAGGTCCCGCGATTCGGCGTGCAGCGGTCCGACGGCGGGCGTCGTCGCCAGGTCGGCCCCCGCGATGCCGGACGCTGCCGGGGGGTCGTCCGCATCCACCTTCGCCCCGGCGGGCATCGAGGCCGGCACCTGAACGATCTGCACGCGATCTTCGCGGGCCACGACCGACCTGTGCAGGTACTCGACGAAGCCGAGGACGCCCGCCAGGACCAGCAGAACGGGGAGAGGGCTCTCGCGGAGCGTCACCTGCACCAGGCGTCTCACGGGTGGCCTCCCTGCGGATCGCTCAGGCGCTGCAGACGACGTCTGAGACCCCGGCCGTTGATGTTCTGGATCTCGAGGCCGGGCCGGACGTTGACCTCCATCACCACGGGCCCGGCGTCGGCGTCCAGCACCACGTCCACGCCGAGGTAGGGGAGCGGGAGGGCCCGGGCGGCCCTTCGGGCCACATCGAGAACGCCCTCCCACAACGGGATCGGGAAGCCCTCGAGAGGGGCGCCATTGTCGGGGTGGGCGACCACTTCCCGGCCGCGCAGGACGCTCCGGAAGGCCCAGCCGTCTGCGAGGCGCAACGCCACGCCCGCGGCCCCCTGGTGCAGGTTGGCCCTCCCTCCCGAGGCGCGCGTCGGGACGCGCATCATGGCCATCGCCGGGGCGCATCTGAGAAGGATCACCCGCACGTCAGGCAGGCCGAAGGCCGCCAGCCCGCCCAGCGCCGGGTGCGCCCGGACGCGGCGTTCCACAAGCACCCGGTCGGAGCGGCCGAAGCTGTGGACGCCGAACAGGATGTCTCCCATCGCACGCCTGAGGTCCTCCCACGAGATCGCCGCTCCGCCGAGCCGGCGGAAACGCTCCCCCTCACGCCCCTCGATCACGACGATGCCGCTTCCCTGGCGGCCCCGGGCAGGCTTGACGACGAACTCACCCGCCTCCTCCAGCCGGGCGCGAGCGTGCGATACCTCCGCGAGGTTCGACAGAACCACGAGCGTCTCGGGAGTCGGGACGCCTGCGGATCGGAGGGCGTCCTTGGTGAGGACCTTGTCGTCGGCGAGCGGGAAGTGCCTGCGGGGGTTGAGCCCGTGGACGTACAGGAGGTTGCGGGCGTTCAGCCCCAGCACCCGGCGGGCGCGCCTCCACGGCGAAACCAGCAAGGATCTAGGCACGGCCCTGCCCGCTGAGAAGGCCGCCGAAGCGGCGGTATTCGGTCAACCGGAGCCCCATCCAGCGTCCCAGCCACAGGTCCACGGCGATCACTGCAAGCAGGAGTTCTGGGAAGGCCACGAAGACCGCCTGCAGGGCCGCCGATTCCATCACGGCGTAGCAGGCCGCCACGACCACGGCCGTCTGGGCCGAAACGGTGAACGCTTCCCGCCAGCCCTCTTCCTCGACCGTGAGGGCGAAGCGCTCCGTGGTCAGCGTCGTGACCGCGATGGGGAACAGGCTGATGTAGGCGAGCGTGCCGAAGCCGAAGCTCACGGCCCCGGCCGCGAGGGTGATCATCACCAGGATGACCAGGGTCAGCATCACGGCCAGCTTGGGCGTGTGCAGAAGGTTCATCCGATCGAGCACGAAGCGCGCCAGCCCCACGAGGGCGAGCACGGTCGCGAAGCCCGCGAGCCCCAGAGGAAGGCCGGTCCCGCGGCAGGCGACGGCGATCAGCGCGGGCAGGAAAGTGCCGAAGATGCGCAGGCCCACGACGTTGCGGAAGATCACGGTAACCGTGGCCCCGAGAGGCAGCATGATGAGGATGCGCAGCAGATCGAGCGGGATGCCGATCCGGCCGAAGAGCTCCCAGAGGCGCGCCGAGGCCCACGGTGGGGCGTCGGCGCCATCGTCGAGCGTGTGACGGGAGGCCAGCCGCCTGCGGATCGTGAAGGCGTAGTCGAAGTTGATGTTGGCGCTGTGCGTGAAGAGGGCCTCGTCGCCGGTGTACAGCCGCAGGTAGCGCGCCGGGATCTCCGCGAAGTGGCCGTTCAGGGGGCAGAAGGGCACCCAGACGCCGTTCACCCATGTCTCGACCCACTGGTGCGAGGTGCGCTTGGTCCCGGCTCCGAGGATGAGTCCGCCCACCAGGCGTGCCGGGAGGCCCGCCCGCCGTGCCAGCGCCGCGAAGAGCCGGCTCTTGCCGTTGCAGGATCCCTCCCCGAGACGCAGCGCCGTCAACGCGTCGGTCGTGCCCTTGAAGGGGACCGGATCGAGGGCGTGGGTGTGATCGAAGATGGCCCGCAGGGCGCTCGCAACCGTCCGCGGCGGCGGGGCCAGGCGATCGAGCAGGGCGGCGATCTCCGGGTGGGCGGACTGGATCGTCTCCGTCGCTTCCAGATCCCTCTCGAGCCCCGCGGGCAGATCGACCGGGATGGCCGCGCTCGAAGGGAGGACGTAGCGAAGCGCGCGGGCCGAGACGCGGTAGGCGACGGTGAGGGTGCGTGGCCCCCGCACCGACGGGGCACTCCAGTTGACGCGTCGATTCCCGCCGCGGACCTCCTCGGTCCTCTGCATCTCGGAGGAGGAGAACGACTCCTCGCGCACCGTCTGGCGATCGTCGGATCGAGGAAGGAAGGTGCGGATGCGGATCGGATCGTCGTGCCCCTCGAAGCGGACGGCGGTCCGCACGTCATAGGCGATCACGGGCACGATGGATTCGAGGGAGTACCCCGCGAAGACGACCTTGTATGCCACCAGGGCCAAGGCCGCAAGAGCCAGGGCGACGGCGGCACGACTGGCGCTGAACAAGGGGGCTTCTGGCTCAGGCTCCGAGGCCTGAAAACGCCCCGGAAACGGGGGGAGGCTGCATGGCTCCGGCGCGATTTCTCGCGCCAACGGAACGGGCCCTCCGCCGGCGGGAGAGTCGATCTCTCAGGGCCATGCCTCCATGTGCGGGAGGCCATCGTATCACAGACCGCTCGGGCCCGGCGTCACCACATCGGGGTCCAGGAAGAGGACGCCGCGCCGCCTCACGCCGCCATACTACCGTCCGGCTGTCATGTGAGAAGGGGGTCAGACTGCTTCGCGGGGACAGCTCCTCGCAGCGCACAGGCTGTGCTCGCCTCCCGGTTCGCTCACAGGGCCCCGCTCCGCAATCTGACCCCCTCCCCCTTGAGAGGGACGGTCGTGACCGCGGGTCAGCCTCTTGCGGCAGGGGGAACGGCGGGGGCAAGGGCCGGGCGGGAGGGCGCCCGGCCGCGGGCGCGGCGCCGCTCGTCGTACCAGGTGCCGACGGCGATGGCGACCAGCATGAGCGAGAAGCAGAGGAAGAACCCGGTCGTGAAGCCGCGGCTGTAGAAGCTCCCGACCTGGAGGTAGTGTTGCTGTAGCCCCACGGGCGCGCCGTCGGTCAGCCCGTTCCCGCGCATGGCCTCGACGAGATCGAGGATGCTCACGAGGCTCAGGAGCGACCCGGCGAATCCCGAGATCGCGAGGATCCATCGAACGGGCGTGGTCACGCTGGCGCTCATCCCGACCTGCCTCCGGCTTCTCCGGCGAGTGGCCCTAATATAGGCCGCCTGCCGCGCCTGCGCCCGTCTGCTGGTATCCGGATAAACCCGGATGGGAACTCTGCCCGGGGTATGAGCGAACCAACGAGCACTTTGGCCGCGAGGTGAACGACGCCTGGGTGGGGGGCCGCCTGAGGCTCCGGCGGCGCATGCGGGCGGCTTGGCGCCATCGGCTCAGAGGATGACGAGGGTGATGCCCTCGTTGCCGTTGTTCAGATCCTGATCGCGCCGGAGCGCGGGGTGGCGCTGCAGGAGCGCCTGGGTCCGCTCCTCGAAGATGTCCCAGCGCTCGCCGTAGATCACCTCGCGCACCGCCCCCTCCTTCCGGCGCAGGCTGAGGGAGCGGCGCAGGCCGGTCCGCAAGGCGCCGCCGACGCCGCTCGAACCGTAGCCGTGGATCACCTTGAGGACCTCGACGCAGTCGGCCTTCGCGGAGCGCAGCGCATCGAGCAGGAGATGGCGGGCTTCCTCGACGGTCGGCATCGACGTCTTGATGTTCAGCACCCGCATCCCGCCCGGCATGACAGGCCTCCCGCAAACGCGATCGATTCCGCCGCGACCGCGCTATTCTAGGGCAGGGCGCGGCACGAAAGCGCGCGGCACGAGGGCGCGCGGGAGGAAGGATGGTTCGCACGCTGCGGGTCGGCGATCGGATACGGGTGGAGGGTGGCGAGCTGCGCTTCCAATTCGCGCGCAGCGCCGGCGCCGGCGGCCAGAACGTGAACAAGGTCAGCAGCAAGGCGATCCTGCGCTGGGCGGTCGGGAGCGCGCCCGGGCTGCCGCCTGACGTCCGCGAGCGCTTCCGGTGCCGCTTCGCCCGCCGGATCACCCGCGACGGCGAGCTGGTCCTGACCAGCCAGCGCTTCCGCGATCAAAGGCGCAACGTCGAGGACTGCCTCGACAAGCTCGCCGCCATGCTGGCGCAGGTCGCCGATGCCCCGGTGCCGCGCCGGCCGACCCGTCCCGGACGGGGGAGCGCGGAGCGGCGCCTGCGCGACAAGCGGACCCGGTCCGCCCTCAAGAGTCAGAGGGGGCGCCCGGACGGCGGGGACTCGTCCGAATAGGCGGACCACACCGACTCCTCAGCGGGCGAGAGCGGCCTTCCACTCGGCGATTTGCTTCTCGGTCTTCTCGATCTCGCCCGCGTTGTCCTTCTCCTCCTTGCCGATCTTCACCGCCTTCTCGGCGATGGCAACGGCTTCCTTCCTTTTCCCGTCCCGCTCGAGCATGGAAGCCTTCAGCCGGAGATTCCAGTAGGTCTCTTTCATGGCGACCGACTGGTCGATCCATTTCATCGCGTCGGCGCGATTGTCCAAGTTGGCGTTGAACGCGAAGCTGGCGGCGCTGTAAGGGACGCTCCATTCCTTCACTTCGCCGGACAGGGCCTCCCGGATGTTGGCCAGCGCCTGGTTCGTGGTATCGGCCTCGATCCGGAGCGGAAGGCGCAGCTTCTCCCAGGCCAGCTCGACCGTCGCGGAGTCGTTGGCCACCTCGGGGAAGGAGAACGACATCCACTCCTGGTGCGGCCCCGCCACGGGCTCGACCTGGATCCGGAGCGCGTCCTTGGCGGCGTCGTACTCGTAGCTGCCCCACTGCTCCGCGGTCTTGTTGAAAATCATCGTCCAGGCGGTCTTGCCGGGGATGGTGTGGAAGCTGTATGTCCCGGCAGGGAGCGGCTTGCCGTTGACTTTCACCGCCTGGCTGAAGGTGAAGCTCGTCGCTTCATTCGCGCCCGTCCGCCACACCTGGTCGTATGGGACCAACCCCCCCCAGATGACCCGTGCCTTCACCCCGGGGCGGTTGTACATGATGGTGACATCGGTCAGTCCCACCGTCTGCATGACCGACGCCTTCTGGCTCACCCGCGGCAGAGTGAGCTCCGCGAACGCGAGCGGCACGAGAACCATGACGATCGTGATGAACAGCACGGTTTTCTTCATTCACGTCCTCCTCGAGAAACGAGTGGATGGCGCAGTTACCTGCCGGTCGCCTGCTGCGGGGCGCTCCACGGAGGCACGACACCCACGGTGCGGGCGAAGGCGATCGACTGGCCCCCACTTCGCGGCCAGATCGAACGGCTTTTCGGGGATCCTCAGCCCTTTCGGGGGCGCCGCGCCGAGCAGGGAAGGGATCAGGATGTTGCGGCCCACCACGTGTCCTCCTCCTGAGTTGAGGGTGCCATCCTAGCCCCGACCGGGCCCGGAGACAACCGGGTCCCTCGACCCGTTCCGCCGGCCGGGGAGGAACGCCTGCAGGACCATGCCGAGCCCGAGGACCATGCCGCACCCGATCAGGTTGTACCAGAGGTAGCCGATGTCGGTGGTGAAGTAGAGGACAATCACCGTCGTCTCGGCCAGAAGCGCCGCCAGGAACACCGCGCTGCCTCCCACCCGCTTCAACAGGAAGGCGGTCAGGAAGATCCCCAGGATCGTGCCGTAGAAGAGAGACCCCAGGATGTTGACCGCCTCGATCAGGTTCTCCACCATGTAGGCGGTCATGGCGAAGGCGATGGCCACCAGCCCCCAGAAGGCGGTGAGCACCCTGGACACGATCACGTAGTGCAGGTCCGTTTCCCGGGGTCGGAGGAGGCGCTGGTAGAGATCGACGGTGCTGGTGGATCCGAGGGCGTTGAGCTCCGAGGAGGTCGACGACATCGAGGCGCAGAAGATCACCGCGATCAGGAGCCCGACCACTCCCCGGGGCAGGTGGTGCAGGATGAAGGTCAGGAAGACGTAGTCGGAATCCTTCACCTCCATTTTCGGGTCGACCTGGACCACCAGGCTTTTGGCCTCCGACCGGATCTCCTCCGCGCGCCGCACCAGGCTCTTGACCCGGGCCTGGGCGGCGGTGATGGCGCTCTCGTCGCCCCCCTCCAGGGCCGCGGCGAGGGCCCGGACCGCCTCCCGCTTCTCCAGGAAGGCGACGGAATACCGGGCCTCGAGGTCCTGCATCTCCGGGGCGCGGGACGACTGGTGGACCGCCCGCACCGCCGACTGCTTGAACAGGATCGGCGGCTCCACGAACTGGTAGAAGAGAAAGACCATCACTCCCGTGAGCAGGATGAAGAACTGCATCGGCACCTTGAGCACGGCGTTGAACATCAGGCCGAGGCGGCTCTCGGTCACCGACTCTCCGGAGAGATAGCGCGCCACCTGGGATTGATCGGTGCCGAAATAGGACAGCGCCAGGAAGAGCCCGCCGAGAATCCCGGACCAGAAGGTGTAGCGCGCGCTGTAATCGAGGGAGAAATTGAGGACCTCGAGTCTGCCCATTTTCCCCGCCACCGCCAGCGCCTGTGAAAGGGGAATCTGCCTGGACAGGCCGGAGACGATGAGAAAGAACGCCGCCGCCATTCCCACCAGGATGACGGCCATCTGGTGCTTCTGCGTCAGGCTGACCGCCCGCGTCCCGCCGGACACCGTGTAGACCACGACCAGAATCCCCATCAGGAGGATGGTGATATCGAGATTCCAGCCGATCAGGGTCGAGAGGATGATGGAGGGGGCATAGATGGTGATCCCGGCGGACAGGCCCCGCTGGATCAGAAACAGGAAGGCTCCGAGCTGGCGGGTCTTCAGGTCGAACCGCCGCTCCAGGTACTCGTAGGCGGTGTAGACCCCGAGCCGGTAGTAGGTCGGGATGAACAGCGCCGAGACGATGACCAGGGCGATGGGGAGACCGAGATAGTTCTGGACGAACGCCATCCCCTGCTCGTAGGCGAGGCCGGGCGTGGAGAGAAAGGTGATGGCGCTGGCCTGGGTGGCCATCATGGACAGACCGATGGTCCCCCACTTCATCGTGTGATCGCCCCGGAAATACCCCTCCAGGTCGCGGCTGCCGCGGGTCTTCCAGATCCCGTAGGCGGCGATGGCCAGAAGGGTGCCGAAGAGAACGACGAAGTCGAGGAGGCTCACTTGTAGTGTCGCGTGAAGAGGTGGAAGAGGAGCACCAGGAAGCCCAGGAACCCGAGGACCAGCGCGTACACGCCGGTCCAGCTTCTGAAGAAGGGGGGCCGGTCCTCGATAATCCTTCTTTCTTTATCGGCGTCGATCGGCATGCGGAGGCGGCCGGGTGGTTTTACCGGCCCAGCGAGATCAGGTTGACCAGGAGCCGGTAGGCTCCGGGCACTCCGGCCGGGATCTGCCGGAACCAGGAGTAGCCGGTATAGACGAAAAAGCCTTCGCCGTATTTCGCGACGAGAAGACCGCCGTCCCGCGGGGGCTCTCCCTCATCGTGGCAGGAAAGGACGGCCTGGAAGGAACCGTCCCACTTGTCGGCGAAGTACAGGCCGCGCTCCTGCACCCACCCCTCGAAGTCGGCCGGAGTGATCCGGTTGGGCTGGTTGAGCACCGCATGGTCCGGGAGCAGGAACCGGACCTCGGCATCTTCTTCCGTGACCCGCTCCCGCGAGATCGTGAGCGGATACGGCGCGACCGCATCGACGTGGAGATCATGGCTGGTGTTGTACTGGACGATGAGCGCCCCCCCCGCTTTCACGTAGTCGAACAGGGCCGGCTGATGGAGATGCATCCGCTCCAGCGTATTGTAGGCCCGCACCCCCAGGATCACGGCGTCGAACCGCTGCAGGCGCTCCGGGAGGAGATCGTCCTCAGTCAGCTCGACCACCGTGTAGCCGATCTGCCGGAGCCCGGCCGGGATCTGATCGCCGGCGCCCTGCACATAACCGATCGTCTGGCCCCTTCTCTGCAGCTCGAGGCGGACCACCCGGGCCTCCGCCGCGGGCAGAAGGACCTGGGGCGGGATGTGGGGGGGCTCGATGTGGACGAGCCCCCGCTGGTACCGCCGGCCTCCCGCTTCGGCCACCGCCCTGAGAACCCCCGTGGAGGCGGAGGCCGGCGGGCGGACCTCGAACTTCAACGCGGCCGAGGCGTCTTTCTGTTCGAGCCGGAACTCCCGGGACGGGGGGGAGGCCTGCCATCCCTGGGGGACCTCCAGGCGGAGCGTCCCTTCCACGCCGGCCCGGCCGGCGCGGACCCGGACCGTGACCTCCCGGGCGGCCAGGTCCGGAAAGACGAAGACATTTTCGGCGAGATCGACCGCCACCGCGGGGATCACTTCGAACGGCCGGTACTGCTCGCCGCGCACGGGGTCGGTCCACTTGTAGACGACCGGCCGCTCGACGGAGAACGGAACCCCGTTCACTTCGAGAGCGAAGACCGCCGTCAGGGCCGGGAGATTCTCGGGAAGCCCGATGAGGGCCGGGTCCTCGACCCGGAACATTCCCAGGCTGCCCTTCTCCCGCAGCCAGTACGGCTGCGAGTCGGGCAGATCGGCGGGCAGCGTGACTTCGATCTCTTTCTTGAACCCGGCCCGGCCGTTCAGGTCCTGCTCCAGGGAATCATCGGTCCCGGCGGCCGGGACCGTGACCCGTTTCAGACGCACGCCGGTCGACGATCGGTTGGCCGCCTCCAGGTTGAGCTTCACCCGCTCTCCGGGCACGGCCGCGGAGGTCCCGGCGGCAGCCTCGAGGTAGAGCCCCAGGCAGGCGACGATCGCCCGGTCCAGATCGGTCAGCTTGACGCTCTTCCAGCGCCCGGCCGGCAGGGCCAGGAGCTTCGCCCGCGCTTCGAGCAGCAACGGCGCCACGAGGGCCGGGCTCTCCGGGTTGAAGGCCCGGTAGGCCCGATCCAGGATCTCCCCCACCGCCGTCCCGCCCGCGAGCCGTCCCCAGGTGGTATCGACCCCGTCGAACAGATCCTCCCGGGCCGCGTCCCCTTCCAGGTGCTCCAGGTATTCGAGGACCTCCCCGCGGGATCCGCTCGATCCGAACCCCTGGCTCCGGTGCATGCTCCGGCTGCGGGCGGCCAGCTCGGCGAACGATTGCCCGAGCAGAGGGCTGAATTCCCCCGCGTCGAGCTTGAGCAGCGCCTCCGGTTTGAACTCCTCGCGCTTGTCGTAGAACCAGGGGGAGGTGTTCCAGAGGATCCGCCGGGGCCGCCAGAGACCGACCCGATCGAGCTGTTCGGGAAACCGCTTCGGGTCGGCCGCCGCCGCGAAAGCCTCCCGGGCCAGCCGGGCGGAGGCGGTGTGGTGCCCGTGCGTCGTGCCGGCGGTGCTGGGGAACCGGGTGATCACCACGTCGGGCTGGAACTGCCGGAAGACCCGGACCGTGTCCGCAAGGACCTGGTCCCGGTTCCAGATCCGGAGCGTCTCCTCCGGGTTCTTGGAGAAGCCGAAGTCGATGGCACGCGTGAAGTACTGGCGCCCGCCGTCGATCCGCCGGGCGGCCAGGAGCTCCTGGGATCGGATGATCCCCAAAAGCTCGCCGATCTCCGGGCCGATCAGGTTCTGACCCCCGTCCCCCCGGGTCATCGAGAGATACGCCGTATCGGCCAGTCGCCCGTTGGCCAGCCAGGCGATCAGGCGGGTGTTCTCGTCGTCGGGGTGGGCGCCGACGTAGAGCACGCTCGCCAGGACCCGCAGCTTCTTGAGGGCCAGCTGGATCTCGGCCGCATCGGCCCTGGGAGGGGCCTGGGCGGAGGCGGATCCGGTTCCGGCCCCCGCGAGGAGAATCACCAGCGCGCACCTCAGGGCGTCTCTCAACGTTCGATCACCTGCCGATAGTAGTCCAGGTATTCGCCGACGATCCGATCGGCCGAGAAGAGGGCGCGGGCCCTCTGGCAGCCTTTTTCCCCCATGTCGCGGTAGCGCTCCGGGTTCTCCACGATCGCATCCAGCCTCTCCACGAACGCACCGACATCCCCGACCGGCAGCATGAACCCGGTCTGCCCGTCGACCACGACCTCCGGGACGCCGCCGGCGCGGGTGACGAGGACCGGATGCCGGTGAAACATGCTCTCCAGGATGCTCAGGCCGAAACTCTCGTACTCCGAGGTGTACAGCCCGAGGTCGGCGGCGTTCAAGTAGTTCTCCACGTCCGGCACCGCCGCCTTCACCGTGACCTGGGGTCCGATCCCGAGCGCAGTGACTTGGGGCCTGTAGGGGGTGAAATCGCCCCCCGCCAGGATCAGCAGCCGGATTCGATCGCGATGCCGAGAGGCGGCGATGACGCGCAGCAGATCGCCGATCCGCTTCCCCGCCCTCAGATTTGACATGTGGATCACCAGGAACTCGTCTCCCATCCCCAGCTCCTCGCGCACCTGCCGCCGGGTGCGGCCCGGGCTTACGGGCGCGAAGAAATTGTGGATGACTCTGATCTCCCGGGCGACGCCGAAGGTGCGGATCGTCTCGTCCCGGAGAAACCCGGAAACGGCGGTCACTCCCGAGGACTGCTCGATGGCGTGCCTGATCACCGGCTGATAGTTCGGGTCCTGGCCCATCAGCGTGGTGTCGGTGCCGTGGAGCGTCGTGATCAGCCTGGGCCGGTCGCTTCCCAGCATCTGCCGGGCCAGGCAGGCGGCGATGGCGTGGGGCACCGCGTAGTGCGCGTGCAGGAGGTCGAGATCGAAGCGCCGGCTGACTTCGGCCAGCTTCACCGACAGCGGCAGCGTGTAGTCGGGGTACTTGAACAGGTCGTACTTGTTGATGTCGACCTGGTGGAAGAAGATGTTGGCCAGGGAGTCGTCGAGGCGGAACGGTTTTTCGTAGCTGACGAAATGCACCTGGTGGCCGCGCCGGGCCAGCTGTTCTCCCAGCTGGGAAGCGAGGATGCCGCTGCCCCCCACCGACGGATAGCAGGTCATGGCGATCTTCAGCGCAGCGCCGCTCAAAATCTTCTCCCCGATCCCGCCAGGTCCGTGATCCCCTCCAGGCGGATCGGATCGTTGGCCCAGACGGCCATGGCGTAGGAGACGCCGATTTCCGCTCCCAGCACCCGCGCCCCCATCCGGGACGCGGCGGCGGCCGCCTCGCGCTCCCTTTCCTCGGCCGCGCCCCGGGACCCCGATTCCCCCCGCGACAGGTTCAGCACCGTGATCGCATGTCCCCGGGCCGCCTCCTTGGCGAGGATCCCTCCGCACCCGAACTCGACGTCGTCGGGATGGGCGCCGACCGCCAGGATCCGGCGGGCCGCCTGCGGGGATGCGGGACTAGCGGACGACGGCATCGGGGCGGACGCTCCCTTCTGTGATCGACGGGTAGTCGACCAGCGATTCGTGGGCCCGCTCGATGACGTCACGCTCCACGAATGTGATCTCCGGCGTCTCCTCGCGATTCAGATACTGCACCTCGCTCGCCCCGGCGACATAGTGGGTGCAGTGCACGACCGATTGCATCCAGCGGAGCCGCGTGTCGCGCGCCGGGCTGATGCTCTCCTTCCGGGGCTCGCGCCAGGGAATCTCCAGATACTCGTCGCCGCCCCGGTGGAGGGTCAGACGTCCCTCGCGACAGCGGGCCCGGACCAGCTCGTCCTCGTAGAGCAGATCGACGTAGAAATCCGCAACGTCCATGGCCCTCTTCCTCAGCTCGGGATCGCCGGAGCGGACCACCTCCACCCCTTCCAGAAGCCCCAGCCCCCGGTACATCTCGAGGCAGAAATCGGCCACCGTGTCGGCCCGGACGGACCGGAAGATCTCCACCAGCGCCGGCGGGACAAAGCACGGCAGCAGGCGGGCCGTTCTCACCTGCCAGTCGTTCCGGATCCGCTTGGCGTACAGCGGCGTGTACTTCTTCTGCAGCTTGCCCAGGTGATCGAAGTTCAGCCTCTTGAGATCGCCCGTCTTCAGGTCCCGCAGGGGAGTGGTCGTCTCGCGATAATCGTGGTCGCTGTCGTGGCAGAAATAGACGATCCGTCCCCCGATCTCCTGCTGCAGCCGGCGGGCGGTCAAGACCTTTGCGTAGAAGAACCGCTTCGGGAAGAACCCGCAGGGCTGCTGGCCGAAGCAGATGACCGGATCGCTCATGAGATTGGGACGCTCTTCGTGGCCGCCGGGCCCACGAGCCACGCGCGTTGACCCACTTGAGATGAGAAGGGTGAAGGGTATCATCCCTGCCCACGCCTGACCAACCGGGACGCGGTGGTAGGTCGATCCCTTTCGCCGGCTTCCTCTCAGCCCGCCAGGGCGAGGCGGCGGAGGGTCTCGGGCGTCTCGCCGCGGGGGACGGGGACGCGGGTGACAATCACTTTCCGTGCGAGGGGGCAGAGGATTTCCAGCATCTCGTCGGCCGGTTTGTCCTTCATGGCGGCGAACAGGAGGACGGTGCTGCGCAGCCAGGTCGGGTAGAGCTCGGGGGTGTACCCGTAGGTCACACCCCAGGCACCCAGGCAACATGGGAGTGGCCTATCTGACCAGGAAGGTGGAGAGCGTGTACGGGGCGCTCATCCCGTGGACGGAGCCGGAGCGGTATCTGAGGCAGTCCGTCGACTCGGACCCCATGCTGGCTGAAGGGTGGTACTTCCTCAGCCGCCTCGCCCAGAGGCGCGGTCGCCTGAGCGAGGCCGCCGGAGATTTCAGGGAGACGCTGAAGCTGAACCCGGCCCATCGCAAGGCGAGGCTGAACCTCGCCTCGACGCTGTTGATTCAGGAGCGCGCGTCGGAGGCTGAGCTCCTCCTCAGGCAGGCGCTCCAGACGGATCCGGCGGACCTTGAGGCGATGTCGGATCTCGTGAGGGCGCTCCTGATGCTGGGTGAGGAGGAAGAGGCAGCGGCCCTCATCGCGAAGGCGATGGTTCTGGGCCCTGACGACCCGGTGCTCCTGGCGAACGCCGGATTGCTGGCCGCCCGGCAGGGCCGGCACGAGGAGGCCGAATCCGCCCTCCGGATGGCGCTCACTCTGCGGCCCGGCCATCGCGATGCCTCGGCTGCCCTGCGCGACCTGGAGGCGGCGCGTTCGGCCCTCACCGGCCGGAGGATGCCGGAGAAAACCCGCGGAACCTCGTCAGATCCTTCCTGAAGAAGGCGTGTCGCGCGTCCCTCGTCGGAGCGGGCTTCGCTTGCTCGGTGCCGTGTTCTCGGTCAGAGTGGGGGCGGTTCCCGTCCGTCGGGCCAGTGGC
>CAYNUH010000013.1:58410-61738 GCA_964400605.1 uncultured Acidobacteriota bacterium | reverse complement strand
CGGCCGCGTACTCGAGGAGCGACCATCCCGCCTCTCCGCGAATGGCAGGCGGCCACAGCGCCGCGGACCGAAAGGCGATAAGCGCTTGCAAGAGACCGAACAGCCCCGCCAGCGCGGACGCGCAGGCGGCGCCCGCAGCAACAAGGCGGGGCCATTCCGTCGGGGCCGCCGCCGCGCGCGAGCGGAGCGCGCTCGCCGCGCAGAACGCGACGGCCGCGGCGAGGGCCGCCGCGCTGAACGCGGGTGAGAGACCGTACGCCCCCCGCCCGGTGCCGCGGGCGACCTCGGAGGCTCCTTCGATTACGAGGAGGCCCAGGCCCGCCCCCAGGGCGGGAAGCACGAGCGTCGTGAGCGCAGGGCTCTTTCGCACCGGCCCTCATTTTACAGACTCGGGGCCAGGAGGGAGAGGATTGGGTTCAGACTACTTGAGGATCGGTAGATGTTTCTTCGCGCATTCCTCGTCTATGCCGAGGAAGCGGATCATCTTCCTGAGGTGCCCGACCTCTATCTCCGCTCGCGTCTTTGAGCCATGGGCACCCTTGGGCAGGGCGGGATAGATCTTGCCGTTAAACAAGACCCAGTGCATGTGCGGTTTCTCGCGGATCTTGTATCCCTTGGCGCACACCTCAAGCATATCGAGGATTTCGCTGAGCAAGACGGTGCCCCGAGAAGCCACAGCCGCGTTTATGCCGCCGTGGCGAAGGTATCAAGCCTGTTGTCCTTCGGCGTGAAGCTTCGGGGCTTCTTGTCGAGTCGCTCCACCACGATCTGGCCTCGTGCTTCGGTGGTGACTCGTGGGAGCGCCGAGACGTACTGATCAGGGATGGCCGCCCCAGCACGGATCGCCTCTCTGGCTTTCTTCCATCGCGTCTCTTCGGTTCCGTCGATCTCGTTGAAGAAGCTCTCGACTGATTCCTTGAAGTCACCGTACTTCGCTGAGTCGGAAGCGATGTCATACAGGATGGCTTTGAACGCTCGGCTGAAATTCGCGTAGACTTCCTGTGGTGTGTTTCCAGACGCAGCCATCGCGCCTGGCACGCTCCATCGCTCTCCTGCACCATGAGGGCGCGTCCTTTGACAGCCACGCCCCCAAGGAATCCCTTGCCGGACACTGCTTCCTTGAAGGTGAAGAACAGTGGATACACTGGCCCTCCCATCGCCAACTCGGGCTCAGGACAATTCCATAGATTGGCCCTGAATATACACTGCCGCCCAGCAATCGACCACCAGATGAGGATTGGGCCGCGTCAGGGCGGGGCACGCCCGGCGCCGAGGCGCCTTAGCAGGGGGCCCTCCAGGCAGAGGGGAGGCCCCGGGGCGTCGTAGCCCACGTCGCCGCACCGGGCGAGGGAGCAGGCATCCATCGTGATGGCGCGCGTGCGGGGGCGCTTCCCGAAGCGCGCGGCGATCCGCAAGCAGGCGTCTTCCGGCACGCCCACCTCGGCCTCCGGTTCCTCCACCACCGCCGCCGTCTCCCATACCAGGTTCTCGCGGCGCGGGTAGCCGCCGGCGCCGAGCGTGCCGTCGAGCACGCGCGCCACCTCCACGACGTAGGAGACGAGCGGGCCCATGTCGGCCACCCCGACGCCGTGCCCCGGGTTGTCGATCCCATGGGCCTGCGACGGGCGCTGGGATCCATCGCCGTGGATCAGGACAGGATCCCACTTGGCCTGGATCCGCCACGAAGGCGCGCCCGAGGCGCCGGCGTTCGGGGCGGGGCCCAGGACCTTCACCCTCGGCACGGGCGCCGACTGCCACGGCACAACGTTGCGGGCCCCGGTCACGGGGTTGGGGCTCCCGTCCGCCACGCCGGCCAGCGTGAAGTGGCCCCCGTGCAGGTCCACGTCGGCGTGGGCGGCCGACGCCACGGCGGCCACGGCGAAGTACCGGCCCGTCTCCTCCGTGAGGAGCACGGCCACCGGGTAGTCCTGCACCCTGTCCCCCGTCTTCTCGATGCGGTGCTCTTTCCTGAAGACGCGGGGGTCGAAGTATGGGTTCAGGATGTCTTCGCTGGGGCCGAGCATGTTGGGGTCGCGGACGTCGTCGCAGCATCCATCCACGCCCACGTTGGCCCAGTTCGCCGGCCCCAGGCACACCGAGCCCGCGGGCACCCGGGCGTCACGCACCGCACCGGGCGCGTCCACGAGCGGCACGCGCAGCAGCCCGCTGTCGTTGCCGTTGAAGACCCCGGCCGGGAACACTCCGATGCCGACCGTGCCCTCGCCGCTGTTGGCGGCGGCGTTGCCGAACCCGATCTGCCAGAAGGCGGCGGTGACCGCCCCGCTTCCCTCCGGGGGCGGCGCGAAGAAGGCGCCTCCGGCGCACTGGTGGATGGGGAACCCTTCGAGGCTCCGGCACTTGGCCAGGGCGCCTCCGGGATGCAGAAGCGCCGTCAGGAGGGCGAGAACCGGCGCGACCCTGGCACTCACCCGCATGGTGGAGTCATCTCCCTGGAGACTGAGGAGCACGCAGGGCCCGCTCGGCAGGGCTGGCCCCGTCGGCCGCGCACACAAAAAAGGGCCACAGACCGTGGGGTCTGTGGCCCCGGATCGAATCAAGCGTCGTTCAGCCCTTCAGCGAACCGGCACCTCAACCTTGGCCTTGGTGGTGCCGAGGGTCTCGATGCTGATCTTCCTGGCGCCCTTGAGCGTGGCGGCCGAGAAGGTCCGGCTGTAGGCGTCGCCCAGGCCGTTGGTGCACTGGGTGCAGCTCACGGTGCCGATCTGCGTCGAGCCCTTGGCTGAGACGGCCAGGAGCTTGAAGCCGGTGATGCCGACCTCGTTGGTCGTGGTCCACCTCACCGTGACCCTGCCGCCGTGCCTCGTGGCCGTGCCCTCGATCTTCGTGGAAGCCAGGGGGCCGCTGCCGACGCAGGTGATCGTCATCGGATCGTTGGAGGCGATCTCGTACCCCTTGTCGCCGCACTTGCCTAGCTGGCAGTCGGACGTGGGCGTCAGCATGCTCTCCGGGAGCTTGCCCAGCTTCACCTTGACGCGCCAGCAGGTGTCCTCCGGCGCGCAGACGCCGGGGATCCTCAGGACATCGAGGGGATCGCCCGCACCGAAGATCGGATCGATGTCCGTGTCCAGAGGCGGCCTCAGGTCCGTGAAGACGTCGAAGAACGACAGCGCCGGGTAGTCCACGTTGTTGTTGGCGTCGAGGACGGCGGGCGCCATCTGGAGGTTGTAGTGGACCAGGCCCTCCCACTTCCTCTTGTTGTTCTGGACGCCCACGCCCTCCTCGCGGGTCGGGTCGGTGGGGCCCATGGCCGGGTTCGTGGTGGGCCGCTCGGAGGAGTCGTGGAACACCATGATCGGCCTGACCAGCC
>CAYNUH010000013.1:0-58400 GCA_964400605.1 uncultured Acidobacteriota bacterium | reverse complement strand
GCGGGCTCACGCCGCACAGGTCGAGCTGGAGGAGCTCCACCTCGGGCCTCGGGACCATCTGCCACGGCACGACGTTGCTGCCGCCGCCTCCGGCGGGCAGCGGGTTGGTCTCGCCGTTGCTGACCTCCCTGAAGTTGTAGAACCCGGGACGGGAGTCAGTGGGGTCTCCCAACCTGTCCACGGACCCCACCATGGCGATGGCGAAGAACTTCGGATCCGGCATGGTCTTCAGAAGGAGCGCCATGGGCCCGTCCATGTGCCACATGTCGGAGAACGTAGGGGTCATGCCGAGGTCCCGCTTGGCGTGGACGTCGTAGTCGGGGTTCAGGATGCCGTCGTCGGATTGGGCCAAACCCGGGGCGGAGCGTGGGCTGTCCACGCAGCCGTCACAGCCCGTGTTCCCCGCGTTCTCGTTAACCAGGCAGATCGCGCCCGCCTCGGCGCCGGGATCGATGCGGTCCTGGGCGGTGCGGATGTCGATGCCGCGGATCCCCGAGTCGTTCCCGTTGAAAGCGTTGCCCCCCTGGTTGCCGGTGCCGGAGCCGCTGACCCCGGTGTTGCTGCTGCAGTCGGTGTCAACACCGCAGGCGTTGGGAGAGGACAGTCCCGAGATGCAAACCCCGCAGTTGTTATCGGCGCCGCACGCGGTCGTGGCGGGCTGACCGGTGGCGCACCGGCCGCACTGAGCGCCGGTCGAGCACGGAACGGTGGGACCCGCCGGGCTGCCGGAGGCGCAGCGGCTGCAATCCGCGGTGCCCGTGCAGATATTTCCGGCGTTGCCTCCCGTCAGGCACTTGTTGCAGGAGGCGTTGTTGGAGCAGTTGCCCCCCGCGGTGGGCGCCGTGCACCGGTTGCACGCGGTGTTGTTGGCGCAAGTGGCTCCCACGGCCGGAGCCGGGGCCGTGCACCTCAGGCAGTTGGTGTTGCTGGTGCACTGGACTGAGGTGATGTTGTTGCAGACTCGGCAGTTGCCAAGAACGGTACACGACAAGCCAGCCCTCGGCCCACCGACACAGAGGCCGCCGGTGCAGGCAGTAGCCGACAGGTTGCACGTGCCGGCGCACGTCCCGGCGCCGCAGGTGCCGAGGGTGCAGTTGATGACGTCGCACGTCCCGGTGTTGCACGTGCCCGGATCGCACTGGCCGGGCTCGGTGTTCCCGAAGCCGAGCTGCCACCACTGGATCATCACGTTGAGGGGCCTGTTGGTGTTCGGGTCGATCTGGATGGGCACCGGAACGCCGCCCGGCGTCCAGAACCCCACCGCGGCGGTGTGCGGCGAGAAGTAGGCCCCGCCCGCGCACTGGTCGATGGAGAACCCTCCCAGCTCGAGACAGTTCGCGAACACGCCGCCGCCGCCCATCGCCAGGGTCAGCAGGCTCAGGAGAACTGGTCCGAACCGCTTGTTCGATTTCATGTGACCTCACCCCACGAGAGAATTGGTGCCGCCTAACTTAAACCCGTCAATGAGGGGGGCACCTTGCGGGCCCCCCTCACGGCTTCTCGAAGCTCGCGTGCGTGCAGATTCGTTCTCCTACTTGATCGGCACCCGCTGCTTGGCGCCCGAAGGCTGCGCAACGATCTCGATCGTGCGCGTCCCCCTCAGGCCGGCCGCGGACACGGTGAACTTGTAGCTCTCCGTCGTCCCGGAGCCCGAGCCCTTCGCGGGCACGCTCCCGAGCTTCGTGGCGCCCCTCTTCGAAACGCCGTTGATGTCGTAGGACGTGGTGCTCAACTCGAGCGCCGACCAGGTGATCGTCACGGATCCCGTCTTCTCCCGCTGGGCCTTCACGTTGGTCGGAGACTCGGAGATGAGGGCCCCGGCCAGGCACGACGCCGGAGACGTCACATCATACCCCAGGTCGCCGCACAAGCCAAGCCGGCAGTTATCGGTGGTCTGGACCATCGTGAGCGGCTCCAGGCCGAAGTACGTGTGCATCCGGATGCACCTGTCGGCGGGGATGGTGACCACCGCTGCCGAGTCGGGCGGGAAGAAGGTTGCCATGGCCGTCCAGCCGTTCGGATCGAGCGAGCCCACCGGGTTGTTCGGGTTGGCGGGCGCCTGGTTCTCCAGCACGTACCGGACGAAGGGGCCGCGGGCGTCGCTGGTGCCCATGCCGTTCGGCGCCACCGTCGGGTGCGTGGACGAACGGACGCTGTTGTCGGAGCGGACCTGGATGTCGGTCCACACGAGGAGAGCGTCCCGGTCGGTCCCGGTGGTCCCCGTGGGCGGGAAGAACTCGCGGATCAGGCCCGTGTTCGCGTCGCCGGGGACCTTGGCGCCCGGGATGAGCTGCCAGTCGATGACGTTGCTCGCCGCGTCGTGGGCGTTCGTTCCGCCGTTGTTGACGTCCGACCACCTGTACACGCCCGGGTGGGTCAGAGGGAGAGGGGGGCGCTCGGCAGTGGCGACCGCGGCGAAGGCGAAGTAGAGGTTGTTCGACTCGCGCAGCAGGACGGCGATGGGAGAGTCCTGCTCCCAGCCGTAGTCCGGGCTGACGGCCGCCGGCATGGCGCCGAGGCTACGGACGGCGAAGACGTTGTATTTCGGGTTCAGGATGTCGTCGTCGCTGAACGGATAGTTCGGATCGCGGGGATTGTCAACGCAGCCGTCGTTGCCGGCATTCCCGAGATTGTTGAGCCCCCCCAGGCAGAGAGCGGTGGCGGGGACATTGGCGTCGCCGATGGCGATCCTGGCGTTCAGCAGATCGGGACTGTGGGTGCCGTTGTCGTTCCCGTTGAACACGCCCCCGCCCATGCCCGTCCCGGTGGTCCCGAGAGCGGTGCTCGACACGCCGTTGCCGTACCCGAGCTGCCAGTACACGGCGCTGACGGTGCCGGAGCCCACCGGCGGTCCGTCGAAGTAGGCCCCGACCTCGCACTGCTTCTGATCGAAGCCGCCCAGGTTCAGGCAGTTCGCGAAGGCAGCCGGGCCCGCTGACGCGGCGGCGACAGCGGCCAGCACCGCCCATGCCTTGAATCCCCTCTTCATGGTCTAACCCTCCTCTCGCTCTCGGCGCGCATCAAAAATGAGATTGGACGCAATTCTTTGGCCCGTTGTCCTCGAGGACGAGCAGCGCCTCTCCGAGCACCAGGTTCCACTGGGGGATCCCGCCGCAGGTGTGGCTGAGGATCTGCCCCGTGTTGGCGTCGAAGCGGCTGATCGTGGTGGTGGTGCTGAGACCGCAGTCGCTGCAGAGGTCTTGAGGCGTCACGGCCGTTGCGTGGTAAAGATTCGGAAGCAGGTTGATCCCTATCGGCGACGTTCCGAGGTCTTCCAGAGTGAATTGCATGCCCGGCACGTGGGAGCCGACGATGATGCCGGAGCGCGTGCCGCCGGGCTCCAGGATCATCACGCCCTTCCCGTCCATGAGATCGAACTGCGGGATGTTGCCGCAGGTATGGGTGCGGATGTTCCCGACTCCGTCGAACTGCGTGATCTGGGCCGTGCTGCTCAGTCCCAGCGCCGTGCAGAGTCTCTCCGTTCCGCCGGGACCCTGGTACGGGTTCCGGTAAGGGAGGGACACGAGGTTCTGCCCCTGCGGCGGCGTGCCGAGGACGTAGATGACCTTGTTCATCTTGAAGGCCATGTTCGAGGCCGAGGCGGTCGCGACGGCGGCGCAGGCTACGACCAGAATGCTGAGCGCGGCGACGAGCGCGCGGCTACGGGCGGCGTGGCTGATGGGCATCTTTAATGTTCCCCCTGAAACGCTAGAAGAGGACCGGCGTCCCGGTGCTCGTGACAAGCGGCCTGATCAGGAGCGCCTCGCCCACGACCAGGTTGAACTGGGGGCTGGTACCGCAGAAGTGCGTGCGGACCGCAGCGGGAGAGTCGGCCTTGAACTCGATGACAGCGGTTCTCGCGGTATCGGGGTTCGTGACAGGAACATTGTACCCGGTAAGCTGCAACTGATCGCAGACGTCCTCCGGATCATCGCCGGCGAACGTGACGGGAGTGGGCCAGATGTTGTCCCCGAGGGGGCCGCTGCCGTCTGTGTCAATGTAGGTCGTGTAGGTCTGAGCGCACTCCGCGCCGGGGATCCTCCCCGTGTAGGGGCCGCCGGAGAAAGGCCGAATCCAGGCGCCCTGCCCCTGCTGCCACGGTGGAGCCGCCCCGCCCGCCGAACAGGAGAAGGTGACGATGGTGCCGGCCTGGGCGTTGTACTGGAGCACGTCGCCGACTCCATTGATTCCGAACCTGTTGCAGAGCTGTTTGAAGCCGTTGCTGGAGGAGCTCGTTGGGTTGTTGTTGATGGGGCTGCTCCCCGGGATGGACGTGTAGTTGTTCCCCAGGGGACCACCGAGATCCGTGTCAGCGAAAGCCTGCTTGGCCATGAGGCTGGCGACGCCGCCGCACACCGGCGGCCCCGGAGGGGTCTGCGCGTAGGCCACACTTGTCAGACCCAGCGCTCCGGCCACGAGGGCCGCAGCCACGATCGCCCGATGCAGTGAACGCGTGTTCATGAGTTTGCTCCTCCGACCGAGAGTGACTCTCCCCAGACCCCCCAGAGGGATTCCTTGGCCGGGGCAAACCGGCCCCTGGGAGAAAGGTTTCACAAAGATACCCCGAAAACCCGGCGAGTCAAGCCAAAAATCCCGTTACCTCCTACTCCACAAGGTAATAGACGATTTGAGCGTCCGAGGGGGAACGGTCCACGTACCGGTGTCCCTGAACCTCGACACCCGGTGCCTGATGTACCCTGGCGGCCGAACTGGCTTGCCGGACCGTGTACGTCTCCCGGTTGCCGTTGTTCCATTCCAGGACGACCTCGTCGCCTCTCTGATACACGCGGATCTCAGCGGTAGCGTCAAGTCCCGATGACCTGATGGGCGTCAGCCAGCCGGCGCCTGTCGAGCGAAGGTATCCGGTCCCGACAAGAAGGAGCGCGAGCAGAAGCGCGCCACCCGAGGCCAGGGCCATCTGCCTGGAAACAGAACCGGTGCCCACGGCCGGCCTGCGGGCCGCCAGGGCCTCCCCAATGATGTGCGCCCGCGTCCGCGCCGAGAGGTTCCAGCCGGAATCATCGCAGGCGAGGACGGAGAGGGGATCCGGCTCCGGTGCCATGGTTCCCGGTTTTCTCATCCTCATGGGCGCGCACCCCCGTGGTCAGGCGACCCTTACACCTATAGATACCGGCTCCGTGCGCGAGATCGTTCAACGCCCCTGCGAAAAAACCGGGGCCGGGCACCCCTCACCGATGGGGGGAGGCGGGGGCTCGTTCGCGGGCCAGAGCGAGGGCGGGCTCGTAGTCGAAGGCGGTCCGGGCGCGGGAGAACGCCTCCTCCTGCTGGGCTGCGTCCAGGGGCACTCTCTCAGCCAGGAGGTCGATCAGGGCGGTGTCGGCCTTGAATACCCGCGTGAGCCAGTCGGGCGCGTTGAGGCGCTCGAGCATGAGCGCCTGGGCCGCCGCGGCGTAAGGGATCCGCGCGGCCAGGTGCGACGGGTTCGAAGGCATGCCCGCGAGCCGGTCCTGCAGGAACGTCAGGCGCCAGAGCAACGGGTACTGGAAGGAATGGTAGGCGGGGTCGGCTCCCTGCAGGGGCGGAGGCTCGATGAGTCTCTGGCCGAGGATCCTGAGGGCCTGGGACTCGGCGTAGATGGCGGGCGCCTCCGCCAGCTCGAGGCGGCGTTCGCTGCCGGCGGACTCTCCCGCGAGCGCCCAGCGCGTGCGCCTCACGGCGATGAACTGCCGCGCGAGATCCTCCAGGTAGAGCGTCTTGGTCAGGTCGGCGTTGAGGAACTCCATGAGGATCCGGTTCTCGACGGCGGCGAGCGCCATCACCTCGGGGATGTCGGGATACGTGAGGGCGGAGGCCGGAGCCAGGCCGGGGGGCGTCCCCCTCGAGAGGGCGTACACGTGGACCATCTCATGGATGAGGCGAGGCAGGATCCTCTCCGCGGGCTCGGATCCGAGGGGGCCGTCCGGCAGCGTCTCACCGACGATGAAGAGCGCGGTCGGGGCGCCGGCGAGTGGGAAAGGAGAGAAGGCCCCCGGAGGGAGAGGAGGCGCCTTCCCGGCGAAGACCGCCGGACCTTCGGCTCCGACCTCCTCCGCGAGGGTGAACCCGTCCGGAGGGGCCGGATGATTCATGAGGAGCGCCCATCCTTCGCGTCCCTCGCGCCTCTCGACCATGAGCACCGGGATCGCGTTCGGATCGAAGTCCTTGAAGACATGCTCGCGCACGCCGCGGCCGATCCACCAGGCCCCCCGCAGGCGGGCGATCCCGAGGCGCCGGGAAGCGCTCGGCCCGGCTGCGGCCCCGGAGGGAGCCTGCGCCTTCACCTCCTGCGCCAAGCCGGCCCGGATGGATGCGAGATCGGCGCCAGACAGCGCCAGAAAGAGCGCCGCGCATGCTCCCGCTCGGAGCCGTCCCCTCGGAGCCATCCGGCCCGCGATCCCGAAGCGCTTCACGTTGATCCGCAATCGGTGCCCCTCTATAATGGCGCGCTCACGCCACAGATGAGCGCGCGATTATAACCACGGCCACCATCCCGAACAAGGAACGCGCCCCGTCCATGCCCTCTCGCGCTTCCCGGCTTCGCGCGCCCCTGGCCGCGGCGCTCTCCTGGGTTCCGCTCGCGGCCGCGCTGCTCGCTCTCGCCGCGTGTGCCGGCGGCCGCGCGGCGGGCGGCTCGCCGGACGTGCTCCTGATCACGGTGGACTCGCTGCGCGCCGACCGCCCGGGGTTCATGGAAGGGAAGGTCGAGACGCCCGCCATGGACGCCCTCGCCGCCGGAGGCGTCGTCTTCACCCAGACGATCTCTCCCTCGCCGCAGACCCTGCCTTCCCTGGCCAGCCTGCACACCTCCCTCTACCCGCCCGCGCACGGCGTGCGCGACGACGGCCGCCAGCGCCTTCCCGACGGGGCGGAGACCCTCGCGACGCTCTTCCAGAGGGCCGGCTACCGGACCGGCGCCTTCGCGGGCGCCCTCGCGCTCCACCCGAAGCACGGCCTCGACCGCGGCTTCGAGACATACGGCGAGTCGTTCGCGGAGATACCGCGCCCACGCGCCGCGCCCTCCATCGGGGTGCCGGCGCCGAGGATCACGGACCGGGCCATCGAGTGGCTCGGCGCCGTGGAACCCGGGCGTCGCTTCTTCCTCTGGGTGAACTTCTTCGACCCGCACTTCTTTTACGAGCCCCCCTCCCCCTTCAAGGAGAAGTACGCCGACCAGCCCTACGACGGCGAGGTGGCGTTCGTGGACCACGAACTCGCTCGGCTCTTGCAGTGGCTCACCGACCACGGCCGCGACAGCACCACCCTGATCGTCCTGGCCGGGAACCACGGCGAGGGGCTGGGCGACGGCGGCGAGCAGTTCCACGGGATTCTCCTCCGTGAGGCGACTCTGCGCGTGCCGCTCGTCATCCGGCCCGGCGCGGGACGCTCGCCCGCCGCCGCGGGGGCGCGGGTGCAGGACCCCGTGAGCCTCGTGGACGTGGCGCCGACGCTCGTCGAGCTCGCCGGGATTGGTCCCCCGCCGGCCGGGATGCAGGGAGTCTCTCTGGCCGGCTACCTGGGAGGCGGCGGGACGCCTCGAACGGCCCGCTCGATCTATTTCGAGACGATGCTCCCCCGGACGCTCTTCGGATGGGCGCCGCTTCGGGGCGTGCGGTCGGGACCTCTGAAGTACGTGGAGGCGGTGGGCGCGGACAGAGCCTTCCTGTTCGACGTCGCGGCCGACCCGACCGAGGCGACCGACCTCTCGATGCTCCGCGCCGAAGAGAAGGGAAGGCTGGCGGCGGAGACGGCGATCATCGGAGGAGTCTCGGACCCCTCCCGCCTCCTCGATGCGCGGCAGGCGGACACGGTGCGCTCGCTCGGGTACGCTGACTTGGCACCCAAGGGCGCGCCGATCCTTCCCGCCTCTCTCGTGTCCGCCGGCAACGAGGCGCTGCAGGGAGAGCGCTCCTACCAGCGCCGGCTGATGCAGGCGGCCGCCTTCGTGTTCCAGGACGTGCTGAGGCAGGATCCCGAGAACTATCTGGCCCTCACCGTGTTCGGATCGATGAACCTGGGGGCGCGAAACGGCCCTCAGGCCGATGCTCTCCTGAAGCGCGCGCAGGCGCGCTACCCCGCCGACGGGGAGGTCTATCACCTGCTCGGACATCTGACGCTCGCCACGGCGCGGGATGCGGGCGACGTGGAGAAGGCCCGCCGCCTCTTCGAGCTTGCCGTGCAGCTGGATCCGCTCAACGAAGAGGCGCTGTACGACGCCGCCTGTTCGCTGGCCGCTCTCGACCCGGCCGCCGCCCTCGGCTACCTGGACGCCGCGGTGAAGAACGGCTTCCGCGACTTCGAGCACATGTCGAAGGACACCGACCTCGATCCGATCCGCGGCCAGGCCCGCTTCCAGGCGATCACGATGGGGCGGGCCTCCGCGGCTCCTCGGCCTCCGGGCCCGCCCGCGCCGGATGTCGGCAAGCCCCCGGCCGGGGCCCCGGCGCCGTGAGAGATCATTCCCGGACGCCCGGGGGCAGCGGGTCGGTCTGCGGAGCGAGATCGGCACGCCGCCTCTATTTCGCCCGGGCTGCTGTCACCGCCGTCTTCGCCGCGGCCCTCGCGCACCCGGCGTGCTCTCCGACACCGGCCGCGGGCGGCGCGCGCAACGTCATCCTCATCACCATCGACACGCTGCGGGCGGACCGCCTGCGCTGCTACGGCGGCCGCCGGATCTACACCCCGGCCTTCGACTCCCTCGCCGCCGACGGGGTCCTGTTCGAGAACGCCTTCTCCCCCGTGCCCCTCACCGCCCCTTCCCACGCCACCATGCTGACCGGCCGCTACCCCATCTCGCACGGCGTGAGGCTCAACGGCAGCTCGATCCTCCCGGACGGCGAGACCACGCTCGCGGAGATCGCGAAGCAGCGCGGGATGCGCACCGGGGCCGTCGTCTCCTGCCTGGTCCTGGCGTCGCGCTTCGGCCTCAACCAGGGGTTCGATCTGTACTACGAGGAGGGGATCGCGGGCACGGCCGGGCAGAGCGGATTGTGGTTCGACGAACGCAAGGCGGTGCGGAGTGTGGATCGCGCGGTGAAGTGGCTGCGGGCCGAGTCCGACCGTCCGTTCTTCCTGTGGCTGCACCTGTTCGATCCGCACCATCCGTACGATCCGCCCAGCCCCTTCCGCCAGTCCTACCGCGAGCGGCCCTATGACGGCGAGGTCGTCTACACCGATCGGGCGCTGGGGTTGTTCTTGAAGTCCGTGAAGGAGATGGGGCTGTACGACTCCTCGCTGATTATCCTCGCGGGGGATCACGGCGAGGGGCTCGGCGAGCACCAGGAGGACTTTCACGGGACGTTTGTTTACGACGCCACCACCAAGGTGCCGCTCATCGTGCGCGCGCCCGGGGGGAAGCGCGGCACGCGCGTGGCCGACATCGCCTCCACCATCGACGTCATGCCCACGGCCCTCGAGGCTCTGGGCGCGCCGATCCCCGAGAATGTCGAGGGGTTCAGCCTGATGCCGGCCGTGACGGGCGCCGGACGGGTGCCCGCGCGCACGCTCTACCTCGAATCCATCTACCCCAGCGCCACCTATGGTTGGGCCGAGGTGAGAGGTGCGAGGAGGACAGGGATCAAGTTCGTGGACCTCCCCACGCCGGAGCTCTACGACCTCTCCGAGGACCCCCGGGAGCTCAACAACCTCTTCGAGAAGGATCCGCCCCGGCTCCAGATGGCGCGCGCCGAATACCGGGATCTCGCGGCCCGGCTGGGCGAGACGGCGCGCAAGGACGCCGCCACGGCCGACCTGGACGAGGAGTTCCGGAACAGGCTCCTCAGCCTGGGGTACATCGCCGGGACCGAATCAAAGGTGCGCCGCGGGACAGCGCGGGACCCCAAGGAGGTCGTGCTCCTGATGCAGGTGCTCGGCTACGCCCGGGACCTCATGAGGGAGGGGAAGCACGGCGAGGCCGTGCAGCTTCTGGAGCAGGCGGTGAAGGCGGATCCGGAGAACAAGATCGGCCTCGTGAACTTCGCCCAGGCGCTCGCGGGAGCGGGGCAGCGGGCGCGGGCGAAGGAGACCATGCGGCGCGCGATCGAGATCTATCCCGACAGCGAGGAGGTGTACAGGGTCTTCGGGTGGATGCTCATCAGGGACGGCGAGTACGAAGACTCCGCCGCGGTGATGGCCCAACTCGTGCACCACTCCCCGCGCTCGTCGCAGGCGCATTACATGTACGGGTTCGCCTGGTTCTACGCGAGGAAGTGGGACCGGGCGCTCTCGGCCCTCCAGGAGGCGCGATCGCTGAACCCGTCCTTCCCCAAGACCCACTACCTGATGGCGATCTGCTACGAGCAGACCGGAAGGCGGCCCGAGGCCCTGCAAGCGCTGGAGGCCTATCTGAGACTCGAGCCCGACGTGGAGTCCCTCTTCCACGACCCGTTCTTCGCCGGACTGCGCGCCACTCCCGAGTTCGCCGCCCTCATCCGCCGTCACCTGTGAGCGCCGGGCCCCGGGGGCCGGGGCCCACGCCGCCCGCCCGCTTTCCTCAACGGCGCAGAAGGTCCCTCAGGCGCGCGCGGGCCCGCATCGAATGGCGCCTCACCGTGATCGGGTTGACTCTCAGGATGCGCGAGACCTCCCAGGTGCTCAGCCCGTGCACGTCGCGCAGGATCACCACCTCCCGCTCCCGGACGGAGAGCATGCCGAGCGCACGGCGGACCTGATCGCGGCGCTCCACGTCCAGGCCCGGGTCCTCGGAGGCGGGTCCGGCCGGGGTCCCATCACGCCGTCCCTGCGCGCTCCTCCCGTCCGCCTCACCCCGGAAGAGGCCCCGGGAGCCTTCGTTTGCCGCCGCGTCGGCGCCAGAGCCCATGCGCCTGAGGTGATCGCGGGCGGCGTTGACGACGATGCGGTAGAAGTAGGCCGTGAAGCGCCGGCCTCCCCGGTAGGCGCCGATGTGGCGGAAGAGCTTCAGGAAGGCATCCTGCGCGACGTCCTCGGCGTCCTGGCGCGAGGCCCCCAGGTGGTACGCGATGGAGAGGGCCTTTCCCTCGAAGCGCGAGAGGATCTCCTCGAAGGCGGCCGCCTCCCCATCCCGGGCCCGGCGGATGAGGGCGTCCAGCGCCTCCCCTTCCTCCGGGAATCCTTCGAGCGTGTACGTCTGGGAAGACACGTCGGCGTCTCCTCACCCCGCGCGCCCGCGGCCGGCCGCCTCAGAACGGGCTCTTGTTCCCCCGCATGTCGACGACGATGAGGGAGTAGAACTTGTGGGCCGGGTTCTCGGCGACGTCCACCGACGTGCCCTGGATGTTGTCCGCCACGGGTGTGAGCGCATCGGTCATGCCGCGCGTGACGGGGGTGCCGCTCGCGTAGAGCACGTACCTGCCGATGGTGACGGGCTGCCCTGCGAGGTCCGTGGTGACCGGGCTCCATGAGAAGTGGACGAACCCCGGAACGGGCATCTCGGACGTGAGATCCGAAACCCCGCCGGGCAGCTCGTTCCCCGCCCCGCTCACGAACCCCCGCACGTCGGCGCTGGTGACGAGGTAGTAGTAGTTCGGAAGGGCCGTCCGGGCCCCGACGTCGACATGGGACGTGGCATTGGGGTCCGTGATGGTGGCGATCCGGTTGGAGGGCGAGGGGACGAACGTGGGAAACGTGTCCCGGTAGATCGAGAAGGAAGCCGCCATCGTCGGGTCGCCGTAGATGTCGAGCGAAGGCCGCGTCCATGAGAGGGTGAGGGAGTTCGCGTCTCCCGGCGTGGGATCGATCCTGAGATCGACGATGAGGGCCGGCGGGTTCTGCCCCTCGAAGACGGAGGGCCGGCCCGCCATCTCGGCCGAAGGCGGCGACGTCAACCCCGAGGTGTTCCGCGCGGACACGCGGATGTAGTAGGTCGTGCCGGTGACCAGCCCCGTGAGGGTCTTCCCCGTCGCGACCGGCGAGACGGAGATCGTGACGGGATAAGGTCCGCCCTGCTGTGTCCCGTACTCGACGAGGTAGTCCACGAGGTCGTTCTCGGGGTTAGGGTCCCACACCACTTCGAGCCGCGTCCCCGAGCCGTCGTCGAAGACGAACGTCCCCGCCGGCGTCTGCGGCGGGTCCGGGTTCAGCGGTTTCGCCCAGAGGCAATCCGGCCCGCTCGCCGGAAGGTTCGAGGTGACGCAGTCGGAGTTGAAGTTGCTCCGCGGCCCCTCGTAGTTCAATCCGTCCACCGAAGCGGCCTCGTAGTAGTAGGCCGTTCCGTTGGCCACGTTCGGGTCGTGGAAGGAAGTGCCCGTCAGGGGCGCCGGCGTGAGCAGCGTGTAGGTCCCCGCCGGGCTGGTGGCCCTGAAGATGCGGGTCTGGACGTTGGGATCGAGGCTCGCCGTCCACGAAAGGTCAACGACGGCGTCGCCCGCCACGGCCATCATATCGCGCGGAGGCTTCGGCGCCGGCACCGCGAAGACACTGGTGGGGTCGCCCACCAGCGTGTAGGACTGCTGGTCCACGGTGTTCCCCCGGTTGCCCAGCATCACGCGCACGTTCGTGATGAGCGTCCCGAAGCGCCTCTCGCGCCTCGGCCCGAAGATGTCGCCGTACACCTGGCCGTTGATCACCTCGCCGATGAACGAGAAGGAGAGGCCCGCGGGAGCGAAGAAGGCAATCGATCCCTTTCCCGCGGCCTTGACGAACGCCTCGCTCAGGGCGTCGGTCGCCCCCAGCGCGTGGAAGCCCCCCGAAAGACAGTTCTCGTTGATCTGGAAAGAGTAGATCCCGTTGGCGGCGAGCGAGGCCACGTTCGAGGTGGTCCACCATCCGTCCACGCCCCAGATCGAGAACGCCCCGTGGCCGGTGAACGTCATGAGCGCCGTGCCGTTGTTGTGGGCCGCGATGATGTCGTTCCGGATCTTGGTGGGGTTGTTCCCGTTGTTGTAGTTGGGGTCGTCGTAGTAGATCCGCACCGCCTCGTGCGGCGGCTTGGGATTCCAGTAGTTGTTGATGACGTCGTCGGTCACGCGCTCGAACTCGGCCGACTCGCCCGCCACCTTCCCTTCGTCCGCGATGAAGGTGCCCCGCCCGCGCCACGTCCCCGCGGGGAACACGGTCTCGTAGTCGTGGAGCTTGGTGAAGACGTTGGTCCCGTCCACGGCCGTGCGCAGCGGGAGACGCCCCAGGTGGATGTCCGGCATCTGGTCGGTGCCGCGGAAGGCCGCGATGAAGTTGTCCGACGACCAGAAGCCGATTATGGGGTTGATCTGCAGCATGATGTAGGTCGGAACGACGTTGATCCAATCGCTCCGGTTCAGGTTGTTCTTGGGGTCGGCGGTGGTGTCGCCCACGAGCGTGACGAAGGCGGGCGCCGGTCTGTTGAGGTCGAGGAACGGGCCCTTCCAGTTGTCGTACGCGTAATTGAGGAAATTCTTCAGCGCCTGGGGGTGGGCGATGCCGTAGCCGAACTCGTCGTACACGTCCGCGACGTTGACGGCCTTCACCGCGAAGCCGTCCGCCGACGCGCGGTGGTTCACGTAGGCGGTGAACGCGCTCGAGGGCGACGTGTCCATGACGTTCGGATCGCCGATGTAGATGGCGTCCGCCTCGTTGGCCGGATCCAGCAGGGTGGAGGCCACGTCCTGCACGACGCTGTCAGGCACGAGCAGCCCCCCCGAGCCGGGCCCGGCGACGTGGTAGACGCGGTTCACCGAGGCGTTGGGATCGTCCGCCGCCGTGAACGTGAGGGTGAAGTTGCCCGAGCTCCCCGAGAAGACGCCTCCGGTGATCCGCACGGGGGAGACGACGGGCGGGCCTCCCATCAGGTGAAGAGGCTGGATCGTGTTCGTGATCTCGTAGAGGGAGACGTTCGCGGCGTTGTTGGTCGAGAGGGCCGAGACGGCGATGCGCTTCGACTGATCGGGCAGGGAGAACCTCAGCCCGTCGTTGACCGTCTGGAAGAGACGCCGGTAGGAGACCTCCGTGTAGTCCACCAGCACCTGCTCCGTCACGGCCGTGGCGGCCAGCCCCGGCTCCTCGATGCGGATGTCCAGGGTGCCCGTGAGCGCGCTGTGCGGGATGTTGACCGTCTGGCTGAAGAACCCCGTGCCCGACCAGCAGGCGGCGCCGTACTGCGATGTGACGTCGTTCAATTCCACCACGGTGAGGTGATCGGGCACGACGCCGCTCTCCGTGGTGGTGCCCCGCAGCCGGACGGAGACCACCGCCTGGCTCGACGCGGCGGCGTTGACACCGGCAAGCGGCACGCTGCAGACGGGGCAGTAGTGCACGTTGTTCGGATCGGTGAATCCCGGGCCGAGGTAGCTGCCGTTGACCTGACTCGGGACTCCCGGGTTGGTGTAGTTGCAGGTGTTCGCGTCCGCCGCGATCGAGCCGTTGTTGCTGTTGAGCCGGGGCGCCATGAGGAAGGGATCGTCACCGCCGGTGGGCAGGAAGAGCGTGTCCACCTCGGAATGGATCGTCTCGGCGAAGTCGGGCTCGATCGCGAAGTTCGCGTCGGGGGCGGCGCTGCGCTGCGTGACCCGGCTGCGCACGCCGTTCGGATCGACCGAGAGCCAGTAGACGTTCCTGTCTCCGTAGTCGTCGTACTGGTAGATGTTCCCCCCGGTGACGAGCGTGAAGTTCAGCAGGGCCTCGGCGGCGTCCAGCTTCTGGCCGTAGAACTCGATGGAGTCGGCGGCGTCGAACGTGCCGTCCGACTCGCCCTGCACGAAGATGGGGATCTCCACGCCGCGGTTCATGATCTTGAACTGCCGCGGATCGGCGCCCGACAGCCCCTGCGCCACCCCCGTCGAGGGGTTCAGCAAGTAGGACTGCGTCATGCGGTAGATGCCGTTCTTCGTCACGTTGAGCTTGTACACCGGGAAGGACGTCGCGGCGGCCGTGTAGGTCGATCCCGTGAACGTCTCGATCTCGGACCCTCCCGACGGATCGGTCGCCTCCGGGGCGCCCACCCGGCCCCGGGATCGCATGTACCGCCCCTCCTCGTAGTTGGCGAAGGCGCCGCGGTAGACGCTCTCGAAGAGCGGATCGGCCGGAGCCGGGTCGGAGGAGACGGCGTCCCCGGCGATCCCCTCGACCACGACGTCGATCTCGACCTCGCCGAAGAAGAGGGCCTCGCCGCCCCCCGCGGGGGACACCACCGGCGTGTAGATCACCTCCACGAACTTCTGATCGCGCAGGTAGCCCACCTCGCCCAGGTGGATGGGCGCGCCCGGGGGCGCGAACCCCTCCGGCCCCTCCAGGGCGCCGCTGCTCCCGGCGAGCGGGCGCGCGGCCGCGATGGCCGAACGGGGCGATCCGATCCGAGGCGGGGAGGCCGCGGGTGGGTCGAGCGTGATGCCGCTCAGCCTGAGGGGCGCTCCTCTGAAGCCCTCGATCCGCACGGGCCCCGATCCCTCCGGGATGGCGATCCGGATGGTCCGGGTCGGCAGGTACACGTCGCCCTCGCGGCCGAAGTGGCCGAAGGAGGGGATCTCGAGCTTCAGCGCCCCCTGCCGCGTGGCTTCGCGGCGGGGCGTGGGCTCAGAAGCGAAAAGCCTTAACCGGGTCTGCCACCGGGCTTCAGGATCGAAGTTCCCGGCGGTCCCGATTAAGGCCTGATCGCTTCCCAGCGCGATGAGGGCCGTCAGTCCCAGAACAAGCTGGAATCGGCGCATGGACTCCAGAGGGTTGTGCCCCGTTGCGCCTCAGCCCCCGGCTCGCGGCCGGGGTCAGAAC
Organism: uncultured Acidobacteriota bacterium; assembly: GCA_964400605.1. Classification (GTDB taxonomy): domain Bacteria; phylum Acidobacteriota; class Polarisedimenticolia; order JACPZX01; family JACPZX01; genus CAYNUH01. The sequence continues at coordinate 42,746 of CAYNUH010000013.1, read as the reverse complement.
TCAAGATGTCGGACGCGTGCCGCGGACGGAAGTCCCGTCAACTGGTGACAGGGCCGCCGGGGCACTGGGTGTCGTCCAACTTCGCGCAACGGATGGCCCGCGCCTCGATGGTCTCCGTATGAATGATGGCCGGCTTTTCGTATGTCTTCTTCATCGGGCTTGCCTCACCTCCGAAAGTTGAGCGTCCTCGGTCCCACCACCTGGGACCACCTTCCGGCTGGGATCGCATCCGGGGATGCTTCCTCCCCGGAAGGGACCAGCCCTTCCCCGCCGGCTCCATGCCCCGGGAGCCGGCCCACACCACGCGTGCGGCCGGATCAGGACGTCAGGGGCGTGCCGCCGCAGTCGCTGTCGTTCATCTTCGCACAGGTGACCGCCCTGGCTTCAATCACCTCCGTGTGCTTGATGGCCGGCTTCTCGTAGGTCTTCTTCATGCGTCCCCCCAGTGGAGTGCCCCAGCGGGCCTCTATGGACTCCTATGGTTGCCGAGTGTTTATGGTCAGCAGTTTAGCGTGTTTCTCCGCCCGGATCTGGGCGTTCGTTCTCACTTGAGGATAAATGTTTCTCGGATCGCCCGTCTGCACCTCCGCCACCCCCGCGCAGAAGGACGCGAAGGCGCCGTGCTCGAAGGTCTTCAGTGTCGTCTGCGGGATCTCCTCGGCGATCTGACGGACCTCCTGGAGCACCGGAGAGGTACGCCAGAGACTCCGCAGATCGTCCACTTCCATGATGTTGCCGGCCTTGCGGCGCCACTGGACGCAGGGGAAGAAGTTCCCGTACGGATCCAGGGCGATGGCGGAGCGCCCGGTGCCGCAGACGGCCTTCACCTTGGTGTCGTCGCGGGGCTGGGGCACTTCTTCATGCGTCAGGTCCACGAACTCGCTGGAGTAGAGCCGGTCCAGGAAATCCACGCTGGCCTGCAGCGCCAACGGGCTCGTGTCGCCGTCGTCGCGGGGCGTGATGGTGGGATCGAACTCGGCGTGGCAGCCCATCTCGTCGGCAAGGGCCTTGATGCCGCGGAGCTCGTCCTGGTTCCACTTGGTGATGGGGGTCTTGAGATTGACCTTCAGGTTGTGCGCGCGGAGGTTGCGGATCCCCTGGAGGACCCGGTGGAAGGATCCCGGGATGCCCGTGAGCCTGTCGAACGACTCCGGCCGCGCCCCGTGGAAGGATATCTCGACCTCGAACGGCATCAGCGCCTTGAACTTCCTCGCCACCACCTCGTCGATGAGGTACCCGTTGGTGTAGACACGGATGGCGAAGCCGAGCCGCTTGCCCTCCTGGGCGATGTCGAAGAAATCCGGACGGCACAAGGGCTCCCCGCCGCTCAGGACGAGGAAGAGGCACCCGAGGTCCGCAATCTTCTTGAGCCCCGTCCGGAACTCTTCCGTGGTGAGCTCGCGCGCGCCTTTCGTGGGGCAGTTGTAGCAGAAGGCGCACTTGTGGTTGCAAGCGTACGTGATCTCCCAGAGCGCCGTCATGGGGATGGCGTTGTTCCAGGAGCGGGCCACTAGATCGACGTACGGGTTCGACTTCCCGTTGCCGTTGCCGGTGCCGTTCCCGCCCGGCATGTCTTCATTCTTCAGCGTGGCCTGCATGAGTCTCCGTCCCCGTCTCCAGCGCCGCCTCTTCAGGCGAGCATCTGATGCTTCTTGAAGTTCTCGATGACTTCCCTCACGTCCGCCTCGGCTCGATCCGGGCTCACGTCGTACTCTTCGGTGATGACCTTCACGATTTCCGCGACGTCCCTCGTCCCGTCGATGAGCTCCCACACGCGCGTGCCGACGGCGTTCAGGATATCGTACTCTCCGAGCCCCGGCACCACGACGACGGCCTCGCCTTCGTAAACGCGGGAAGCCGCGTCAGGATGCTTGCGCAGCGCAGCCTGCGGCATGCTCGACGACCCTCCAGAACCCGGCATCCTTCCGGAAATGCAGCGCGCGCACCGGCACCGCCGCGACGAGACCGCTCACCACCTCGAGGATACGGTCCACGGCCTCCGGCCTGTCCGTGACGAAAGGCAGACTTTGAACCACCTGTCCCACGGCTTTCGATCGGGTGAGATCCTCGAGACGGTGCTCTCCGGCCTTCACCAGACGGAAGAGCCCCGCCAGCGGGAAGCGACGATCGGTCACGGCGGGCGGCGCCATCGCGCCTCGGAACGGCACGCTGCACGCGACATAGGCTGTGGGACCGCCGCCCCCGGCCGGTTCCCCGGGCTCCCGCGCGATCAGGAGCAGATCGTCGCTGAGGATCAGGTCGCCCGCGGCGAGGGAGGTCACGGTCGTCTTGCCCGAACCGGATGGCCCGAAGAAGACGAAAGCGCGGCCGTCACGGACGACTCCGGCGGCGTGCAGGAGGAAGCCTCCCTTCTCGAGCGCCAGGTGCGCGAAACCCACCCGAAGAAAATTCTCGACAATCCTGTCGAAGACCACCCTCTCGTCCGAGACCGCGACGAGGGTGGCCGTCCCTTCGCCGAACCGGAAGCGCGCCGCCCACTCGTACGACCAGGCCAAGAGGTCGCCTCCGTCCCGTTTCGTCAGGAGGCGGTAGATCTCAGGCGAAGGGCCGCGCCGCAGACGCAGGAAGCCTGGACGGGGGCTGCGCCGCAACGCGACCTCGATGTCAACGGGGAGGCCGGCCGCGCCTCCCTCTCCCGTGCCACGCGAGAAGATGCCGTACCGGGCCGCCAGCTCCGCCCGCTGCCTGGACGACAGCCCCGTGATGCGGGCCGAGAGGTCCCCCACCCTTATGTCGAGCCGGTGGGCGCCGAAGGCGGCATCCGCTCTGAGAGCGGCGAAGAAGGATGAGTCCGGATGGAAGTCGTCCTCCACGCGGAGGGGCTCCCCTGTCCTCACCGGCTGCGCCCCGCCTGAGGCGCCGATGCTGTCGGTGGCGCGAGAGTTGAGGAACTCTATCATCGCTTCTTCCGATGGGTCAAAGCTTTCCGGCCAATCCGGGCCATGCCCTGTTTCCATCCCCAGTGCGCCGCAGCCGCGATCCACCGCGTGTAGCCGGCGGCTCCCGACAGACGGCGTCGGCGCGATCGTGCGCCGCCGCTCTCGATCTCGACGACTCGGCCCAGGAGCCCCCGGACCGCGACGGGTCTGTCAAGATACGGCAGCGCATCGCCCTTCGTGAAGACCACCCTCGGTTCCCCGAAGGGCGGCACCTTCCACATCAGGCGATGCACGACGAGGCCGGCCAACGGACTCTCGTAGACCACGATGTCTCCGCGGCGCAGCCTCGAAGGATCGGCACCTTCAATGGTGATGCGATCGCCTTCACGAAGCACCGGCTCCATGCTGTTGCTGGCGACCGTGATGACGGCTCTCTTCCCCCCCTGTGTCAGGGTCTCCCGGAGGAGCCCGGGTGTCACCGCGAGCCCTCCGTCTAGACCCATCTTGATGGAATCATGCAAATTAGGCCGCAAAGGCGTGTGGAATATACGGCTATCCTCAGGATGAGTCAAAGCGAAATCGGCTGTTTTTTCGCTCCCGAAGGGCGCTTTCACCATCCTGACACCCGTCTGCCACTGCCATTCTCACCGGATGTAGCCCAGCGATCGTAGCCGATCCAGCACTTCCTCCTCCCCCTCCCCACCCGCCAGAAGGGCCTCCGGCCGGTCTCCGAACGTTGGGACCGAGCCCTGGCCCAGGGGTCCCCTCACCACCTCCTGTAGCCCCGGGAGGACGGTTCCCGCCTGCTCGGTGGAACGCGGGAGCCCCCCAAGGGCCTGGAGGGTCGGAGCGACATCCACCTCCGACGCCTCCCCGACGGAGCCGGAGCGGATGACGCGATCGCCGAAAACCACGAAAAGGCCGCGCGCCGTCTTCCTATTCTCCGAACGGAAGAACCGACCCGGATCGGCGAGGAGCACCAGCAGATCCTCCCGCCCCATTCGTGACAGGAGGACGGAGAGGCCTCGATCGAGCTCGCGCAGGAGGATCTCCTGCGCCGCGACGGCCCGGAGCGCGGCCGGGAGCCCTCCCCCTGCGGCTCCCGTGAGCGCCAGCTCCACCTCGCGCGGCTGGAGCAGACGCCCCAGGACGATGTCCTGTCCTGGAAGGTAGGTGAATACGGAACGAACAGGCCGCGTCGCCAGGATCCGGTCGGTCACCTGGAGGTGGTAGGCGTCGATTCTGAAGGCATCGCGCAGCGAGGCGTCCGCAGCCGATCCCTCCCCCCTCCCTTCGCGCAAGGCGGCGGCGCACCGCGTCTCGATGGCTTCAAACCAGGCTGCCGCCGCCGCAATCAGCTCTTTCAGGAGTCCTTGCGGGTGGACGAGACCCTCCAGGCGGGCGGGATCCACCTTATCGCCGGACGCCAGAGCCGAGAGAGCGCCGAACGCCCGGTCGCTGACCGCCACGGCTCCTTCGGCCTGCGCGGGCCAGGTGGCCCACCAGTTGATCACCGCGGCCGGAGATCCGGCGGCGGCCATCACCTCCCAGACGGCCCTCGCCCGCCTCAGCGGCGAGCTGAGCGGCAAGGAGCCGCCGGAGTCGGGTCCCACGAGGGCGAGGAGGCGCAGCGCCGAACGCAGCGTCGCGCGGGCGGGCATCCCGCCGTCCCCCGTCAAGAGAGGCGATCGGATCCCGGGCAGGCGGTACACCTCGAACGACCGCACGCCGTGCACGTCCCCCGTGACGCCCGTCGCCAGGGTGGTCCAGACCTCCGGCGGGACGGAGGATTCGTAAAGGCGCAGCGAGCAGCGCGCCCCGCGATCCAGGATCGCTCGAAGCGAGGGAAGATCCATCCGTGAGGCCCTCGAGGCCAGCCACATGGCCTCCAGGCCATCCACCCCGATCACGATGAGGCGACCGGGCACCCTGACGGCGGCGATGGGCGGCATCGGGCGCGGCTCGGGCGGCCGGGACCGAGCCAGGACGAGCGCCGAGAAGGCCGCGGTCCCCACGACGGCGGCCACCGCGAGATAGAGCAGCGAACCTCCGCCCTTGCCCGCCCCCTCGAGGCGCCCTCCGAGAGAGGCCACCACCACGAGCGCGCCACCGCGCACCAGCCAGCCTATCAGGAGGCCGGCGGCCACAACGATCAGGAGGCCGGCTGCGAGACCCGGCGGTCCGGGGAGTCGAAGCCCGCTCCGGCCCCACACGAGGGCGAGGTAGAGGCTGATGGCGAAGGCCATGGCCGCGCCGAGGCGGGCCGAGAGCCTCTCCGCGCGGCCGGGCGTGCCTCTCTGCGCGGGCAGCAGCCGCACCAGAATGTCGCCCAGGAGGTTGAGCCCCGCGACCGCGGCCGCGATGATGGGGAGCAGGTAAAGCCCGAGCAGCAGCAGATCGCTCCACCCCTGGACGTGCGGGCGGCTCAGGCGCGCCAGCGCCGCGGCGAGCGGCCAGCAGAGGATCGCGCCGCTCAGAAAGCCGGAGCGCGCGCTGGTCAGCAGACTCACTCTCAGGAATGTGGCGCGCGCCTTCGAATGGGAAAGCAGGAGCCCGCCGAGCGGGTCTCGCAGGTAGCCGAGCGAGCGGAGCTCGCTGCGGACATCCTCGAGCGAGGGTGAGGAGGCGCCGGCGGAGGGAGGATCCTCCTTTCGGGACGTCCGGGGATGCACCACCGGGCGCGGCTCAGCGGTCCCGGCGGGCGACGAACACCGCCAATTCCCGCAGCAGCCGGGATCTCTTGCCGAACCGATCGAGGTGCGCCACCGCGGCGTCCACGAGCTCGGCGGCGAGCTGGCGCGCCCCGGCGGTCCCGCACAGCATCACGAACGTGCTCCTCGATAAGTCCTGGCCCGAGTTCTTTCCCGTGGCCGCCTCTTCTCCCTTCGCGTCGAGGATGTCGTCGGTGATCTGGAAGGCCAGCCCGAGGTTCTTCGCGTACGCCCCGAGCGCGATCCGATCGTCCTCGGGGGCCGACATCAGCAGCGCGCCCACCTCCGCGGAAGCGATGAAGAGGCTCCCCGTCTTGTGGCTGTGGATGAACTCGAGTTCGCGCAGCGCGAGGGCCCTCCCCACCGCGGAGAGATCCGCCTGCTGGCCTCCGATGACCCCGTGCGTCCCGATGGCTTCGCTGAACCGGAGGGAGAGAGCGCCCCGGAGCCTTTCTTTGAGCCTGGGGCCTCCCGCCCCGGCGAGCACGCCGTAAGCCCGGTTGAGGAGCGCCACCGCCGCCAGGATGGCCGTGGCCTCGCCGAAGGCGACGTGAGTGGCGGGCCTTCCGCGGCGCAGCGTGGCCCCGTCCATGCAGGGGAGATCGTCGAGGATGAGCGACGCCGCGTGGACCATCTCGAGGGAGCATGCCGCGGGGAGGATCTCATCCGGGCGGCCGCCGTAGAGAGACGCCACGGCGAGGGTGAGGATCGGGCGCATCCTCTTTCCCGGCGCGAGGAGCGCGTACGCCATCGCGTCGAGGACCCGGTCCGGCTCGCCCGCGGCGCCGGGCAGGAGCGAAGGCAGGGCCGCGTCCACCTCGCGGCGGCTGTGATCGAGATAGGCGCCCAGATCCCCCGCCGCCTCGGCGACCGCCGGGGAGGTTTCCAGGTTTCCGCCGCGCGCGTCTCCGAGACCGGGCAACTAGCGCTCCGCCTTCCTCCCGCCCGCGCCGGAGCGCTCCTCCCCGGGCCCGGCGGAACGGTGGTCGTCGGCCAGCACGCCCTCGGCGGGATCGAGCACCAGGTGCAGCGTGTCCCCCTCCGCCTCCACGCGCACGACGGCGGCCGTCCGGAAGGCATCCGTGAGGGAGGCGCCTGCCAGCGGCTCGAGAACTCGGCGCCGCAGCACGCGCGCGAGGTGCCGGGCGCCGAACTCGCGATGGTATCCCTCCCGCGCCAGGGCCGAGACCGCGGCGTCGCTCACCACGAGGCGCTTGCCCTCCCGCGCCAGGGTGGCGGTGAGGTCGGCGAGCTGCAATCGCGCGATGCGCTCCATCTCCGCGGGCCCGAGCGAACCGAAGAAGACGATCTCGTCGATCCGGTTGAGGAACTCGGGCGCGAAGAAACGCTTCATCTCCCGCATGAGGGCGGCACGGGTGACCGGGCGAGACGGGTCCGTCCGGGCGTAGCCCATGTCTTCGCGGGAGTAGAGATCGGTGCCGGCGTTGCTGGTCATCACGACGGTCACATCGCTGAAGGAAACCGTCCGGCCTCGAGCGTCGGTCAGGCGTCCCGCGTCGAACACCTGCAGGAAGAGGTGGAACATCTGAAGATCGGCCTTCTCCATCTCGTCCAGGAGCAGCAGGCAGGAAGGAGTCTGCCGGACGCGGTCGGTGAGCTGGTTCGTATCGTTGTAGCCCACGTACCCCGGCGGCGAGCCGATGAGACGCGTGGAGGCGAAACGCTCCATGTATTCGGACATGTCGATGCGGATCATCTTCTCGTCGCTGCCGAACAGGTACTCCGCCATGGCCCGGGCCAGCTCCGTCTTGCCGACCCCCGTCGGCCCGATGAAGAGAAGCACTCCGTTGGGGCGGCGCGGGTTGAGCTTCAGCCCGCGCGCGGCGGTCCTGAGCACGCGCGCCACCGCTCCCACGGCCTCGTCCTGCCCGACGACCCGGCGCTTGAGGGCCGATTCAATCTCGTCAAGGCGCCCGTCGGCGGCGGCCATCAGCTTCGGCAGCGGCACGCGCGCGATGCTCGCGATGGCGGCCAGCATCTCCGCCTCCCCCACGCGGGGGATCTCCTCCGGGTCATCGTGGAGCGCGGCGCGATGCTCCAGCGAGACGCGGGCGCACGCGCGGTCCAGCGCGTCCAGCGCGCGATCGGGGAAGGCGCCGTCGCGCAGCGCCCGCCGCATCGTCTCCAGCGATCGGGAGAGACCCTCCCGGTCGATCCGCACGCCGTGAAAGTCCTCGTACCGCTCGCGCGCCCCCAGCAGGATGGCGCGCGTGGCCTCGAGGTCGGGCTCCTCCAGGCGCACGATCTGGAACAGGCGGGAGAGGGAGGCGTCCTTCTCGATGTTGGCCTGGTACTCGTCGTAGGTGGTGGTGCCGATGACCTGCACTTCGCCGCGCACGAGCGCGGGCTTCACCAGCGCCGCCGCATCGAGGCCGCCGCCCCGGGCCGAGCCGCTGGCGATCAGGGTCTGGATGTTGTCGATGAAGAGGATGCAGTCCTCCTCGCGCAGGTCCTTCATGAGGTCGAGGAAGCGCTCCTCGAACTGGCCGCGGAACTTGGCTCCAGCGAGGAGCGTGGAGACGGACATGAGGTAGATCCTCTTGTCGACGAGGGCGGCCGGCACCTTCCCCTGGGCGATCCGCAGCGCCAGCTCCTGCACCATCGCGCTCTTCCCCACGCCCGCCTCCCCCACCAGAAGCGCGTTGCGCTTGTCGCGGCAGCACAGCACCTCGATGACTTCGCCCAGCTCCGCCTCGCGCCCCACGATGGGGAAGTAAAGCCCCAGCTCCGCCTCCCGGGTCATGTCGGAGAGGAACTCCACGGTCCGGGCCGAGCCCCGGGTGCGGGCGCGCGCCAGCGCTTCCCTCGGCGATCGCCGCCCCTCGTCGATCCTCTCGACGACCCGCTCGCGCTTGCGCTCGATGACGCCGAGCCCGCGCTCCAGCTCCAGCGCCCGGTCGTACATGAGGAGGGCCCTGGTGAAGTTCTCCTGTTCGAAGAACAGATCGCCGAGCAGCTCGAAGGTCTTGCGCTGCTGCGGGAAGCGTTCGGAGAGCTTGCGCAGCGACTCGATGGCGCGGTCCGGCTGGCCCTTCTTCGTGTACGCGAGGCAGAGCTGGTAGTAGGAGCGGACGAGGTCCGGGCGCAGTTTCAGCGACTGCTCCAGGCGCTGCGCCGATTTCTCGTAGTCGGCCTTCTGGTAGCAACGAAAGCCGTACAGCGCGTAGGTGGCGGCCAGCAGGGTGGGATCGTCCGCCGCGATGACGCCCCTCTCCCGGAGCTCACCGAGGACGGCCTTCGCGCGGGCGTACTGACCCAGGGCCAGGAAGACCTCGGCGAGCGCGGTGAGCACCTCCGGCTCCGAGCGCGGGACGTCGCCGCCGCCGGCGGCATCGATGTAGGCGGGCCCCGCGCTCCCGCACGAGCCCAGAAGCAGCAGAGAGGACTCTCCCGACGCCATGCAGAACGGGAAGAGCGGGAGTTCCGTCCCCTCGCGCACCAGCGTGATGGAAGCCCCTTCCGGGACCGCCAGCCCCGAGGGCCTCCCGCAGGGACCGCGGCGCAGGGAGACGTCCAGGTTCTCGTGAAGGATCTCGGTGAGGCGCTCCTCCACCCCGGCGAACTCCGCCGGCGGCGGTTCGGACCCGCCTCCGTACGTATCGCGCGCCTCCAGGAGACGCCGGTACGCCGTCAGCGCCGCCATGAGGTCGTCGCGCACCGGCTCGGAGCGCGGGTCTCCCGCGCCGGGGAAGCCGAGCAGGCGCGCCAGCCATTCCGGACGCTGGGAGACGACCGCCAGGTGAAGATCCGCCAGCCTGTCGCGTGAAGGCTCGGAGAGGTACTGCCTGACGCGCGCCCCCATCTCCTCGTCGTCGCGGGCCTCGTGGAACTGGTGCGCGAGGATGACGCTTCCGGTGAAGAGCAGGAGCCGCTCCAGCGTCCGCGAGAGGAGGACCTCTCGATCCAGGGGAGGGGCCGCATCCGGGCTCTGGACGAAGAGGTAGGGAAACCTCTCGTGAAGCCCCAGGATGGGATCCGCACCGCTCATACGGCCTTCCCTCCGCAAGGCGCACCCCGCATCGCGAGCCGCGCGCCGAGCGTAAATATATCACTCTGGGTCTTTACCACAACCCATTGAACCCGGAGACGTTACGTCCGGAAAGTCTCGCGGAGGTGGTTGGCGATAGCGCGGGCGAGGCGCTCCCCCACTTCGGATTCGAGATCGCCTCGGTCGGCCGCGGCCACGGCGGCGACGGACCCGAACCTCCGTAGCAGCCGCCGCGCGGTCTTCTCCCCCACGCCCGGCACCTCCGTGAGGGAGGTCACGAGCGTGCGCTTCGCGCGCAGCGAGCGGTGGTAGGCGACGGCGAAGCGGTGCGCTTCGTCGCGCACCCGCTGCACGAGGTGCAGGATGGGTGAGGCATGGTCGAGGCGGATCGGCTCGATCCGATCAGGGACGAACATCAGCTCTTCGCGCTTGGCGATGGCCGCCGCCGGCAGCGAGGTCACGCCGATCCGTTGAAGCGCGCCCAACGCGGCGTCGAGCTGCCCCCGGCCGCCGTCGATGAGGACCAGGTCGGGCAGGTTCTTCCCCTCCTTCAGGACGCGAGCGTACCGGCGCGAGACCGCCTCCGCCATGGAGGCCAGATCGTCCACGCCCGTGACGGTGCGGATCCGGAAGCGACGATAGTCGGACTTGCGGGGCCGGCCTCCCTCCCAGACCACCATGGAGGCGACCGTCTCGGCCCCCTGGATGTGCGAGATGTCGAACGCCTCGATCCGGAAGGGGATTTCGGGAAGGCCCAGGACGGCCTGAAGCTCCTCGAGGACCTGCCCTCCGTAGGTGTGAGGCGAGCGGAAGCGCGCCTCGAAGGCCAGACGGGCGTTCTTCAGCACCATCTCCATGAACTTCTTCTTCACGCCCCGCGCGGGCACCCTGACGGCGACCGGCGCCCCCCTCAGGCCCGTGAGCCATTCCTCGATCACCTCCCGCCCGGCGGGCTCGACCGCCGCATACACCTCCGCCGGCGGCCCCTCGGAGGAGCCGTAGTACCTCTCGAGAACCTGCGCCATGAAGCCGTCGTCGTCCTCCTCCACCCTTTCGAAGGAGAACTCCCGCCGTGCCTGCACCAGCCCGCCCCTCATCACGAAGAGCTGCAAAAGCGCCTCGCCCCCCTCCCGGTGGAAGTGGAAGAAATCCTGGTCCTCCAGCCCGACGCTGGCGATGTGCTGGCGCTCCATGGAGGCGCGCACGGTCCGGATGAGGTCGCGGTAGTGAGCGGCGCTCTCGTACGCCTGCCGCGACGAGGCTTCGGCCATCTTGGACCGGAGAGATGCGAGCAACGCGGCGTGACGCCCCCGCAGGAAGAGGTCCGCGTCGCGCACGGCCTGGCGGTATTCCACCGCGTCGGCGAGGCCGGCGCACGGCCCCAGGCACTGGTTGAGCTGGTAGTAGAGGCAGGGGCGCGGCCTCGACCCGTCCAGCCGTTCGTGGCAGGTGGCAACGCGGAAGAACCTGGCGACCATCTTGAGGGTGCGGTGCGCGTTGGAGGCGGGCAGATAGGGGCCGTAGTAGAGGCTCCCGTCGGAGCCGGCCCGCCGTACGAGCGCCGCGCGCGGGAACGGGTCCGTGACGGTCAGCTTGAGGTAGGGGAAGTTCTTGTCGTCGCGGAGATCGGTGTTGTAGCGGGGATGCTCCTTCTTGATGAGGTTGTTCTCCAGGATCAGCGCCTCGACCTCGGACCTCGTCAGGATGACCTCGACGTCGGCCGCCTCCGACACCATCTGCGCGATCCTGGGGGCGGCGTGCGTGCCGGCGCCCGTGTAGGAGCGCACCCTGTCGGCGAGCGACTTCGCCTTGCCGACGTACAGCGCCGATCCTTCGGCCCCGCGGAAGATGTAGCAGCCGGGTTGATCCGGGAGGGAGCGGATCTTCTCCACGAGCCGGCTATCCATAGATGATCTGCCTCTTGAGGAAGGCGATCCGGTCGCGCAGGGAGGCCGCATCCTCGAAGTCCAGGGCCCTGGCCCGCTCGAGCATCCGCGCGGTCAGCAAGGCGATCTCGGACTCCAGCTCCTCGACGCTTCTGTACCTCTCGGCCACCTCGGCCACCGCCCTCTCCTCGGGCGGGCGTCCGTAGTCGGCCCCCACGATCCGCGACAGGAGGTCGTCCACCGGCTTCACGATGGTCTCCGGCGTGATCCCGTGCTCCTCGTTGTACTTCTGCTGGATCCCGCGCCGCCGGGTCATCTCGTGGATCGCCCGGCGCATGGAACCGGTGACGGTGTCCGCGTACATCACCACTCGTCCCCGGACGTTGCGGGCCGCCCGTCCGGAGGTCTGGATGAGCGACCCCTCGCTTCTCAGGAACCCCTCCTTGTCGGCGTCCAGGATGGCCACCAGGGAGACCTCGGGCAGGTCGAGCCCCTCTCGCAGGAGGTTGACGCCCACCAGGACGTCGAAGACTCCGTTCCGGAGGTCGCGCAGGATGCGGATCCGCTGCAGCGTGTCCACGTCGGAGTGCAGGTACTCGACCTTGACCCCCGCCTCCCGGTAGTACTCGCAGAGGTCCTCGGCCATCTTCTTGGTCAGGGTGGTCACCAGCACCCTGTCGCCGAGGGCCACGCGAGCGCGGATCTCGCCGAGCAGGTCGTCCACCTGGGTGCGCACGGGCCGGACCACGATCTCCGGCTCCATCAGCCCCGTGGGACGGATCACCTGCTCCGCCACCACGCCTCCGGCCTTCTCCAGCTCGTAGGGCGCCGGCGTGGCCGAGACATAGACGACCTGATGCACCCTCTCGTTGAACTCCTCGAACGTCAGCGGGCGGTTGTCGAGGGCCGAGGGCAGCCGGAAGCCGTACTCCACGAGCACTTCCTTGCGCGAGCGGTCGCCGTGGTACATGCCCCGGATCTGCGGCATCGTCTGGTGGCTTTCGTCCACGATCACCAGCGCCTCGCGCGGGAGGTAGTCCATCAACGTGGGAGGGGGATCTCCGGGGGCGCGCCCGGTGAGGTGACGCGAGTAGTTCTCGATGCCGTGGCAGTAACCGGCCTCCTGGATCATCTCGAGGTCGAAGTGGGTCCTCTGGCTCAGGCGCTGAGCCTCGAGCAGCCGCCCCTGACGGCGCAGCTCCGCAAGGCGGTCGCGCAGCTCGGCGCGGATGCTCTCCATCGCCGCCAGCAGGCGCTCCCGCGGCGTCACGTAGTGGCTGTTGGGATAGATGGGAACGCGCTCCAGCGGCTGGATGACCGAGCCCCGGAGCGGGTCCACCGAGCAGAGCGCCTCCACCTCGTCCCCCCACAGCTCCACACGGATCGCCCGATCCTCGTAGGAGGGGAAGATCTCGATCACGTCGCCGCGCACCCGGAACGATCCCCGCTGGAGGTCCGCGGGCCTCCGCTCGTACTGGATCTCCACCAGCTTGCGGAGGATCGTCTCGCGGGAGATCCGCCCGCCCCGCTCGAGCATCAGCAGCATGCCGTGGTACGCCTCGGGCGATCCGAGCCCGTAGATGCACGAGACCGACGCGATGACGATCACGTCGCGCTGCTCGAAGAGCGACCGGGTGGCCGAGTGCCGCAGCTTGTCGATCTCGTCATTGATGGTGGCCTCCTTCTCGATGTACGTATCGGTGCGCGGCACGTACGCCTCCGGCTGGTAGTAGTCGTAGTAGGAGACGAAGTACTCCACCGCGTTGTCCGGGAAGAAGGAACGGAATTCCTGGTAGAGCTGGGCTGCCAGCGTCTTGTTGTGCGAGATGACCAGCGTGGGCCGGTTCACCGCCTCCACGACCCGGGCCATGGTGAAGGTCTTCCCCGATCCCGTCACGCCCAGGAGGACCTGATGCGCCGCGCCCCGCTTCAGCCCCTCGACGAGCTGCGCGATGGCCTGCGGCTGGTCGCCGGTGGGCTCGTAGGGCGCGCTCAGACGGAAACGCTGATCCGCGGTGGATCCCGCTCCCGCGCGGTAGGGCTCGGGCTCGAAGGGCATCGGCAAGTGATCCCGTCGTTTACAGCAAGTGGCGTGCCTGCTATGATTTGCGCGCCGCCGGAACGACGGCCGGATTGTATCAGGGGAGCCGATGTCCAGCCAGGGCGGGAAGGCCGGGAGAAGAGCGCGCGGCTCCCCGAGGTCGCGGCGCGGGCGATGGATCCGCCTCGCCCTCGTCCTCCTCTTCGCGCTCGCCCTGGCGCTCGGAGCCGGCGGCGCCTACTTCATCAATCTCGATCTACCCGACATCCGCGCCCTGGAGGGCTACCGTCCGGCCACGCCCACGAGGCTCCTGGCGGCCGACGGCTCGATCATCCACCAGTTCGGCGTGGAGAGGCGCACGCTCATCACGTACGCGGAGATCCCGGAGGTCCTGAGAGACGCCATCGTGGCCACCGAGGACGCCAGCTTCTTCCGGCACCTCGGCGTCGATCCGCTCGGGATCGCGCGCGCGGCCGTGAAGGACATCCTCAAGATGAGGAAGGCCGAGGGGGCCAGCACGCTGACCCAGCAGCTCACCCGCGGGCTGTTCCTCGGGGCCGACAAAACTTTCGAGCGCAAGATCCGCGAGGCGGTCCTCGCGATTCAGATCGAGAAGACCTACACCAAGGAGGAAATCTTCACCTTCTACTGCAACCAGATCTACATGGGGCACGGGCGCTACGGCGTCGAGGCGGCCGCTCAGCACTACTTCTCACGCCGGGCGCTGGAGCTGACGCTGCCTCAGGCCGCCCTGCTCGCGGGGATGATCCAGCTGCCCGAGCGCATCTCCCCCCTCAGGAACCCCGACCTGGCCCTGAGGCGTCGCAACCACGTCCTCAAGAGGATGCTTCAGGAAGGCTACGTCGATGCGAGGACCTCCGAAGAGGCGATGGCTCAGCCGCTCGGGCTTGCACCGGAGACTCCCGGAGAGGAGATCGCGGCCTACTTCGTGGAGGAGGTCCGGCGCGACCTCGATGCCCGGCTCGGGCAGGAGGCGCTGTACCGGCAGGGGCTCACCATCCAGACCGCGCTGGACCTCGATCTCCAGCGTGCGGCGGAATCCGCGCTGGACCGCGGCGTGCGGGAGATCGCCAAGCGACGCGCCTTCCGCCTGCCCGCCTCCAACATCCTCAGGGAAAAGAAGGGCGCGCTCACGACCTACTTTCACCCGGGATGGGGGAAGCCCCTCGAGCCCGGCGCCGTTGCCACCGGGCTGATCCTGGAGGTGGACGGCCGTCGAGCGCTGGTGCGCCTCGGCGACCGCCGTTTCGAGATCGGCCCCGGGGCCGTGACATGGACGGGCCGCGGCGCGCTGGACCGCATCTTCCGGCCCGGCGACCTGGCGCCCTTCCTGGTGCTGCGCGGCGAGGACGGCGCCCTCTCACTCGAGCTCAGCGCGGAGCCTCGCTGCGAGGGCGCGGTACTGGCCCTGGATCCAGCCACGGGTGCGATCCGCACCCTGGTGGGCGGCCTCGACTTCAGCCGGAGCCAGTTCGACCGCGCCATCCAGGCCGAGCGGCAGCCGGGATCGGCCTTCAAGCCGATCCTCTACGCCGCGGCGCTGGAAGAGGGGTGGACCGCTTCCGATCCGCTCCTCGACGAGCCGACGGTATTCGTGGATCCGCAGACGGGGGTCCCCTACCAGCCCGAGAACTACTACCGCGATTACAACGGCGTCGTGACGGTCCGCTACGCCCTCGAGCACTCGCTCAACATCGCCACGGTCCGCATGCTGAACCTCCTGGGCTACCAGCGCGCCGTGGACCAGGCCCGAAGGATGGGCATCACCTCGAAGCTGCGCCCCTACCCCGCGCTGGGTCTCGGCGCCTCGGAGGTGAGCCTCATGGATCTGACCACGGCGTACGCGACCTTCGCGAACCTGGGCACGCTGGTCCGGCCGCGGCTTCACACGCGCATCCTCGGTTCCGACGGGGCCGTTCTGGAGGAGGCGAAGCCGGAGGGGGCCGACGTGCTCAGACCGGAGATCGCGTACCTCATGACGTCCCTCCTCAAGGGCGTCATCGCCCGGGGGACCGCCACGGACGCCCGTTCCCTCGGCGAGGCGATCGCGGGCAAGACGGGGACCACCGACGACAACACGGACGCCTGGTTCATCGGCTACTCCCCGTCACTGGTGCTGGGGGTGTGGGTCGGCAAGGACGACAAGGAGCCCCTGGGCGTCAACGAAACCGGCGCGCGCGCGGCCCTGCCCGTCTGGATCGACATCATGAAGTCGTACCTGGCCGCGCATCCCGACGAGGTCTTCAGGCGCCCCTCGGGGATCGAGACGTACGCCGTGGATGCAAGGACGGGGCTGAAGGCCGCGGTGGACACGGACTGCCAGGACGTGATCCTGGAGGACTTCCGCAGGGGCGCCCCCGCCCCGGCCCTGTGCTCCCGCCACGCCCATCTGCGCGCGCGGCTCCCCTACTACCTGCAGCGCTACCCGTGGCTCGACGAGGAAACGCTGGCGCTCACCCGTGAGGATCTCGATCGCCTCCTCCGGGACGCTCCCCGGGAGATCTCCGTGGAGGGCCGCCACACGCTGATCGCGCAGGGAGTGGAAGGAGAGATCCGGCTTCCGTTCCGCGTCGTCCCCGCCGACGATCCGGACGTCGTCTCGGTGGCCGGAGCGGCGGCGCTGTGGGGCGCCCCCGGAGGCAGGGCCGATGCCGGAGGGGCCGCGAACGTCTTCTTCGGGCTTTCCTTCCCCCCGGATCTCGCCCCGGTGATCGGCGAGGCCGCCTCCCATCCGACGCTGGGCCTCGACGGGCGCACCACGGCCGTCATCACCGTACGCTACCCCTGAGGGAGCGCGGCGGCTTCGGTTCGAGTGCCGTCCTTGCCCGGAAGACCCAGTGCGGCATCGGAGAGCGACTCGGCGGCGAGGCGGTGTCCGCCTTTCGTCCAGTGCTGGTCCCTTCCGAAGTAAAGTCGGGCTGGATTCCCGGCCTCGCGGAAAGGCCCGGTCAGATCGATGAGCCGCAGCCCCGTCGATTCGCAGATCGCCGCGAGCCGGAGGGCCGGCCGATCCAGATCCACGTCCTCGAGCGGGCGGCCGGTGAGCCTCCGGTAGTACGCCTGCACGCGGTCCCACGACGCGGGCACCACCTGGTGGCGCATGGGGATGCCGGCGACGAGGGGCGTGAAGCCGGCTTCCCCCGCGAGCGAGCGCAGGTCGCGCAGCGACTCCGCCGCCGCCTCCCACCCCCGCCGAACGGAGTCGGGCTCGGGAGATCGGAGCACGTCCACTTCCTCCGGATACACCACCCGGCGGAGGCCGGAGCGGACGAGAAGGCCGTCGAGGCGATCCGAAACCAGAGAGTAGAGGTGCCATCGCGATCCCAGATGGCGCTTCCACGCCTCCAGCCATGAGGGCTGAGCGGGTGCCGCGCCGCCATCGACCAGGCCCGCCGCGAGAGCCCCCGTGGAGAGACGGCCTCGCAGCGAGTCGGAGAGATCGTTTCCGCAGTAGAAGCCCAGGATCACGATGTCGGGCGCGAGGCCCCGGCCGAGGTTCTCGCGGAGCCACGCCACCTCCTGCGACGTGCCGTAGCCGCCCACGCCCAGGTTTACGACCTCGTACCGGCCCGGGGCCCTGGACTCGAGCACGGACGCCATGACGGCAGGATAGGCCTCCCGCTCCTCAACGCCGTAGCCGAAGGTGAACGAGTCCCCGAGAACCGCGATGCGCTCGACACCGCCGCCCTTCACGCCCGCCGCCGGCCCGCGGTGGCCCGCGGCGTTGATCTCCCAGAGGGTCTTGTACTCCGGGCTCGAGAACGTATCGGTGAAGCCGGGCTTCAGCCGGCCTCCCAGGAGCGGGTCGGTGACGAAGGCGTCCGGATCGTGCAGGAGAGTCTGCGGGAGGAAGAGGCGAAGCGCGATCTCCGCGACCCCGAGGGCGAGCGCGGCGCCGGCGGCCGTCAGCGCGAGCAGGGCGGCGGCGCGCCGGGCCCGGGCGCGCAGGAGGTTCACTTTCCGCGTCGGCGGATCTCGACGAGTCCGGCGTCCATCAGCTTGTAGAGGATGGACTCCACCTCCACCGCCTTCAGCCCCGAGAGAAGCCTCACCTCCTCGAGATTGGAACGCCCGTCCATCTTCGAGATGACCCTCCATTCCCCCGGCGTCAGCGAGAGCTTGTCGAAGTCGAGAATGCCGGTCACGCGGGGGATGTCCACCATGAAGTTCAGCCGCGGCCGGCCCTCCGGATCCTCGCCAACGGGCTCGTCCTGGAAGGCCGAGGCGTCGACCGCCCTGCCCGACAGGAGATCCACCAGCGTGATCCGGCCGGCTTCCTCACGGCGGAAGTAGCGGTGGCTGGTCTCGCATTCGTACACCTTGTCGTTGTTCGACTTCAGCGGGGAGGCTTCACCGGCATGCGAGGGGTCCGGGCAGCGGTAGCGCACCATCCACGCGATGCTACCACACGCGGGGATCAGCGGCGGAATGTCCATGCGGTGGTGAGGTAGCGGTGGGCGCGCAGCCACTCCGCGTGCTCGCGCTCGGCGGGGGTGAGGGAATCGCGTACGAGACGCACGCCCAGCACACCCTCGAACCCGTCCCGGAGCGCGTCCGAGAGGTCGTGGGAAGCGATGGGACGATTCAGTATCTGCGCGATCCCGCGGACCACGGGAAGCGCGGCGCCGCCGCGGGCCGTCCCCGTGGCCCGCGCGAGGACGGAGGCGTCCGCGCTGATGGGGATCGATCCGTGCTGGAGGAACGCCCCTCGGCGGCGCGCCTGCGCGCTGCCCGCGACCTTGAACGGCCCAGCGGCGATCTCGTGGCGTGAGGGCTCCGTGAAGCACACCGCCCCCGAGCGAGGCACGCCTCCGGATCGCTCGGAGCCGGCCAGGGCGGCGGTGATGCCGAGCCGCGCGAACGCCGCGAGGAGCGCGCCCGCGATGACCTGGTAGGCGTCGAGCACGCCGCCGTCGAAGGGCGGCCGCCCCGAGCGGGCCACCACGGCGTAGGTCACCTCGTCGTCGTGCAGGACGGCACGCCCCCCCGTGGGCCGCCGCACGACCTCGATACCGCGGGAACGGCAGAAGGCGAGATCCGCGGCCGCCGCGTGCTCCTGCGAGAAGCCGAGGGAGAGGCAGGCCGGGCGGAACGCGTAGAGGCGCAGGCAGGGAAAGAGCCCTTCGCCGGCCGCGCAGGCCGCGAGCAGAGCCTCGTCAACCGCCATGTTGCGAAAGCCATCCGCGGGGGAATCCTCCACGAGCCTCCAGCCTGACGGACCGCCCGCGGGCATGGCCTCCCCCTCAGAGGAGGCTTTCGATGGCGGCGGCCGGCCTCCCCTGCGACTCGGCCACGGCCCTGCAGACGATGCGCCCCTTGAGGACGTTGACCCCCTTGCGCAGCGCCGGATCCCCGGAGACGGCGTTTTTCAGCCCCAGCCGGGCGAGCGACAGGATGTACGGGAGGGTGGCGTTGGTGAGGGCGTAGGTGGAGGTGCGGGGAACGGCCGCGGGCATGTTGGCGACGCAGTAGTGGATCACCCCGTCCACTGAGAAAACCGGCTCGGCGTGCGTCGTCGGGCGCGTGGTCTCCACGCAGCCTCCCTGATCCACCGCGACGTCCACGATGACCGACCCCTTCTTCATGCCGGAAAGCATCTCTCTCGTCACGAGCCGCGGCGCGCGCTCGCCCGTGACCAGCACGGCTCCCACGACGAGGTCGGCCCGCCGCAGCGCTTCGAAGATGTGCGTGCGGTTGCTGGCGAGCGTGGTGACGCGGCCGCCGAAGATGTCGTCGAGGTACTGCATCCGCCTCGCCGAGGTCTCGAGGATCGTCACGCGCGCGCCCATCCCCACGGCCACCTTCGCCGCATTGAGCCCCACGGTCCCGCCCCCGATGATGACCACCTCCCCCTGGGGCACCCCCGGCACCCCCGCCAGGAGGATCCCGCTGCCGCCGTGGCTCTTCTGGAGGTGGTAGGCGCCCACCTGGATGGCCATCCGCCCGGCCACCTCGCTCATGGGTGTTAGGAGGGGCAGCGACCCGTGAGAGTCCTCGATGGTCTCGTAGGCGATGGCCGCCACGCCCGAGTCCATGAGGCCCTGCGTCAGAGCGGGCAGCGGCGCCAGGTGCAAGTACGTCAAGAGGACTTGATCATTCCGGAATTTCGGTATCTCGGGCTCCTGGGGCTCCTTCACCTTCACGATCATCTCGGCGGCGTGGAACACCTCATCGGCCGGAGCCACGGTGGCGCCGGCCTCGCGGTAGTCCGCATCGGAGATGCCGCTGGCGAGGCCCGCGCCCGTCTCGACGATCACCCTGTGCCCATCGTGCAGAAGCGCCCGCACCCCAGCGGGCACGAGCGCGACACGCGTCTCGCCGCTCTTGATCTCCCGGGGGACTCCGATGACCATGCCGCCTCCGCGCCCGGGCCGTCAGTTCCTGGCCGTGTCGATCTGGGCCCTCTGGAGCGAGCCGCTGAAGTCCACGTAGATGGACTTCCATTCGGTGAAGACGTCGAGGACCGTCCAGGCCGCCTCCCGGTGGCCGTTTCCGGTCTGCTTGACGCCGCCGAAGGGTAGCTGCACCTCCGCGCCGATTGTGGGCGCATTCACGTAGAAGATCCCCACCTCCACATCACGCATGGCGCGGAAGGCGGTGTTGATGTCGCGGGTGTAGATGGCGCCCGAGAGGCCGTACACCGTGCCGTTCGCGATGGCGACGGCGTCGTCCAGGCTGGAGGCCTGGAGGACCGAAACGACGGGGCCGAATATCTCCTCCTGCGCGATCCTCATGGACGGCTTCACCTCGGCGAAGATCGTGGGCTCGAAGAAGGTGCCCCGGTCGTACGGCTTGCCCGTGAGCCGGTGCCCGCCCGTGAGCAGCCGCGCCCCCTCGCGCCGGCCGATCTCCACGTAGTTCTCCACCGTGCGGATCTGCGCTTCGCTGATGGCGGGGCCCATCTCCACGCCCTCGTCGAGACCGTTGCCGACCTTGAGGGCGGAGGCCCTCCCGACGAGCCTCTCCGAGAACGCCGCCATGACCTCTCGGTGCACGATGATGCGGCTCGTGGCTGTGCAGCGCTGCCCGGTGGTGCCGAAGGCGCCCCACAGGCACCCGTCCACGGCGAGATCCAGGTCGGCATCGTCCATCACGATGATCGCGTTCTTGCCGCCCATCTCCAGCGAGCATCTCTTGAACGAATCGGCGCAGGCGCGGTTCACGGCCCGGCCCACCTCGGTGGATCCCGTGAAGGAGACCAGGGCCACGTCGGGATGCTTCATCAGCGGCGCGCCCACGCCCTGCCCCGAGCCCGTGACGAAGTTGACGACCCCTGGCGGCACGCCCGCGTCCTGGCAGGCTTTCACGAAGTGCGCCGACGAGAGCGGCGTGTCGGTGGCCGGCTTGAGGATGACCGTATTCCCGCACACGATGGCCGGGATGAGCTTCCAAGAGGGAATGGCCATGGGGAAGTTCCACGGCGTGATGAGGGCGCACACACCCACGGGGACGCGCACCGACATGGCAAACTTGTTCGGCAGCTCCGCGGGGACAGTCTCCCCGAACATGCGCCGCCCCTCCCCCGCCGCGTAGAAGGCGGTGTCGATGGCCTCCTGAACGTCGCCCCGGGTTTCCTTCAGGATCTTGCCCATCTCGCGCGTCATGTCGCGCGCGAGGGCTTCCTTGCGCTCCATCAGGATCTGTCCGAGACGGTACACGACCTCGGCGCGCCGGGGCGCGGGGGTGGCCCTCCAGGAGGGGAACGCCCTCTTCGCCGCGGCCACGGCCCGGTCCACGTCCTCGGGGCCCGATTTCTGAAAGAGGCCGACGCGATCCTCGCGGTCGGCGGGGTTGATGTTCTCGAATGTCTCCCGGGCCTTCGACTCGACCCACTCGCCGTCGATGAAGTTCCTGTAGGTCTCGGGATGTGCCATCGAGATCTCCTTCGCGCCCCGCCGGACCAGGATCTTCGCGCGGCGGGGCCGTGACCTGTAAGCCGTGCCTGATCAGATTGTTACGGGCGGCGCCAACCTATGATCGCCCCCGAGAGGTGTCAAGGTTGGAGTGGATCGCGCCGCCGCGCCCCGAGAGAGGGTCCGCGGAGACGTCCCGGCAAAAGAAAAACCCGCTGCGGCTCGTCGCCGCAGCGGGTTCATGAGACCGTCCAGGAGCCCCGCCTTAGCAGCTATGCTCTGATAGGGGGGGTTGGGCTAGCTACTTGGGGGGGTTGGGGTGAGTTCGGCAGTAGCTCCTGGAACCCTATGACTCCTTAGAATTGTCAACGAGACCGGGCCACGAAGGCCTTCCAACGTCCGAGGACAATGCGAAGAACATGCCGCGCGCCCCCGACCCTCCATAGACGATGATGGTTCTTTCAACTTATTGATGGCGTGATGGTTCCGTCTCTAAAGGAGCGCAGGCGTTCTCGCCTCCCTCCGCGCCGTAGCGTCACGTTTCCTGACGGGCGCCGGCCCTGCGCAGGCCCGAGGCTTTGCTATCAATCAGATGCACGTTTGACGGAGAATTGACGGTTTCGGCGGGACGGTGACGAATGCCGGCGAACCGTCTGCCGGGTGCCTTCCCCGGGGGGGGGCGTCGCGACTCCGGTGCGGCGGTCGCGCGGGTTCAGCCGGCGACGCGCTTCTCGAGCTCCTTGATTCGCGCGGCCACCTCGCGATAGCGCGAGTCCACTCCGTAAACCTCGACGAAGAGGTCCATGGCCTGACGGTACTCACCCATCAGCTCGAAGACATCCGCGAGATCGAATCGGACGCCGTTGAGCCGCTCTTCGATCCCGGCGCCGGCGCCCCCCGCGGAAAGCGACTCCAGCCCCTTGCGGTACCACTTGACCGCGAGGGGAAGCATTCCCTTGTCCTTGAAGCAGATGCCGAGCATCGAGCAGCAATCGGGGAGAAGCCGCGCGTCCTTCGAGGCGAACTGGAACTCGGCGATTGCCTCCTCCGTGAGGCCCATCTCCTTGTACGCGATCCCGAGTTGATAGTGCGTCTCGAAGTCCTCGGAGTCCACCTGCTGCTCGATCCCCTTCTTGAAGGCTGAGACGATCTCCTCGAGGCTGTGCCCCTCGGCGGACACTTCCAATCCCGCGAGGATCGACTCCTCCTCGGTGGCTTCCTGTGCCGAGAAGAGCGTGGAGTCCAGCTCCGAGGCGAGATCGAAGAAGTCCGCTGCGGCGGTTCCCTCCGCCGCGACCGGTGGGGCGGCCGGAACCGCCGCCGGCTCCCCGGAGGCCGGGACCTCCTCGCTTCCCTCTCGAGACGCCGCCGCGGAGCGCTCGGCGGCCTCGACGACCTCCTCCGGGGCACCCTCGGCTTCCTCGACCTCGCCCTCCTCAGACCGGGCGACCTCGATCTCCACGTCTTCGGCCTCAGCCTCCACGGCCATCTTCCCCAGCTTCGCGCGTCTCGACTCGAGATCGGGGTGCGGCCCGAAGCCTGCCTCGAGGCGGCTCAGGCACGCGGCGGCCTCGCTTCGCATCCCCTGCGAAAGGTAGAAGTCGAACTCTTCGACATCCTGCTGAGGCGGGGCCTTGGACGGCGATGCGGCCGCCACGGGCTCGCTTTCGTCGACGGCCTCCTCCTCTTCGATGACGAATTCCGCAGGCTCCGGCTCAGGACGACGGGCGGGCGCCACGCGCGGCGGAGCGGGGCGGGCCGCGCGCGCCCCCGCCGTCGCGTCCAGCATCGCCTCCACCTCGGCGATGGCGGGGCAGGAGTCCTCGATCCCGCGGGCCTCCTCGAGCGCCGCGGCCGCCCCGATGCGGTCTCCCCGCTCGATGAGGATCTTCCCGAGCGCCGCCGCCTCGTTCGCCGCCCGGGCCCTGTTCCCTTCCTCCATGTACACGTCGCGGAGGCGCTGCCTCGCGGGGATGTGCCACGGAAAGCGATCGACGATGGCGTTGAGCTGCTCGACGGCCCGGTCCGCGAGCCCGTACTTCACGAAGACGTCGGCCTCGGTGAGGTGCTCGCTGATGAACTCCTCGTCTTCAGGGGTGAGCGTTGGCTCGGCCCCCGCCTCCCCGGCGGAGACCGGTTCGAGGCGCTCCTCGGCGTCGACCTCGGTCGCGGGCGTTTCCCGGAACGTCTCCTCGAACCTCTCCTCGGACGCCTCCGGGACCTCTGCGACCGTGGCGGGGCGTGCGGCGGGCGTCTCCGCCTTCTGCGGGCCGGTGGGTCGGTCGCCTCTGCCTTCCGACTGATCTTGAAGCCGCTGCACTCTGTCGCGGTGCACGGGCGAGGCGGGCTCGAGCTCCGCCAGCCCCTTCGCGAGCGCGAGCGCCTCGCTGTGACGGCCCTGGTCGGTGAAGACCTGCACGAGCCTTTCGCCCGCGGACAGCACCCCGGCCTTGTTCCCAAGGAGGGTGTGAAGTCGGTACAGATCTTCCAGAGCCTCGCGGCTGTCACGGTCGATGCCGAGAATCGTCTCGAGGAGCTTGACGGCCTCCGGGCCTTTGCCGGAGGCGATGATGCCGTCGAGGGCGCCGGAGACGGCCTGGCGCGCCCCGTCCTCCTCGCGGCGCGAGATCAGCACCCGTGCCAGCACGAGCGAAGCGTCCACCCGGCCCGGCTCTTGTGAGAGGGCGAGCCGGAGGACGGGCACGGCCTCGCCGGCCTTCCCGACCGCCGCGAGACAGTCGCCCTTGACCGCCAGCAGCGCGGCGTTGCGGGGATCGTGCTTCAGGACAGGCTCGAGGATCGAGAGCGCCTTCTCGTGCTGGGAGGACGCCGCCAGGGCCGCGCAGAGGCCCGCGGCGACGCCCGCATCCCCGCGGCTCGCCGCAAGCGCCATCTCGTAGATCCGGGCGCTTTCCTTGATCATCCCCTTTCGATCGAGATCCTGAGCGATCTCCACCAGCGACCGCGCCGCGTCTTCGCTCTTGCCGTGCTTCATCTTCATCTCGGCGAGGGCGAGCCTGTGCTTGATGTTCTCCGGCTCCAGGGAGGCGAGCATCTCGTACGCCGAGATGGCCTTGTCCGCCTGGCCCGCCTTCATGAACGACTCCGCCACGATCAAGTACTGCGCACGGGCCTCGGTCTTGAGCCCCTGTTTGGCGTACAGGTCCGCCAGGCGCTGGATAGTCTCCAGGTGCGTGGGATCGATCTTGTTGATCTTCTTGTAGATGGCGATCGCCTTGAGGAAAAAGCCGTCGTCGGCGTAGATCTCGGCGATGCGCATGAAGGTCTTGATGGCCTCGCTCTTCTTGTTGAGGCGGACGTAGAGGTCGCCGATCTTGTTCAGCGTGCCGAGGTCTCGGGGGTTATCGCCGACGAGGAGCTGGTACTGGGCGATCCCCGCCTCGATCTTGCCCGCGGCCACAAGCTTGTCGGCCTGCTGCTGGACTTTGTCGCGGTCGAATGCCAAGGCTCGGCCCTCTCCCTAGAAGACCAGCGGCCGTTCGGCCCAGACCCCTCGAAACGTTCTCCGGTGGATGGGGCTGGGTCCGAGCCTCGAGATCGCCTCGAGATGCGCCGCCGTGCCATACCCCTTGTTCGAACCGAAGCCGAACGAGGGGAATGTCCGCGCGTAGTGCTCCATGATCCTGTCCCTGACGACCTTGGCCACGATGGACGCGGCCGCGATGGAGTAGCTCCGGCGATCGCCCCCTATCAGGCTCACCTGAGGCAGCGAGACCTCGGGGAGCCGCACCGCGTCGAGCAGCAGCCAGTCGGGCGAAGGTTGAAGGGCCGCCACCGCCCGCCGCATGGCCGACAGCGTCGCTCTCAGCACGTTGCAGCCGTCCACCTCGTCGGGCCCCGCGGCACCCAGGCCGACCGCGACGGCGTGCTCGAGCACATCACGCGCCAACGCCTCCCGTTCCGCCGGCCTTATCATCTTGCTGTCGCGAACGCCGCGCACCGGTGCGTGGCGATCGAGGATCACGGCCGCGGCGATCACCGGTCCGGCCAGGGAGCCGCGACCGACTTCGTCCACTCCGGCGACGAGGCGGCCCCCCGCCCGCAGCGCTTGATCCTCGTGCCGCCAAGTGGGCTCCCGCCGCCCCGCCGAACCTGGGCGCCGGGCCAGGGAAGCCAACGCCTCAGACCTGGACCTTTGTCCGGGAATCGTCTCTCTTGAGCCGCGCGGCCTTCCCCTTTCTCTCCCTGAGATAATACAGCCGGGCGCGGCGGGTGCGGCCCCGCTGGACCACTTCCAGCTTGCTGATGGTGGGCGAGTGCACGGGGAAGATGCGCTCGACACCCACGCCGTCGGTCACCTTGCGGACGGTGAACGTGGAACGGAGGTTGCCCCGCCGCAGGGAGATCACCACTCCCTGGAACACCTGGATGCGCTCCTTGTCGCCCTCCTTCACCTTCACCGACACCTTGACGGTGTCGCCGGATCTGAACTCGGGCGTGTCGTTCTTCTTCTCACGTGCTTCCACGATTGCCATCGGGTCCATTATGAGTCTCCTGTTCCGCCGGTGGGGCCGAGAGTCGATCCGCGCCCGGCGCCGACGCCGCCGGCGCCCACCAGGTCCGGGCGCCGCCGGCCGGTGTTGCGGGCGGCCGTCTCCCTGCGCCACTCCTCGATCCGCGCGTGGTCCCCCGAGGTCAGGACGTCTGGCACCGTCATCCCCCTGAACTCAGCCGGACGCGTGTACTGGGGGGCGCTCAGCATCCCGTCCACGAACGACTCCGTCAGCACCGATTCCGAGTTGCCCACGACGCCGGGCACGAGGCGCGACACGGCGTCGATGACCACCGCCGCGGCGACTTCGCCTCCGCTCAGGACGTAGTCGCCGACGCTCAACTCCTCGTCCACCAGTCGCTCCCGGACGCGCTCGTCCACGCCCTCGTATCGGCCGCACACAAGAACGAGCCTCGTGTACAAGCTCAGCCGCACCGCTGCCGCGTGGTTCAGGACAGGTCCCTGCGGGCCCAGCAGGACGATCCGGCTCCGATCCGCCGGGTGCTTCCTCACCACGTCCTCCACGGCGGCGAAGATCGGCTCCGGCTTGAGAACCATCCCGGCCCCGCCGCCGAACGGGTAGTCGTCCACTCGCCGGTGCGGCCCCTCCGCGTACTCCCGGAGGGCGTGGAGCCGCACCTGAACGATCCCCGACGCGCGGGCCCTGGCCAGGACCCCCGCGAGGCAGGAGGCGTCCACGATCTCAGGAAAGAGCGCGACGACGTCGAACTGCATTGAGCTCGATAAGCCCTTCCGGAAGATCGACCACGATCTTCCCCGCTTCCAGGTCGATTCTCTTGCACAGAGCGGACACGGCGGGGAGGAGGAATTCCCCGCGCGCGCTCCGCACCTCCAGGAGCGTCCGGCCGCCGGGCGACATCACCCGGACGACCTGCCCGAGGGCCTCGCCCGAGAGGTTCACCACCTGGAGCCCCTCGAGCTGGTACGCGAAGTACCTCCCCTCCGGGGCCATCCGGCGTGCCTCAGACCGGCGGATACGGATCTCGGAGCCGGCGAGCGCCCGGGCCTCCTCGACCGTTTCAACGCCCGCGAGCTTCAGCACCACGCGCTCGCCGGCTCGCTTCCATCCCTCGACGCGCGACGAGCGCGGCGCGCCCCCGCCGGCCGGGACGATCTCGACCTCCCCCAGGCCGTCGAGCCGCGACGGGTCGTCGGCGTGGAGGGTGGCGACCACCTCCCCGCGCAAGCCACGTGCGCGATGCACCTCGGCGATCACGATGGATCCGTCGCCCACGGTGGTGCTCCCGCGTCCGCCTACTCGAGAATCTCCAGCACGAAGTGCTTCCGCAGCTTCATGCCGGCCGCTCCCAGGATGGTCCGGATCGCCCGGGCGGTCCGACCCTGCCGGCCGATGACCTTCCCCAGGTCGTCCTGCGCCACGCGGAGCTCGAGCACCGTCGTCTGCTCTCCCGAGACCTCCGAGACCACGGCTTCCTCAGGTTTGTCCACCAGCGCTTTGGCGATCAACTCGAGCAGCTCCTTCATCGAACGCCTCCGGCTCCGGTCACCTCGCCGCGCCCTTCGCCGGGCCCTTCGCCGGGCCCTTCGCCTGCCTGATGAAAGAGGTCACGCGCCCGCTGGCCACGGCTCCTCGGCGGATCCACGCCTCCGCCCTGGCCACGTCGAGCTTCAGGACCTTTGGGGTCTTCATGGGATCGAAGAAGCCGAGCTCGTCCACGTTGCGCGCGCTCGGCCGCCTCGTCGAGTCGTTGACCACGAAGCGGTAGAAAGGCCGGTGGGCGGTGCCCATCCGGGACAGCCTGATCTTGAGCAATGCCTTCCTCCTCTCTCACTCTCGCGTTGTGCCGCCCCCGGCCGCGCGCGTACCGCCGCGGCAGCGGGAAGTCACCTGAAACCGAAGGGAAGCCCCCCGCCGCGGACGCCCTTGCGCCCCGCCTGGCGGACGGCCGCTTTCATCATCTTCCGCATCTGACCGTACTGCCGCAGCAGCCGGTTGACCGCCTGCACCGAGGTCCCGGAACCCCGGGCAATCCGGCGCCGCCGGCTGCCGTTGATGACCTCCGGCCGGCGTCTCTCGCGCGCGGTCATGGAGTCGAGCATCGCCTGCGTCTCGGTGATCGCCCCCTCATCCACGGACATGTTCCCCAGGGAAGGAGCCCCGGGCAGCAGCTCCAGGAGCGACGCCAGCGGCCCCATCTTCTTCACGCGGCGGAGCTGATCGCGGAGGTCCTCGAGGGTGAACTCCCCCGAGGTCAGAGAGCGGGCCGTCTCCTCGGCCTCCTCTTCGCTCACCTGCGCTTCCACCTTCTCGATGAGCGAGAGGACGTCTCCCATGCCGACGATCCGCGAAGCCATCCGGTCCGGATGGAAAACCTCCAGGTCTTCAATCTTCTCGCCGACGCCCGCAAACTTGATGGGAACCCCGGTGACCGCCTTGATTGACAGCGCCGCGCCACCGCGGGAGTCGCCGTCCAGCTTCGTGAGGACGATGCCCGTGAGCGTCAGAGCCTTGGAGAAAACCGTCGCGGACAGAACCGCGTCCTGGCCCGTCATGGCGTCCGCCACGTAAAGGATCTCGCGCGGCGTGAGGATGGCCGCGAGATCCTTGATCTCGGCCATCATCGGCTCGTCCACGTGCAGCCGCCCCGCCGTGTCCACGATGACCGGATCGAACCCCGTCGTGCGGGCGTAGCGGGCGCCCGCGCGCGCGATCTCCCGCGGATCGGCTCCCGCGTCGACCGGAAGCGTGGCCACTCCAACGCGCTTCGCCAGCGTGCGGAGTTGATCGATGGCGGCGGGCCGGTACACGTCGGCGGGCACCAGCAGCGGGACGTGCCCCTGATTCTTGATGTGCAGCGCCAGCTTGGCCGCCGTGGAGGTTTTCCCCGATCCCTGGAGCCCCACGAGCATGATGACGTTGGGCGGATTGCCCCCGTAGCGCAGGCTAGAGGCTCCTTGCCCGAGGAGGCTGGTCAGCTCGTCGAGCAGGATCTTCACGAGCTGCTGGTCCGGCGTGAGGCTCTGCAGCACTTCCGCGCCGAGGGCCCGCGCCTTCACCTTCTCGATGAACTCCTTCACAACACGGACGTGGACGTCGGCCTCGAGCAGAGCGAGCCGGATCTCCCGCAGGCCCTCCTGCATGTTCGCCTCGGAGAGGCGAGCGTGCCCTCGCAGGACCTTCAGCACCGACTGGAATCTGCTGGTGAGACCTTCGAGCATCGCTTCAGACCTTCGCAGGCCCCCGCGCGCCCCTCGGGGGGCGATCCCACGGGAACAGGTGACACTACCTCGGGCCGGACCTGGCACGTCCGCGTGAGCTTACGGAACTTGTGATTATAACGGGACGATGCGCCCCGTCAAGTGTAACGTCTTCCGCCGCCGTGACTTGCGGTTCGGGAAGGCCGCTCCGGCCTACTGGAATGTGGATGTCATGATGAACAGGCTCTGGAACCTGTCGTTGGTGTCGCGGAGCCTGGCGGAGAGAGTCCGGCACAGGGCCCAGAGCATCTTGCAGGCCAGCACGGTCTCGCGCTCCATCAGCTCCCGCAGGTCTGAGATCCGGAACTCGATGACGCGGAGGGTCCCCTCGTGAGCGATGGCGTGGGCCGAGCGGGGTGCGTCGTCGAGCAGGGCCATCTCGCCAAAAAAGGCCCCCTCGCGCAGGACCGCCAGAGCCTCCTCGCCCATCGGAGTCATCTTGCTGATTCGCACGGCTCCCTTCTCGACCAGGTAGAAGGCGCTCCCCGGATCGCCCTCCTTGAAGATGATCTTGTCGGGGTCGTAATCCACCACGCGGCTGATGAGGAGGACCTGGGCCAGCTCGTCGTCGCTGAGCGTGGAAAAGATCGGCGCGCGTCTCAGGAACTCTTCCTTCACCCCCGCACCTCCCGGCGTTGCGGCGTGCACCGGAAGGATAGCGCCTCCCGGCGTCCGGAGCACGTCCCCGCGCCGGCCGCCGATCGCCGGGACGTGCCGTCGAGGAATCGCGTCACGGCCACCTCCACCCTCGCCGCCAGATCGCCGGCCCGCAAGGCGGCCTGCCGGAAGTCCCCCGTGTCGATGAGGCCCTGTACTGCCGGAATCTCCCGCTCCACCGCCCCCAGCTCCTCCCGCAGCCGGGCGAGCTCGGCCTTCCCGTCGCGCGGGGACGGGGCGATCCGGATAGCCGCGCGAGCCCCCTCCAGCACCGTCCGGGCCCTCTTCAGCGAGGCGGCGGCCTCCTGCCGCGCCTCCTCCCGCTCACGCTCGGCGGCTTCCCGGGCGCGCACGGCGTCGGCGCGCGCCGCGGCGAGGATCTCGCGGGCCCGGGCATAGTGCCGGAAGAAAGCGTAGCGCCCGGCCTGCGAGGCGAGCTCCGAGGAGGCGTCGTCGTAGAGGGCCTGAGCGTGGTCGAGGGAGGCCGCGGCCCAGCGTCCGCCGGAGGCCGATCGGGCCTCCTCCAGCGCCGCGCGGGCCGCCGCCGCGTCGGCCTCGGGGGCCTTCTCGCAGGCCACCAGCGACACACACGCCGCCAGCACGAAGGATGGGAGGGCCCCGGTGCGTCCCCGCATCAGACCGAGGAGAGCATGTGGCCCATCTTCTCCTTCTTGGCCTTGAGGTACTTCTGGGTGATGTGATCGGTCGGGGCGATCTCCAGTGGGACGCGCTCGACGAGGTCGATGCCGAACCCCTTGAGACCGATGAATTTCTTGGGGTTGTTGGTCATGAGCCGGATCCTGTTGACACCGAGGTCGCAGAGCATCTGGGCGCCGATCCCGTAGTCGCGGTGATCGGCCTTGAAGCCCAGCGATTCGTTCGCCTCCACCGTGTCCTTGCCCAAATCTTGAAGTTCGTAGGCGCGCAGCTTGTTCTCCAGCCCGATGCCGCGCCCCTCCTGCCGCAGGTAGATCACGACGCCCCGCCCCTCCTCCGCGATGAGATCCATCGCCTTCGCGAGCTGCTTGCCGCAGTCGCAGCGCAGGGACCCGAATACGTCGCCGGTGAAGCACTCCGAGTGAACGCGCACCAGCGTGGGCTCGTCCGGCTTCGGGTCGCCGAGCACCAGCGCCAGGTGCGTCTTGTCCTCCAGGTCGCTGCGGTACGCGATGAGGCGGAAGCCGGCGTACACCGTCGGCAGACTCGTCTGGGCGATCCTCCGGACCAGGCGCTCTTTCTGGAGGCGGTACTGGATGAGGCTGGCGATGGTGAGCACCTTGATCCGGTGGCGCCGGGCGAACTCGATCAGATCGGGCACGCGCGCCATCGTCCCGTCTTCCCGCATCACCTCGCAGATGACCCCGGCGGGCTGCAGGCCGGCCATGCGACACAGGTCCACGGCCGCTTCCGTCTGCCCGGCGCGCTTCAGCACGCCGCCGCGGGCCGCCATGAGCGGGAAAATGTGCCCCGGACGGACGAGGTCGGAAGGCCGCGCTCCCGGATCCACGCAGACCTTGATGGTGCGTGCCCTGTCCGCGGCGGAGATCCCGGTGGTGATGTCGGCCTTGGCGTCCACGGAGACGCAGAACGCCGTGCCGTAGGGAGTGGTGTTCTTCTCCACCATGAGCGGGATCTCGAGCTGCTGGAGGCGCTCCTCCGTCACGGGCATGCAGATCAAGCCACACCCGTGGCGGGCCATGAAGTTGATGATCTCGGGCGTGACCTTCTCAGCGGCGGCGGTGAGGTCGCCCTCGTTCTCGCGCTCCTCGTCGTCCACGACGATGAGCATCCTGCCGGCCGCGATGTCCGCCACCGCTTGCTCCACCGTCGCGAACTTCGGCCGCGCCGCGCTTCCGGTCCTCCGGCGCGCTCCCCCCATGGCCACCACCTCTCCTGCCCTCTCCTCGTGGTCCTTCTTCATGGCCTTCCAGGCTCCTCAGCGGTCGAGCAGGGCCCTGACGTACTTGGCCAGGATGTCCGCTTCCAAGTTCACGGCGTCTCCGACGCCGAGCGCCGAGAGATTCGTCACCTTCAACGTGTGCGGGATGAGCGCCACCTTGAAGGCCCCGCGGTCGAGCCCAGCGATCGTGAGGCTCACGCCGTTCACCGCAATGGATCCCTTCTCCACCAGCAGCCCGCGCAGCGACGCGGGATAGGAGATGGACATCTCGAGGAAGCCTCCCCGGCCGGCGACTCCCGCCACTTTGCCCGTGGCATCCACGTGTCCCTGGACGAAGTGCCCTCCCAGCCTTCCCGACGCGGCGAGCGGCCTCTCGACGTTGATGCGCATCCCGCGGCGGGCGCCGCCCAGCGTGCTGCGCCTCGCGGTCTCCGGGCTGATGTCGGATTCGAACCAGCCGGTCCCCCGAGCCACCACCGTCAGGCACACGCCGTCGACGGCGATGCTGTCACCCGTGGACAGCCCGGACCCCAGCCCGCCGCAGGCGATCCGCGCCCGGGCGCTCCCGGCGCGCCGGGTGATCTTCTCGATGCGCCCGACGCATTCAATGATGCCGGTGAACATGATGCCCTACCGCTACCCGCGGCGCAACCCGGACCCGCGCGCGGCGAGGGCCGCGCGGAGGACGAGCAGCGCGAAGCGGCGAGCGCTTGCTCGCGAGACCACGGAGGAACCGAACCACTCTACCGTCCTCCTCCGATCCGCCCCGTCAGGAGAATGTCCGGCCCCACACGCCGCACGGTCAGGTCCCGGACGCGGAAGGCGCTCGAAATCCGGCGCACGCCCTTCCCGCCCACGACGCCGAGCGCCTCCCGGCCGCCGAAGATCCGCGGCGCCAGGAAGAGCGCGATGCGGTCCACGGCGTTCGCCCGGAGGAAAGACCAGGCCACCTCGGAGCCCCCTTCGACGAGAAGCGAGTGCACGCCGCGCCGCGCGAGATCGGCGAGCGCGCGTCTCAGATGGACGCCGGATGGCCCCGGCCCCACCACGGCCACGCTTGCTCCCGCGCGCTCGAGCCGCCGCCTGCGGGCGAGGCTCTCCCGGGCGGCGTAGACGATGACCGCGGCGCGCGGCCGCGCCCGCAGCATTGCGGCGCGCGGGCTCAAGCGCATCGAGGAGTCGAGCACAACCCGGATCGGCTGCCGGTTCCGCGTGCCGGTCCCGCGCGCCGTCAGCCGGGGGTCGTCCCGCTCGGCCGTTCCGATGCCCACCAGCACCGCGCCATGCTCCGAGCGCATCCGGTGCGCCTCCCTCCGGGAGGCCGCCGAGGTGATCCAGCGTGATGCACCGCGCGCCGTGGCGATGCGCCCGTCCAGGGTCGCACCCGCCTTGAGCGTCACGAGGGGCCTGCCCTTCGTGAGCGCGGTGACGTACGCCTCGTTGAGGCGTCTCGCTTCCGCGGCGAGCACCCCCGTGCGCACCGGGACGCGGGAGCGCCGCAGCGCCCGGAAGCCGCGGCCGCTGACCAGCGGGTGCGGATCGCCCATCGCGGCCACGACCTCCGCGATACCCGCCTTCACCACCGCCTCGGCGCAGGGCGGCGTCTTTCCGTGGTGCGCGCACGGCTCGAGCGTCACGTAGAGCGTGCCGCCGCGCGCGCGGCGCCCCGCCCTCCGGATCGCCATCGCTTCCGCGTGCTCGCCGCCGAAGCAGGCGTGGTGGCCCACGGCGACGAGCCTGCCGCCCCGGACCACGGCCGCGCCCACGAGAGGGTTCGGGCTGACGCGCCCCTTCCCGCGGAGGGCCGCTCGGAGGCTGAGGCGCATCCACCTCTCGTCTTCTTGGGCCGGCGGCGGCATCTCAGACCGGCGCCTCGCCGAGGATCCCTTCGAGGTAGTCGTCCAGGGAGAACGGCAGAAGGTCCTCCACCGCCTCGCCCACCCCCACGAAGCGCAGCGGGATGCCCAGCGTTCTGCCGATGCCGATGGCGATCCCTCCCCGCGCGGTGCCGTCCAGCTTCGTGAGGACGAGCCCGGTGATCCTGCCGGCCTTGAGGAACTCGCGCGCCTGGGAAAGGCCGTTCTGCCCCGTGGTGGCGTCCACGACGAGGAGCGCCTCGTGCGGCGCCCCCGGCACCTCCTTCCCGGCGATGCGGTAGATCTTCTCGAGCTCCTTCATGAGAGGGGCCTTGGTGTGGAGCCTGCCGGCCGTGTCGACCACCACGAAATCGCACCTCCTCGATCGGGCGGCCCGCAGCGCGTCGAAGACCACCGCCGAAGGGTCGGCGCCGTCCTGGTGGCGGACGAGATCCACGCCCACCCGCCTCGCCCACGTCTCGATCTGGTCGATGGCGCCGGCGCGGAAGGTATCGGCGGCGGCGATGAGCCCGCGCTGCCCGCGCGACGCGAGCCTGTGCGCCATCTTGGCGGCCGTGGTCGTCTTTCCTCCCCCGTTGACGCCCACGAGAAAGATGACGCGGGGCGGCTCGGACACCGCCGCCTCCGCGGAAGGCGGCGGCTCCAGCGCGCGGATCTCCTCCCGCAGCGCGTTCTTCAGATCGCCGAGGGAAGCCGGGGGACGGCCGCGGAGGCGGAGGCGCACGCCGGCGACGAGCTCCGCCGCCACCGGCACGCCGACGTCGGCGGCCAGGAGACTCTCCTCAAGGCCCTCGAACGCGTGGAGCGCCGCCGCATCGCCCTCGAGGCGCGCCGAGGGCAGGATTCCGGCCAGGCGCGCGGCGAGATCCTCACGCGTCCGCGCGAGCCCACTGCGGAGTCTGTCGAGAATGCCCA
The DNA here is from genome assembly GCA_964400605.1 of uncultured Acidobacteriota bacterium. Lineage (GTDB taxonomy): Bacteria > Acidobacteriota > Polarisedimenticolia > JACPZX01 > JACPZX01 > CAYNUH01. Next base: position 8,223 of record CAYNUH010000013.1, on the reverse strand, counting down.
TGCGCGGGGCGCCCTCAGGAGGGAGACTCGAGCCGCCTCAGATGATCGCGCGCGGTGGAGGCCTCGGGCCCATCTGGGTCGATCTGGATCACCCTCCGGAAGTGCTCCCGGGCCCGGCCGCCGTCGCCGCTCCTCTCCAGGGCGAGAGCCAGCCGGAGGTTGAGATCGGCGGAGTCCTTCATGCCGCCGATCGCGGCCTGGTAAGAGATGAGCGAGCCGGAGAGATCGCCGGACTTCTCCAGCGCCTTGCCCAGCTCGTAGTGGCCGCGCGCGTAGGCGGGGTTCATCGCCACGGAGCGCTTCAGCGACTCCAGCCCCTCGGCGTCTCGTCCCTCTTTGAAGTAGAGAAGGCCGAGGTTGAGGTGGATCTTCTCCGGAGTGGTGTAAATCGGATCCTTGAGCGCCTCCTTGTAGTCTCTCTCGGCCGACACCGCGTCCCCGCTCTCGATGTACGCCCACGCCCGCCACGTGAGCGCCTCACCGAAGGCCGGCCGGCGTTGCAGGGCCACGGTGAGGTCCTGGATCGCCTGCGGATACTCCCTCCTCATGAAGCCGACCTGACCGCGGACCAGCCAGGCGTCCGCGTTCTTCTTCGATTCCTTGATCGCCATGTCCGCCTGCGTGATCGCCTCTTGCAGGCGCTGCTGCTCCATGAGCTTTCTCGCCAGGGCGAGGTGGCTGCCGCTTCGCTTCTCGGCCCGGATCTTCTTGCCGGGGGAGACGCACCCCGGGACCCAGGCCGAGGCGGCCAGAGCCAAGGCCAGAAGGAGGGCCGCTCGGCGGTCAGCTGAGGACTTCATAGATGGGCATCTTCTCCTTGAGCCCCTTCAGGGCGACACTGCCGAGGGAGGCGATCTTGAAGTGGTCCTTGATGAGATCGTACGTGGGCTGGCCGATGATGATTTTCCCCGAGTCCTGCGTGGCCTTCACCAAGCGCGATGCCACGTTCACGGCGTTGCCGATGACCGTGTACTCCATGCGCTTGATCGACCCGATGTCGCCCGCCACCACGTGCCCCGAGTTCACCCCCGCGCGGAACGCCAGCCGCGCCTCGGGAATACGCGACCGGTTCGCCTCCTCCTGAGCCTGCCGCATCATCAGGGCGGCCTTGATGGCGCGGACGGCGTGGTCGCCGTAGGGAATGGGCGCCCCGAAGATGGCCATGATCTCGTCGCCGATGTATTTGTCCAGCGTGCCCTCGTACTGGAAGATGATGTCGGTCATCCGTGAGAAGAAGTCGTTGAGAACCAGCGCCACCTGCCGCGGCTCCATGTGCGCGCTCATGGAGGTGAACCCCACCACGTCGGCGAACAGGACGGAGCACTCAAGGTCCTGCACGTCGAGCGTGATCCCCACGGAGGAGTCGCCGCCGGAGGAGAGGATCCGCTTGATCACGGCGGCGGAGTGGTACCGCTCCAGCTTGGACTTGGCCTTCTGCTCCTCCTGGATGCGGCGGTTCAGCCGCGCCTGCTCGATGCCCACGGCCGCGTAGTTCGCGATTGCCGAGAGCAGATCGAGCTCGCCGGGGTTGAACTGCTGCAGGTTCGAGGAGTCCAAGTGGACCATCCCGATGACCCGGTTCTGGTTCCACAGCGGCGCGCACATGAAGGAGCGGATCTTGGCGGCCGCGATGCTCTTGGCGCCGGAGAACTCCTGCCCCGCGTCCAGAGAGTAGATGGCCACCTTGTCCTTGAGGACTTTCTCGACGATGGTCTTGCTCACCGTCACGCCGACCTTTCCCGTCTCCTTCTCGTCGCGGTGCTTGATCACCTTCGGGACGAGCTCCTTTCCTTCGTCCTCGAGCAGCATGAGGAAGCCGCGATCGGCGGGGATGTGCTCGAAGATGAGGTTCATCACCCTCTCGAGCAGCTCCTCCTGGCTGTGGGCGGAGATGAGGTCCTTGGCGAGCTGGCTCAGGGCCATGAGGATGCGGTTGCTCTTTTCGAGGGCCGCAACGCCCCGGACCGCGGCGGGGGCCGCGGGGGCCGCGAGCGATCCCGGCGCCGCGCTTGGGCCCAGCAGCCCCGGCATGAGCTGCTCCAGCTCGGCTACGGACCGGATGACGGTGGCGCCGCCGGCCTCGACGGGCCTCCCCTCGCTGAGGACGACCTTCTCGCGAAGCTCACGGCGGAAGTAGAGGGGGTACTTCCCCAGGGTGATCTCGTCCCCGTCGGTGAGGGCCACCTGGGTGATGCGGGCGCCGTTCACGCGCGTGCCGTTACGGCTGTTGAGGTCGATCGCGACGAATTCGTCGCCGTTCTTCACCACCTTGGCGTGCTGCCGTGAGATGCCGTAGTCGGTGAGCTGGATCTGGCACTCGGGGCCGCGCCCCATGACCGTCTCGCCGGCCTGGAGCGTGTACGCATGCTCCTCTTCGCCGACTTTGTAGGCGAGCTGGTAGGTCTCTGCGGCCGCCACGTCAGCTCCTCGAGAAAAACCGGCCGAGGAAGGCCCTGAAGCCCGAGGCCGGCGGCAGCGGCTCCGGGATCTCGACCTCCGCGCCCTGCACGATGGCGCCCGGAACATCCACCGACATCTTCCGGGCCTCTTCCTCGCCCACCCGCCGCGCCAGCGACGCCACCGCCTCGCGCAGGGCCGGGCGCCGATGCCTGGCGTCGTGGCCGTCCGAGGCCACCGCGTGGACGAGGCGGCGCTCCACCATCTTCCACCCCGCGCGCTCGGACCGTTCCCCGAAGGATCCCGTCAGGCTCCCGCCCGTGACCTGACCCAGCGCTCCGAGCCGGATGAGCCGGTGGAGGCGCTCCAGGTCGTCCATGAAGAAGCCGATCCTCTCCGGGTGCGCGATCACGGGCGTGATCCCCGCGAGCCGGAGCCTGTAGACGATCTCCTCAGTTCCGCTGATCACCTCCTGGAAGGGAAACTCCAAGAGCATGTACTTCCTGCCGTCGTTGTAGGTGAGGAGATCTCCGTCCCTGAGACGCGGCACGAGGTCCGCCGCCACGTGCACCTCGGCTCCGGGCACGAGGCGCAGGGGGATGCGTTCCCGGGCGAGCGTGGCCGCGAGGAGGGCGAAGGGGCCCTCGATGGTGTCTCGCGTGTTGGGATACCGGAATTCCATTACGTGTGGGGTCGCGACGATCGTACGAATCCCGTCCTCGACGGCGATGCGGCAAAGCTCAAGGGATTCTTCCAGGTCCTTCGCGCCGTCATCGATACCCGGAAGGATGTGGCTGTGGATGTCCACCATCGCGTCCGCGCCCCGCCGGTTGCGCCCGCGGCTCGAAACACGATTCGGGACACTCGAAACCAACTTCGCCGCCGCTCCGGGCGCCGGCATTGTACCAACAACCGGCGGCGCTTTCGACCCGGCGGCGCCTGCTCAGTCCTGTTCGGGGCGCGGAGGACGTCCGAGCAGGTCTTGAATCGCCGCCTCGGGAGCCTTCGCGCCCGTCAGAACCTCCTGGATCTTCTCCGTGATGGGAATCTCGATCCCCTCGCGCCGTCCAAGGTCCACGGCGGCGCGCGCCGTGCGCACTCCCTCGGCGATCATCTTCATGCCGGCGAGGATCTCCTCGAGCCTCCGGCCCCGCCCCAGCTCCAGCCCCACGTACCTGTTGCGCGAGAGAGAACCGGTGCAGGTCAGCACGAGGTCTCCCAGCCCCGAGAGGCCGGAGAGCGTCTCCCGCCGCGCGCCCAGGGCGACAGCGAGGCGCGACATCTCGGCGAGTCCCCGGGTTATGAGCGCGGCGAGAGTGTTGGCCCCCAGGCCGAGCCCTTCCACGACTCCCGCGGCGATCGCGATCACGTTTTTGAGGGCCCCCCCGAGCTCCACACCGACGGGATCGCCGCTCGTGTAGACGCGGAGATTCGAGCGTGACAGGAGCGCCTGCGCCGAGGCGGCCAGCGCCGGATCGGAGGAGGCCGCCACGACAGCCGTCGGACGGCCGGATGCGACCTCGCGCGCGAAGCTGGGGCCCGACAGCACGGCCACGCCGGCATGCCGGGCGGCCTCGAGCACCTCCACGGCCACCTGACTCACACGCAGGAGCGTCGCGGTCTCGATCCCCTTGGAAGCCACGATCACCACGGGGCGCCCCGCGAGGTGGTCGCGCGAACGGGTGAGCACCTCCCGGCAGTGGTGCGACGGGACCGCCAGGAGGACCCACGCGGCCCCCCGGCAGGCCTCCTCCATCGAGGGGGTCACGCGCAGGGACGGCGGCAGATCGAAATCGGAGAGGTATGTGGGGTTGACGCGCCGCGCCTGCATGGCTGCCGCGAGCGCGGCGTCGTGCACCCACAATCTCACCGGCTCCCCCGCCGCCGCCAGGTGGCGGGCGAGAGCCGTCCCCCACGAGCCTCCCCCCAGCACGCAGACCTCGGCCCTCACGGATTCTCCCTCCGCTGCTCTCCGAGACGCCTCTCCACGCCCCGCGCGATCCGCTTCAGATTCTCAAGGTGGCGCCCCACGATGAGCAGCCCCGCGGCCGCCGCCCACAGCGCCGGAGCGGGGTCGCCCCCCAGGACGATCATCGCCACGGGAAAGGTCAAGGCGGCGAGCACCGATCCGGCCGACACCATGCGCGTGAGAGCGACGGCGAGCAGGAAGACGCCCAGAGCGGCGCTCATGGCCGCCGGATCGAGGACGGCGAAGGCGCCGCAGCCCGTCGCGACGCCCTTGCCGCCGCGGAATCTCAAGTACACCGGGAAGCAGTGTCCCGCCACCGCGCCGAGGCCGGCGGAGGCGGCCCAGGCGGCCTCTCCCGTTGCCGCCAGCGCCACGAACACCGAGACAGATCCCTTGGCGGCGTCGAACGCCAGGGTCAACACCCCGGCCGCCCATCCCCCCGCGCGGGCCACGTTGGTGGCGCCGATGTTGCCGCTGCCCACCCGGCGGATATCGCCCCCCCCCGCCGCCCTGAAGAAAATGAGTCCGAACGGGATCCCGCCGATCAGATAGGCGAAAAGCACCGCGAGAGCGCCGATCGTCGAGGCATCCATCACGCCGCTCCCCCGAGCGGGTACTCCCGCAGCCGGACGTATGCCGCCCCGTCCGGGCGCAGCAGGCTCTGGAAGAGGCAGCATGAGGAGATCTCGAGATCCCCGAGGCGGATCGCTTGCCGCGCCTCGAGCGCGGTCCCGAGCGATCGCGACGGACCCTTGAGGCGGGCCAGGGTCAGGTGGGGGCTGAAGGGACGTCCCTCCCGGCTGAACCCCTGGACCTCGCACGCGGTCTCGACGGCGGACTGGATCCGCAAGAGCCCGCCCGAGGGATCTTCGACTCCGGCCCACACGACCCGGGGCCGCCGCTGATCACCGAAAGTCCCCAGCCGTCCCACGCTCGCGGGAATCCGCCCCGGGACCGCGGCGGCCGCCGGACCCACGGCGTCCGAGATTGCGGCGGCGCGCGCTTCGTCCACCTCTCCGAGGAACTTGAGCGTGAGGTGGATCCGATCGCTGCCCACCCAGCGAACGTCGGGGACATCGCGGCGAAGATCCAGGATGAGCGCATCGAGGCGCTCCCGCACCGCCACGGAGAGATCCACCGCGATGAAGAGCCTCACGCCGGCGCCCCGCCCCGCGCGCGGGAGACCTCCCGGCGGAGGAGATCCAGCGCGGCCCGGCAGGATCTCATCCGGATCATCTCGCGATCGCCGGGCAGGTTCAGCGTGCGGGCCGCCTCTCCCCACGGGGCGGCGAAGGCCACGTGCACCCGGCCCACGGGCTTTTCGAGCGTCCCGCCGCCGGGGCCCGCCACCCCCGTGACGGCCAGGGCGAGGTTCGATCCTGAAAACCGCCTCACGCCGCGGGCCATGGAGGCGGCGGCCTCCTCGCTCACGGCGCCGCGTGCCGCGATGAGGTCGGGCGGGACATCCAGCCACCCCTCCTTGATCCGGTTGGAGTACGCCACCGCGCCGCCGAGGTAGTAGGCGGAGGATCCCGGCACGGAAGTGATCATCGCGCCCAGCATCCCGGCCGTGCACGATTCGGCCGTCGCCAGCGTTAACCCGCGCGCGAGAAGAAGCCGGCCCACGGCGATCTCGATCCCTTCGTCGGCTTCGGCGTAGATCGCCTCTCCAAGCGCCTGCCTCACGTCGCCGCGCGCGCGCTCGAGAGCCGCCGCGTCGTTCGCCGCGGCGCGCAGGATCAGCGTCACCTCTCCCGGCGCGGCCAGGATCGTGGATTCGAGCCCCGTCCAGGCGCCCATCAGGGGCGCGACGCGGGCTTCCACCTCGGATTCGTAGAGGCCCGCGATCTTGAGGACCGTTCGCAAGGGTGGCGCGCAGGCGAAGCGCACGCGCAGGCGGGGGAGCACCTCCGCGGGAAGCATCGCCTTCAGCTCCGCCGGGACACCCGGCAGCAGGGCCAGCGCGGGCGGTCCGGCCACGAACTGTCCCGGCGCGCTGCCGACGGTATTGGTCAGAACCTCGGCCCCCTGGAGCACGTCGGCCATTCGGTAGACCGTCTCCGGGGGCGTGAGGCCGCGGCGGCGGAGGCGTTCGCGCAAGACCCCCTCGATATCCGCGCGCCTCTCGAGGCGCACGCCCAGAGCGTCGGCGCAGGCCTCGCGCGTGAGGTCGTCGAAGGTCGGCCCCAGCCCGCCGCTCACGATCACGATCTCCGCCCGCGAGAGGGCGGTCCGGATGGCCGCGGCGATCTCCCCAATGTGATCTCCGACGATCAGGCGGAGAATGCACGCATACCCTTCGCCGCCCAGCGCCTGCTCGATGAAGGGCCCGTTCGTGTCCTGGCGGGCGTCGAGGAGGATCTCGCTTCCCACGACCACGACCGCCGCGCGCGGGGGGCCGATCACCGCATCCCCTCCTCCACCGCGGCGCGGACGGGGCCTCTCACCGCCCCCGCTCCTCCCCGGCATCTTCGGGCTCGCCCGCGCGTGAGCGTAGCCCCGACCCCTGCGCCAGATCGGCGATGGCCTCCATCACTCGGTTCGCGAAGGTGAGCAGGTCCTCCTTGCGCGCCTTCCCGTCCCCGGCCGGGAAGGGGATCGGCTCGCCGAAGAAGACGCGCACCCGCAGCGGCCTCGGCACGAGCGTCCCCACGGGCATGGCCTTGTGCGCACCGACGATGGCCGCGGGCACCACAGGGGCGCCGCTGCGGGAGGCGAGGAAGGCGACGCCCATCTTCCCCTCGCCGGGCGAGCCGTCCTCCATCCGCTGCCCCTCGGGGAAGATCCCCACCGCGCTGCCCGACCTGAGCACGGAGAGGGCCTGCCGCAGCGCTCGCGTGTGGGCCCCGTCGGTGCGCAGCGGGATGGCGCCCATCATGAAATAGAACCACCGCAGGCGCAGCAGCCGGTAGATGTCCTCCGAGATCAGGAAACGGAGCCGGCGCGGACAGGCGGAGCCAAGACAGATGGGGTCGAGGTAGGACGTGTGATTCGCCACCACGATGCAGGCGCCCGCGGCCGGAACCCGGTCCTTCCCGTGCCGCCGGAAACGCAGGTAGATCCTCAAGATGGGCCACGCCAGCCCCTTGATGAACCAGTAGAACATCCTTGCTTACTCGGGCCGGGTGGGCCGCAGGAAGATCGATCGGGCCCGCGAGAAGTAGTCGAGGAGCGAGAGGACGGCGAGAAGCACCACCACCCAGAGGGCGACGTGTCCCAGGATGGCCAGCCCGCGGTAGCCGGAGTAATCCTCCAGCTTGTCGCCGAGGATGAGGAGGCTGATGGCGATGACCTGCGATCCCATCTTGAACTTCCCCCAGACGGTGGCGGCGATGATCAGGCCCTGAGAGGAGGCCACGGACCGCAGATCGCTCATGGCGAACTCTCGGCCCACGATGACCACCACCATCCAGGCGGGGACGATCCCCGCCGGCACCAGGGAGATGAAGGCCGCGGAGGTGAGGAGCTTGTCGGCGATGGGGTCGAGGAGGATCCCGAGGCTCGTCACCTCTCCGCGCTTGCGGGCCAGGTAGCCGTCGAGCACGTCGGTGGCGGCGGCCACGAGGAAGATGCCCACGCCCCAGATCTCCTTGCCCTCGAACTTCGTGAGAAGGACCACGACAAGGAAGGGGACCAGGAAGATCCGGAAAAGGGTGAGGGTGTTTGGGACATTGAGCAACGGCGCCACCTTTCCGGCAGGCGCCGACATTAGCACAGCGTTTCGAGGGGGATCAAACGAATGTCTCCGCAGTCAGTGGGACAGCTTCCTCCGCGGGGACGCCTCCGCGCAGGGCACCGCTCCGTTGGAGTAGGGACCCCGGTCACCCGGGGCCCCCTCCCCAGATCCGGACGTGCGG
>CAYNUH010000012.1:2514-64116 GCA_964400605.1 uncultured Acidobacteriota bacterium | reverse complement strand
GCGAAAGTGGCGGAACTGGCAGACGCGCCGGACTTAGGATCCGGTGGGGCAACCCGTGGGGGTTCGAGTCCCCCCTTTCGCACCACGCCGGGTGCCTCCCTCGAAACCCGGAGGCGGACGCGAAGCCGTCTCCCGACCCATCGCCAAGGACCGCCGCTCACGATGAAGGTCTCCGTCACCGACGTCAGCGCCTGCCGTCGTTCGCTCGCGGTGGACCTGCCGCCCGATGTCGTCGAGGCCGAGTACGAGAAGGCCTTCCGGACCTTCGCGAAGCGGATCCGCCTGGACGGCTTCCGCCGCGGCAAGGTGCCGAAGCATGTCGTGGAGCAGAAGTTCGGAAGGGAGATCGAGCAGGAAGCGGTCGAGCATCTCATCCACGAGTACTCGGCCTCCGCCCTCGAGGAGGCCGGCCTCCGGCCGCTGCACACGCCGATCCTGAAGGACTACAAGTTCGCGAGGACCACGGGGCTGTCCTTCGTCACCGAGTTCGAGGTACGGCCCAGGGTGAGCGTCTCGGGATACCGGGGGCTGCGGGCGGAGCGGCGCGACGTCGAGGTGAGCGAAGTGGACGTCCTCAAGGCTCTCGATGAGCTGCGCGAGCGCGCCGCACGGTTCGAGCCCGCCGAAGGGCGCGGCGTCGAGCACGGCGACTTCGTTCTCGCGGACATCCGGGGATCGTTCGATCCCGGAGCGGGCGAGCCCTTCTCGTCGGAGGACGCCTTCTTCGAGGTCGGATCCGCCGGGGAGCACCCCGAACTCACCGACGAGATCCGCGGCATGAGACCCGGCGAGGAGCGCACCTTCGGCGTGAAGTACCAGCCGGATCATCCCACGCCGTGGCTCGCGGGCCGCCGGGTGGCGTACCAGGTCAGGTTGAAGGAAACCAAGGTGAAGCGCCTCCCGGATCTCGACGACGAGTTCGCGAAGGAGATCGGATCGGCGGAGACACTGACCCGGCTCCGCGACCGCGTGCGCGCCGAGCTGCTGGATGCGGCGCGGCGCCGCGAGCGGGACGAGGCCCGCAGGCAGGTTCTGGATCAGCTCCTCGACGCCCATGCGTCGGTGGAGGTGCCCGAGGCGATGGTGGACGACCAGGTCGAGGGAGCGATCGAGGACGCGATAGGATCGATGATCACGCGCGGGATCGATCCACGGCGCGCGGGTGTGGACTGGGACGAGGTGCGCAAGGAGCAACGCGAGCCCGCCCGCCGTTTCGTGCGGGGGGTCCTCCTCCTCGAGGCGATCGCTGAGAAGGAAACCCTCGCGGTTCAGCCCCAGGACCTCGACGCCGCCATCGCGCGGGAGGCCGAGCGGCGGCGGCAGAACGTGGAGGTGCTGCGTGCTCGATGGGAGAAGGAAGGTCGCGTGGAAGCGCTGCAAAGACAGATTTTACGGGAAAAGGTCCTTGACTTCCTTCTGGCCTCGGCTAATATTTAGGCCGCCCGGGGGAACCGTAAATGCCGCTCATACCGATGGTTGTGGAGCAAACCAACCGCGGTGAGCGCGCCTATGACATATACTCACGGCTCCTCAAGGACAACATCATCTTCGTCGGCGACGCCATTGAAGATCACCTGTCGAACGTTGTCATCGCCCAGCTCCTCTTCCTCGAGGCCGAGGATCCGGACAAAGACATCCACATCTACATCAACTCTCCGGGCGGGTCCGTGACGGCGGGTCTCGCCATTTACGACACCATGCAGTTCGTCAAGCCCGACATCTCGACCATCTGCATCGGCCAGGCCGCGAGCATGGCCGCCGTTCTCCTCGCCGCGGGCGAGCCCAAGAAACGGTTCGCCCTCCCCAACTCCCGCGTCATCCTGCATCAGCCCATGGGCGGATTCTCCGGCCAGGCATCGGACATCGACATCCACGCGCGCGAGATCCTCCGTATCCGGGACAGACTCAACCAGATCCTCATGAAGCACACCAAGCAGACCAAGGAAATCATCGAGCGGGACACGGACAGGGACTTCATCATGACGGCCGATCAGTCCTGCGAATACGGACTCATCGACCAGGTGATCCACCGCCGGGAGTAGGCCGGCTCCGGTAATCGAGGGCACAAGAAGATGGCGCGCAAGAAAGGAGACGGTGATGTCCTTCGCTGCTCCTTCTGCAACAAGAACCAGCGCGACGTTAAGAAGCTGATCGCGGGTCCCACCGTCTACATCTGTGACGAGTGCGTGGACATCTGCCTCGACATCATCTCCGAGGAGAAGGAAACGCCGGACCCGAAGACGAAGATCCGCCTCCCGAAGCCCGTGGAGATCAAGCATTTCCTGGACGAATACGTGATCGGGCAGGAAAAGGCGAAGAAGAAGCTGGCCGTGGCGGTCTACAACCACTACAAGCGCAACGAGATCGCGCGGCGCAAGAACGACGTCGAGATCCAGAAGTCGAACATCCTGCTGGTCGGCCCCACCGGCTCGGGCAAGACGCTGCTGGCGCAGACGCTGGCGCGCCTGCTGTCGGTGCCCTTCGCCATCGTGGACGCCACCACGCTCACGGAGGCCGGCTACGTGGGCGAGGACGTGGAGAACATCATCCTCAAGCTGCTGCAGGCCGCCGGTAACGACGTGGAGAAGGCCCAGCGCGGCATCATCTACATCGACGAGGTGGACAAGATCTGCAGGAAAGGCGAGAATCCCTCCATCACTCGCGACGTCTCCGGCGAGGGCGTGCAGCAGGCGCTGCTGAAGATCCTCGAGGGCACCGTCGCGAACGTTCCTCCGCAGGGGGGCCGCAAGCACCCCCAGCAGGAGTTCATCCCGGTCGATACCACCAACATCCTGTTCATGTGCGGCGGCGCGTTCGTGGGCCTCGATCAGGTCATCGAGCACCGGATCGGCCGAAAGACGCTGGGCTTCAAGGCCGAGGTCAAGGCCCGGGTGGAGAAGAACCTCGACGAGGTCCTCGGCCAGGTCCAGCCGGTGGACCTCATCAAGTTCGGACTGATTCCGGAGTTCGTCGGCAGGCTGCCCATCACGGCCACGCTGGGCGAGCTGGACAAGCCGGCGCTGGTGCGCATCCTCACCGAGCCGAAGAACGCCATCGTGCGGCAGTACCAGAAGATCTTCGAGTACGAAAACATCACGTTGAAGTTCACCGAGGACGCGCTGTCGGCCATCTCCGACAAGGCCATCGAGCGCAAGATCGGCGCCCGCGGCCTCCGCATGATTCTCGAAGACATCATGCTCGACATCATGTACCAGCTACCCTCCATGACCAACATCTCCGAGTGCGTCATCACCCGCGAGGTCGTGGAGAGCAAGGTGGATCCCCTCGCGGTTCTGCGCGCGGCAGGCTAAACTTCACCACAAACCACATCGGGTGCCCCTGAATGTTCCAGGCGAACTTCAAGAACGACAGCGTTGAGACGCTCCCCATGGTCCCCCTGCGGGACGTGGTGGTCTTCCCGCACACCATGATCCCGTTCGTAGTGGGTCGGAAGAGCAGCCTCACGGCCGTGGAGCAGGCCCTCAACCAGCACAAGAAGATCTTCCTGTCCACCCAGAAGGACGCGAAGGTCGACAATCCCACGCCGGACGACATCAACGCGATCGGCACGATCGCGAACATCATCCAGAGTCTCAAGCTCCCCAACGGCAACATCAAGCTGCTGGTGGAGGGAGGCTTCCGGGGCCGCATCCTCGAGATCCGCGATGAGGGCGGCTACTTCACCAGTCTCGTGAAGGTCATCGACCGCAAGGTGGAGGTCGGCCCCGACATCGAAAAAGAGATGCACAAGGCGGTGTCGATCTTCGAGAAGTACGTGAAGCTCAGCCCGAACCTGCCTTACGAGACGATGATCTCCACCATCCGCGTGACGGAGCCGGGCCGCCTCACCGACACCATCGCCGCCCACCTGCAGGTCCCCATCGAGGAGAAGCAGCGGCTCCTCGAGACGTTCGACCCGAAGGACCGCCTCACCGCGGTCGTGGAGATTCTCGAAACCGAGATCGAGAAGCTCCGCGTGGACCGCAAGATCCACCACCGGGTCAAGAAGCAGATGGAGAAGGCCCAGAAGGAGTACTACCTCTCCGAGAAGATGAAGGCCATCCAGCAGGAGCTGGGCCGCAAGGACGACCGCATCAACGAGGTGGAGGAGTTCAAGCAAAAGATCGAGCAGGCGAAGATGCCCAAGGAGGCCAAGGAGAAGGCCCTCCAGGAGCTCAAGCGGCTCGAAGTCATGCCGCCCATCTCGGCCGAGGCGACCGTCAGCCGGAACTACCTCGAGTGGCTCCTGGCCATGCCCTGGAGCAAGAAGTCCACGGAGAACCGCGACATCCAGAGGGCCGAGAAGATCCTCAACGAGGACCACTACGGCCTGGAGAAGATCAAGGAGCGCATCCTCGAGTTCCTGGCCGTCCGCCGCCTGGTGAAGAAGCCCAAGGGGTCCATCCTCTGCTTCGTGGGCCCGCCGGGCGTGGGCAAGACCTCGCTCGCGCAGTCCATCGCACACGCCACGGGCCGCAAATTCGTGCGGTTCAGCCTGGGAGGCGTGCGCGATGAGGCCGAGATCCGGGGCCACCGGCGCACGTACATCGGGGCGTTCCCGGGCCAGATCGTGCAGATGATCAAGAGGGCGGGCACCAAGAACCCCGTCTTCCTGCTCGACGAGGTGGACAAGATGTCCATGGACTTCCGCGGCGACCCGTCGGCCGCCCTGCTGGAGGTCCTCGATCCCGAGCAGAACCACTCCTTCCTGGATCACTACCTCGACACCGAGTTCGACCTCAGCGAAGTGATGTTCATCGCCACGGCGAACGTGCTGCATACGGTGCCGGCGGCGCTCAAGGACCGCATGGAGGTCATTCGGCTGCCGGGGTACACGCTTAACGAGAAGATCAACATTGCGCAGAAGTTCTTGGTGCCCAAGCAGCTCAAGCAGCACGGGCTGAAGCCGCTGAAGATCCAGCTCGAGGGGCTGACCCTCCGCGACGCCATAGAGAAGTACACCCGCGAGGCCGGGGTGCGGAACCTGGAGCGCGAGATCGCCTCCATCTGCCGCAAGCTCGCCCGGAAGGTGGTGCAGGAAGGCCCCGGCTTGTCGGTGGCGATGGCGCCCGAGATGCTGTCGGACTATCTCGGCGTCCCGAAGTACCGCTCCAAGGAAACCCGCGACAAGAACGAGATCGGCGTGGCCACCGGTCTCGCCTGGACGGAGGTGGGCGGCGAGATCCTCACCACAGAAGCCACCCTCATGAAGGGGAAGGGCGCCCTGATGCTCACCGGCAAGCTGGGCGAAGTGATGCAGGAGTCGGCGCGCGCCGCGCTCTCCTATGTCCGCTCGCGCGCGGCCGAGCTGGGCATCACCGACGAGTACTTTTACCGCAAGTACGACATCCACATCCACGTGCCCGAGGGATCCATCCCGAAGGACGGCCCCTCCGCCGGCATCACCATCGCCACCGCGCTGGCCTCGTTGCTGACGCGCATCCCCGTCCGCTGCGACATAGCCATGACGGGCGAGGTCACGCTGCGGGGCAAGGTGCTGCCCATCGGAGGGGTGAAGGAGAAGGTTCTGGCGGCCCACCGGGTCGGCATCCGCACCATCCTGCTGCCCAAGGACAACGAGAAGGACTTGGCGGACATCCCGTCCGAGATCCAGAGCGAGCTCGAATTCAAGCTCGTGGACACCATGGACGAGGTGCTGCTCCTGGCTCTGGAGCGCCCCGCCACGGCCGTCGGTGTCGTGAAGGAGGAGTACACCGCGCAGGACGCTCCCCGGAAGGAAGGGCCGGTAACCCATTGATGGAGGGCCGGCGGGGCCCGGCCGACCCGTACGCGGCTTGAAGGTCGCGAACTGCAGTTTCTACGTCGGTGCCGCGCACCGATCCCAGTTTCCAACGGGGGACCGGCCCGAGGTGGCTTTTCTCGGGCGCTCCAACGTCGGCAAGTCGAGCCTGGTAAACAGCCTCCTGGGAGATCCCCGGCTGGCGAGGGTCAGCCGGACTCCGGGGCGCACTCAGCAGGTTCACTTCTATCTCGTCAACGAAGGCTTGTTTTTTGTTGATCTCCCGGGCTACGGCTACGCGCGTGTCCCGGAGAGGGTGAGGCGGGACCTCACACGCCTCATCGAAGAATATCTGACGGGGAGGGAGAGGCTGAAGGTGGCGGTCCTGCTCGTGGACTCCCGCCACGAGCCGATGGCCGCCGACGTCGCGATGGGGGAATGGCTCAGGGCCCGTGAGATCCCCTTCCAGGTGGTCCTGACCAAGATCGACAAAGTCCCCCGGGGAGACCGGAAGCGGAAGAGCGAAGAAGCGTCGCTGACGTTCGGCACGGCCGACGTCATCATTCATTCGTCGAAGACGGGAGAGGGAAGGAAGGATCTGTGGCAGATCATCGGTCACCGAATCGGATGGGGCAGGAACGAGACATGAACAGCAGGGGAGGCGTGCAGCGCGGGAACTTCGTGCGCAACGGCAACCGCGACGCGGGGCCCCCGAGGCACGGCCCCCCGAGGCACAAGGGGCAGCACCACCGGCACGGCCCGCACGACGGGAGCGCGCGCGACGGCCGGCTCCACAACCAGGGGCTTCCGGACGACGAGGCGATCGACGCCGCCGCGGAGGCCGCGGAGGCGGCCGCCTCCGCCGAGGCTCAGGGCGGCGTGCCGGGCCCGCCCCGACCCGTCCTCAACATCGCGGCGCTGAAGGCGATGAGCATCGGAGACCTCGCGCGCGTGGCCAAGGAGATGGGCGTGCAGGGCGCCACGGGCGTCCGCAAGCAGGAGCTGATCTTCAAGATCCTCCAAGCCCAGACGGAAAAGAACGGACTGATCTTCTCGGAAGGGGTGCTCGAATGCCTCCCCGACGGCTTCGGCTTCCTGCGGGCGCCCCAGTACAACTACCTGCCCGGCCCCGACGACATCTACGTCTCACCCTCGCAGATCCGGCGCTTCGATCTGCACACGGGCGACACGGTGCGCCCGCCGAAGGACGGCGAGCGCTACTTCGCGCTCATCAAGGTGGAGGCCATCAACTTCGAGACTCCCGAGGCGGCCCGGGACAAGCTCTTCTTCGAGAACCTGACGCCGCTGTATCCCATGGAGCGGTTCCGGCTCGAGGTGGACCGTGACGGGATCTCCGGCCGCGTGATGGACCTGCTCACGCCCATCGGGAAGGGGCAGCGCGGGCTCATCGTGGCGCCGCCGCGCACCGGCAAGACGATGCTGCTCCAGACCATCGCCAACAGTGTCGCCAAGAACCACCCGGAGATCTTCCTCATCGTGCTGCTCATCGACGAGCGCCCCGAGGAGGTCACCGACATGGAGCGCACCGTGAAGGGAGAGGTCATCTCCTCCACGTTCGACGAGCCGGCCTCCCGCCATGTGCAGGTCGCCGAGATGGTGATCGAGAAGGCGAAGCGGCTCGTCGAGCACAAGAAGGACGTCGTGATTCTGCTCGACTCCATCACCCGGCTCGCGCGCGCCTACAACACCATCACGCCGCCGTCGGGGAAGGTCCTCTCCGGAGGCATCGACGCCAACGCGCTGCAGAAGCCGAAGCGGTTCTTCGGGGCGGCGCGCAACATCGAGGAGGGAGGGAGCCTCACGATTATGGCCACCGCCCTGATTGACACGGGCTCACGGATGGACGACATCATCTTCGAGGAGTTCAAGGGCACGGGGAACATGGAGCTGCACCTGGACCGCAAGCTCGCCGACCGGAGGGTCTTTCCGTCGATGGACATCAGCCGCAGCGGCACCCGGAAGGACGAGCTGCTGCTCAACAAGAAGGATCTCGACCGCTCCTGGGTGCTCCGCAAGGTTCTCAGCCAGCTCTCGCCTCCGGAGGCGATGGAGCTCCTCATCGACAAGCTCAGCAAGACCAAGGCGAACAAGGAGTTCCTGGACTCGATGTCCGACGCCATGGCCTGAGCGAGGCCGCCGGGCCCATCCGCTCGGGCACCATGGGCCGCTGGGGGGCGTGCCTGCGGTGCCCGGGGGGAACGCGCCGGCGCCGCGTGGATAGTTCAGGCGGCTGTGCCTATAATGGCCCTTCCGGAAAAAGCCCGAGAGAGGTCATCGGCGCGCCCGCGGCGCGCGGCAGGCCCCGGCCGAGCCCCGGAGCGGAGGAAGGAAGCGAGGCGTACAGGAAGTGAAGAAGGCCATCCACCCCGAGTACCACGAGGTCACGGTTTCCTGCGCCTGCGGCGAGAAATTCGTCACCCACTCCACGCGCAAGGAACTGAGACTCGAGATCTGCTCGAAGTGCCATCCGTTCTTCACCGGCCGCCAGAAGCTCATCGACACGGCCGGCCGCGTGGAACGCTTCAACCGCCGCTACGCGAAGAAGGAGAAGGCCCCCGCGAAGCGCCCCGGCGCCGTCGCGGCGGCGGTTCCTCCCACCTCACGTTCCTAGACGTCCCGCTTTCTCCCGAGACGGCCGCAGTCCGTCCCGAGGTCATCGGCCATGTCTGACAACCTGATGCTGGAGAGGTTGCGAGCCCTCGAGAACCGGCACGAGGAACTCTCGCGCCTCCTGGCGGATCCGTCCCATGCCTCTGACCCGGCCGCCTACCGGACCCAGGCGAAGGCCTTCGCCGACCTGGAGGAGGTCGTCTCCCGCTTCCGCGAGTACAAGCGTGTCCTCGTTGATATGGAGGGCGCGAGTGAGATGCTGCGCGGCGGCGACGAGGAGATGAGGCGCCTCGCGCAGGAGGAGATCTCTTCGCTCTCGGCGCGGCGCGAGGCCCTGGAGACGACGCTGCGGAGGCTGTTGCTGCCCAGGGACCCGAACGACGAGAAAAACGTCATCCTCGAGGTGCGCGCCGGAACGGGGGGCGAGGAGGCCGCGCTCTTCGCCGCGGAGGTCTTCCGCATGTACGTGCGCTACGCGGAGGCGCGCAGGTGGAAGGTGGAGGTGCTCGACACGAGCGTGGCCGGCCAGGGGGGCTTGAAGGAAGCCACGGCCGCCGTGCAGGGACGCGGGGCCTACTCGCGGCTGAAGTACGAAAGCGGCGTCCACCGCGTGCAGCGGGTTCCCGTCACGGAGGCCTCGGGCCGCATCCACACCTCGGCCGTCACCGTGGCCGTGCTTCCGGAGGCGCGGGAGGTGGACGTGAAGATCGACGAGAAGGACCTCCGCATCGACACCTTCTGCTCCTCCGGCCCCGGGGGCCAGAGTGTCAACACGACCTACTCGGCGGTGCGGATCACGCACATCCCTTCGGGCCTGGTGGTCTCCTGCCAGGACGAAAAGTCCCAGCACAAGAACAAGGCCCAGGCGATGAGGGTTCTGCGCTCGCGCCTGATGGACCTGGCGCAGCGGGAGCAGGACGCCGCCCGCGCGGCGGTGCGGCGCGGCATGGTCGGCAGCGGAGACCGCAGCGAGAAGATCCGGACCTACAACTTCCCGCAGGGGCGCGTCTCGGACCACCGCATCAAGCTCACGGTCCACCAGATCCAGAGGATCCTGGACGGCGATCTCGACGAGATCATCGACGCCCTCATCACCCACTACGAAGCCGAGCGCCTCAGCGAAGAGATCAAGGTCTGAGGCCAGGCCTCCCCGTGCCCAGAATCATTGGACTCCTCGATCGCGCGGCCGTCCGCCTCGCGCAGCGCGGGTGTGCCTCGGCCCGCCTGGACGCCGAGGTACTCCTGTCGCACGCTCTGGGGATCGGCCGGGCGGCCCTCGTGGCGCGGCGGGAGGAGAGCCTCCCCGCCGCGGCCATCGTGGCCTTCGAGGCGATGCTGGCGAGGCGAGAGGCCCGAGTGCCGGTCGCGTACCTCGTGGGCATCAAGGAATTCTGGTCGCTCGAGTTCGAGGTCAACGAGAGCGTCCTGATCCCCCGTCCCGAGACGGAGATCGTCGTGGAGGAAGCCCTTCGCCTGCTCGGGCAGCACGGCACGGCTCGTCCTCCCGAGGTCCGCTGCGTCGGCGGCATCACTCAGAACGTGTCCCGCCAGAGCGGCTCCCTCGCACCCGGGGCCCCTCCCAGGTTGACGCCGCCGGTTGTGGTGGACGTGGGGACGGGGGCGGGGCCCATCGTGGTGGCGCTGGCGCGCGAGCGCCCCGACGCGATCCTTCACGCCACGGACATCTCCCGCGCCGCCCTCGAGATCGCCCGGCGCAACGCCGGGCGCCACGGCGTGGCCGGAAGGATCCGCTTCCACGGGGGTGACCTCCTCAGCCCCGTTCTCGGTGCGGGCCTGGCCGGCCGCATCGATCTCGTCGCCTCCAACCCTCCCTACGTGGGATACTCGGAGAGCGTGGACGAGGACGTGAGGCTGTGGGAGCCGCGCGAGGCCGTTTACGGAGGCGCCGGAGGCGCCGAGGTGATCGAGCGGCTCGTCCCGCAGGCGGCGAGGGCGCTGGCACCGGATGCGTGGCTCGTGATGGAGATCGCGCCCGCGAGGGAGGCCTCCGTGCGGCGCTTGCTCGCGGAAGGCGGAGTCTGGCGCGATGTGTCCGTGCGGAGCGACCTGGCCGGCCTGCCGCGCGTCGTGACGGCCCGGCGGGCAGGCCGCGAGGTGGAAAGGTGAACGTCGAGGAGCGCGGGAGCCTCCCCCTGGTCGGCGTGGACGAGGCGCTGGAGGTGGTGCTCGGCGCCGTGTCGCCCCTGCCTGCGGAGGAGATCTCGCTGGAAGCGGCCCTCGGGCGCTTCCTCGCCGAGGAGGTCCACGCAAGCGCAGACATGCCTCCCTTCGACCGCACCGCCATGGACGGCTACGCGGTGCGGGCGGACGATTTGGAAAAGGTGCCCGCCATCCTCTCGGTCGTGGAGGAGATCGCCGCGGGGCACGATCCCGTGCGCGAGGTCGGTCCCGGAGAGGCGTCGCGCATCATGACGGGCGCCGCCATCCCGGGCGGGGCCGACTCCGTCGTGGTCGTGGAGTGCACCGAGGCCCTCGAGGGCGGTCGACGCGTGCGGGTTCTCGAATCACCGAAGAGGTCGCAGCACATCCGCCGGGCGGGGGAGGATCTCCCGAAAGGCGCGCTGCTCCTGGAGCCGGGGACCTGTCTTGGGGCGCCGGAGATCGCGCTCCTGGCAGCGGAAGGGCGCGCCCGCGTCCGCACGGGGCGGATCCCCTCGGTCGCGGTCCTCTCCACGGGCGACGAGCTGGTGGGGATCGACCAGACGCCCCGCGGAAGCCGGATCCGGGAGACGAACTCCTGGTCGCTGGCGGCGCTCCTGAGACGGATGCGGATCGAGCCCCGCCTCCTCGGCATCGCCCGTGACAACCGGGCGGCCCTCGTGGGCCGGATCCGCGAGGGCCTCGCCGCCGACGTCCTGATCCTCTCGGGCGGCGTCTCGATGGGGGAGCGCGATCTCGTTGGCGCGGCCTTGAAGGAGTGCGGCTGCCTGCCGCTCTTCGAGCGCGTGGCGATCCAGCCCGGAAAGCCGCTCTTCTTCGGCGTCGTGGACAGGCGGCCCGGCTCCGCAGTGGCTCGGCCGCAGGCGGGAGGCGGGGCGTCCCCGGTCCCGGAAGAACGGTTTCGGGTCGTCTTCGGTCTTCCGGGCAACCCCGTCTCGTCGATCGTGGATTTCCTCGTCTTCGCCCGCCCGGCCCTCCGCGCGCTGATGGGATCGCGCCGCCCCGTGGAGCCCATGCCCTCGGCCGCGCTCGCGGAGCCGCTGCAACGCAAGCCCGGCCGCCGAGCCTATCTCCCGGCCCGCGTTGACGTCTCCCCTGACGGGAACCTGACGGCTCGCGCCCTTCCCTCGATGGGATCCGCCGACCTCGTGGCCCTCAGCCGCGCGAACGCGCTGATCGTCGTCCCGGAGGACGAAGGGTCGCTGGGAGCGGGCGAGCGCGTGAGCGTTCTCCTGCTCGACGACGCCTCACAGCGCTGAGGAATCGCCGCCTATCGAAACGGGGCCAGCGCCGCGCGGCCCGGCACCCCTTCTCGAAGGGTGTGGCCCACCGGGATACGCGCACTCCGCCATCTCCGTGTGCGCCCGAAAGCCGGTCGGGGGAGTGCCCGCTCAGCCCCGCCCTATCCCGGACGCGGCCGCACGCCACGTCGTCTCGAGCTGCACAAGAGAATGTGCAGATCGCGCGACTTCTTCGTGTCATCCCGCAAGAAAACGCTTGATCTTTGACGGAATGACGCTAGAATCGCGTCAAACCTGCAAACGGAGGAGGTCATCATGGCGAAGGCAAAGGTCCTCAAGTTCGACGCGCCGGGGCCGGGACTCTCGAAGTCGCAGATCCTGAAGGTGTCCGACGCCGAGAATGTCCGCTTCATGCGTCTCCAGTTCACGGACATCCTGGGCATCATCAAGAACGTCGAGATCCCGAGCTCGCAGTTCGGCAAGGCGCTCGACGGAGAGATCCAGTTCGACGGCTCCTCCATCGAAGGGTTCACCCGAATCGAGGAGTCGGACATGAACCTGGTGCCCGACCTCGACTCGTTCGCCATCTACCCCTGGGCGCACAACGGGGGGCAGAAGGTGGGCCGCCTCATCTGCGACATCTACAACCCCGACGGCACGCCGTTCGGCGGCTGCCCCCGCATGACGCTGAAGAAGCAGATGGAGAAGGCCTCCGCGGCCGGCTATGTCATGGTGACGGGCCCGGAGGCGGAGTTCTTCCTCTTCCGCCGCGACGCCGGCGGCGATCCCATCGTGGACACCCACGACAAGGGCGCCTATTTCGATCTGACGCCGGTGGACCGCGGGGAGGAGGCGCGCCGCGACATCGTCCTCGCGCTCGAGCGGATGGGCTTCGAGGTCGAGGCGGCGCATCACGAGGTCGCGCCGGGGCAGCACGAGATCGACTTCAAGTACTCCGACGCCGTCACCACCGCGGACCGTGTCTCCACCTTCCGCTTCATCGTCAAAAAGGTCGCCATGGACCACGGCCTGCACGCCACGTTCATGCCCAAGCCCATCTTCGGCGTCAACGGCTCCGGCATGCACGTGCATCAGTCGTTCCTGGACAAGAAGGGGAACAACGTCTTCTACGACCCCAAGGGGAAGTACGAGCTTTCCAAAACCGCCCTGCACTACACCGGCGGCATCCTGCGCCACGCGAAGAACTTCGTCGCGGTGACGAACCCTCTCGTCAACTCGTACAAGCGGCTCGTCCCAGGCTACGAGGCCCCCGTGAACGTGGCCTGGTCCATGCGCAACCGGTCGCCCCTGGTGCGGGTCCCGGCGCGGCGCGGGATGGGCACCCGCATCGAGGTGCGGATGCCCGATCCCTCCTGCAACCCCTACCTCGCTTTCGGCGTGATGCTGGCCGCGGGGCTCGACGGCGTGAAGAACAGGATGGACCCGGGCGAGCCCGTGGACCGCAACGTCTTCACGATGAGCGAGAGGGAGAAGAGGCGCCTGAAGATCGACCAGCTCCCCGCGAACCTCTCCGAGGCTCTCGATAACTTGGAGCGGGACGCCGTCGTCAAGGACGCCCTGGGCGACCACATCCTCACGCACTTCCTGGAAGCCAAGCGCTCCGAGTGGGCGGAATACATCTCCAAGGTCCAGCCCTGGGAGATCGACCGGTACCTCGAGGAGTACTGAGAGGGAGCTGAGCCCGCGCCGGCACCCCCACGTTCCGCGTGAGTGAGGCCGGGAGGCGCGCCCCGCCGCGGACGGGTCTCCCCTGCCGCCCGCAGGTGGACTTTTTCGACCCGCACGGTCGGCTATCTCCACCATCCTGGAGGCTCTGCGACTCCTCCGGGAATGCAGATCCTGTCCCAGCAAGGCTTCCCGGCGATCCGGCCCAAGGGTGCTACTGGCAGGCCGCTTGCTCTATCAGGCATCAGGTCGTAGGATACGAGTTCGGCCACAGCATCAGCGTCAGGGTCTGGGAGGGGTCTGACGTGGCCTGCCCCGCGCGAAACGCACGTCCTCGGCGGCCTTCGTTCTCGCTGGCGCTCCGCCTGGCTCTCATCCTCTTCGGCACACTTCTCTCCGCCTCCCTCCCGGCCCACGCCTCCCGCGTCCGACCCGTCAACCTCGAAGAGATGACCCAGCGCGCCGCCCGGATCTTCTCGGGCCGCTGCGTGGACGTCCGCGTCGAGCGCGATCCCGATCTCGACCAGATGGTGACGCACGTCACGTTCGCCGTGACGAGAGCGGTCAAGGGCGGGCCGCACGGGCAGGTGACCATCAAGATGCTCGGGGACCAGGAGGCGGATGCGGACGAGGGCGGCCGGGCCGAACGAGACGGGGGCAAGGAGCGAGGCATCGAGGGCCTACCAAGATTCCGTCGCGGCGAGGAGGTCGTGCTCTTCCTCTACGGGGAGAGCCGGAGCGGCCTGACGAGCCCTGTCGGGTTCGGCCAGGGGAAGTTCACGCTCATCAAGGACAAGCAGGGTCAGCGCCTGGCCGTGAACGGCTCGGGCAACGCGCATCTGTTCCGCGGGTTGTCGGCGGAGGCGAGGCGGCGCCTCGGCGACGCGGAGGAGCGCTTCAAGGGCCGGAAGGGGATCGCCCTGGACGCGCTTCTGGACATGGCGGTTTCATTGGGGAGGTGAGAGGTGTCGGCCCGGCTCGGCAGCACCATCGTCAGCCTGCTCCGGAGCCGCGCGCTCGCCATTCCCCTCCTCGTCGCTTCCCTCGCCGGCCAGATCTCATCGGGCGGGCCAGGGCCGGGCCGCAGCGCCGGCGTTCCCGTGGGTCTCGAGGAAGAGTGGGCCTCGAAGGCGCTGGAGCAACTCCGCCGCTCGGAGTATCACTTCTCGCCCCACGAGGACGGCTGGTCCGCCCCCAACCGCTCTCACGACCTTCGCACGCGCGTGCACGAGCGCGGCTTCGAGGTTGTCTCCCGCACGGGCGGTGAGGGCCGATTCAGGCTCACGCTCGATCTTGCGCGCTGGGGGCGCGCCGCCACGATGCGGCCCGCCGCGCGCGGCGTGGTCCGGGCCAGTGAGGGTCGCGCCGAGATCGACCGCGGGGAGATCCGGGAGTGGCTCCTCAACGACCGGCGGGGGCTCGAGCACGGCTTCACGCTCGAGGAGCCGCCGGGGGGAGACAGCGGCGCCGTCGTCCTCGAGATGGATTTCGGCGGGACGCTCCTCGCCTACCATGAGGGCGAGAGCTCTCTGCTGTTCAAGGACGCCACCGGCGCGCCCGTGCTCCGGTACTCGGGACTGGCGGCGTGGGACGGCCGCGGGGAAGCGCTTCTGTCCCGGCTGCGGGTAGGCCCCGGGTTCGTCGCCATCGAGATCGACGACGCGGAAGCAGTGTATCCGATCAAGGTGGATCCGCTCCTTACCAGCCCCTCCTGGACGGCGGAGAGCGACCAGGTGGGTGCCCAGTTCGGCTGGTCCGTGGCGACGGCGGGGGACGTGAACGGGGATGGCTTCTCCGACGTGATCGTGGGGGCCATCGGCTTCGACAACGGCCAGTCGAACGAGGGCCGGGCGTTCGTCTATCTCGGGTCGGCGTCCGGGCTGGCGCCTTCCCCCGCCTGGACGGCGGAGAGCGACCAGGCGGGCGCCGAGTTCGGCTCCTCCGTCGGGACGGCGGGGGACGTGAACGGGGACGGCTTCTCGGACGTGATCGTGGGGGCCAACGCGTTCGACAACGGGCAGACGGACGAGGGTCGGGCGTTCGTGTATCAAGGCTCCGCGTCGGGTCTGTCGCTTTCGCCAGCCTGGACGGCGGAGAGCGACCAGGCGAGCGCCGAGTTCGGCATCTCCGTCGGGACGGCGGGGGACGTGAACGGGGATGGCTTCTCGGACGTGATCGTGGGGGCCCATGGATTCGACAACGGCCAGTCGAACGAGGGCCGGGCGTTCGTCTATCACGGGTCGGCCTCGGGTCTGTCGCTGAGCCCCGCCTGGACGGCGGAGAGCGACCAGGTGGACGCCCTCTTCGGGTACTCGGTGGCGACCGCTGGGGACGTGAACGGGGACGGTTACTCGGACGTGATCGTGGGGGCCTGGGGCTTCCACAACGGCCAGACGAACGAGGGCCGGGCGTTCGTCTATCTCGGGTCGGCGTCCGGGCTGGCGCTGACCCCCGCCTGGACGGCGGAGAGCGACCAGGTGGATGCCCAGTTCGGCTGGTCAGTGGCGACGGCGGGGGACGTGAACGGGGATGGCTACTCGGACGTGATTGTGGGGGCCATCGGCTTCGACAACGGCCAGTCGAACGAGGGCCGGGCGTTCGTGTATCAAGGCTCCGCGTCGGGTTTGTCGCTGAGCCCATCGTGGACGGCGGAGAGCGACCAGGTGGATGCCCAGTTCGGTTGGTCCGTGGCGACGGCGGGGGACGTGAACTCGGATGGCTACTCGGACGTGATCGTGGCAGCACCAAACTTCGACAACGGCCAGACCGACGAGGGCCGGGCGTATGTGTATCAAGGCTCCGCATCGGGTCTGTCGCTGAGCCCATCGTGGACGGCGGAGAGCGACCAGGTGAACGCCATATTCGGCCACTGGGTGGGCACGGCGGGGGACGTGGACGGGGACGGCTTCTCCGACGTGATCGTGGGAGCACACAATTTCGACAACCTCGAGACCGACGAGGGGCGGGCGTTCGTGTACCACGGGTCAGCGTCCGGGCTGGCGCTTTCCCCTGCCTGGACGGCGGTGAGCGACCAGGCGGGCGCCAGTTTCGGCATCTCCGTTGCCACGGCGGGGGACGTGAACGGGGATGGCTACTCGGACGTGATCGTGGGAGCCTCCTCCTTTGACAACGGCCAGACGGATGAGGGCCGGGCGTTCGTCTATCTCGGGTCGGCGTCCGGGCTGGCGCCTTCCCCTGCCTGGACGGCGGAGAGCGACCAGGCGGGCGCCGAGTTCGGCTCCTCCGTCGGGACGGCGGGGGACGTGAACGGGGACGGCTTCTCGGACGTGATCGTGGGGGCCAACGCGTT
Organism: uncultured Acidobacteriota bacterium; assembly: GCA_964400605.1. GTDB lineage: Bacteria > Acidobacteriota > Polarisedimenticolia > JACPZX01 > JACPZX01 > CAYNUH01. Next base: position 47,327 of record CAYNUH010000012.1, on the reverse strand, counting down.
CGACAACGGGCAGACGGACGAGGGTCGGGCGTTCGTGTATCAAGGCTCCGCGTCGGGTCTGTCGCTTTCGCCAGCCTGGACGGCGGAGAGCGACCAGGCGAGCGCCGCGTTCGGCGTCTCCGTCGGGACGGCGGGGGACGTGAACGGGGATGGCTTCTCGGATGTGATCGTGGGGGCCCGCCTGTTCGACAACGGCCAGTTTGACGAGGGCCGGGCCTTCGTCTATCTCGGGTCGGCTTCGGGGCTGTCGCTGACCCCCTCCTGGACGGCGGAGAGCGACCAGTTGGGCGCGGAGTTCGGCTTATCCGTGGGCACGGCGGGGGACGTGAACGGAGACGGCTTCTCCGACGTGATCGTGGGGGCCCACTGGTTCGACATCGGCTCGTTTAACGAGGGCCGGGCGTTCGTCTATCACGGGTCGGCTTCGGGTCTGTCGCTGAGCCCTTCGTGGACGGCGGAGAGCGACCAGGCGGGCGCCTTGTTCGGCGTCTCCGTCGGGACGGCGGGGGACGTGAACGGGGATGGCTTCTCGGACGTGATCGTGGGGGCCGAATCCTTCGGCAACGGCGAGATTGGCGAAGGGCGGGCGTTCGTCTATCTCGGGTCGGCTTCGGGGCTGTCGCTGACCCCGTCCTGGACAGCGGAGAGCGACCAGGCGAGCGCTACATTCGGCTTCTCCGTGGGCACGGCGGGGGACGTGAACGGGGACGGCTACTCGGACGTGATCGTGGGGGCATACAGTTTTGACAACGGCCAGACCGACGAGGGCCGGGCGTTCGTCTATCTCGGGTCGGCGTCGGGGCTCACGCTGACCCCCTCCTGGACGGCGGAGAGCGACCAGGCGATCGCCTGGTTCGGCGCCTCCGTGGGCACGGCTGGGGACGTGAACGGGGATGGCTTCTCGGACGTGATCGTGGGGGCCCCCCTGTTCGACAACGGCCAGGGGGACGAGGGCCGGGCGTTTCTCTACTACGGCAACGGAGGGGCGGGCTTGAGCCTTCGACCCCAGCAGCGTCGCGCGGACGATACGGCGCCGATCGCCCATCTCGGGACCTCCGAGAGTCCCGACAGCTTCCGCCTCGCGGCGCTCGGACGCACCCCCTTCGGGCGAGGGCAGGTGCGGCTGGAATCCGAGGTCAAGCCCTTCGGGGTCCCCTTCAACGGGACCGGGACCCAGGTGGGGGGATCCTGGCTCGACACCGGCACGAGCGGCGTGGCGCTGAACGACTTGGTCGCGGGCCTTGCGAGTGGCACCGTCCATCATTGGCGGGTGCGCCTGCGATACCACCCGGCCACGACTCCCTTCCAGCAACGCAGCCGCTGGCTCACGGTGCCGATCAACGGTTGGCAGGAGGCCGACCTGCGCACGAGCCCCGACGGAGACGGCGACGGCGTGGGGGATGCCTCGGACAACTGCCCCGCCGTTCCCAACTCGAGCCAGGCCAACTCCGACGGCGACGCCCTGGGGGACGCCTGCGACAACTGCCCGTCCGTCACGAACGCCGGCCAGCAGGACGGCGACGCCGACGGCGTGGGCGACGCCTGCGACAACTGCGCCTCCAACTACAACCCCGGTCAGGAGGACGCCGACGGGGACGGCATCGGCAACGTCTGCGACACCGGTGGAGGGAGCGGGTCACGGAGCGTGGACGGCAACGGGAACCCGATGCTTTGGAGCACCGCTTCGCCCGTGGCCTACAACGCCGACCAGGGCGGCCTCGGGATTCTCTCCAACGTCTTGGCGGATGCCCTCCTCGCGGACGCCTTCACGAGGTGGGAAAACGTCGCCACGGCGGCGATCTCCTTCGTTGCCGGCGCGGAACTTCCGGGGGATGTCACCGCGGCGGGCCTTCCGGTAAGTAACCCGAACCACTGGGGTCACTTCTGGGCGAAGCCCGGCGACGGCAAGTCACCGGTCATCTACGACGTGGACGGCTCGGTGATAGACGACATGTTCGGCGAGGGGGCCCGCTTCGACATCCTCGGGGCGGCGGCCATCGACACGCCGCTGTCGGTGGCGGACCCGAACGTCGTGGGGTCGGGCATCATCACCGAGGCGAGCATCGTCATCAACGGAGCCTTCTACGACGGCCTGGGGCTCCCGCTCTCCCCCAACGACTCGGCTTCCTCGCTCGCCTTCGAGGCGATCATGGTCCACGAGGTCGGTCACTTCGCGAACCTGGACCACAGCGTCGTGAACCACGAGATGGCGGCGGACGGCCAGCCGGAAAACGACATCTACGTGCCGACGATGTACCCGGAGGCCGTGGACGACGAGGAGGCGGTGGCGTCGCTGAACCCGGACGACGTGGCGCGCATCAGCGCGCTGTACCCGTCGGCGTCCTTCGGCACCTCCACGGGAACGATCTCGGGGAGCGTCCTCGACGGGGGCGTCCCGTTCCAGGGTGCGGACGTGGTGGTGAGGAGGACGGATGACCCGAGGCTGTACGCCTACTCGGGCATCTCGGGGGCGGCGTTCTTCCCGTGCAACTTGGGCGGGATCTGCTACCCGTGCACCTCCTCGAACGCCTGCGTGACGGGGGACCCTGCAGAGCAAGGGGAGTACATGGTCCGGGGCCTGCCCGCGGGCTCCTACACGGTCTGCGTGGAGCAGATCGAGAAGCGCTTCTCGGTCTCAAACGGGTCGTTCATCGGCCCTCTGGCCACCCCGGCGACGGTGATGGGGCCCGAGGAGTGCTACAGCCCCGGGGAGTCGTCCAATCCGACGCTGGACGACCCCGAGGACGCGGCCGCGATCTCTGTCACGGCGGGAAGCGTGAGAGGTCCGCTCGACATTCGCTTGAACGATCTCCCGGGGTCGGACTCCTTCGAGCCGAACAACACGCTTGGGACGGCCTCGGCCCTGCCGGATCTCCCTGGGGGCCGCGAGACGGCGCCGGCGATCCTGGGGGCGGGGGATCTGGACTTCTACGCGGTGCCGGTGATCGTGGGGCAGACGATCCGAGTGGACGTGGAAGCGAAAGAGTTCGGATCCAGCCTCGATCCGGTCATTGGGCTTTACGACCCCAATGGAGTCCTGCTGCAGGTCCATGCGGAACCGTTCGTGGACGACGCCTTCGACCCGGACTCGGGATCCTGGACGCTGGACCCGGCGCTGACATACACGGCGACATTCACGGGGACGGTGAAGGTGGTCGTGTCCTCTTCGCCCGATACCAATCTCGATGGGATCGGAGGCCAGACGACGGGGCCGTACTGGATCCGCATCGAGGTGGACTCCGACGCGGACGGGGACGGTGTGGTGGGCCGCTTCGACCGCTGCCCGAACGACGCTGGCGATGACGTCGACCGGGACGGGCTCTGCGCCGGCGCCGACAACTGTCCGCTGGTCTACAACCCGGGACAGGCGGACTCCGACGCGGACGGCATAGGCGATCCGTGCGACAACAACGTGCCGATCCTGAGCGCCGCCTCCTCTTGGGCGGCCGAGAGCAATCTGGCCCAGGCTCACTTCGGCGCTTCGCTATCCTCAGCGGGCGACGTCAACGGGGATGGCTTCAGCGACGTCATCGTCGGCGCCCCCCTGTACCAGAACGTCGGCGCGGTTTTCGTCTACCTGGGATCCGTTACGGGCCTTTCCGCCGGTCCCGCGTGGAGCGCCGTGGGTGTGGATCCCGGCGCCTACTTTGGCTTTTCCGTGGCGAGCGCGGGCGATGTGAACGGCGATGGCTATGACGACGTGATCTTCGGAGCGCCCTTCTTTGACAACGGCGCGAGCGTTGACGAGGGCCGCGCGTTCGTCTACCTGGGCTCGGCAGCGGGTCTCTCCTCCATGCCCGCGTGGAGCGTCGGGAGCGGCCAGGCCGTCTCCATCTTCGGCCGTTCGGTAGCCTCCGCAGGAGATGTCAACGGAGACGGTTATGGCGACGTCATAATCTCCGCGGACGCCTTCACCAACGGTGAAACCCAGGAGGGGAGGGCCTTCGTCTACATCGGCTCCGCTTCGGGATTGTCGAACACTCCCGCCTGGACCGCCGAGAGCAATCAGCCGTCCGCCGGACTCGGCCAATCGGTCGCCTCCGCGGGCGACGTCAACGGAGACGGCTTCGGCGACATCGTCATCGGAGCTTGGCACTTCGACGATCCCGATAACGACGAAGGGGCGGCCTTCGTCTGGCTCGGAGGACCGTCCGGCGGCGCCCGAGGGCCGTCGGGCCTGGGCCCGGACGGCACACCGTCCAATGCGCAGTGGACCGCGGAAAGCGATCAGGCTGTGGCCAATTTCGGCTTCGCGGTCGGCACTGCGGGTGACGTGAACGGGGATGGGTACAGCGATGTGATCATCGGCGCCGAGTTCTACAACCACCCCGAGTTCCACGAAGGAGGCGCGTTTGTGTACCTGGGCTCGGCCTCGGGAATGGGCCCGATGGGTACGCCCTCCAATGCGGCCTGGTCCGCCGAGGGGAATCAGAACTCCGCCTTCTTCGGCGGCAGGGCGGTCGCCGCGGCGGGGGATGTGAACAGAGACGGCTTCAGCGACGTCATCATCGGAGCCTATGGCGAGGACCGCGCCTTCCTCTACCTGGGTTCGGCCTCGGGGCTCGCGACGAGCCCCGCGTGGACCACCCTCGGGGATCTGAATAGCATCCAATTCGGCGTCTCCGTCGCCTCCGCCGGGGACGTTAACGGGGATGGCTTCCGCGACGTCATCGTGGGCGACGATGACTACCACAACGGGCAAACCAACGAGGGAGGCGCCTTTCTCTTCCTCGGCTCTCCTTTCCACGACCAGGACGGCGACGGCGTCCCCGCGAACGCGGACAACTGTCCCTTCGTGGCCAACCCCGGGCAGGCCGACACCGACGTGGGCGGACCCGATGGTGTCGGCGACGCCTGCGACAATTGCCCGGCCGTACAAAACCCGAACCAGACCGACACGGACGGCGACGGCACCGGGGATGCCTGCGACACGTTCTTCGTCGTCAGGACCGTCCCGCCCGACGGCCTGGCGGGCGTCCCGTTGAACACGACCGTCAACGTCCTCTTCTCGGCGCCCGTCAACCCGGCCACCGTCACGGCGTCGAGGGTGCTTCTCGAGAAGGGCCCGGCTGGTTCCGCCGACTTCGTCTCCTGCAGCATCTCCCTCGCGGCCAGCAGCCGCACCGTCGTCTTCGCTCCGGCCCAGCCCCTGGATCCCAGCACGCTTTACACGCTGACCGTCCAGGGAAGCGTGACGGCGGTGGACGGGGCGCCTCTCGGTACACCCGTGACGTCCTCCTTCAGCACCGGGGCTTCGGCTTCGGCAAGCTATCGCGTAGACCTCTCCCAAGCGGACGTGACCATCCAGGGTGCCTTTGGCGGCCAGACGGGGATCGGCCTGTCGGGCGCAGGGGACGTCAACGGCGACACGTATCCTGATTTCCTCGTCGGCAACGGCCCGACCCCGAGAAGCTACCTGATCTACGGCGGCGCGTCGCTTCCTGCCACCATCGATTTGGCGTCACTCGGGACTCGCGGGGTTTACCTTACCGGCAGCGGCGCCGCGGGGTTCGCGCTCGCGGGAAGCGGGGACGTGAACGGTGACGGCCGCTCGGACCTCCTCATCGGAGCTCCGTCGGCGGACCCGGCGGGGCGCGCCCTGGCCGGCAAGAGCGTCCTCGTCTACGGCGATCCCAACCTCCCCTCGACCATCGATCTCGACTCGATCGGCTCCGCGGGCATTGTCATCGACGGAGCGGACCCCGGCGACCGATCCGGGGAGTCGGTGGCCTTCGTCGGGCGCGCCAACGCCGACAGCTTCGACGACATTGTTATCGGGGCACCGGGGGGAGATCCCGGCACGACGACAGACGCGGGCGAAGCATACCTGGTGTACGGAGGCGGTTCGCTGCCGGGCACGATCGAGCTTTCCGCGCTGGGCGCGGGGGGCGTGGTGCTGCAAGGCGCTGCAAGCGGCGACGAGGCCGGGGGCCGCGTGGGCGGCGGCGGCGACGTGGACGGAGACGGTCGCGACGACCTTGTCATCGCGGCCGGCAGGGCCGATCCCGGCGGCCGGCGCGACGCGGGAAAGTCGTACCTGGTCTTCGGGTCGGCCGGCCTGTCCTCCCCCGTCGCTTTGGGGTCCCTCGGCTCGGGCGGCGCGACGCTCGACGGGGTCGATCCGGGAGACCGGTCCAGGGTCCAGGGCGCCCGACTCGCAGACGTGAATGGCGACGGGAGACCCGACATCCTGGTTGGAGCGCACCTTGCCGGTCCCGATGGGTCCAGCGGCACGGGCGAGGCCTACGTCGTCTTCGGGAGCGGTTCCCTCGGCCCGTCCGTCGGGCTCGGGAGCCTTGGGGCCGGAGGGATCACTCTGAAGGGCGAGGCTGCGGGTGACCACGCCGGCATGGAGGTAGCCGCCGCAGGAGACGTGAACGGTGACGGGATCGGCGACCTCCTGGTCGGGACGAACATCAAGGATTGTCTGGCCAACGCCTGGAGCGGCAGATCGCCGATGCCGACAGGGCGCTTCAATCCGGCCGTCGGCCTCGTGGACGGCCGAATCTACACGGTGGGAGGCGGGAAACCCGGCAACTCCTTCCTCAACACGGTCGAGGCCTACGACCCGCAGACCGACCTCTGGACGACCGAGCCCTCGATGCCGACGGGACGGTCATCAGGCGCCGCCGGGGTGGTCAACGGCATCCTCTACGCCGTCGGCGGCTGCTCCGGCCCCAACAACCCCACGCAGAACGTGGAAGCGTACGACCCGGTGACCGGTAATTGGACTTCCAAGGCCCCTATAACGACTCCACGGTGCGGCCTGGCAGTCGGCGTGGTCAACGGCATCCTCTATGCCGTGGGGGGCACCATCACCAACACGGTGACTCTCTCGACCGTCGAGGCCTATGACCCGGACGCGAACAGCTGGACCTCGAAGATGTCCATGCCCACGGATCGCCAGGCTCTCGGCGTCGGCGTGGTGAACGGCATCCTCTACGCCGTCGGGGGACACAACAATCCGGCCGGCGTCGTTCTGCCGACCGTCGAAGCCTATGACCCGGTGGCGAACACCTGGACACCGAAGGCTCCCATGCCCACGGCGCGGAATCAGCTCGCGGTCGCGGTTGTCAACGGCATCCTCTACGCCATAGGAGGCGCGGATCAGAGCGGGACCCGACTCGGGACGGTCGAGGCGTACGATCCGCGGACAAACACTTGGACGACGATGACCCCCATGCCCACCCCGCGAGACACCTTGGGCGTAGCCGGTGAGAGCGGCGTCCTGTATGCCGTGGGTGGGTATGATGGGACCAACATCCTCGACACCGCGGAGGCCTATTGCCCTCCCGCCGCAGATCCAGGTCGCGGAGCGGGCAAGGCGTACCTGGTCTTCGGAAGCCCGACCCTCTCCGGAACCTTCGACTTGGAGAACTTGGGCGCCAGGGGCGTCGTGCTCGAAGGGATTGACGCTGGCGACAGCGCTGGAAAGCAGGTCTCGGCAGCCGGAGACGTGAACGGGGACGGGATCGGCGATCTGCTGGTGTCGGCACCGAGCGCGGATCCGAACGGCCGCGTTGACGTCGGAGAGGTGTACCTGCTGTACGGCCGCACGGACTGGCTGGGCGCGACGGACACGACGGCCCCGCGGGTGGCGATCGTCCTTCCGGCTGACGGCGCGGTGGACGTGCAGCTCGCCACCGACATCGTTCTTGTCATGAGCGAGCCGGTCAGCCCGGTCACGGCGGACGTGGACTCCGTGATCCTCACCCTCAACGGGGTGAAGGTGCCGGGAAGGGTGCTGGTGTCGCCGGATGGCATGGTGGTGACGTTCGATCCGGACGGAGCGCTGGCGGCCAACTCGGACTTCGTGGTGCAGGCCAACGGAATCCTGGAGGACCTCTCGGGCAACTCGGCCCTGGCCTTCATCTCCACGTTCGACACGACGAGCGCGTCGGGGACCGTTCCGGCAGAAGATATCGGGGGTGAGGCCAGCGGGTCGGCCGTCGCGGGGGAGAACCAGGACGACCACTCCGGGTTCTCCAGCGCGATGGTGGGGGACGTCAACGGCGACGGCCTGGCGGATTTCCTCATCGGGGCGCCGAACGTGGACGTGGGGGCGGACTCCGACGCTGGGAAGGTGAGTTTGGTGTTCGGCCGCCTGGCGCTGCAGTCGAGCACCTCGCCGGGAGGGTCTCTCGGATACCGCGGGGAGGCGGCGTTCGACCGCGCCGGGACGGCGGTCAATCGCGCCGGGAAGATCAACGCCGACGGTCTTGCGGACTTCCTCATCGGGGCTCCGGACGCGGATGTGGGTGCGGCCACCGACGCGGGCAAGGCCTATCTGGCCTTCGGCCATCCGGGCCTCGACGAGCTGGTGCCGGCGACGTTGGACCTCGCGGATCTCGCGGCCTGTGCGACGCCGACGCTGTGCGGGGTGGTTTTCCGCGGGGAGGCGGCCGGGGACATGGCCGGGGCGACGGTGTCGTTCGCGGGAGACATCAATAACGACGGCAACGATGACATCCTCATCGGGGCGCCGGGCGCGGATCCGGATCCGAACCGAGTGTCCGCTGGGAAGGTGTACCTGATCTTCGGGAAGCTCCTGGCGCCGGGCGTCGTCGATCTGGCGGATGTGGGCGGAGCGGTGCCGGGCCTGGTCTTCGAGGGCGAGAGCGCCGGGGACAAGGCGGGGGCGTCGATCTCGTGGTGGGAGGACTTCAGCGGCGACCTCATTGATGATCTCCTCATCGGGGCGCCAGGGGCGACGACGCTGGACGAATTCGGTATCCCGGTGGCGAAGGCGGGGTATGTGTACGCGATCCATGGGGGGGCGGCGAACCTGATGGATCCCAACAGTCCCGGCGTCGTGGAGCTGGCCCGGGTGGCGGACGGCACCGCGGGGCAGGTGAGGGGGGTGGTGTTCCTGGGGACGGACCCCGACGGGGAGGTGGGCCGCTCCGTGACGGGGGCGGTGGACGTGACGGGGGACGCCGAGCCGGACATTTTCATCGGGGCGCGGCAGGTGGCGTGGCTAATCCCGGGGAAGGGGCCCAAGGGCGGGAGTGGAACATCGCGTCTGGACAAGACGCCGACCGTGCCTGGCGCCGGCTTGGGGAGGCTCGTAGGGGAGGACGACGCGCGGACGCAGTTCGGCGCCGTGTTCTTCACGGCGGGCACCGACGGAGACGTCGGCGGGCTGGTCGTGGGAGGCGCGGGCGACGTGAACGCCGACGGGGTGGAGGATCTCGTCATCGGGGCTCCGGAGGCGGACGTGCCGGGGAAGGACGACGCCGGGAAGGCGTACATCATTTACGGGAGCCGGACGCTGCCGCAGGGAGAGGTGCTGCTGTCGGACGTGGGCGCGACGGTGGCGGGGCTGGTGGTCGTGGGGGCGGAGGGCGGCGACCGGCTGGGCAGCGCGGTGGGAGGGGGGATGGACGTCAACGCGGACGGGGTGGCGGATGCCCTGGTGGGGGCTCCGTTCGCGGATACGGACCCGAACACCCCGGTGGACGCGGGCGAGACGTACGTTCTCTCGCCGGTGGTGCCGGAGGATGTGACGGATCTGAAGGTGGAGCCTCTTGTGGACAACATGGTGAGGCTGGAGTGGGCTCCCGCCGACCGGGCGCTCAAGTACAACATCTACCGGGGGAGCCTGCTGGCGCTCTCCACCGCGGGGCGCGTGCTGACCTCGGGCATGTCCCAGAGAGGATGCGGCGTGAGCGGCGACGCGGACATGGACGGGTTGCCGGATCGGACGGACGCCGGCAGCCCGGCGCCCGGGGACGGCTATTTCTATCTGGTGACGGGGGCGAACATGGCCGGGGAGGGGACGCTGGGGCCGTCCCTGGGTGCGGCCTCGCGCCTCAATGACGCTCAGTGCCCGTGACCGCCGCCACATGAAGGAAGACCCCTCCACGACAACTCCACTTGCATGCTCTTCCTGCGCGCGGCCGATCCCCGCGGGCGCCGAGTTCTGCCTCACGTGTGAGGAAACGAGACCCCCTTCGACGCCGCCGGTGGCCCCCGTCGCCCTGAGGGAGATCCCGGGCTTCCGGATCCTCCGGGAGATAGGGCACGGAGGGATGGGCACCGTGTACGAAGCCCTCGATCTGAAGATGAACCGGCGCGTGGCCCTGAAGATCCTCTCCCGGCATCACTCGCGCTCGGAGAAGGCCGAAGTGCGCTTCACGCGGGAGGCGTGGATCGGCGGCAAGCTGAACCATCCGAACCTGGTCAAGGTGTTCGAGATGGGGAGTTGGGAGGATCTGAGCTTCTACTCCATGGAGCTGGTGGACGGCGGCTCCCTCTACGACGTGATCCGGAGCATGAAGCGCTCGGGGAGGGACGAGACGCAGGGCCTCCAGTTCGGAAGCCGCGAGTACATCGCCTGGGCGATCGGGCAGGTCGTAGCCACCGCACGCGGCCTGGACCACGCGCACCGGCAGGGAGTGATCCACCGTGACATCAAGCCCATGAACCTTCTCCTGACCAAGGATCCCCCCATGGTGAAGATCGCCGACTTCGGGCTGGCGCTGGACCCGGAGGCGATCCGCCTCACGACGTCGGGGAAGGTTTTCGGCAGCGTAGCCTACATGGCTCCGGAGCAGATCCAGGGCAAGCGCGACGAGATTGACGCCCGGACCGACGTGTACTCTCTCGGCGTGACGCTCTTCGAGCTGATAGCGCTGGGGTTGCCTTACCAGGGGGAGACGCAGGAGCACTACATGAACGCCGTCCTGACGGCTGAGCCGCGACGCCCCAGCAGGCTCAACAATCGGGTGAGCCGGGATCTGGACATCGTCGTGGGCAAGGCTCTGGAGAAGGACCGGCGGGACCGTTACGAGTCGGCGGCCGCCTTCGCAGAGGACCTGGAGAACGTCCTCGGCTTCAAGCCGATCCGCGCGCGCCCTCCGACGACTCCGGCCAGACTCTGGAAGTGGACGCGCCGCAAGCCTGTCCACGCGGCGCTGGCTGCGCTCTTGATCATCGCCTTCCCGAGCGTCGGGGTGCTATCGGTCCGCGCCGTGCAGCACCAACGTCTCGTCGCCAAGATCGAGCTCGACGAGCTCTGGGGGCGGGCACGCCGGCTGATCCAGGATGACCAGCCCCGCGAGGCCCTGGGGCCCCTCACGGAGATGCTCAGGCGGAACCCGGGCCACATCGAGGCCCTTCGGGGCCGCGCGATGAGCTACTGGAAACTCGCAGAGCGGGAGTCTGAAGCGGCGCACCGCCCCGACCTCGAACGTCTCGGACTCGACGACATCTCGCGGGTCGTTGATCTGTCGCCTCGCGTCTCTTGGCCCTATCGGATCCGGGCGTTGATGCTTGCGAGATTCGGGAGAGCACAGGAAGCCAGGAGCGATGAGGAGACCGCCGCGCGTGTCCGGTCTGACTCTCCAACCGACGATGACGTCATGGTTGATGGGATCCTGGCTCTCGAGGCGAGCGAGTTCACCCGGGCGGCAACCCTCTTCTCCGAGGTGCTAGCCCGTCGTCCAGGGCTCGCGGATCTCTACCTCTACCGGGCCAAGGCGTATGAATTCGTGGGGGATCGGACGAGAGCACTCGTCGATTATCAGGTCGCGGCCGGTCTCATGCCCAGCGACTTCAACCCTCGATACAACTTGGGCCGGCTCATGGTCGAAATGGGGGATCTGGAGAACGCCGGGACTCAGTACCGCCGGGCCCTCGAGATCGATCCCAACAGCGCGCACACGAATGTGGGCCTCGCGGATGTGCTGCTCCGGCAAGGCAGGAGCAAGGCGACTGCTGGCGACGTGAAGGGCGCGCGGCGTGACTTCAAGGAGGCCGCTCAGGAGGCCCGCAGGGGCGTGGATCTGGATCCATCCTCTACATGGGCTCACCTGAACCTCGGCTTCAGCCTCAGGGAGGAGAACTCGCTGCGCGAGAAGTCGGATCCGAACCTCCTCAACGAGGCGTTCGGACACTTCGAGCAGGTGATCTCACTCTGGAGGGCCCGCGGAGGAGGCGCCCAGGATGACGACTACGCTCAGGCCCTGGAGAACATGTGCGATGCGCTGATCGAGCTGCGCGACCTGGAGCGAGCCCTCACGGAATGCCGGAGGACGGCCGAGATACATTCCGATCAGAGGGACAGCTTCTACAACCTCGCTGGCGTGTACGCGCTTCTGGGCCGCACGGAGGAGGCGCTCCAGGCGCTGGAGAAGGACCTCGCGCTCGGCGACATCGATCACGCGTACCTGGCTGCGGACGCGTGGTTCGTCTCCCTCCGCGGCGACCCACGCTTCAAGGCCCTTCTCGATCGGATGCGAAAGGCCGCCGACAAGAAGTAGCCCTGTCGGGAGGTGCGAGCGGCCGGAGCGAGACGTCCCGGCAGGCTGTCAGCGCGCGCCGGCGGCGGCGAGGCGGCGCTGCCACAGCCGGATGATCAGGCCCTGCGCGAAGGTCAACCCCGCCACATAGCCGTAGCCCGCGGCGAAGAGGGCCAGGAAGGGGAGGGAGGCGTAAAGCCCTTCCTCGAAGGCCCAGACCATGCCCCCGAGAAAGAACGCCGCCAGGAGTGACTCCACGTAGGCCAGCCTCGTGGGATCTCCGTGGTAGGCCAGGGCTTGCCACGGGCGGAGGCTGCGAGCCGGCCGCCCCGGGCCCGCGGCGGAGCGTCCTCCGGCAGGAACCTCCTCGACCTTGCGGCCGGCCCGGCGTGCACCGGCGCCCGCCGGATCCTCCTCGATCCTGTGCTTCGGCGTCCTCCGGAACTCCGAGTGTCTCCCGACGAGAGCCTGCAGGACCGCCAGCGCGTTGTTGAGAGCGAGGCCGGCCCCGAGCGCCATCAGCAAGGGGAGGGACATGCCTGCGCGCCTGAGCGCCCCCATCCACCCGATTCCGCCGCGGCCGCCGGTCTCGGCGGCTCCCGTGAGACCCTGCGAGACGAGGCAGAACAACGCGAAGGATCCCGTCCCGGCCGCGAAGACGGCCAGATCCGGCACGGAGAAGCTCCATCCCATCGAGCGCCGTATCGCCAGCGACGGGACGAGAAGCACCGAGACCAGGAACAGAAGCAGATAGGCGACGTTGTTGGTGAGGTGAAAGAGCGCCTCCATCTTGACGGCGGGCCGGGCGGCCGACCGTAGCAACGCGGGGAGGATCTTCCGGGCCGTCTGGATCGACCCCTTGGCCCAGCGTTGCTGCTGCGAGCGAAGCGCATTCACCTCCACGGGCAGTTCCGCGGGGCAGGCGAGATCGCTCAGAAAGACAAAGCGCCAGCCGGCCATCTGCGCCCGGTACGAGATGTCGAGGTCCTCCGTGAGGGTGTCCGCCTGCCACCCGCCGGCCTCCTCGATGCACGCGCGGCGAAAGATCCCCGCCGTCCCGTTGAAGTTGAAGTAGCGCCCCGAGGCCGCGCGGGCCGCCTGCTCCACGACGAAGTGGCCGTCCAGCAGAAGCGCCTGCGCCCGCGTCAGCAGCGAGTGCTCCCGGTTGAGGTGCCCCCAGCGGGCCTGTACCATCCCGACTTCCGGATCCGCGAAGTGGGGGAGCGTCCTCTCCAGGAAGTCGGGAGGCGGGACGAAGTCGGCGTCGAAGATCGCGACAAACTCGCCGCGGGCGCGCGTGAGCCCGAAAGCGAGTGCGCCCGCCTTGAAGCCCGAGCGATCCGGGCGGCGCAGCCATGCGATGTCATGCCCGTGCGCGCGCCACTCGGCCGCCAGATCGCGGGCGCGGGTGGCCGTGGCGTCTGTGGAATCGTCGAGGATCTGGATCTCGAGAAGGTGTCGGGGGTACCGCAGCGCGCAGGCCGCCTCCACCAGACGGTCGAGGACGTACATCTCGTTGAAGATGGGGAGCTGCACGGTGACGACGGGGAGACGGTCGATCTCGGAACCGGCCGGCCCGGAAACTCTTCGCGGCCGGGCCAGGGCGGCGCGGCTGCGCGAGCGCCAGTAGATGAGGACGAGGGCGAGACGGTGGACTCCGTAGAGGCCGAGCGCCCCGAGTGCGGCGAAGTAGGTCGCCAGGAGAACGCCGCCGACCGCGTTCATCAGAGTGGTGCTTCTCCTCCGCGAGCGGATCCGCCGCCTCGTAGCGGGCCAGCGTGATGCAGCGCTCAGGAGCCGGGCGCGTGACGCCCGACGATGGCCTCGCCCAACTCATCACGGCCGCAGCGATCGCCGGAGTGTCGCTCTGGACGGTCGTCTACGCAACTGGAGGTCAGGCCGGCGGCGTCTCCGCCATCGCGGCCTCGCCGCTCTTCTACCTCGGGCTCTCGGCGGCCTTCGCTGCATCGATCTGGGCCTCCCATCTCACGGAGATCAGCGCTGCGGGCGGCTCTCCCCGATCGCTCGCGGTGATCCTGGGCGCCGCCGTGCTCTTCCGCTTCATGGCGGTCCCGGCCGCCCCGGCCCTGTCCGACGACATCCACCGCTACCTCTGGGACGGCCACGTCCAGTCGCACGGCGTCAACCCGTACCGTTACGCGCCCGCCGATCCGGCGCTTCAGCCGCTCGCGACGGACTACCGGCCCCGGATCAACAACCCCGACCTCCCGACGATTTATCCTCCCGTCTCCCAGGCGATGTTCCTGATCGCGGCCCTCCTTCCGGGCGGCGCCGCGGGATGGAAGATCCTGATGGTGCTCTTCGACATGGGGACGGTTCTGGCTCTCGCGGCGATCCTGAAGCATCGAGGCATGGATCCGTCGAGGGTGGTGATTTACGCCTGGAGCCCCCTCGCCGTGGTCGAGGTCGGCTGGAGCGGGCACGGCGATCCGGTGGGCGTGTTCTGTCTCGCGCTGGCGGCGCTGGCGATCGCGAAGGGGAGGCCCGCGCTGTCCGTCGCGGCGTGCGCGCTCTCCGGCGGGGCCAAGTACGCCGGATGGCTGGCGCTGCCGTCCCTGGCGAAGCGCGCGGGATGGCGATCCGCCGCGGCCGCGCCGGCGGCGCTGGCGGTGATCTATCTCCCGTATGCTTCCGCCGGATGGGGGGTGTTCGGTTCGATCGCGGATTACGCCGAGCGGTGGCGTTTCAATGATTCGATCTACGCGGTGCTGCTCGGGGCCGTCGAACGCACCGGGCTCTCCGCCGCGGTCCGCGGTGTTCTCGTGACACTGGGGTGGCTCGATCCGGGCGCCCGCTGGGACACCTCCGTGACCCTGCATCTCATCGCGGCGCTCTCGCTGGCCAAGATGATCGCCGCCGCCCTCCTCGTGTTCATCGCCGTGCGGATCCTCAAGCGCGGATGGGACGACCCGCTACGCGAGATGTTCGCGATTACCGGGACGGCGCTCGTCCTGTCGCCCACGGTGCATCCGTGGTACCTGCTCTGGGTGGCGCCCTTCCTGGCCGTCGTGCCTCGCCTCTCGTGGACGTGGCTGACGTTCGCAGCGATGATCTTCTCGTACCCGATGATGGCCGCCCGCTCCGACGGCGCGGATCCCCTGCGCTGGCTGGCTTACGTCGAGTACGTCCCGTTCTTCGCGATCCTCGCCGTGGAGTCCGCGCGCCGGAGGCTCTGGGAGCGGGCCTAGCTCCGAGAGTTTCTGAGGTGCGCCCTTCGTGAGCCGCATCCGCGGGGGCCATGGGGGTGTTACGATGACGGCTCCTTCGTCCAGGGCCGGAGCGGCGCATGAAGGTGATCGATACGATACTCGCCCGCGCGCGGGCCCATCCGAAGCGGATTGTCCTACCCGAGTCGGAAGACGAGAGAGCGATCCGTGCCGCCGCGCAGGCCGCATCCCGGGGGCTGGCGAAGGTCGTCCTGATCGGAGCGCCGGATCCCACGGCGAGGCGCGCGGCCGCCCTCGGCGTGAGCCTCAGCGGCGTCGAGATCGTGGATCCGGCCGCTTCCGCGCGGATCGCCGACTACGCCGATCTCCACCACGATCTCATGGAATCGAAGGGGATCTCGCGGGAGGAGGCGCGCCGCGCCGCACTCGACCCCCTGACCTTCTCGGCGCTGATGGTCCGCGCGGGAGATGCCGACGGGACCGTGGCCGGGGCCCTCCACACCACGGCCGAGACGATGCGGGCCGCGCTTCGCATCATCGGCGCCGCGCCGGGCGTGAGAACGGTGTCGTCCTTCTTCCTGATGACGGTGTCAGACGCCTCGATGGGGGAGTCCGGATCGTTCATCTTCGCCGACTGCGGTCTGGTCGTGGATCCCACGGACGATCAGCTCGCCGACATCGCGATCCTCTCGGCCGACAGCGCCAGGATTCTCATGAATGCCGAGCCCCGCGTGGCCCTGCTGTCCTTCTCAACGCACGGGAGCGCCTCCCACCCGCGGGTGGAGAAGGTCCGCAGAGCCGTGGGAACGGTGCGACGGCTCCGTCCAGACATTCTCGTGGACGGAGAGCTACAGTTGGACGCGGCGGTGGTGCCGGAGGTGGCGAAGAGGAAGGCGCCGGAGGGTCCCCTGGGAGGCCGGGCGAACGTCCTCGTCTTCCCGGACCTCGATTCGGGCAACATCGCCTACAAGATCACCGAACGCCTCGGCAAGGCCGTGGCGCTGGGGCCCATCACTCAGGGGCTCGCGCGCCCCGCCAACGATCTCTCTCGCGGCTGCTCCGCGGAGGACATCATGCGCGTCGTGGCCATCACGGCCGTCCAGGCCCAGGGAGCGTAGGACGGGGTCTTCCGGGATCCGGCGGAACATGTCTATCACGGTACGCCAGAAGGCGCTCCTGGGGATCGGCCTCGTTGTGGCCCTCCTGCTGGCGCCCACGATCTACTCGGTGGTGGTCCTGCGCGAGATCTCCGCGCTGACCGCGATCCTGGCGGAAGGGGACGCCCGGGCCGGCGTGATGGCCACCAGGCTCAGCGCCCTGTTCGACGAAGGGCACCGATCCGCCCAGCTCCTGCGACTCGATCCTGTCTTCGTTTCGAGGCTGGACGCCACGCTCCACAAGATGCAGCACGTCCTCGACGCGTTGCGAGCCGGCGCTGATCCGAAGGTGGTGCGCGCCTCTTTGCGGCTCGCCGCCGCCCTGCGCTCCTTCCGCGGACGGGCCGTCGCGGAGCCGCTGGATGAGGCCGCCTTCGAGCACGCCGGATCCGCCGTGCGGGGGGAACTCGGCCGCCTGCGGGACGCGGTCCAGCGCCTCGCTGATCAGAGGACGGAGGAAGCCAAGACCCTGGCCCAGCGCGCCGCCACGCTCACCCTCCTCTCGGCCGCGTTCGGCTTCGCCGTGGCGGCGGGACTGTGGGCGGTGCTCCTGCGGGCGCTGAGCCGGCCGCTGCGCGACCTCGCCGCGGGCACGGAGCGGATCGCGCGCGGACAGTTCGACCGGCCCATCCCCGTGCGCACCGACGATGAGCTGGGGCGGTTGGCCTCCGCGTTCAACAGGATGGCGGAGGCGCTCGGAGAGCTGGAGCGCATGAAGGCGGAGTTCATCTCGACGGCGTCGCACGGCCTGCGGACGCCGCTGGCGTGCGCGAAGGGGTACCTTTCGGCGCTGAAGTCGGGAAGGCAGGGCCCCCTCGGGGAGGAGGGCCAGCGCTCGGTGCGGCGGATCGAGGAAGAGGTGGACCGCGTGGCGCGATTCGTGGATCAGCTCCTGGACCTCGGGCGGTTGAGGTCCGGCAAGCTCCCCATGTCCATGCGGGAGGTCCCCTCGGCGGCGCTCTTCACCTCCATCGGCCGTTCGTTCGACGCGCTCGCCGAAGAGAAGGGGATCGCCTATGAGATCCGTGTGGAGGAGGGGCTCCCTCCTCGGATCACCGCCGACCCGGACAGACTGGGGGAGGCCCTCACCAACCTCCTCGGCAACGCTTTCAAGTACACGCCGCCGGGAGGCGCGGTGACGATGGCCGTCCGCGGGGAAAACGGCTGGGTCAGGGTGGAGGTGGCCGACACGGGCCCGGGCATCCCCCGCGAGGAGGTGCCGCTGATCTTCGAGAAGTACTTCCGCGGCGGCGGCGTCGCGGCGGAGGGGGCGGGACTCGGCCTCGCCATCGCGCGGGGGATCGTGGAGCGGCACGGCGGCACCATCTGGGCCGAGAGCACCGAGGGGAAGGGCGCGCGCTTCATCTTCAGGGTGCCCGCCGCCCAGCGGGCGTCCGCGAGGGCCGCGAAGGCCGGCCCCGGATCGGGAGTGCGCAAGGCGGGAGCGACGTGAAGCGGGCGGCCGGCGACCGAAGTCGCCCGTCGCGTGCGGCGACGGCGGCGCTCGTGGTGCTTGCCCTCCTCGCCGGATCGTCGGGATGCCGGAAGGAGCGAGCGCGGCCACAGCCGGCCCCCGTGGTTCCGGCGCGTGTCGCCGTCCCGCTTCCGCCTCCTCCGTCCCCCCCTCCTCCTCCTGGGGACGCGGACCTCAAGGAGGCGGCTGCTGCGCTGCGGAGAGGAGACCCCGAGAACGCAGCCGCGCGGCTTGAATCCGTCATCGCCTTGGGGGACCGCGCCCCCGGAAGGGTCGAGGCTCTCCTCACGCTGGCCGTCCTCCGGGCCCGCCCCGACTCTCCACACCGGGATATCCGGATCGCGCAGGCGCACCTCAGGCAGGTCCTCGTCTCTCGCCCTTCGGCGCCGAGGGAAGCCGAGGCGATGCTGATCCTCTCCCTTCTTGCTCTCGAGGCGGAGAAGGAGCAGACCATCCTGGACCTGAGGGCCCAGATCGACGCCTCGAAGGGGGAGTCCGAAGGGCTCAAGGCGGCTCTTGCGCAGCGCGAAGAGGAGCTGCGCAAAATCAAGGACATTCTTCTGGAGAAGCAGCCCGGGCCGTAGTCGGCGTCGGCAGCGTCATTCCTCGCCCGGCCCCTGGTCTCCCGGGGGAGGCGCTCCTCCCGCGCGGAAGTCGGCCGGCTGCAGTCCGTGCCGCTTGAGCAGGTCGTAGAACTCGCTGCGATGCTTGCCGGACTCTCTCGCGGCGGCGGTCGCATTGCCCCGGTTCCGGCGCAAGACGTCCACGAGGTACTCCCTCTCGAAACGTCTGCGCGCTTCGTTGAGGGAGAGCCGCTCCGCGGCGGCCGCCGCGCGCCGCAGCGGTTCCTCCTCAAGGAGCAGGTCTTCCGTGTCGATCTGGTCTCCCGCCGCGAGCACCAGGGCCTGCTTGATCCGGTTCTCCAGCTCGCGGACGTTCCCCGGCCAGGAGTGGGCCAGAAGCTTCTGCGCCGCGGCTCGCGTGAAGCCGCTCGTCTTCTTGCCCATCGCGGCCCCCTCCCGCTCGAGGAAGTGCTGGGCCAACGGCAGCAGATCTCCGCGGCGTTCGCGAAGCGGAGGGAGCCTGATGGTCATGACGCTGATCCGGTAGTAGAGATCTTCCCGGACCCGGCCCTCCCGCATCGCGGCGGCCAGGTCCCGGTTGCTGGCGGAAAGGATCCGCACGTTCACGCGGCGAACGCCGCTCTCGCCCACACGCTTGATCTCCCCCTCCTGGAGCGCCCGCAGCAGCTTCACCTGGTGCTCGGCCGCGATCTCGGAGATCTCGTCGAGGAAGAGCGTCCCACCCGTGGCCTCCTCGAAGAGGCCGGTGCGGTCGCCGGTGGCCCCGGTGAAGGCGCCCCGCACATGGCCGAACAGCTCGCTCTCGAACAGTTCCCTCGGTATGGCGCCGCAGTTCAAGGGCACGAACGGGGCGCCGTGTCGCGAGCTGTGGGCATGGATGAACCGGGCCAGCAGCTCCTTGCCGGTTCCCGACTCGCCGAGCAGGACGACGGGGAAATCGGTCGCCGCGACGGCCTCGGCTCGCGCCAGGGCCTGCTGCATCGCGGCATCGTCGCCCAGGATCCTGTCGCGCTCCCGGCTCTCGAGCGCCTCCCGCAGCCTCGTGATCTCCGAGGTCAGCCTCTCCCGCTCGAGGGCCCGCGCGATCGTCAGGAGGAGATCCTTCTCCTTGTGCGGCTTGGAGATGTAGTCGTAAACCCCCTTGCGGATCAGCTCGAGGGCGTCCTCGATCGAACCGTAGGCTGTCAGGACGATGAGCGGCACGCCCGGCCATTGCTTGAGGCACTCTTCCACCAGCCGCCCCCCACCCATCCCGGGCATCTTCAAGTCCGTCAGCACCAGGTGGAAGCGCTCGGCCTGGAGCGCCGCAAGCGCCTCGCGGCCGTTGGCCACGGCGACGGCCTTGTACCCCTGGCTCGCGAGCAGATCGGCGAGAAGCTCCCTGAGGCTTGGATCATCGTCTGCGACGAGGATGGATGTCTCGGGCGTCTTCACGCCGGCGAGTGTAAAGGCGGACGCGTCGAAGGGTCAATCAAAGCCGGACACCGTGTCGGGAACTCCCTACGGGGTGGGATGGGGGGTGCACCCTGTCAGGCAGTGTTGTTGTTGAGCGGCAGGGAGTAAGCGTCCGTTTGGCCGTCCGCGCCTGGGTGGCAGGGCGGTTGCTACAGGTGGAGCGGCCCCCTCTCCTGGCCCCTGAACCGGGCGGGTGATGGCGGCCTTACCCCCCCTGCGTCGGCGGTGCCAGCTGAGCTACTCGGGGCAGCTGCGGGGCGGTCCCGGGTGGACGGCGGGCCTTGCAGGGGGGGAAAGGGCGCCATGACCCGCCCGGCCTAGCCGGGGCCCTGCCAGAATTCACGGCCTGGCTCGGCGAGCCGCCGCGGGTCTCCTGTGAGGGCCGTAGGCTTTAACCACTACGGATCTGACGGCCAGGATCTCCTGCTTGAGCGGCCTGATGCTCGACACGGCCGGGCTCTGCCTATCATCGTGCCATTGGGCCAGGATGTCCGCAGAGGCCCGAGAGACCAGTCCAGAGATGAACTCCTGTGCGCTGACCCCGCGACGCTCCGCCTCCCACGCCACCGCCCGCGACAAGTCTCCGGTCAGAATGATTTTAAGACGCTCCGATTGGGCCATCGCATCCCCCCAGAACCCCTGATCTTCGCGCGAAGCGTCAATTTACCGCGCTGCCTCCAGTGAGGCAACTTCAAAATGAGCACCCGCCAGGCGGGCTCTGCTGCCTGGGTTCCGGACAGGGAGGAGTGCTGGAGCTCGGGCGCCTGCGAGGGGCATGATCCGGCCCTTCAGTCGAGCGCCCGGCGGATGAAGCGGCCGAAGTTGGCCCTGATCGACACCGCGAGGGTGGCCGCGTCACTCTTGCGGATCTCCGCGAGGGCCGCCAGCACGACCGCCGCCCGTGCGGGTTCGTTGCGCTCGCCTCGATGGGGCATCGGGGCCAGGTAGGGCGCGTCGGTCTCCACCAGGAGACGGTCTTCAGGGATCATCCGAACCACGTCGCGCAGCGCGGAGGCGTTCCTGAAGGTGACGATCCCCGAGAATGAGATGTAGAACCCCAGGTCCAGGCAGCGGCGGGCGAACGCTTCGTCCTCCGTGAAGCAGTGGATGACGCCGCCGTGGTCACTGGCGCCCTGGCTCTCGAGGATGGCCGCCACGTCGGCGGCTGCCTTCCGGCAGTGAATCACGATAGGCAGCCCGGAGCGCGCGGCGAGCCGGACCTGCCGCGAGAGGACGTCCCGCTGCGCGTCGCGCGGGGAGAACTCGTAGTGATAGTCGAGGCCCGCTTCGCCGACGGCTACCACGCGGTCGTGCCGCAGCAGGGTCGCGAGCCGCTCCTCGTCCCCTTCCCGCCACCGACGAGCCTCGTGGGGGTGGATCCCCGCCGCGGCCCAGATCCTCCCGCCGGCCGCGGAGGCTATCTCCAGCGTGCGGGGCGCATCCTCCAGGCTCGTGGAGGCCGTGAGCACGTCGGTGATGCCGGCCGCGTGGGCGCGCTCGATCACGGCGGGAAGATCGTCGCCAAAGGCGGGCATCGCGAGGTGGGCGTGCGAGTCGATGCACCTCCACGGGGCCGCGGGCCGCTCGGGAAGAGGATCAGCCATGGTTCGCGTGCCCTCGCCGCATCCCTCGTCGCAGGCTCACGTGTGCCGTGATCAGCGCCGGCCGTCGCGGCCCCGCGGGGCCCGCTTCTCGTCATGGGGGGGTGGCAGCGGCTACCGCACGACGCTGCCGGGCGGGATCTCCCGATCGAACGAGGCCACGATCGGCGCCCCGCCGACATCCGCGGCCAGCAGCATCCCCTGCGACTCCACCCCTCTCAGCCTCGCCGGCTTGAGGTTCACGACGATGATGACGGTCCTGCCCACGAGGCTTTCGGGGGCGTATTGCTGGGCGATGCCCGCCACGACGGTCCTCACGTCGCTGCCCACGTCCACGGTCAGTTTCAGCAGGCGGTCAGCGCCCTGGATCCTCTCCGCCGACTGGACCTTGCCGGTCCGCAGGCGCACCTTCTGGAACTCCTCCAGGGTGATCTGATCCGAGGCGGCGGGAGCCGGCGGACTCTGCGGTGCCGTGGGGGCCGGTGGCGTCGGAGTCGAAGGTTCCATGGATGTCTCCTTGAAGTAGGCGTCCTTATCGATCCGGGGGAAGAGCGCTTCGCCTCGCCGCACCCTGTGGCCTTCGCTCAGGATGTTCCACCTCCGCTCCGGGGGGCGCCTGAACAGGTCATGATCCCGGCAACGCCCGTCCCCGCCGAGCCGCTCCCACAGTTCCTGCGCGGCGTCCGGCATGACGGGAGACAGCGCGACCGCCACGGCGGCCAGCGCCTCGGCGGCCTCCCGGAGGACCACACCGAGCGTGCCGCGGCTCGACGGGTCCTTCGCCAGCGTCCACGGCTGCCAGCGCACGATGTAGCGGTTCGCCTCCGAGACGAGATCCCACAGCGACGCCAGGGCCTCGTGGAACCGGTACTCCTCGTAGGCCTCGCGGCAGGCCTCGAGGAGCCTCGTGCCGCGCTCTCGGAGGTGGAGGATCTCCGGCGCGATGCCGGCGGAGCCGGGCTCGGGCGCGCGCGGCACCGCCCCGCCCCACGACCCTTCGATCAGGGTCAGGAGGCGGCTGGCGAGGTTGCCGAGGTCGTTCGCCAGGTCGTTGTTGATCCGGTCGATGAGCCCTTCATCCGAGTACTGGGCGTCCTGGCCGAACGCCATCTCCCTCATGAGAAAGTACCGCAACGGCTCCGCGCCGAAAGTCCGGATCAACGGGATCGGATCCACGACATTGCCGGCGGTCTTGGACATCTTCCCCTCGGCGCGCAGCCACCAGCCGTGCCCCCAGACGGTGCGGGGCAACGGCAGTCCGGCCGACATGAGGAAGGCGGGCCAGTACACCGCGTGGAACCGGAGGATGTCCTTGCCGATGAGGTGAATGACGGGCGCCGAGGAGCCTCCCGGGACGGCGGCCGCCGGGTCGCGCCAATAATGCCGGTACAGCGACTCGTCCTCGGAGCCGTAGCCGAGAGCACTGATGTAGTTGGTCAGGGCGTCGAGCCAGACGTACACGACGTGCCCGGGATCGTCGGGGAGCGGGATCCCCCACGTCACCGTGGCGCGGCTGATGGAGAGATCCCTGAGCCCCGAGGAAACGAACGAGACGACTTCGTTGCGCCGCCGGTCCGGAAGGACGAACTCCGGGCGGCTCCGGTACAGGTCGAGGAGCGGCTGCTGGTACTTCGACAGCCGGAAGAAGTAGGACGACTCCTCGATCCACTCTGTGGGCCGATCGTGGGTGGGGCAGCGTCCCTCCGCGAGCTGGCTCTCGGGGTAGAACGCCTCGCAGGCGGAGCAGTACCAGCCGGTGTACGTGCCGAGGTAGATATCGCCGGCGTCCCGGATCCGCCGGTAGAGACGTTCCACTCCGACCCGGTGCCGCGGCTCGGTGGTGCGGATGAAGTCGTCGTGGCTGATGCCGAGCTGCTTCCACAGGACGTGGTACCGGGCGACGACCCGATCGGCGAGCGCTATGGGCGCCAGGCCCTGCCTCTCGGCCGCGCGCTGGATGTTGACCCCGTGCTCGTCCGCGCCGGTCACGAACCGGACGTCGTCGCCCTGCAGCCTCCGGTAGCGGGCGATCACGTCGGCCACGACCGTGGTATAGGCGTGGCCGATGTGGGGGACATCGTTGACGTAGTAGATGGGTGTGGTGATGTAGAGCGTCCGCCGCCCGGCGTCCTCCGCCATCACGTCTTCCTCCGCTTCGCGGAGGCGGTCCTCGCCCTCCGGCGCCGGGAGGCCCTCCCGGGCTTGCGGATCCGCCCGGCGGCGTGCGCCGGGGCCGCGGGCGAAGCGCTCGGCGCGGGCAGCGTCGAGCGGTGGGCGGCCACGGCGGCGGCCTGGACCTCCTTCAGCGGCACGCCGGCCGCCGCGGCGATGCGGCGGCAGTCCTCGTACTCGGGCTGGGCCTGGGTCGGGCGCCCCTCGAGCGACGACACTTTGACCCGCACCTGCCCGAACGGGGTCTTCACGCTCACCACGTCGCGGGCCAGCTCGATCCGCCCCGCGAGGGTGTGCCTCAGCCCGATGGTCGTGCTCTCCGTGAATATCGTCTCCGTGATCTCCCCGAAGCGCGACTGCGGGACTATGACCGTCACCAGCGTGCCGGGGCGGTTCTTCTTCATCTGCACGGGGGTGTAGAAGACCTCCAACGCCCCCGCGGCGAAGAGGCGCTCCATCAGGAAGCCGTACGCCTGGGGGTTCATGTCGTCGATGGTGCTCTCCACGACCACGACCTCCTCGCGCAGCTCGCCCACCTGCTGCGACTCGCCGAGGATGGCGCGCAGGAGGTTCGGGTGATCGTCGTACCGGCGGCTGCCCGCGCCGTACCCCACGCCGAGAAGAGTCATCGGCGGCATGGGGCCGAAGGCCTCCGCCATCGTGGTCACGATGGCGGCGCCTGTGGGTGTGACCAGCTCGCCTTCCACGGGGCCGGAGAGGACGGGGACGCCCTTGAGGAGCGCCGCCGTGGCCGGCGCCGGAATAGGGAACGTACCGTGCTCCATCGTGACCATCCCGCGGCCGAGGTGGAGCGGGGAGACGTGGAGGCGCCCGCCTTCGCCCAGAAGTTCACGCAGCGCGATGACCGATCCGACGATGTCCACGATGGCGTCCACGGCCCCGACCTCGTGCAGGTGGACTTGGTTGACGTTCACGCGGTGAATCCGCGCCTCGACCTCGATGAGGCGCCGGAAGGTCCTTAGAGCACTTTCTTGGACGGGAGCTTCGAACTCCGCCTTCTCGATGAGGGAGCGGATCTCCCGCCAGCCCCTCTCTGTCTGCCTGCTGGTGACCTTGACGTCCACCTTCACGCCGGAGATCCCCTGCCGGGAGGTCCGGTGGGCCGAAATGGAGTAGCCTCGCAGGGGCAGGGCCGCGAGACGCTCGCGCAGCCGGGCGATGTCCACGCCGAGATCGACGAGGGCGCCCAGGAGCATGTCGCCCGAGACGCCCGAGAAACAGTCCAGGTAGAGGATCCTCAAGCCGTCACCGTCCCCGCGTGGCTCTCACATCTGTTTGTCATATCGAGACTTAGGGGCGCCAGCGTAGGCGCGTGTGCGCACCCTGTCAAGCGCGGCAGTGTCACTGTAGAATCCCCGCCCGGCAATCGGCGAGGCGGATCGCTCGGGCCGCCGGAACGCGGAGAACCATGACACGGGACACGTTCGAGCGCGCCGCGGAGGTCACGCGGGGCGATCTCGTGGAGTCGGTGCACGCGGCCGCCATCGCCGTGACCGCCCCGGACGGGACCCTCGTCGCGTCGCTCGGCGATCCCGACCTTTTGATCTATCTGCGCTCCGCGGCCAAGCCGTTTCAGGCCGCGTCGGCGCTGGCCTCCGGCGCCGGCGAGCGCTTCGGCTTCAGCGAGCGTGAGATCGCCCTGATGGCCGGCTCCCACGCCGGAGAGACGACGCACGTGGCGGTCGCGGCTTCGATGCTCGTGCGCGCGGGGATCCCGCACGAGGCGCTCGGGTGCGGGATCCACCCTCCCTTCCACCGGCCGACCGCGGAGCGGCTCCTGCGTGACGGCGAGAAACCCACGGCCGTCATGAACAACTGCTCCGGAAAGCACGCCGGGATGCTGGCGGCGGCGCGCGCGCTGGGCCTTCCGCTCGAGAGGTATCTCGATCCGGGCCATCCCGTGCAGCGCGCGAACCTCGAGGCCGTGGCCCGCTTCACGGGGCGGGAGGCCTCCCGGATCAGAGTGTCGGTAGACGGGTGCGGCGCGCCGACGTTCGCGGTCTCCCTGAGGGAGGCGGCGCGCGGGTTCTCCCGCCTGGTGGCCGCGGGTGGAGAGGACTCCGGTGAGGCTCTGGAGCGGGCGGCGGCGCGGGTCGCCCGCGCCATGCGGGCGCACCCCGACATGGTCGCCGGGGACGGGATGCTGGATACGGCGCTGATGCGCGCCGTCCCGGGGCTCGTCGCCAAGGTCGGGGCCGACGGCGTGCACGCGATGGCATGGCCCGGTCCTCCGGCTCCAGTCGGGATCGCGCTGAAGCTGATGGATGGGGACGTGGGCCGGGGGCGGACGGCCGTCGTCCTCGGCGTTCTCGGGGAACTCGGGCTGCTCCCCGGCGATCCGCCTCTCCTCCCCGAGTCGATCGTGAGCCTCCTCACGGTGCGGACCCTGGGCGGCGTCCCGGTCGGCCGGGTCCGCCCCGTCTTCTCACTGCGGCGCCCACTCTGAGGCGCCCTCAAGTGCAGCGACGGGACCATGCTGGAGTTCGTGGAGACCGACCTGTCTCGCGGCCTGATCGAGGATCCGAGCCGGCTCGGCGGCCGGGTGGAGGTCCGGGGCGTGGTTGTGGCGCTCCACGCCGGAGCGCGACCCGCCGCCTTGCGGGCTTCCCGGGCCGGCCTTATACTTCGAGCGTTTCCATCAAGCTGCCGCAGCCGGCGCGGCCCCAAGGTTGTGCGGTGCGGCCCCATTTCGGTTGATGACCGCGGCTGACCATACGCGACGCAGACACTCATTCCCGCTGATCGCGGGTTTCCTCCTCTTCACCGTCGCCGGGCCCGGCGGGCCTCAGGCGGCTGACGAGTCGGCAGCCGCTCCCTCCGTCTCTCCCAAGATCGGGGAGCCTGCGCCG
The DNA here is from genome assembly GCA_964400605.1 of uncultured Acidobacteriota bacterium. Taxonomy (GTDB): domain Bacteria; phylum Acidobacteriota; class Polarisedimenticolia; order JACPZX01; family JACPZX01; genus CAYNUH01. The sequence goes on along the minus strand of CAYNUH010000012.1, from coordinate 20,584 downwards.
CTCCACGCCGCGCCCGATCTCGGCGGTCAGATGGTGGACCTGCCGGCCCTGCTCCAGGGGAAGGTAGGCCTCGTCGCCTTCTGGGCCTCCTGGTGCCAGCCCTGCATCGACGAGATCCCGAGCCTGAGGGACCTGGCGCGGAACTACAGGGACCGTGGGCTCGTCCTCGTGGGCGTGGGGCTCCAGGAGGAGGGCGACACCGCCGCGAAGCAAGGGCACGTGGCCGCCCGTCACCTGGTCAACTACCAGCTCCTCTTCGACCAGAGCCACCAGTTCCAGAGAGCCTATTCGATAAGGACGCTGCCGCTCAGCGTCCTCATCGGTCCGGATGGGAAGATCCGGTGGCAGGGGGCCGCTCTCCCCGACGATCTGGAGACGCGGATCCAGACCCTCCTCAAGGAGCAGGGATCGGGCGGCGCCGGCCAGGGAGGGTGACGGAGACGGTGCGCGCTTGAAGTACCGCCGCCGAACCGCCCCACGGCCCGAGCCGCGAGACGACGATCACCACCTGCTCGTGCGGCGACAGCGCGCCATCCTCGTGGGTGCCGTGTTCCTGGGCCATGATCGCGCCGAGGTCGACGATCATCTCGATGAGCTGGCCCGGCTGACGGAGACGGCTTCGGGCGCGGTGGTCGCGCGCGAGGTCCAGGAGCGAAGGCTGCCCGACCCCGCCACCTTCATCGGCCGCGGCAAAGCGGACGAGATCGCCGGCACGGTGCGGGAGCGCCGCGCCGACGTCGTGATCTTCGACGACGATCTCTCTCCGGCACAGGTGCGCAACCTGGAGGAGATCCTCCAAGCGCGGGTCGTGGACCGCTCGGGGCTCATCCTCGACATCTTCGCGCGACGCGCCCGCAGCCGCGAGGCGAAGACTCAGGTGGAGCTGGCGCGCCTGAACTACCTGCTGCCGCGGCTGAAGGGCGGCTGGACGCACCTGTCCCGGCAGGAGGGCGGCATCGGCGTGAGGGGCGGCATCGGCGAGACGCAGATCGAGCTGGATCGTCGCATCATCCGCCGCCGGATCCACAGGCTCGAGCGGGATCTCGCGCGGATCGAGAAGGAGAGGCGGCAGCGCCGGTCGGGGCGCCGCGGCGCCGTCAAGGTCGCCCTCATCGGCTACACCAACGCGGGCAAGACGACGATCTTCAACGCCCTGACGCGCGAGGACGCCTTCGTCGAGGACCGGCTCTTCTCGACCCTCGACCCGCTGGTGCGCAGGGTGCGCCTGGGCCTGGGCAAAGACGTCCTCCTCATCGACACCGTCGGGTTCATCCGCAAGCTGCCGCACCACCTCGTGGCCTCCTTCCGGAGCACCCTCGAGGAGGCGGCCGACGCCGACGTCCTGTTGCACGTCGTGGACCTCAGCCATCCGGAGTACGAGGAGCAGATGGAGGTGACGTCCCAGGTGCTGGCCTCGCTGGGGATGGATGACCAGCCCGCGGTCACGGTCCTCAACAAGGCGGACGTGGTATCGGACGCATCGGTCGTGGAGCGGGCTCGCCGGCTGCATCCAGGCGCGCTGCTCGTCTCGGCGGCGAAGGCGCGCGGGCTGCGCTCGATCCTCGAGCGCGTCGAGGAGGTGCTCCACCACGAGCTGGTGGAGAAGGACGTCCGGCTCTCCGGCGCGGACAGGGAGGGAATCTCTCGGATCTACGCGCTGGCCGAGGTGCTCAAGACCTTCTACCACGACGGCGTCGTGGACATCCGTTTCCGCTCCAACCGCGCCCGCGCGCGCGCCATCGCCGCGGGGTTCGCACTGAACGAGGCCGGCTGATGCCTCCCCGGATGCGCGTCGGGGTGATCTTCGGCGGGCGCAGCGTCGAACACGAGGTGTCGCTTGTATCGGCGCGCTCCGTCATCGCGAACCTCGATCCGAAGCGATTCGAGGTCGTGCCGGTGGCCATCACCAAGGAGGGGAGATGGGTGACCGCGGAGAACCCGGAAGTGCTCCTTGAGGGGGGGCCCGGCAAGGGGGGGTTGACGGAGCGCCGGTTGGTGAACCTGGCGGCGGCGCGGCGCGCGGCGCTCACGGGAGATCCGGGAGCCGGCGGGCTCGTGCCCACGCGCGGCTCGGCCGCCGACAGCCCGGCAGGGGGGGACGGGCCCGTGCGGCTCGACGTGGTCTTCCCCCTGGTGCACGGCCCGCTCGGCGAGGACGGCACGCTGCAGGGCCTGCTGGAGCTGGCGGGGATCCCCTACGTGGGCCCTGGGGTGGCGGCGTCGGCCCTGGGCATGGACAAGGCCCTGATGAAGGAGATCTTCGCAGCGCGGGGGCTGCCCATCACCCGCCACCGGGTGTACCTCCGGGCGCGCATCCGCCGGGAGGCGGACGCGGTGGCCGGGGAGGCCCTGCGCGCGCTGCCTCTGCCGCTGTTCGTGAAGCCTGCCAACGGGGGCAGCAGCGTCGGCGTCGTCAAGGTGAAGGAGGCCTCTGCCCTTCCGGCCGCCCTCCGCAGGGCCGCCGCCTACGACCGGAAGGTGATCGTGGAGGAGGGGGTGGATGCGCGTGAAGTCGAGTGCGCCGTCCTTGGCAACGACGACCCGGCCGCCTCGGTGGTGGGCGAGATCGTCCCATCCCGCGAATTCTACGACTACGAGGCGAAGTACCTGGACGACCGCTCCGCCCTCATCGTGCCGGCGGAGCTGGGGCCGGATCAGACACAGGAGGTCCGGCGGTTGGCGGTGGAGGCGTTCCGCAGCGTGGACGCGGCGGGGATGGCCCGCGTGGACTTCTTCGTGAGGCGTTCCGACGGGGCGGTCCTGCTGAACGAGCTGAACACGATCCCGGGCTTCACGCCCATCAGCATGTACCCGCGACTGTGGGCCGCGAGCGGCGTTCCTTTCCCCGCGCTCGTGGAAAAGCTCATCGCGCTGGCGATGGAGAGGCACCGCGATCGGGAGGAGTCCGCGCGAAGCCTCGGGGCCGAAGGGCAGGGAGGGCGCTCTTGACAGGCTCCGGCGGGCTTATCTATCGTGAGATACCGGTTTGGGGTGCCGCGGTGGATGTGTGCGCCGCGGAGAAAGCCGGTGCGCGGGACCCGGCTCTGTGAGGATGTCGCGGCGTGCTTGATTCAAACGTTCTCGTCCTGAACCGCCTGTTCCAGGCCATTCAGGTGACGTCCGTCCGCAAGGCGTTCTGCCTTCTCTACAAGGGCCAGGTGAAGGCGGTGGAGCCGGACTACACCACGTACACCTGGGAGAACTGGTGCGACATCCCCGTGCAGCCTCAGGACGAAGTGATCCACACGCCGCGCGCCCTCATCAAGGTCCCGCGCGTCATCGTGCTGCTGCACTACGACGAGCTGCCGCCGCACGAGGTCCGGTTCACGCGGAAGAACATCTACTTCCGCGACAAGAACCGGTGCCAGTACTGCGGCCGCCGCTTCCCCACCAAGGATCTCAACCTGGACCATGTCGTCCCCCTTTCGCGCGGAGGCCGGTCCACGTGGGACAACGTCGTGTGCTGCTGCATCGAGTGCAACGCGCGGAAGGGCTGCCACCAGCCGGGAGAGGTGGGCATGCAGCTCGTCAAGGAGCCGCGCAAGCCCCGGTGGCACCCGCTGGTGAAACTCTCGTTCAACGGCGGGCGGTACGAGGCGTGGAGGAACTTCCTCGACCTGGCGTACTGGAACGTCGAGCTGGTCGAGTAGCGCGGGTTCAGGCCTCGAGGTCGCCGACGACCACTTCCTTCACGGACGTCTGTGGCACGTAGATGATCTCGTTGTTGCTGTCCGGGTCTGCCGGCTTGAAGTAGAAGCCCTGGTCCTCCGGCCTGTAACCGAGGGCCCTTCCGAGGAGGATCTCGCCGTCCAGGAATATCACCCGCACGCTCTGACCGAACCGGGGCGACCCGGCAAGGAACCGCTTCTTCTCCTGCCGCTTGCGGTCCCCCGTGAACGAGCGCACGAAGAAGACGGCCTTGACGGCGGAGAAGGGCACCAGGCGCTGCTCTCCCTCCAGGGTTTCCATCAGCATCTGCATCTGGTGGTGGTAGAAGAAGCGGGCGTGGCCCTTCACAAGGGTGTGGTCCAGGAAGTGGACGACGATCTTCTGGATTTCCCGCAAGGGGCCCCCGCCGCCGCGCGCGCGTCTTCGTCGCGGCGCCGCCCAAGATACTAACACGGGTAGAGGAGGCCGGGCCTCTGTGTTACGCTCGCGGCTCTCCTGAGGGAACGTGTGGCTTCACGCTACGATTCCGGCTCATCCGGCCATCGGATCTCCTTCGGCCCTCCCCTGACTCCTGCCATCCGCGGCCTCATCATCACCAACGTCGTGATTCACCTGCTCCAGTTCCTCGCGGGGCGGGAGGCCACGAGCCAGATCCAGGACCTCTTCGCTCTCGACCCGCAGCGCCTGTTCCGATCTGCCCCCTGGCTGTGGCAGCCGATCACCTACCAGTTCCTCCACCACCCCGGCGACATCATGCATCTGGTTTTCAACATGCTGATGCTGTGGATGTTCGGCGGGGACCTGGAGCTGCGGTGGGGCGCCGCGCGCCTCCTGCGCTTCTACCTCGTCTGCGGCATCGGCGCCGGGCTCATCACGTGCGTGGTGAACACCCTCCTGGGGATCCAGACGGCCACCATCGGCGCATCCGGGGCGATCTTCGGCCTGCTCATGGCGTTCGGAATGATCTTCCCCAACCGCACCGTCCTGTTCATGGGACTCTTCCCCATGCGCGCCAGGACCATGGTGGCTCTCTTCGCCGTGCTCCAGATATGGGCCGTCGGCGGCTTCCGCTCCACGGGGATCGCCTACTTCGCGCACCTGGGGGGGATGCTGGTGGCATGGCTGTACCTGACGGGCTGGTGGGATCCGAGGCGCCTCGTGGCCGAGGCCCGCTGGCGTGCGCGCCGCCGCAAGTTCAGGACGATGCAGGGCCGCGGGGCGGACGAGGAGCAGCGTTTTCCGTTCCACTGAGGCCGGGGCGCGGGGGTCTGGTTACTGCGGAAACCTGAGGGCGATGATCTTGCTCACGTCGAACGTGCAGAGGAAGTCCCGCAGGAACGGCAGGTGGGGATGGAGGCTCTGGAGACGGTAGAAGTAATGGTCCCGTCTCTTGGCGTTTCCCTTGAGGAAGTTGATCTCGCCAAGGATGTAGTAGCAGTTCTTGACGATCTCTTTGAAGCCGATATCCTCGGCCATCTTCAAGGCGCTCTCGCCGCACCGCTCGGCCTGCTCGAGGTTGCGAACCTGCATGTAGCCGAACGCAAGGTCGTGGCTGCACTCGCACACCGAGCGCGAGTTGCCGACCTCTTTCGCGAGCTTCCTCGCGTCGAGGATCTCCCGGATCCCCTCCTCGTAGCGGCCGAGGAGGATCAGAACGTAGCCGATGTTGTCCTTGAGGATCCCGATCCCGAATTTGTTGAGCGTCTTCTCCCTTATCCGTATCGCGAGAGCCTTACGGTACTCCCTCAGCGCGGGGGCCAGCCGGCTCCGCACCAGGTGGAGGTTGCCCAGGAGGTTGTGGCAGCGGGCGATCCAGTTCGGGTCGGCGATGGCCCGGCTCTTCTCTCCCGCCAGGCGGGCGTAGAAGCAGGCCTTCTGGTACTGGCCCTGCCGCCGCAGGCTGATGGAGAGGTTGTAGGAGGCGCCGCAGATCGTCTCCGCATCGCGGCTGCGGAGGATGATCTCCTTGAGCCCCCGCGCGGCCTGGGCGTACTCGCCCATCTCCAGCAACACCATGCTCTTGTTGGCAATGGCCTTGTCCACCAGCCCCTCGTCGCCGCCGGCGGCCGCCATCGTCCGGGCCTTCTCGAACGTGGCGAGCGCATCGGGGAAGCGGCTCTTCTGCACGAGCGCGTACCCGTCACTCATCAACCTCCGGAACCGGGCGGCTCGCGCGGGGGACATGGGGCTCTCGCCTATCTCCTCGCCGGTCGCCTGGAGCGGCGTGTGCGTGATTCGGTGAAGTAGATGAAGTCTCGGACGCGCTGCTTGCCCGACGGGGGCAGGCTGCGGTAGAGGGACAGAATCTCCTGTTCAGCCTGGGTGATCTCGTTTCGGGTGGCCAGGTGGAAGAACTCAGCGATGTTCATCTCGAAGATCTTCAAGACCTTGAACAGTGTCTCGAGGCTGACCTTGTACTCGCCGATTTCCATGCGGCAGAGGTCGGACTGCTGGATGCCGATCTTCGCGGAGAGGTCGGCCTGAGTCAGGCTCCTGTCCTTCCGTAGCTCTCGGATGCGTCGGCCGACGAGGGGCAACTGTTGTCTCCGGAACATCATTTTGGTTCGTTCTTTCCGCGTCCGCCCGATCCGGGAGGGACCGTTGGTTCGGTTGTTACGCCTTGGTCAGTCTCCAACCACGACTATGCTGACACGGCAAGAAAGATCTTGACACGGTTGCCGCCACGGCATAGTATGTGTTTTGGCCTTTTGAAGGTTGCGCCACGGCGCCCGGGGGGGATTAAGCCAAACAGCCGTGGGACCTGAATTCCATCCAGAGTTGCGAATCCAGTCCGGCCCACGCATCCTTCGGGGGGGGGAGATGCAGGTGACGCGTCGGTTCAGGCGTCCCTTTCGGCTCGCCGCGACGTCTCCAGCGGATCGGCTCACGCCCCGCCTCCTTCCTCATTCTGTCTCGGAAGACAATACTTCGATCCGTAACTACTGTCAACCAAAAAAGAACGGAAATCTGCGCTTGAACGCGCCTGAGGTGGGTTCCGCCTCCTGCCCGGAGTCCCTTTCGAAACGATGAGGTGCCCCTGATGTCCCGACGGGTCGAGAAAGATTCTTCCCTCGCCCGGTACCTCTCGGAGATCGGTTGCTACTCCATTCTCAGCAAAGAGCAGGAGATGGAGATCGCTCGCACGGCTCGCCTGTACAACAGGCTCGACACGCTCAACCAGCTCGTCGAGTCCAACCTCTCCTTCGCGGTCAAGATCGCCAACGAGTACCGCAACCTCGGCCTTCCTTTCGAGGACATCCTCAACGAGGGTAACATCGGCCTCATCGAAGCCGCGCAGCGCTACGACCACAAGAAGGGCACCAAGTTCATCACGTACGCCATCTGGTGGATCCGCAAGTCGATCCTGAAGGCCCTGTCGGAGCAGTCCTCGCTGGTGCGGGTCCCCAACTACCAGATGAAGAAGGTCAGGAAGATCCGCGACACGGAGCAGAGCCTCGCCCGCTCGCTGGGGCGCAAGCCCGAGAGGGACGAGCTGTCCCGCGAACTCTCCTCGAGCGTCTCCAAGATCGACGAAATCCTTCAGATCAAGCTTCGCGAGATCTCCATCGACGACAAGGTCGGCAGAGACAAGGACATCCCCATGTCCGACTACCTCGTGGACATCCACGGGATCAACCCGGAGGCGGAACTCCTCAAGACCGAGAGCCGGGAACTGGTCCGAACCGCCCTGCACCTGCTCACCGGGCAGGAGCACACCGTCATCACCAACCGGTTCGGTCTCGCAGGCGGCCGCTCGTTCACACTCAAGGAGATCGGCCAGACCATGGGCCTGAGCCGCGAGCGCATCCGGCAGATCGAGGCCCAGGCCAAGAAGAAGCTCCGCCGGATCTTCGCGCTCCACAGTTTCCATCCGGCACCGTGCAAGGGGCCCGTCGCGAGCCGCGCGGCTGGCGACAGGCACGGCCGCGCCCGTCCGTTCAATGGCGGCAACGGGGCCAACGAAAGCGCGAGGGCGCGAGGGCGCGGGGAGGGAATGACCCCGGTCCTCGCGGTCGAGGCGGCCTCGCGGAGCGCCTCGGACCGCCCCTGGTAGGTTCCCCCAGGGCGCGCCGGGCTGGATGAGCCCGGGAGTGGCCGCCGGCGGGCTCCGTAGACAGCCTCGAAGGCCCGGCAGTAAGATGCGCCCACCATGCAGCGGCCCCGCGAATCGAGCACTGCTGACGGGATCCTGGCCAGGACCGCTGCGGCCCTTTCCGGTTGCGCCTACGAGGAATCCGCCTTTCTCTCTTTCCTCGCCGCCCTCGGCTCGGCGATCCCCGGCCTGAGGGGCTGGATCCTCAGGGCGGCCGAGGAAGGCGGCGTCTGGCTCCTCTCGCCGGAACCGCCCCCCTTTCCGCAGGGAGCGCTCGCGGAGCCCCGGTCCGCCGCCGCTGCGGCCCTCCAGGGCGCTTCCGTGATCGAGATCTCACCGGAGGCGCGCGGCGAGACCTGGGCCGAAGCGCCCTACCTGAGGCGGATCGGGGGTTCCTGGTGGTTCATCCCCGTTTCCTCTCCCTCGGCCGCCGGCGTCCTGGTGCTGTTCCACCAGGAGGCGGCGGCACTCAGGGGCCTGCTCCACAGGATCTCCCTGGCGGCCCGCCTTCTCAGGCCGCACATCGAGCTGGCCGCCGCCCGCAGCGGCGTCGAGCGGCAGGTGGAGGAGCGGACCTCGGAACTCGCCCTCTTCTACGAGACCAGCCGCTCCCTGGCACTCGCCAAGACGGCCGACGACATCGCCACGGTGCTGGCCGACCATCTGGGTGAAGCGCTCGGGCTGGACCTGCTTGGGCTTCTGGCTTTTCGCGCCGAGCGGCACGAGCTCTTCGTGGAAGCGGGCGGGGAGGCGTCACCGGCGGCGCTGCGGCAGTTCCGGCGCGCGATGATGAGGGAGGCCGCGACGATCCTGGGCGTCGGCGCGGGGCGCGTGACGGTCCGCGTCAACAGGGGAGGCGCGACGATGGGCGGCGGCGCTCCGGCCCGGAACGATGCGGGCGCCATGGTCCACGTCCCTCTGCAGGCACAGGGCCGCGCCATCGGGTTGCTCTCGGCCCAGGTCTCTTCGCCGCCGCTCCAAGAGCTGCGCACGAGGCTGCTCTACACCATATCGAGCCAGGCCGCGCTCACGCTGGACCGCATCCGGACGATGGAGGAGGCGGGGCTCCTCAAGATGAAGGCGGTCCTCGACTCGATGAGCGAGGGCGTGCTGCTTTTGGACCGAAGGCTTCGGGTCGTGCTCGCCAATCCCGCCGCACGGCAGCTGGCGGGCGAGATCGAGGGGCGGCCTCTGCCGGCCCGCCTGCGGAGGCTCGGCGGCGCGGATCTGGCCGCGCTCATCAAGGCGCTGGCCGGGGGAACGGCACCGCCCCCCTCGGAGATCCTCCTGGAGGAGCCGCAGAAGGTCTTCCACATGTCGGCGTCGCCTGTCCGAGGCCTCAAAGGGGCCTTCGAAGGGGCCGTCCTCATGATCAGCGACGTGACCATTCAGCGGGTCATGCAGGAGCAACTCGCGCAGTCGGAGAAGCTCTCCTCGCTCGGCGTCATGATCTCGGGGTTCGCCCACGAGCTGAACAATCCCCTGGCCTCCATCATGGGCTACGCGCAGCTCCTGGGAGAAAGGCCCCTGGAGGGCGACGTGCACCGGAAGGTCGCGGCCATCAATAGCGAGGCGAGCCGCTGCCAGAGGATCGTCGAGAACCTCCTGCGATTCGCCCGCAAACAGGCGCCGGAGCGCCGGCCGGTGGATCTCAACAGCGTCATCGGAGCGGTCGTGCAGCTCCTCGGCTACCAGCTCCAGGTGGACGGCATCGCCCTGGACGTCGATCTCGAGCCCAACATGATGCCGATCTTGGGGGACTTCCACGCGCTCCAGCAGGTCTTCGTGAACCTGGTGCAGAACGCCCACCACGCGATGAAGCAGAGAGGCGGGCGGGGAATGCTCCGCATCGTCACGCGGTGCGACGGGCTCACAGGCCGCGCCGAGGTTTCCGACACCGGCATCGGGATCGCCCCGGAGAACCTCAAGAGGATCTTCGATCCGTTTTTCTCCACCAAGACCGTGGGTCAGGGGACCGGATTGGGCCTCAGCATCGCGTACGGCACCATCAAGGAACACGGCGGCACCATCCACGCCCGGAGCCGGCTCAGCCGTGGAACCACCTTCACGGTGGACCTGCCGGCCATCGCCGCCGTCGAGGAGGCCGCCGCGGCGCCGGAGATGGCCGACGCGGTCCCGCAGCGCCCGCTGCCGGGCAAGAGGATCCTGGTGGTGGAGGACGAGGGAAGCCTGGCCGAGATGATGTGCGAGGCGCTGTCGGCCGAGGGTCATCACGTGGACTCCGCCGCCGACGGCGACACGGCGTGGAGGATGATCGTCAACGACCGCTACGACCTCATCATCAGCGACATCAAGATGCCGAACATGGGCGGGCGCGAGCTGTACGACGCGGTGCTCCGGACGGACCCCGAACTCGCCCGCCACATCATCTTCTCGACCGGGGACAGCGTTTCGTCCGACACGCAGGCCTTCTTCGAGCGGATCGGCAATCCCCATCTGACGAAGCCCTTCAACCTGAGCGATCTGTACCGCGTCGTCCAGAAGACCCTTCAGCACTCCTGAAGCCGCGCGCCAGCCCCCCGGAAGCCTGTGCTACAATTGAGCGTCGCCCGACATTCAACCTCAGATCTCAGGCGCGGCCGGGAGAATTCCGTGAAGCTGGCTCGGTCCCTCATCGACTACATGGCCCACCAGGTCGTGAGGGGCCTGATCCGCGGGGAGGCCATCGAGGCCGAGAACAGCGGGGCGCCGGCCGAGGCGGTCGCGGCGGCGTTCTCCGAGGACCTCATGGTGGAGGACAGGCTCAACGACGAAGTGCGTGAGATCATGCGGAGCTACGCCGACGAGATGACGAGGCGGGGCGTCCAGTACCACGACATGTTCAAGATGATCAAGCAGGAACTCGTCCGCAAGAGGAAGCTCATCCTCTAGAGGCCGCGCACGATGAAGCTCGGACACGAGAAGATGGTCCATCTCTCGCACGTCCTCGTGGCCGCGGTGGAGGCGGCGTCCGGCGTCCGGCTTCTCAAGGACCGCAACGACGTCCGTCTCGACATCCTGAACCTCCTCAAGATCGAGCTGCGCAAGGACGAGGAGACCGAGAGACGGGTGAAAGCAAAGATCGTCTCCCAGAAGCGCTCCATCCCCGAGGGCAGTCAGGAGTGGGACATCCTCTTCCGGAAGTACTACGAGGAGGAGATCGGCAAGCTTCGCTACGTCCGAGCCTGACGCCCCCCCCCCAGCCCAGTGAGGCCCCAGCCGCCATGAAGCACGTCATCGTCGGCACGGCGGGCCACATCGACCACGGCAAAACCGAGTTGGTGCGCGCCCTCACCGGCGTGGACTGCGATCGCCTCGAGGAGGAGAAGGAGCGCGGGATCACCATCGACATCGGCTTCGCGCCACTCGCGCTGAGCGAGGAGGTCGCCCTGGGCTTCATCGACGTGCCGGGCCACGAGCGCTTCGTCAAGAACATGCTGGCGGGCGCTTCCGGGATCGACCTGGTGGTCCTCGTGGTGGCGGCCGACGAGTCCATCAAGCCCCAGACGCGGGAGCACTTCGACATCTGCCGCCTGCTCAGGGTCGTCGGCGGCGTCGTGGCCCTCACGAAGGCCGACCTGGCCGACGACGAGATGCGGGAGATCGTGGCGCTGGAAGTGCGGGACTTCGTGCGGGGGTCTTTCCTCGAAGGGGCGAGCGTGATCCCGGTGAGCGCGCGCACCGGAGAAGGGATCCCGGATCTCAAGGAGGCGCTCCGGCGGGCGGCGCTTCATGTCGGCGCCAGATCCGCCGCGTCGTTCTTCAGGCTGCCCGTGGACCGATCCTTCTCCGTCAAGGGCTTCGGGACGGTGGTCACGGGGACCTTGGTCGCGGGCGCGGTCGCCGACGGCGAGGAGGTGGAGGTCAACCCGCTGGGGCCGCGGGCTCGCGTGCGGGGGATCCAGGTGCACGGCCGCGCGATGCCCAGCGCGGTGGCCGGGCAGCGCACGGCGCTGAACCTGCAGGGCGTGGACGCCGCCTCGGTGTGGAGGGGGTGCGTCCTGGCGCCGCCGGACTTCATGCGCCCCTCGTCGCTGCTGGACGTGGAGCTTGAGATCCTCGCGGGCGCATCGGGCCCCTTCAAGGATCTCTCCCGGGTGCGCTTCCACCAGGGCACCAGCGAGGTGCTGGCGCGCGTGAAGCTCCTCGGGGCGGACCGTATCGAGCCGGGCGGACGCGCCTTCGCGCAGCTCCGGCTGGAGACGCCGGGACTCAGCCTCCCGGGAGACCGCTTCGTCGTGAGGCGCTACTCCCCGATGATCACCATCGGCGGCGGCGCCGTCCTGGACGCCCATCCCGAGAAGCACCGCGGCGAGCCGGGCGTTCTCGTCGCGGCCCTCGCGGCCCTCCTCCGGGGCGGCGCCGAGGCCCTCGCGCTGCACGCCCTGGACTCCTCGCCTGCCGGCCTCACCGCCGCCGACCTCGTGGTCCGGACGGGCCGCACGCCCTCCGAGGTGTCGGAGATCGCGGGCCGGCTGGCCGCGGCCGGCGGGATCGTGTCCGCGGGCGACCGCGCCTCGACCCACCTCCACAGGCGGTGGTTCGACCGGCACCGGGAACGAGCGCTTCTGCTCCTCGAGAATTTCCACAGGGCCAACCCCTTGATGATCGGCCTGCCGCGCGAGGAACTGCGCGAGAGGACCCTCCCGGGAGGCCCCCCCGAGCTGGCTCGGTTCGTCCTCGACAGCCTGGCGGCGGAGGGGAAGATCCGGCTGGAGAAGGAGTTCGCGGCGGCCGTCTCGCACCGGGTGAGCCTCGGGCCGGAGGAGGAGCGGATCCTGGCCCTGGTGGAGGGGAGGTTCCGGGAGGGGGGGCTCAACCCCGCGAACCTCCAGGAGATCGTTGAAGGGCTGAAGCTCGATGCGGAGACGACGCAGAGGATCTATCATCTGTTGCTGACCCGCGGGCGGCTGGTGAGGATCAAGGACGGCACGGTGTTCCACGCGGAATCGATCGAGCGGCTCAAGGCGAAACTCTGGGGGCTGAGGAGCACGCGGCCGATCATCGACGTGGCCGCCTTCAAGGAACTGACCGGAACGTCCCGCAAGAACGCGATACCGCTGCTGGAACACCTGGACGCCGAGCGGGTCACGCGGCGGCGGGGAAACAATCGGGAGATCCTGCCGCCGCCGGGCACCGCGGCTTCCTGAGGCCCGGGCGTGGCGCCGGATCACCGGCACAAGGAGAGACGATGGGAAGAATCGGATGGACGGAAATTCTGGTCCTGGCTCTGATTCTCGTGGTCCTTTTCGGCGCGACGAAGATCCCGGCCATCGGCCGCGGCGTGGGCGAAGGGATCCGCGAGCTCAAGAAGGCGCTCAAGGGCGACGACGCCGAGTCCAAGGGGGGCGTCGAGGGGTCGGACAAGAAGTCCTCCTAGTCCGCGCGGCCCCCACGTGTCCGCCCCTCACCTCCAGGCAGAGATCAGCCTCAACCGCCGCAGCGTCGCGCGCCTCCGCAGCGAGATCGCGCGCATCGACCCCTCCGCGCGGCGCGCCTACGTCCGCACCTTCCACCAGGAGTTCCAGCGACTCGTCGAGCCGTCCACCTTCGACGACCTGGTCATCGCCTGCTTCCAGGCCGACCTGATCTACGTCGGCGACTTCCACGCCCTGCCGCGGAGCCAGGAGTTCGCCGCGAGGCTGCTCCAGGAGATAGCGCGCCGGTCGAGACGCAGCGTGCTGGCCATGGAGATGGTGTACGGGCGCCACCAGCAGGTGCTGGACCGGTGGATGGCCGGGGAGGTGGACGACCCCGAGTTCCTCAGGCGGATCCGCTACGACCAGGAATGGGGGTACGACTGGGCGGCGTTCCGCGGGATCTTCGAGACGGCGCGCCGGCACGGGCTGCGCGTCCAGGGGATCGACTGCGCGCCGCGCAACGGGCTTCGCTTCATCCGCGAGCGCGACCGCTACATGGCGGCGCGGATCGCCGACATCTTCGCGGAGGCTCCCGGATCGAAGGTGGTGGTCGTGGTGGGGGAGTCCCACCTGGCCTCGTCCCACCTGCCCGCGGCGGTCCGGCGGGCGCTGGCCCGGATGAACCTGGAGCGGCGCTCGGTCCGGGTTTTGCAAAACCTGGAGGAGGTTTACTGGCAGCTCCTCTCGCAGGGACGGGAGCACGCGGATACGGCCCTGGTGGGGCGCAACGTCTTCTGCGTCTTCAACGTCTCCCCGCTCGAGAAGTACGAAGCCTACCGGCAGACGCTCGAGCGCTGGAATCAGGATCGGCCGGACGACGCCGAGCTGGATCTGACGCCCACGATCCACAACATGATCGATACGATCCTGAAGTTCCTCGGCGTCAACAAGTACCGCCGGGCGGCCGCGGGGCGCGACGGCGCCGGTCCCGGGTTCGTGGTGGACGCCTACCCGGAGGTCTATTCCCGCGTAGAAACGCTGAGTCTCGAGCGCCTCCTGCGATCCCAGAAGGTCCCCCGCGCCGACATCGCCGAGATCGTCGAGCACCTCAAGAGGCGCGGGTCGTGCTACATCCCGAGCGTGAACGCCATCTTCATCGGCACCTTCAGCCTCGTCCACGGCGGAGAGGAGGCGGCGCACTTCGTCAACCATCTGCTGCGGGGAGGCGTGGGGCGCGCGCCCCAGGGAACCCGGTCGCGCGCCGACGCCTTCTACGGCGCTGTGATCGACGAGGCGCTCGGCTTCTTCGGATCCAAAATCATCGACCCGTCCCGCAACCATTTCTTCGAGACCAAGTTCTACCGGTACTACCGCAAGTCCCGCGAGATCGTGGAGAGGGAGACCGGCTTCTCGTACGAGGAGTTCTGCGAGATCATCAACTTCATCCTCCTGCACAAGAAGTTCGAGCGCCACTACCGGGACTACGACCACATCCCGGGGGAGCTGCTGGAGGGGATCCGGACGAAGAACCGCCGGCGCTTCAGCCTCCTCACTCACGAGCTGGGCTACTTCCTGGGCCAGCAGCTCTATGACGGCTTCCACGCAGGCGTCGTGAGCCGCGAGGATGTGGACGGACTGTTCCGCCGCACCCTCGACGGGCGCAACGAGGCGCTGGAGCTGTACCTCGATCTCACCGAGAGGCTGCCGGGAGGTGTGGCGCCTCCCCTCAAGAACTGAGGCCCGCAGCCGAGGGAGCCTCGATGACCGCGCGGAGCCGGCGGCGGCCCCGAGCCCGCGCGGCCCTTCACGGGGAGGAGTGATCGCGGATGGGCGTCGTGCTGGTGTACGCGGGCCTGGTCGTCATGCTCGCCGGAGCGGCCTCCATCATTCGGCCGCTGCGCTTTCTGAGGATCGGGAGCCGGCGCACCGCAGCGGCCGTCCTGCTGGCGGGGTTCCTCCTGGGGATCGGGGGGGCCGCGTGGCCCGCGGGCCTCATGGAGTCTCCGGAGATCCGCACGTACCTGGACAGCTTCCTGCCCTCGTATCAGTTCCACGAAGTCCACACGATCAGAGTGCACGCCTCTCCGGACCAGGTCTATCGCGCGGTCAAGGAAGTCACGCCGGGCGAGATCCGTTTTCTGCGTGAGCTTCTCGCGATCCGATCCCTCCCGGCGCGCCTGCTGGGGAAGGGCGGGCCACCCGCCCCGATGAAGGGGTACGAGGTCAGGTCGTACTCGAAGGAGGCATCCGCCGCGCAGCCGATCCTGGATCTGTTCCTCCGCTCCGGCTTCCTGATGCTGGCGGAAGAGCCGGGCCGCGAGATCGTGATCGGGTGCGTCGACCGGTACTGGGCGATCGAGGCAGACGGTGCCTCGCCTTCCATCGGCCGCCCCGAGGACTTCCGCGCCTTCGACGCTCCCGACTATGCCAAGGTCGCGGCGAACTTCCTCGTCGAGGATGAAGGCGCCGGATGGACGCGAGTGACCACCGAGACGCGCATCCTGGCGACCGACGCAGTTGCGCGGAGGAAGTTCGCCGTGTACTGGCGGCTGATCTATCCCGGCAGCGCCACGATCCGGAGGACGTGGCTGGGAGCGATCAAGCGGCGGGCGGAGACAGGCTCGGGCGCGGAGGGGTGATCGGAGAATCGGAGTGTGGACTATGGGCCGGCTCCCTCAGGGGGCCCGGCCCTCGGTGGATACATCCCTCGACTGATTGAGGAAGGCGCGTATCGAGGCCTGATCGTTCTGGTCCCTTATCCGCGTGAAGAGAGCGGTGCCCAGCCGGCGGATCGTCTCCGACCTGTCGAACGGTAGCCGCTCGTACATGATGCCGCCTTCGAAGTGACAGGGCCGGCACTTCAACTCGAGGATCGGGCGGACCTGTGCGTCGAAGTCGATCCGAGCCGGAGCGGCGTTCGATCCGGATGCCGGCGGCGGCGCCGCCGGCTCCACGCAGACCGGATACGGGTCAGTCTGCGATGGGGATGAAGGTGGAGCGGGCACCGAGTCCACAGCGTAGGGCTGCGCGGCGCCTGGGGCGGAGGGAGGCGCGGGCACGGCGCGCGTAGTCGCGGGGGGATCGGAAAGAGCCGCCTGTGCAGTGCTGTCGGCGGGAGACTCGGTGTGCGGGTGGGCAGGCTTCGCGGCGTCCTTCCCGGCCGCCGCCGGTGGAGCTTCGGCATGGGGCGGCGACGCAACCCGGCCAGCGGCACAGGCAGCGAGCATCCCCGAGCCGATGGCGGCGAGAAGGATCATCCCCCGCGCTCTTGTCCGCATCGAGGCCCCCTACGACGACGCACCGGCTGCCGGTCGTCCAGCGTCACGCACGCAGTAGGGTAGCTCCCGCCCGCCTTCCACTTCAGGAGGAGCGCCGCCGGTAGGCCAGGACCGCTCCCGCGGACGCCAGCATGAGGACCAGGAGGATGAGCCACGTCTGGCCGAGCGTCGGGATGGTCGCGCCGGGGGGGCCCGGCCCGAGCGTGATGAGCGGGTTGAAGCGGCACCCACCGCCTCCCACTTGTAACCACTCGGTCACTTCACATGTCGGGATCGAGCCGGCCTCCCCCACCCGAAGGGAGAACGGCCGCGGCACGCGGATCGTGAAGCAGTTATCCGTGCTCGTCGCGGGCATCCCGATGCTCTCGGCGAAGGCGCACGCGAACGAAACGGCACCGGCGCCCACGGGAAGCACGGGCGGGACGTTGAGATTGTGAAGTTCCGAAGTCATGTTTTGCACATCGTCATCGAAATCGATCCACCACGACCATCCCACCCCATCGGAAACGCCCTTGATGCAGTAGGTTTGCGAGGAGACGCACGACACGAAGGGATCGCACACGTCGCCGATCCCGTCCCCATCGGAGTCTTCTTGCCCCGGGTTGAAGGTGCAATCCAGGGCGCCGCCGATGCATGGGCCCGTCCCGAACTCGATGCTCTGCTCATTCGGGCAATTGTCCACTTGCTCCGCGACCCCGTCCAGGTCGATGTCCCGCAAGTCGTCGCATAGCACGCCCCTCTCCGGCCCGCCGCACGGACCGCCTACGGCCCGGATCTGACTAGGGTTGTAAATGGTGGGGCAGTTGTCGAGATAGTCGGGGACAGTATCCCTGTCGATGTCCTCGCCCTGCGGACCGCAGGGACGCGGGCCCAGCTTGGAGATGAAGGCGTCATCGAAACCCGCTGAGGTCAGGTCGTACGTGCCGGAGCCGGGGTCGAAATCGACCGTATCTTCGAAGCGGCCCGTGGTGTACACATTGCCGCCCGCGTCCACCGCCACGCCGAGGCCTTGGTCGACTTGGGTCCCGCCCAGCCGCCGGGCCCAGACGAAGTTGCCGGCGCTGTCGAGCTTGGAGATGAAGGTGTCATCGAAACCCGCTGAGGTCAGGTCGTACGTGCCGGTGCCGGGGTCGAAGTCGGCCGTGTCCACAAAGGGACCCACGGTGTAGACATTGCCGCCCGCGTCCACGGCCACGCCCCAGGCCCGAGCGATTGTTCCGCCCAGCCGCCGGGCCCAGACGAAGTTGCCGGCGTTGTCGAGCTTGGAGATGAAGGCGTCATCGACCCCCGCTGAGGTCAGGTTGTACGTGCCGGAGCCGGGGTCGAAGTCGGCCGTGCCCTCGAACTCGCCCGTGGTGTGGACATTGCCGTCCGCGTCCACCGCCACGCCGTTGGCGCCGGCTTGTGCGGTCCCGCCCAGCCGCCGGGCCCAGACGAAGTTGCCGGCGTTGTCGAGCTTGGAGATGAAGGCGTCAGAGGATCCCGCTGAGGTCAGGTTGTACGTGCCGGAGCCGGGGTCGAAGTCGGCCGTGCCGCTGAAAATGCCCGTGGTGTAGACATTGCCGCCCGCGTCCACCGCCACGCCTTTGGCGCCGTCTCGTGAGGTCCCGCCCAGCCGCCGGGCCCAGACGAAGTTGCCGGCGCTGTCGAGCTTGGAGATGAAGGTGTCA
>CAYNUH010000012.1:0-2414 GCA_964400605.1 uncultured Acidobacteriota bacterium | reverse complement strand
CCCAGCCGCCGGGCCCAGACGAAGTTGCCGGCGTTGTCGAGCTTGGAGATGAAGGCGTCATCGACCCCCGCTGAGGTCAGGTTGTACGTGCCGGAGCCGGGGTCGAAGTCGGCCGTACCGTTGAAGTAGCCCCTGGTGTACACATTGCCGCCCGCGTCCACCGCCACGGCGGAGCCGATGGTATCTGAGGTCCCGCCCAGGTGCCGGGCCCAGACGAAGTTGCCGGCGTTGTCGAGCTTGGAGATGAAGGTTTCAAGGGAACCCGCTGAGGTCAGGTTGTACGTGCCGGAGCCGGGGTCGAAATCGACCGTATCGCTGAAGAAGCCCGTGGTGTAAACATTGCCGTCCGCGTCCACAGCCACGCCGAAGGCGATGGTTGATGAGAAGGTCCCGCCCAGCCGCCGGGCCCAGACGAAGTCTTGGGCCCATGTGGCGGGCGTTGTGACGAGCACCGCAAGGCAACAGCCGAGCGCGGCAATCCGGGTGCGCATAATCTACCTCCGCATCCACGAGAACGGGAACCGCGTGTACGCGTGCCCGTATCCCTGGGCGATGCTCTCGGCGTTGAGGTGACGGCCGTCCGGGAGGAACACATACCGCATGAGCCGGCCGTACTTGTCGCGGTCCGTCCCCTGCGGGTCGGCCTCAAGGCGGACGACCTTCCCATCGGCCACCTGGCGAGTGAACCCCGAAGCCTCTTTCCCGAAGAACTCGACGGGCTTGTTCGGGTGGACGGTCTCGGGGGTATCGACGCCGATCAGGCGGACCGTCTCGAGCTGGCCGCCGAGGGCGACCTTAAGCGTGTCGCCGTCAACGACGCGAGCGACCTGGCCGATCTCGGCGGCGAGGGCAGGGATGGCGAGGCAGAGGAAGAGGCCGACGAGGATCACGGAAAGACGCCCGACCATACCCCCTCCCTCTGCGGTATCTCCTTCATACCCCTTTTCGTATCGTGCCGCAAGGCTTTTCTGCATGCTCATCGGGGAAGGGGTAGGATTTCCCCCACGATGGGAACTCGGCCGAGGGACCACGAGGTGGATGAGGAAGCCGTCGAGAAGTGAGGCGCCTGCCGTGGCACGGGGTCTTTCCCATTTTCCCAGGGACGTGTAACACCCCGCCACGCCGTGTAGTCGGGCGGGCTGGAACGGTTGTCGGGCCCTTCGCGCTGCATCCTCATCTTCATGCGTCGGCGTCTATTGCAGGCTGTGCTCTGATTCCCATTGCTGGGCGCGGCATCCCAGGCGACCTCGGGCATTCCCCTTGCTGGTAGGGCCTTTCGGGTGGAAGGCCGCGGGGCGATGCGGCCGCGCTGTCTTGTCGGGTGCCCGGCGAAGGGGGCCTCGGCGGCCGCGGCGGGTGGGGAGGCTGGGGATTTCGTCCGGCCCGGGGGCCGGCTGCCGGATCCAGAGACGGCGGAGGTCGTAGGGGGACGGGCGTCGAGGGGGGAGGAGCCGTGAGGGAGGATGCCAGACGACAGGTGGGCCGGGAAGGACACCGAGGATTCACGGAGGAGAGCCCACGCTTCGGCGAGTGACGTCCTCGACGCGGATCTTGTCGGCGCGTCTCCGCCAATGCGCCGCCTCAAGGAACTCATCGCTCGGGTGGCCGTGCGCCGCTCGAGCGTCCTCATCACCGGTGAGAGCGGCACGGGGAAGGAACTGGTCGCCAGGGCGATCCATTCCCTCTCCCCGCGCGCGGCAGCCGCCTTCATCGCCGAGAACTGCGCCTCGCTTCCCGACGGCGTCGTCGAAAGCGAGCTGTTCGGCCACGTCCGCGGCGCTTTCACGGGAGCCGAGCGCGACCGGCAGGGGCTCATCGCCCTCGCCCACGGCGGCACGCTCTTCCTCGACGAGGTCGGCGACCTCGGAGCGCGCACCCAGGCCAAGTTGTTGAGAGTGATCCAGGAAGGGGAGTACCGCCCCGTCGGAGGCCGGGAGGTGCGCCGGTCGGATTTCCGCGTGATCGCCGCTACGCACCGGGACCTCAAGGCGATGGTCGAGAGGGGAGAGTTCCGCGAGGACCTCTACTACCGGCTCAACGTCGTCGCGCTGCGCGTCGCGCCGCTTCGGGAGAGGGTGGAAGACATACCGCTTCTCATCGATCATGCGCTGCGTCGTCTACGTGAGGACGGTGATGGGGCCGATCGCCACTCTCCTGTCTCCGTCCGTCCGGTAGCGGGGACGTGCGATCCCTCGCCTTGGATCTCCCGTGAGGCGCTCGAGATGCTGCTGCGATACTCCTGGCCCGGCAACGTGCGGGAGCTGCAGAACGTGCTGGAGGGGGCGCTCGTCCTCGCGGGGGAAGGCGTCATCGGCGTGGCGGAGCTGCCCGACAGGATCCTCGACAACGCTTTGGCGGAGCCGGACCGCGGCTACCTGGGGGCGGCGAAGCCGCACGAGCGCGTGCTGATCGAG
>CAYNUH010000011.1:0-66824 GCA_964400605.1 uncultured Acidobacteriota bacterium | reverse complement strand
CGGCCAACGCCGCCGCCTTCGGCCGGCCCACCGGCCACACTCAGAGCCCCTTCCCCCACGGCCGCCCGAGCCGGGCCGGGCCGGGCGGAACGCGCCGCCGCGGCCAGCGCGCCGGCCGAGGTGCGCGTCCCGGCCAGACGGCTCTCCCCCGCCGTGATCGCTGCGGCGGCCGCGGCCGTCGTGATCGGCGTGGTGGTCGCGGTGATGATGCTTCGAGGCGGCGGGACGTCTTCGGTGCAACCCGGAGGGAGCGCGACGCCCTCCCCGGCGCCCGCGACGGCCGCGTCGCCTTCTCCGGCACCGACCTCTCCTCCGCCGCAGCCCGCGGCCGCGGCGGCCTCGGGGTATCTGGCCGTCGATGCCGAGCCATGGGCGGAGGTGATCCGCGTCCGCGAGGCGGGTACCGGCAAGGAGATGTCGCTGCCGCGGGAGGCCGCACGCGGCCCCACGACACCCGTCGTTCTCGACCTGCCGGCGGGACGATACGATATCGTGCTGAAGCACCCGGACTACCCTGAGGTCACGGTGCGGGATCTCGGCGTGACGGCGGGGCAGTGGACCCGGGTGCACGAGACAATGCCCGGCTTTTCGTTCAGGTCGAAGATCCCGGCCGCGGCGCCGTGAAGCGCCCGCGGGCCGCCGGCCGGAGCCAATGGGGCACCGGCGGCGGGTTTCAGATGCAGAGGCGGACGGAAGTCAACGGTATGGAGGTCAGACTCATGTGGATGCACGGGAATAGATCCATGACAGGGTGGTTGGTGCTTTTCGCGGCCGTCGCCGCAGTGTCCCCGTCCGCGCTCTTCGCGGTCACCGACGAGGAGATCTTCCGGGACTTCAACTTCAACCTCACCAACCCGGGCGCCCGATCGCTCGGGATCGGCGGCGCCTTCATCGCGGTGTCCGACGATGCCACCGGAGCGCTGGCCAACCCGGCGGGGCTGATGCTTTTGGCGAGACCCGAGTTCTTCACCGAGGTCCGCGACACCAACGCCGACGACGCGTCCATCGAGCAGCAGGTGTTGAACCCATTCGGGGACCAGTCAGGGATTACTTCCGAGACGTCCCCCAGCGGAGTCTTCAGCCCCTCGTTCATTTCCTTCGTTCACCCGTGGAAGCGCTTCGCCGCGGGCATTTCCCGGATCGAGGTGAACAAGGCCAGGAACACCACGGCGAGCTCCTTCACGATCGACTTCGATCCCAGCACGGCGGCCATCGACAGAGAGCTGACCAGCGCGGGGCAGATCCAGACCGACCTGTCGGTCTGGAACTTCTCCGGGGCGGCCAAGATCACGGAGAAGATCTCCGTGGGCGGTACCGTGGCGGTGGGGATGCTCAACATCCAGTCAAGCGTCAACAACGCCTTCATCGATGTGGCCGGGACCTTTCTGACGCAGGCCCCGAACACACCCGTGACCTTTTATGACACGACGATCAACGACAGGGACACGGACGTTGCCTTCAACCTGGGCGTCCTCTGGAGACCGCACAGCACGCTCTCCTTCGGGGCCGTCTATCGAGGCGGGCTGAAGTTCGAGGTGGACGAGTCTTTCACGAACGAGGGCTTCCTCGCCCCCGTCTTCGGCTTTGCCCCGGGGACAACTGTTTCCGGCGCCATAGGCACTCCGTCCCCGACCACATTCAACACGCCCGACAGCTACGGCGCGGGCGTGGCCTGGAGGCCCACGGGCCCTCTCACCATCTCGCTGGACTGGGTGCACATCAAGTATTCGGACCTCCTAGAAGGGTTCCAGGCGGGCGTGGGCGCGTTGACGCTCGTGACCATCGATCCCAACGGCTTCGCCCTGGTGGCGGGGGGCGCCCTCGAGGATCTCGTGAAGTTCAAGGTGGAGGACGCTGACGAGATCCACGCCGGCGCGGAATACGTCTTCACGGCAGGCAGCATTCCCTGGGCGGTGCGCGCCGGGTTCTTCACCGACCACAACAGCCGCATCTTCGCGGACTTCGATCCTTCCCTCCTCTCGGGCGCGGGTCCGGCGCTGTTCTTCTCCAACAATGATTCATTCCCCGAGCGGGACACGGAGGTCCACACAACCATCGGAACGGGTGTGGTCGTGAAAGATCGCTTCCAGATCGACGCCGCGGCGGACTTCAGCGGGATACGAGATGAGTACGTGGTCTCGACGATCTTCAGGTTCTGAGCCGTCGCCGCGGATGCCGGTCCCGAGGGGTCCCCGGGCGCGGGAGACGTGTCTCCCGCGCCAGCTCCGGCGGATCGGCGCGGCCGTGCTGGTCGTCTCTGGAGTCCTGGCATCCGTCCCCGCCGCGCGGGGCGACCAGGCTCCGCCCGCCGGGCCCGCCTCGCCGGCGTGGTACGAGGCCTACCGTCAGGCCGTGGCGGCCGCGGAGCTGGAGAACTGGGACAAGGTGGTGACCCAGATCGACCGAGCGTTGAAGCTCAACGCGAAGTCGGAGCGCAACGTCAGGGTGTACGGGATGTGGCACGCCTCCTACATCCCGTACTTCTACCTCGGGCTCGCGCAATACCACCTGGGGCGCGGCGCGGAGGCGCTTCAGAACCTCGAGAAGGAGGAAGCCCAGAACGTCGTCCAGCACGATCCGGTGGCCTACCTGAAGCTGCGCAAGATCGCGGACAGGATCCAGGCGGGCGGGAAGCCGGCAGACGGCGCGGCGGCTCCACCTCCGGCGGCGCCGGCCGCCGGAAGCCCTCCCGCCGACAACCTGGTGGAAGGCCTCCAGGCCTTCTTCCAGGGGGAGTACGATCGATCCGTGGGCCTTTTCCAGGATGAGTTGAAGCGATCCACCAAGGACGACCTCACCCTGCACCTTTACCTCGGGATGGCGTACGCCGGGAAGGCGTCGGAGGATTCAACGCGGCGCGACATCTGGCGCAACCTGTCCTTCATGGAGTTCAAGCGCGTGCACGCTCTCGATCCCGACTACACCTTGGCCTCCGGCATCTTTTCCGAGGAGATGGTCACGCTCTTCAACGAGGCGACGAAGAAGAGATGAACGCCGTCTCCGTGACTCGATCCGCTCGGGCCCTCCCGATTGCCGCCGCCTTCTGCATCGCGATGGCCTTCGCTCAGGCCTGGGCCGGCTGGGAACAGAGCTACAAGGACGGAAGGGCCGCCTACGAGAATGCCGAGTTCGGCAAGGCCGTGAAGTTCTTCCGCGACGCGATCGCCGACCGTCCCGACGAAAAGGCCAATGCCATCAAGACGAGCGGGATGTTCTTCGAGCCGTACCTCCCTCACTACTACCTCGGGATGTCGCTCTTCCAGAGAAAGGAGTTCGGGGAGGCCCTCGCGGAGCTGAACAAGAGCGAATCCATGAAGGTCGTCCAGAAATTCAAGGACGCTCACACGCAACTTCGACAAACCAAGGGCATGGCCGAGGCGGCCGCGGCGGCCCAGCCCCCGCCCGCGGCGCCCCCTCCTCCCCAGATCGCCTCCCAGCCTCCGGCGCAGCCGCCCGCGCAGGCTCCCGCGCCGGCTGCCTCCCAGCCCCCGCAGCAGCCTTCGTCGGGCCCCTCGCACCCGTCGGAGCAGCCCCCGCAGCAGAAGCCGGCCCAGGGCTCGCCTCAACCTCCGGTAGCGGCCGCGCAAAAACCCGGGGCGCAGCCACCAGCGCCCCAGCTCGCCAGACCGGTTCCTCTCTCCCCCCCACCGTCGGAGCCCGTGAAGCCGGCGGCCCCCGCCGGGCCCGATCCCGCCCTCGCGAGGGCCATCGACGCGGCCGCCGTGGACATCGCCGCCGCGCAGAAGCTCGCCGTGGAGACGGGGCGCTACCTCGAGGAGGCCGAGAAGAAGAGCCTCGACGCCCTCGTCGCCGAGATCCGCGGCGCGCAGAGCCCGGCCGCCGCCGGTGCGAAGCTGCAGGAACTGAAGCGGTCGATCACCGACCTGCGCGTGAAGGCGGCCGACCGGAAGCGGCAGGACGAGGCCCGGCAGGCGGACCTGGCGGCCAACAAGGCCCTCCGCGACGCCGTGGAGAAGGCCGCCCCGACGGTGCGGGAGGCCGATTCGTTCCTGACCTTGAACAGCGCCGTCCTGCAGCCCGCGGAGGCCGAGAAGATCACGTCCCTGCTCGCCGCGGCGAAGACGGGTTCGACGCCTGCGGCCGTCGGCAAGGCGGCCCAGGAGTTGGGCAGCCAGATCCCAAGCCTGAGGAGGGCCGTGGCCGAAAGGGGCGCCGCCGCGACCCAGGCGGCGCGGCAGGCGTACGCGCGCGGCGTCGAGTCCTACTTTGCGGGCCGGTACGACGAGGCCGCCTCTTCCTTCGAGCAGGCGGGATCCGCACTCCCGAAGGAGGCCGGGTTGCAGGGCTTCCTCGGCTGCGCCTTCTACAAGAAGTACCTGCTCACGCGGGGTGAAGACCAGCGGCTCAAGCAGCAGGCCGAGAAGGCCTTCCGAACCGCCGTGGCGCTCGATCGCGGCTACACGCTCGACGCGCGCTACTTCCCCCCCAAAGTGATCGCCTACTTCAAGGAAGCCACGGCGAGGCCGTGATCCCTCCGCCCGAAGGCTCCCTCCCCGCGCGACGCGTCGCCGACTCGCGCGTCGAGATCAACGAGATCGTCATGCCCGAGGACGCCAACGTGCTCGGCTCCGTGTTCGGGGGCCGGGTGATGGCGCTCATCGACAAGGCCGGCGCCATCGTGGCGATCCGCCACTGCCGGACCACCGTCGTGACCGCGTCGGTGGACAGCATCGACTTCATCTCGCCGCTCAAGCTGGGCGACATCATGTGCCTCAAGGCCGCCCTCACGCAGGTATTCACCTCCTCGATGGAGGTGCGCGTGGTCGTGTACGGAGAGGACCCGCGGACCGGCGTGCGCACGCTCACCACGACGGCGTTCGTGACGATGGTATGTCTTGGCCCACACGGCCGTCCGCACCCGGCGCCGCCTCTCGTCCTCGAGACCAGCGAGGAGCGCTCCGAGGCTGCGGCCGCCGAGAGGCGACGCGTGCTGCGCCTCGCCCGCCGCGGGGCCTGACCATCCCGTGGATCGAACTTGCCACCCGTCTGAATGACGAACGAGCGCTGTGCTCGAAAAGGCGTCCCGGCGGGCCTCGACGAGGCCGATCAAACAGGAAGGGGCGCGGGACGCCCCACCTCCCGGTATCGGAAGCAGCTCACCAGGTGGTCGTTGACCATCCCGACTGCCTGCATGTGCGCGTAGCAGATGGTCGGCCCCACGAAGCGGAAGCCTCGGGCGCGGAGGTCGCGGCTCAAAGCCTCCGCCGTGGGCGTCACGGCGGGTATCTGCCGCAGCGCCGTCCACCGGTTCCGCTTCGGCCTGCCCCCGACGAAGCGCCAGAGATAGGCGTCGAAGGTGCCGAACTCGCCCTGGACCACCAAGAAGGCGCGGGCGTTGGCGACGGCCGCCTCGATCTTCAAATGGTTGCGGATGATCCCGGCGTCGCGCAGCAGCGAGCGAACCTCGCGCGCGCCGAAGCGGGCGACCGCCCCGGGATCGAAGCCGGCGAAGGCGCGCCGGTACGCCTCGCGCTTGCGGAGCACGGTCAGCCACGACAGTCCCGCCTGGGCTCCTTCGAGCACGAGGAACTCGAAGAGCCTGCGATCGTCGTGGACGGGCACGCCCCACTCGCGGTCGTGGTAGTCGACGTACAGAGGATCGGCGCCCGCCCACCCGCAGCGCGCCACGGGACTCTTTCCGGCCATCGTCGAGGCCTCTCCGAAGGATCGGCAGGATACAGCCTCAGAAGAAGATCGGCGTTCCCTTCAGACTCTCGAACTTGGGCCGGAACCGCTCCACGTCGTAATGGACGGAGACGTCCACGGTGCGCGCCCCGAGCGCCGGGTCGGGAAGGTCCGTGGACGTGTAGCGGCCTCCCTGGACGCACACCATCTGTCCCGTCCTGCCCTGTGCGATGAGCTCCACGGCCAGGGTGCCGTAGGCGTTGGCGACGATCTTGTCGATGGCGTCGGGATCGCCGCTGCGCAGGTCATAGGTGATGTCCTGCGTGCGGCTCGGCAGCCCCGTCGAGCGGGTGACGGCCTGCGCGATGGCCTCCCCCACGCTGGCCTTGCGGCGGTGGCCGAAGGCGTCGGGCGGCCCGTACTCCTCGATCTTGCCGCCCTTCCATACGGCCCCTTCGGAGCAGATCACCAGCGCGTAGCGGTGCACGTTGCGGGAGTAGTCCTCCTCCACGAGGCGGCAAAGCGCCTCCACATCGAACGGATGCTCCGGGATGGCGCACCGCATGTCGGAGATGGCCATGGCCGTGCCCAGAGCGGTGAACCCCGAGTTCCTTCCGAAGATGCGGAACACGCCCACCGTCTCGTGCGACCCGAGATGGGTGCGCTGCCGGTTGATGAACTCGTCGGCCCGGGTGAGCGCCGTCTTGAACCCGATGGCGTACTCGGTGCCCCGCACGTCGTTGTCCATCGTCTTGGGGATGCCCACGACGGGGAAGCCGCGGGCCCCCAGGGTGTGGGCGTAGCCCAGGGTGTCGTCGCCGCCGATGGCGACGAGGCAGTCGATCCCGAGACTCTCGAGGTTGCGCACCACCTCGTCCGTGGCGTCGAAGAGGTCGTCCGTTCCTTCCACGCGGGTCAGCCGGTCGCGGCGCCCCCGCAGACGCGGCGGCAGATCATGGAACCCGATGCGATCGGGGCGGATGCGCGACGTGTGGAGGAAAGTGCCCCCGTAGCGGTCCACGGTGCGCACCAAGTCGTCGGTGAGGGGAAGGACGTGGGTGGGCTCGCCCGGGTCCGGGGAGGCGCTCATGTGCACCGCCCCTTTCCATCCGCGCAGGATGCCCGTCACCTGGGCGTCGCGGCCGCCGCTCTTGACCCACCCGCGGTCCCTGGCGGCGACGTAGACGGACTTGATCGCCGCGTTCAGTCCCGGGACATCCCCGCCACCGGTCAGGATCCCTATGTGCCTGGTCGGCATGATCGGCTCCGTGGGGGAACGTGCGGACGTCGAAGTGTACTACGCGGCTGGACCCGCGCGCGGAGGCATCCCCGCGAGCGAACCGAGTCACTACCCACGATCGCAGGCCGGCGGCGTCGAATTCCGGCGCGATTCATTCTAGAATCCCGGCCTCGCACGACGAACTGGACGGCACGGCGCGGCGGCGCTCACCCCCGGCGCTCCCCGGACGAGAGAGGCCTCATGACCAGGCGTGGACGGCTCACCGGATCGCGGGTCGAGATCCCCGCCGACAGGCTCTCCCCCTCGCGGCTCTTCTCGGGCGCGGCGCGGCTCCTCACGCCGGAGGAGGTCTTCGAGTGGAACCGCGCCAACGCCTCCGTCCTCGATCTGTACGGCCTGCGGCTCACCGCCTGCCGGAGTCTGAGGCTGCGGCGGCCGTCGTCGCCGCCGCGCGGGATCCTCGAGACCGATCATCGCGAGCGCCTCATCGCCACGGCCTGCCTCGCCGCGCTCGCCGTGGCCGGGACGGGGCGCGGCGCGCTTCTGGATCTCCCTCCCGGCGCGCGCCAGGGGGCCGTGAAGGGGCTCAAGGAGCGCAACGACCGCGCGGCCACGTGCGCGATGGCCGAGGGGATCTTCGCGCTCGCCGAGGCCCTGCCCGGCGGCGTGTGCGAGATCGCCATCGGCGAGGGCATGAGGCTGAAGCACGGCGAGAAGGGAGGCAACCCGACCCTGTACGTGGGGCAGGTGCTCGGCGATCCCAAGTCGGCCGCTCTCACCCGGGCCGAGCGGGCGGCGCGCGGCATCCGCACCTACTCGATGGCCGTGGACACCGTGGACGGGACCACCAAGAGCACGGTGGCGGACCCCTCCTCGGTGAGCCTCTTCTTCATCACCGAGTCCGAAATCCACCGCGTCCCGGACGTGTACTTCAACAAGTGCCAGATCCTCGGCGTGGACGGCGTGCACGTCGACAGCGCATTGAAGGACATCCTGGAGGCCGTCGCCGCCGCACGCGGGACGGAGGAGATCAACGTCTTCGCGCTCGATCGCCCGCGGCACCCGCTGCAGGCCATGGTGGAGATGGGTGCCAGCGTGCGCACCGACACGGACGGGGACGTGCTCCCGGTCGTGGCGGCCGGGCTCGGCTGGGGCGTCTTTCCCGACAACGGCCGTCCGCTGGACGGGGTGTGCGGCAACGTCGGAGGCGCGGCCGAGGTCGTCGCCTCCGCCGCCGCCGGCCACTACTTGGGCGTCCGCTCCACGGCCCGGTTCGCCGCGAAGAAGATCGCACGCTGGGAGGAGAGGTACGACCTCGGGCCCGGCGAGGCGGACGCGATCCGCTCCGTCGGGTTCGATCCGGAGCGCGTGTACGGGACGGCGGACCTCGTCCCGGACATCGGCGGCGCCGACGGCGCCTTCGTGGCCTCGGCCATCACCGGCAACATCCACGTCCCGTTGCTCGACGCCGTTTTCTGGGGGGGCAACTTCGCCGAGGTCTCGGTGGTGTTCGTGGGCGCCTCGGGGGCAGCCGACCTCCACCGGCTCACGTTCGCCTACCGGACGGACGCCGTCGAAGCGCGCGCGGCGCTCACCCCCATCATGGAGACGATCCTGACGCGGCCGGCCGCCGGCATGGGCCTGGCCCTGCGCGCGGCCCTCGGCAGCCCCACGAGCGCGCGGCGGCTGCGCCACGAGTTCGCGACCTCGTATTACTCCCACTTCACCGAGATCGACGGGCGCTTCCGGCTCGATATGAAGTCGGCCGAGGCCGTGGAGCCGGAGTCGTCGCTGGCCTTCCTGCGCGCGGTCGCCGAGGCCGCGCCGGAGTGGTTCGCGTAGGGAACCCGGACCAGCCACCTACCTCGGGTCGACGGTTCCCCGCGAGCCTGAGTCATATCCACTTTGAGTCCGGATCGTCACCGCTACGGCGGGGCCCGCGGGGTGGCATCGCCCTGCGCTCCCTGTTCCGGCGCCGGCCCGTCTAAGGGCTCGCGGGCCGCCTCCGCCGCCGTCGAATTCCTTGGGGGCCCAGCCCTGCCGGACGGCGCTGCGGACTGCGGCTGGCCCGCTCGCCCAAGACGGGCACCCCCGGCGCCTCCACCCGTCCGCTCCGGGCGACCACCCCGCGGGCCCTTCCACACTCAGATCTACACGGTAGTGGGGATCTCTCAGCCTGCGAGCAGGTCGCATGAAACCCTACCACTCCGGTACTCTGCGCAAGTGACTCGCTGGCTTCCGACCCGCCCGCCCTCAGCCGCGGCGAGCCGCGCAGCGGACCGTCCGCTGCAACCGGTTGAGCCGACCAGCTCGGAGCCTCCCACGGGAGAATCCCACCCGACCGCCGCGCATGGAAAGTGGTTGACTAGATCGGTAAACAACGCTATCTTGCGTGCCATGAAGACACGCCGATCGGTCTCCAAGGACCTCGCTCCTCAACCGGCGGCACCTTATTTTGGCACCTCCCTCCGAGCGGAGCGTGAGGCCCGGGGGTGGACCCTGGAACAGCTCGCGAAGCGCCTCCATGTGACCAAAGGGTACGTCTCGCGACTCGAAGCTGGAAAGGCGAAACCGGCAATTGGGTTGGTTGAGCGGCTGGCAAGGGCTTGGGAGACCGACGTGAACGCGCTCCTCATCCTCGCCGGCCACATCCCGGCCGAACTCAGTGAGATTCTGAGAAGCCACCCGGTGGAGGCACCAACTATGTTGCGCCAGTCCTTCGGGACCCAGGCCTACGACAGTACGCTTAAGGATGCCGAAGCGCTGAGAGTTCGCGAGAACGAACCCTCGTACACTGCGCGCACGGCGAAGTACGAGTTGTTCGAGGGGGACTGCTTCGCTTGGATGGCTCAGC
This sequence comes from uncultured Acidobacteriota bacterium, assembly GCA_964400605.1. Taxonomy (GTDB): domain Bacteria; phylum Acidobacteriota; class Polarisedimenticolia; order JACPZX01; family JACPZX01; genus CAYNUH01. The sequence continues at coordinate 57,084 of CAYNUH010000011.1, read as the reverse complement.
GGAAACCACATTCGGTACAGGCGATTGTCACGGACCCCCCCTATGGTTTGAAGGAGTACACGTCGAAAGAAAAGGCAAAGCTTCGTCGCGGGAAAGGTGGCGTCTGGAGGATTCCACCTACTCTCGACGGCTGTGCACGCAGGCCGCTTCCACGCTTCACAGTCCTTACTGAAGAAGAAAAGCGCGACTTGAAGCACTTCTTTTCTCGATGGGCAGAGAGGGCCTTGCGAGTCCTCGTGCCGGGTGGGCACGTCTTCATCGCCACCAACCCGCTTCTTTCTCACCTCGTCTACATTGCCATGATCGAAGCCGGCTTCGAGAAGCGAGGAGAGATCATTCGCTTGGTTCAAACCCTCCGTGGCGGTGATCGGCCCAAGAACGCGCATCAGGAGTTTGACGAGGTGACGGTGATGCCGCGCTCTTGCTGGGAACCGTGGGGCCTCTTCAGGAGGCCCTGCGAGGGCCGCGTGCAGGACAATCTCAGGAAGTGGAAGACGGGAGGTCTCAGGCGAATTGCAGACGATCAGCCTTTCTGCGATGTGATTCGCAGTTCTCCGACCCGTTCTGGGGAACGAGACATTGCTGCTCACCCGTCTCTTAAGCCACAAGCCTTCACGCGCCAGATCGTGCGCGCTTCGCTTCCGCTCGGCGAAGGCGTCATCCTTGATCCGTTCATGGGTGGCGGTTCGACGATCGCCGCGGCAGCGGCAGTCGGATACCAGAGCATTGGCATCGAGAGCGACCCAGAGTTTTTCGCAATGGCGGCACGGGCCATTCCGCGATTGGCCGCGTATGTCCCCAACGGAGAGCCGGCCGCGAGACATGCTGGGAACGCAACGACGGGAACCCACAGCCAACAAACCCTCTTCCGGTGACACCCGCATCGACTGAGTAACGCTCATGGCTCGGCCAGGACATCGCGATGCGCGCCAATCCCGACACCCGGAACGCGATACAAGAAGTTCCGCCGGAGTTTCTCGACGCCTGAGGCGGTTATTGATGCGGTAGGCGTGCGGCGGGACGCCCCTTTGCGCCCCGAGAAGGACCAGTCGGACTGCTCGACCTTCGCGCACAAGATCTCGATAAATGTCAGCGGCAGCTTCGCTCCATCCTCTTGCTCCCCGACCACGTACCGAAACACCATGAGCCAACAGTCTTCGGGGTTGTGGCCTTGCCATCCTCCAGCCTGAATCGAGGACTTGACTTCGATTCCCTCTTCACCTTTCAGCACGAGGTTGGATGAGTAGTGCCCCTTGGGAAGAAGATCAGGGTGGCCTCCGACTTTCAGGTTCGCTTCAAGCGTCGTAGACGCTCTTGCGATGTTCTTCACCAGGAACTCGGAGACGATCCCGGATAGCGAGTTGCCGAGCAGAAGGTCTTCCAGCGAATGGAATCTTGCCCCAACGAGATAGTCGTTCAGGCCGTGGAAGAGCCGGTACGTTTCGGCCACTGCCGTTTCGACCTCATCGACATGTAAGTCGTAGGGCAGCGAGGCGCGTCGGTTTACGTACCGGGGCTCAAGTCGCGTGGGTCGGGTCACATGGCTCCTTCATCATTGCCGCGCCTTCTGGTCGGCTAACTATAAGTCGAACGTTCCTGGTAAGCGAATAGCCGGATCGATGTACGAGGGGGGGTGGCTGCATGGCGGCGCAGCGTAAGGCTGTGGTATTTGATCTGCCGGGCTGACGTAATCCCAAAAGCCGGTCATAGGCGGTCTGCCGGGCTCCGTACGCCGCGGCGCTCGCGGTCCAACGTGGGCGTGTAGATCTTCGTCGTCGCCACGTCCCTATGGCCGAGCAGTTCCTGCAGCGTGCGGATGTCGTAGCCATCCCCGAGAAGGTGGGTCGCGAACCGTGCCGCCGATCGTGGTCATAGACACGCGCATCCTGCCCAGAAGCATGGTCTTCGGTTCAGTCCACCGGGATCGTCACGGAGCCATCAGGGATAAAGGCGGCGGCGTGCGCACGGGCGCCGGCTTGACGAACCGCTCCACGGTGGCCCGGCCGCCTTCGACGCGGAGCTGCCGGAAGAGGAACTCGAACTTCGACCGGAGCGTCGCGCGGATGGACGCGCGCACACCGTCGGGCAGGTCCCACGTCTGGGCCTTGAACGGCCCCCAAGCCTTCTTGCGGGTCTTGTAGTAGAACTGCTCGGGGGTCATCTCTCCCTTCCGCTCGTCCGCGCAGTTCGCCGCGAGCCAGCCGTACATTTCCGAACGCAGTTCCCGGGGGAGCTCCGGGTGATCCAGGACGATGTTCTGGAACTCGGTCGCCAGGTGCACCTCCGCCGCGCCGTGCTTGGGGAACTCGCCGAAGGCCTCCGCCGGGAGCGTGCTCGCTCCGTGCTGGACCGCCCCGGCCATCCCGTACTCGCGCCTCGCGATGTCGGAGATCGTGCGCAGGCACTCGAAGTCGATCTTCACGCGGGCCACGGACCCGTCGGGGAGCGGCACGCCGCCGTGCGCGGTGCCCGTCTGGATGGAGATCTTGCTGAGGCCCGCCGCGCCGTCGCCGCGCCGGGCGAACGCCTCGCGGAAGCCTTCCATGAAGGCGCGGAACTCCTGAGGGGTGGAGTTCCTCCCGCCCACCTCGCCGATCTCTCCGCCCACGGAGATGGTGACGTCCGCCGGCTGGAGAGCGCGGACGAGAGCAGTGAGGTCGGACTGCACCTCGAAGTTGTCCCGCTGCTGCTCCAAAACGCCTCCGCGCTCCAGCACGACCAGCGTCGAGGCGTCGATGTCGATGTTGTAGAAGCCCGCCTGCACGGCCTTCCCCACCAGATCCCGCAGCGCCTGCAGCTCGGCGTCCCTGGCGGCGCCTCCCGCGTGGAACTTCTTCGCATTGACCTGGAAGTGATCCCCCTGGATGAACAGGGGGCCGGTCAGCCCCTCCCGCAGCGCGGCCGCCAGGACCACCGCGGCGTACTCGGCGGGATCCATGAAGGCGTAGCCCATCTCCGACCGGGCCAGCTCGAAGACCACGGGGCCCGCGTCGAGAGTCAGCATCGCCTGCGCGGCGGAGCGGGCCATGTCGTACGCGATCCCGCGCAGGTTCAGCGCCGGCGTCGTGTACCCTCCGACCTCTCCCCGCCCCATCGCCTCGTACAGCGGCTGGATGGAGGCCGGGACGATCCCCCGCAGGCGCGCCAGATCGCGGATGAGCCAGAGCGCCGCCTCCTTCACGTCGGGATCTCCGAAGACGGCCGCGCGGGCGAGACGATCGGCGCAGTCCCCCTTCAGCGACTCGGGTTTGTGGAGGGTGAGCACCCCCCGCGGGGAGAGGGTGAAGATCTCACGGAACGATTCCACGAACGGGCGCACGCTCTCGCGAGCCACCTCAAGACCCTCCCCCTGTCGCGGGCGCGTGGGCCGCTCGGGCGGGCCTCGGAGGCGCGCCCGCCGAGGCCACGGCACGCCGGCCTACATGCTGACGATGTCGTACTGCTCGTGATGGAGCGCGGGATCGGCGCGGATGATGACCTCCATCCCGTTCAGCGAGCCGAGGCCCTCGAGGATGATGCCCCGCTCCGCCTCCATCTCGGCGGCGACCTCGGGGTTCGCCCGGATGACCAGCCGCTTGCCGTCCAGGCTGGGGGCGAGCCGCCGGATCTCGCGCTGCACCTCGAAGAGCATCGTCGGGTTGGACTTGACCTTGCCCGACCCCGCGCAGTACGGGCATGACCGCGTGAGCAGCCTCTCCAGCGACTTCTTGGTGCGCTGCCTCGTGATCTCCACGAGCCCGAAATCGCTGATCTGGAGGACCTTCGTCCGCGCCCGGTCCTTCAGCAGCTCCTTCTCGAACGCCTCGGTGAGTTTGCGGCGGTTCTTCCGGTCCTCCATGTCGATGAAGTCCACCACGATGATGCCGCCCAGGTCGCGCAGCCGGAGCTGCCGGACAATCTCGGTGGTCGCCTCCAGGTTCGTCTTTAGGACCGTATCCTCCAGGTTGCGCCTGCCGACGAACTTCCCGGTGTTCACGTCTATGGCGACCAGCGCCTCCGTCTGGTTGATGACGATGTACCCGCCGGACTTCAGCCACACCTTGCTGCGCAGAGCCTTGTCGAGCTCCGCCTGCACGCCGTACTTGTCGAAGACGGGCGACTCGTCGCGGTAGTGCTGGACCTTGCGGGCGTCGGCGGCATCGTAGCGGCTGAGGAACTCAACGGCATCGCGGTAGGCCTTCTCGCCGTCCACGACCACCTTCGTCACGGCCGTGTTGAAGTGGTCGCGCAGGACGCGCTTGAGGACGCCCAGCTCGCGGTGCGCCAGCGCCGGGGCGCCCTTCTTCTCCGCCTGCCGGCGGGTCTCCTCCCAGATCTCGGTGAGGAACCGGACGTCTCCCTCCACCTCGGCCTTGCCGGCGCCCTCCGCGATGGTGCGCACGACGAAACCCAGTCCGTGCTGGCGGGCCTTCTCCACGATCTTCCTCAGGCGCGCCCGCTCGCGGGCGTCCGCGATCTTGCGGCTGACGCCCACGTGATCCACCTGCGGCATCAGCACCAGGAACCGGCCCGCGATCGTGACGTAGGACGTGATCCGCGCCCCCTTGGTGCCGATCCCCTCCTTGGTGACCTGTACCAGGAGCTCCTGCCCCTCCTTGAGCAGGTCCTGGATGGGGGCCCGCCTGTCCACCTTGGGAACGTCTTTCTTGATCTCCTCCCCTCCCTCGACGTCGTCGAGGTTGAGCGGGCCCTCGTAGTCGTCGAACCCCGGGGAGATGTCACTGACGTACAGGAAGGCGTCCCTCTCGAGGCCGATGTCCACGAAAGCCGACTGCATGCCGGGAAGGACCTTCGAGACCCGCCCCTTGTAAACGTTGCCCACGACTCCCGGGGAGCTCTCGCGCTCGATGAAGATCTCGGCCAGCACGTCCCTCTCGAGGATCGCGATCCGGCTCTCCCGGGAGGAGGCGTTCACCACGATCATCCGCTCGGGGCCGGCTCTTTTCAGCCTCCGCCTCTGGGTGGACGTCAGTTCCGGCTCATCCAGCTCGGCCTCCACCTCGACGCTCTCGACCGCCTCCGCGAGGGTGCCTTCCGCCTCCGGAAGCAGCTCGAGCACCGGAGGCGCTTCGTCCTCTCCGGCCTCCTCGATGGGGATGGGGCCGCCCGAAGCGCCGCCGGCTCCGCCGCCGGCACCTTCGGCCGCTGCCGCGCGCGGCGCGGCCTGGCGGCCGCCGTGGCGGTGCCGGCTTCTCCGGCCGCGCCGCCTTCTCTTCTTCAGTTCACCAGGCATCTCATTCTCACATTGAGGACCAGGCCCAGGGCCGCGACAGACGTGACCAGGGACGATCCGCCGTAGGACATGAGGGGCAGGGGGATGCCGGCCGTCGGCATCAACCCAAGGATCACCCCGACGTTGATTATCACCTGCGACCCCACCAGGGTCGCGACTCCCAGGCACAGGAAAAGCCCGAGTCTGTCCCGGGCCGCCCTGGCACTCTCCACACAGCCATAAAGCAGGATGCCATAGAGCAGCAGCGCGGAGGAGGCCCCCGCGAAGCCGATCTCCTCGGCGAGGACCGAGAAGATGAAGTCGGTGTGCCGGTCCGGCAGGAAGTTGAGCTGCCCCTGGCTGCCGAGGCCGAGCCCCTTCCCCATGAGCCCTCCCGATCCCACGGCGATGCGGCTCTGGAGGACTTGCCAGCCGGCGCCCTTGGGATCGCGCTCCGGATCGAAGAATGTAACGATCCGCTCCTTCTGGTAGGGCTTCAACACCGACCAGACCGCGGGCACGGCGAGGGCGGCCAGAAGCGCAAGCACGATCACCACCCGCCACCGGATCCCGCAGAGGAAGATCATCACCGCCAGCAGCGGGAAGAAGGGAAGCGTACTCCCCAGGTCCGGCTGGAGCAGGATCAGCGCGATGGGGACGCCGACGATGAGCCCCATGCCGGCCGCGCTCCTCAGGGTCAACCCGAACCCCTGCCTCTCCGCCGCGAAGTTGGCCAGCATGAGCGCCGTCGCCACCTTGGCCGCCTCGGCCGGCTGGAATCGCGCCGGGCCGACGGCGATCCACGAGTTGGACCCTCGCACCTCGGTCCCGGCCACCAGAACAAGCACCAGCAACGCCAGGCTCGCCAGGTAGATGGGGAACGAGACGCTCGCCCAGCGGTGATAGGTGGGCCCCACCGCGACGAGGAGAACGACCACGGCCGCGAGGCACCAGTAGACCTGCTTCCAGAAAGGCTCGTGCTCGTCGTACATCGTGGCGGAGTAGAGCATCAGCAGGCCCAAAGCGGTGAGTGCCGCCATGGCGACGAGCAGGCCCCAGTCAAAACGTCCGCGCCGCGGCGCCTGGAGAACCAAGGGCCACCTCCGTCGGCGGCGGCGTGCGGGGCGGCACGCGCGGCCTCTTGCGGAAGTACGATTCGAGCACCGCCCTCGCCAGCGGAGCCGCCGCCTCGGATCCGTGCCCGCCGTTCTCGACGAAGACCGCGAAAGCCACCTCGGGCCGTGTCAGGGGCGCGAAGCCGATGAACCAGGAATGGTCACGCAACTCCGGGGGCAGCGCCTCCTCGTTCTTCACCCCCGCCGACGCCTGGGTCAGCTGCACCGTCCCCGTCTTGCCGCAGACGTCGAAGCCCGGGATCAGGGCCCGGTATCCGGTCCCCCACTCGTTGACCACGCCCCACATGGCGCGCCGCACCACCTCAAGCACCTCCGGGCGCAGCGGCTCCCCGGACTTGTCTCCCGCTCCCGGCGCGGGCGACGCCGCCCGCGCCGGCGGTGAATCGAGCCTCAGCCTGGGGGAGACGAGGCGCCCGTCGGTCGCCACCGCCGCCGCCACCACCGCCTGCTGGATCGGCGTGACGAGCAGCGGCCCCTGCCCGATGGCCACCGAGATCGTCTCCGACGGGTACCACCGTTCGCCCGCCACGCGCTGCTTCCACGCCTCGTCGGGGACCAGCCCGGCCTGCTCCACGGCGATCCTGATCCCCGTCGGGCGCCCGAGCCCGAACCGGCGCGCGTAGGCGGCGATGAGATCGATCCCCATGCGGCGGCCGACGTTGTAGAAGTAGATGTTGCAGGACTTCACGAGAGCCGTGTGGAGGTTCACGGTCCCATGGCCTCCGTGGCTCTCGTGGCAGGAGAAGACGCGCCCGTAGAACTCTTCCTTTCCGCCGCAGTGGAAGGTCGTCGCGGGCGTGATCAGCCTTTCCTGGAGCGCCGCGGCGGCCAGGATCACCTTGAACGTGGAACCCGGCGAGTACGCCGATTGCACGGCCCGGTTTTGCAGCGGATGGAGGGGGTCGGACACGAGCGCCCTCCAGACGGAGCGGTTGAACCGCCGCACGAAGAGGTTCGGGTCGTATCCCGGCCGGGAGGTGAGCGCGAGAATCTCTCCCGTGCGTGCGTCGAGAAACACCGCCGCGCCCACGCGGGCGCCGTACGCCAGGTCGAGCGCCCGCTGCATGTCGAGGTCTATGGAAGAGCGCACGTTGGCCCCCGCCTGCGGCGGCGTGCCTCCGGCCAGTTCCCCCACCTCCCGCCCCACGTTGTTGACGATGACCTGCCGGTAGCCGCGCCGGCCGCGCAGGTCGGCGTCGAAGTCCCTCTCCAGTCCCGCCTTCCCGACGATGTCCCCCTGCCGGGCGCCCGGGATCCGCCCCGATGCGATCTCCCCCGCCGACACCTCGCCGACGTACCCCACGAGGTGCGCCCCGCTGGCGCCCGCCTCGTAGAAGCGCTTGTCCTCGATGCCGATGGAGACGCCTGGCAGATCGGCGCGCCGCGCCTCGACGAAGGCCACCGTGCCCAAATCCACGTCCTCGGCCAGCAGGACCGGCTCGTGCCGCGGCCGGCGGGCCGCCGCCCGGTTGAACCGCGCGGCCGCCTCCGAGCGAGGGACGCCCAGGACCCGCGAGAGGGCCGCGAGCGTGCGCGGGAGATCGTCCGCCTTCTCGCGATCCACGATGAGGCCGAACGACAGCCTGTTGCGGACGAGGATCTGGCCGTTGCGGTCCAGGATGGCTCCCCTCGGTGGGGGAACCTCCACCCGCCGGACGCGGTTCTCCTCCGCCAGCCTGGCGTATCGCTCCGATTCCACCACCTGCAGGTACCAGAAGAAGAGCAGGTATGCCGTCAGGATGGATCCGCCGATCCACGTGAGGATTGAGATCCGTCGCGAGAGGGTCTGCCCCTCGGCGTACTCCTGAAAGTCCTTGCTGTGGCGGAAGTCGTGCTTCAAGAGGCCTTCTCTCTGCGTAGAAGCGCGAACACCGCCCAGCCGACCAGGGAGTTGCCGGCGACGCCCGCGAGGAGGTCCTGGATGGGGGGGAGAACCAGTTGCCTTCCCATCACGGCGAGGGTCAAGAGCTCCAGCAGCCTGGCGGCGAGGGTCCCGCAGGAAATGATCAGGACCTGAGGAAGAATTCCCGCGAGCAGGAACCTCAATCCGGCCGATCCCACGATGAAACCGACCAGACTCTTAGCAGTCGCTCCCGCCCCGAGGAGGCTTCCGGTGAGACTGTCCTGTACAATCCCGACTCCGGCGCCGAGCAGGAGCGCCGCCGCCGGGCCGCGGTCCAAGCCGTAGTATAGGACGACCAGCAGCGGCAGATCAAAGAACACCACGCTGCCCGGCCACATGGCGGAGAGGATGAGCTGACCCACCAGGGCGGAGGCTAAGGCCGCCGCTCCCAGCAACAGTCCTTTCACGGCGGCATCTCACCCGCCTCGCCCGGCAGGTCGCCGCGCGTGAGGACCAGCACTTCCTCCAGGCGGTCGAAGTCCACGCGCGGCACCGCCGTCACGCGCCTCAGCAGACCTCCGCTCTCCTCCACGGCCGCCACCACGCCCACGGGGAGACCCCGCGGGTAGATCCGGTCCTGTCCCGACGTCAGCAGGAGATCGCCCGCCCGGACGTCGTCGATGGTGGAGATGTAGCGCAGTTCCAGGAGCTGATCCCCCCTCCCGACCAGCACCCCCTGCACGCGCGTGCGCTGGACCAGCACCGCCACGCCTCCCGAGGCGTCGATGAGGAGCTGGACCTTCGAGATGCCCGGTCCCACAGACCAGAGGCGGCCCACCACGCCCTGCGGGTTGACCACGGGCATGTCGGCCTTGAGCCCGGCGCGCGAACCGCGGTCGAGGATGCAGGTCTTGGTGGCGCCTCGGAACGAATTGGCCAGCACCGTGGCCGCCATCGTGGGCACGGGGAGGCTCTGCTTCAGGTCGAGGAGAGCCCGCAACCGATCGTTCTCGAGGCGCTGCTCCTCGTAGCGCTGTTTCTCCAGCTCGAGGCGGGCCACCTGCTTTTCCAGATCGCGGATCCGCCCGGGGCTCTCACCGCCTCCGGCGCGGCTCCACACCTCCCGCAACCCCTCCGTGATCGCGTGCGCGCCGCGCAGGAGGGGGGAGGTCCCGTACAGGAAGGCACTCTCCACCTTGCTGAGCGGCCCTCCCCTCACCTGCCCCGCCATGAGGCCGAAGAGAGCCACGATCAGAATGACGAGCAAGATCGCCGGACGGCGATCGTGAATGGTGTGCTTCATCGAGTGCGGCGCCGGGGCCCGGGGACGCCCGGGCCCGGCCTTATCAGTGGGCCTCCGAAGGCCCGCCACGCGTCAGACGCGGCGTTCTTTGCCGTCGTCTGCACGCGGCCGCGCGGACGAATTCGGGCCACCCTAGTCTATGGATACCTTCCTGAGCAGGGCGAAGTCGGTGAGCATCCGACCCGCGCCGAGCACCACCGAGGACAGAGGATCGTCGGCCATGGAAACCGGCAGTCCGGTCTCCTCCCGCAGTTTCTTGTCGAGGTTGTGCAACAGCGCCCCACCGCCCGTCAACACGATGCCGCGGTCCACAATGTCGGCGGAGAGCTCGGGGGGCGTCTGTTCCAGCGCCCCCCGGGCCGCGTCCACGATGGCGTTGACGGTCTCGGCGAGGGACTCGCGGATCTCGGCGTCGGTCACGACGATGGTCTTGGGGATGCCGTCCACGAGGTCCCGGCCCTTGATCTCCATGCTCAGCTCTTCATCCAGCGGGTAGGCCGATCCGATCTTGATCTTGATCTCCTCCGCGGTGCGCTCTCCGATGAGGAGGTTGTGCTTGCGCTTGATGTACTGGATGATGGCGTCGTCCATTTCGTTGCCCGCGATGCGGACGGTCCGGGAGTACACGATGCCGGCCATGGAGATCACGGCCACGTCCGTCGTGCCCCCGCCGATGTCGATGATCATGTTGCCCGTAGGCTCCGTGATGGGGAGCCCGGCTCCGATGGCCGCGGCCATCGCCTCCTCCACCAGGTACACCTCCGTGGCCTTCGCCTTGAAGGCGGAGTCCTTCACGGCGCGCTTCTCCACCTGGGTGATCTCCGAGGGGACGCCGATGACGATACGCGGACGCACGCCCAGGCTCCGGTTGTGCGCCTTCTTGATGAAGTAGTCGAGCATCTTCTCGGTGTGCTCGAAGTCGGCGATGACGCCGTCCTTCATCGGCTTGATGGCCACGATGTTCCCGGGAGTGCGCCCCAGCATCTCCTTGGCCGCCTTGCCGACCGCCTCGACTTTCCCCGTCTTCTGGTTCACGGCGACGATGGACGGCTCGCACACCACGATCCCTTTCCCCTTGGCGTACACGAGCGTGTTGGCCGTCCCGAGGTCGATGGCCAGATCGTTTGAAAACATGCTCAGGAGCGACCGCCAGCCCATCCGCTTACCTCTCTCTCCTTCCCGGGGTCATCGGTGACGGCAGGGACGCTCAGCGCGCGAGCGCCACGCCGTTCTTCTCCCCTTGCTTCACCTCGTACATGGCCTGATCGGCCTTGCGGAGCAGGTCCTCCCCGCTCTGGCCGTGCTCCGGGTAGCAGGCCACGCCGAACGAGGCCGTGAGCCTCACCGAGTGGCCCATCTCCGAGAGGAAGACTTTCTCCTCCACGCTGCGCCGGCTTCTCTCCGCGATGACCATGGCCCCCTCCGAGTCGGTCTGCGGCAGCACGATCGTGAACTCGTCGCCTCCGTAGCGGGAGACCGTGTCGATCTCGCGCACGGTCGCCTGGAGCACCTCGCCCACCTCCACCAGCGCCCGGGACCCCGCCAGGTGGCCGTGGGAGTCGTTGACGTTCTTGAACCCGTCCAGGTCCAGGAAGATGACCGACACCGAGCCCTGGTACCGGCGGGCCCTCTTGACCTCCCTTCTCAGAGCCAGGTCCAGGTAGCGGGCGTTGAAGAGCTTCGTCAGGTCGTCGGTGAAGGACAGCTCCGTGGAGCGCTTGTACAGGATCGCGTTCTCGATGGCGACGGCCCCGGGCTCGACGAGGATCTTCAACGTGTCGAGGTCCTCCCGGGTGAAGGGGCCCCGCCTCCTGTTGATGAGCTCGACGACGCCGATGATCCGGCCCCGGCTGATGAGCGGCGCGCACAGGATGGAACGCGTCCGGAACCCCGTCAGCATATCAAAGCCGGGGTCGAAGCGCCGGTCGCGCCGGACGTCGTTGATGATGGCGGGTCTGCGGTAGCGCACGACCCAGCCGGCGATCCCCTGGCCGATCCTGAGCTTGTAGTCCTTCATGGAACCGGACCTGTCGCCCCGGGACATCTCGAACGACAGGCTCTGCGCCTTTTCGTCCACGAGCAGCAGCGACCAGGCCTCGGCCCGGATGAGCGACTGCACCTTGCCCATCACGATCTCCATCACCCGCTTCGGGTCCAGGACGGAGTTGGCCGCGCGGGTGATGTCGGAGAGAATTTTCAGCCGCCGGGCCGTGCGCGCCCCCGCGGTCCTTTCCGTGCGGGCCTTCCGGGCGCCGGCGCCGAGCCGGGCCAGCGACAGCGCGCAGCCTTCCGCCCGAGAAGGGCTCACCTCTCCGCCCAGGTGCACGAGGAATCCCAGGGCGGCGGAGCGCCGGCCCGCGGCGGCGTCCGCGCCGTATCCCACGGAGACGCACGGCCGGCCGGCCGCCCGCACCAGCGCGCGCAGGCGCCGGTCGAGGGCCCGCGTGCGTGGCAGCCAGACCGCGAGCGAGACGCGGTCGCGGCGCCTCGAGACCACCCGTTCGGCCCCGGCCAGATCCAGCGCGCCGCGTATGACCCGGGTGGGGCGGGCGTCCGCGGCCGCGTTCACCAGGATGACGGCGCGGGAGGGCATCGAGTCCCGATCAGTAGGTGTCCACTTCCGCGACCCGCTCGACGCGCGTCGCGTTGCCGGCCACGTCCTGCGACGTGAAGATCAGCGTGTGCCGGCCCGCCTTGTGAAGAGCGATCACCGACGTGAAGGTCCCGTCGTCGTAGACGTCGATCTTGGTGCCGTTCACCGACAGCAGGGCGCCCGGCTCCGTCTTGCCCCTTACGATGATCTGCGTGGAGAATACGAGGAAGTCGTCGATCTGCAGCGGCGGCGGCTGCGTGTCGCCGGTGAGGGAAAGGGTGCCCGGCACGATCTTGAACTTCCGCACTTCGCTCATCGGGCCTTCGGCTCCGTCCTCGAAGACGGCGGCCACCCGCCAGTAGAAGTTCCCTTCGCGGGCCCGCGGCAGGGTCGCGATGGGGGTGTCGAGGGTCTGATCGACCAGAGTGTCGGAGAACAGCGAGTGGGAGGAGATCTGGAGGTGGTAGCTCTTGGACTCCGGCACCTCCTGCCAGACGAGCTGCACCGGGGTGCCCTCCTCCTCGCCCAGCGGAATGACCTTCTGGTCAATGGGCGCGGTCAGCGCGGGAGCGGGCGGGAGCTTGACCTTCTCGGAGACCTGCGCCTCCCGGTCCACCTCGAGGCGTTCCTGGGCCTCCACCTCCACGGGGGGCGAACCCTCTCCGGCGGAGACCGTCGCCCGGCCGGTGTGCACTTCGAGGCGGGTCTTCTCTTCCTGGTCGTCGAAGGCCATGTCCAGGCTCGTCCTCTCTTCGGTGACGGCCACCGTGTTCAGGGTGGCGATCTCGTGGAACGAGCCCTTCGTGGCCGGCTCCTGCGTCGTGGCGGAGATGCGTCCCTCGCGAAGCCGCTCGCGCACCTGCTGGACGCGGGTGGAGGGGTTCTCGTAAAGCTCCTTGATCTCCAAGAGCGAGGCGGGCGTGACGGTGGTGATGGTGCCGTTGAAGTAGATGATCTGGGCCGCCGACCGCGAGCTGGTCTTGATCTGATCCCCCACCGACAGCGTCATCCCCTTCGTAGCGGGGCTCCAGATGAGTTCCCGGGCCCGCTTCACCCGGACGTCGCCTTCGATCTTGTAGAACTGGGCCGCGCGCGCGGCCTCGCCTCTCGACATGGAGAGGATCCGCTGGCTGCTCATCTGGGACTGCTCCGCGGCCTTGGTCGAGTCCTCGAAGTTCCTGGCGTCGAACTGACGCCGGGCCTCGGCCAGGAGGCGCTGGGCGGACTGCTTGAGCGTCTTGCCTTCGTCGTCGCGCACTCCGGCCGCCGACTGCTCGAGCAGATCCTCCGCCACGCCGATGGCCGCGGAGGCACGGACCCGCGGGCTGGTGCGGTAGACGTAGCGGTAGTAATACGTGCCGGCGGAGACAAGGAGGATGCCGAGGGCCGTGACCGAGCCGATGACGATCGATCGATAGCTGACGTTGAACCAGTCGAGGAGGACCGCGGGTCTCTCCCCTCCTCTCTTCAGCGCCATGCCCGTCCCGCCACCGTGGCCCGCCTCATGCGCCTCCGGATGGAGCCGGATCGCGGGCGGGTAGTCTACCCGAAGAGGTGTCCTCGCGGCTGGGGCTCAAGGTTAAACGCTTTGTTTGCAAAAGGTTGGGAGGGATCCCCAGCGGAGCGGCTGAATATAGCATATCAATCCGAACCGCGCCACAGGACTCATCCGGCAGGCTTGATGGGAGGTGGCCGGCACCGTACAATGCCAGCTTTCCGCGAGGGCCCGAAGAATGCTCGACGTGATGCGACGGCGGAAGGGGTACGTCCGCGTCATCCTCAGTGTCGTGGTCGTCTCCGTGGCGGCCAGCTTCGCCTTCACGATCTACGGGATCTGGGGGGGCGCCCTCACCTCCAGCGTTCAAGGGCAGCCCGCGTGGATCGCCAGCGTGGACGGCAAGCGCATCCCCACCCGCGTGTTCCAGCGCCAGCGCGCCACGGTCGAGAACGACCTCCGCGAGCGGTTCGGAGCCGAGGCGTTCGACGCGGAGCGCATGGGCGCCTTCATCGATCAGCAGGCGCTGGGGTCGATTCTGGGCCAGCACTTGGCGCAGCGCGAGGCCGAGCGGTCGGGCCTGAAAGTGACCGCCGCCGAGATCCGGGACTCGATCATCAACTCGCCGAGCTTCCAGCGCGAGGGCCGCTTCGTGGGCGTCGATCTCTACCGGAGGATCCTCGCCGCCAACCGTCTCGAGGTCACCGAGTTCGAGCGGGAGCACGGCGAGGGGCTGGCGGCGGACAAGCTGCGCATGGTCCTCTTCAGCCTCGCGCGCGTGGACGACGCTGACTTGGAGAAGCGGTTCCGGGACGAGGTGGAGCGGGTGGACGTGGACTACGTCCTCCTCGCGGACGCGGCGTACGCCGGCAACAAGGCGCCGACCGCCGCAGAAGTGCAAGCCTACTTCAACGCACACGCCTCCTCGTACATGACGCCGGAAGCGAGGCGCGCGGCCTACGTTCTCTTCGACCGCGAGGCGAAGGCCGCGACCATCGACGTGCCCGAAGCCGACGTCCGGGCGTCCTATGACAGGGACAAGGGCACCCGTTACTCGCACCCGGAGCAGCGCCGCGCCTCCCACATCCTCTTCAGGTCCCAGCCCGGAGATGCGCCCGAGAAGGAGACGGAGCTGCGCACGCGGGCCGGCGAGGTGCTCGCCCGCATCCGCTCCGGAGACGATTTCGCCGCTCTGGCGCGCCAGCACTCCGAGGATCCGGGGTCGGCCACCAACGGCGGCGATCTGGGGTTCTTCGGCCGCGGCGCCATGGTCAAGGAATTCGAGGACGCGGCTTTCTCGCTCTCCGTGGGTTCCGTCAGCGACGTGGTGAAGTCGCCTTTCGGGTTCCACATCCTCAAGGTCACGGAGAGCCGCCCCGCGGGCGTGCAGCCCTTCGAGGAAGTCCAGGGCGACATCCGGCGCTCCCTCGCTGTGCAGAGGGCGCAGGAGGCGATCCGGAAGGCCGCGGACGCCTTCTCCACCGCGATCGGCTCGCAGGAGTCCTCCTTTGACAAGTCCGCGGCCGCTTCCGGCTACGCCGTATCGGACACTGGCTTCTTCGCCAAGGGGGAGCCCGCGGGGACGCTGGGGCGGTTGCCGCAGGTCGACGAGGCGATCTTGTCGCTGAAGCCGGGAGGGGTGACGCCGCCCGTGGCCGTCCCGCAGGGGCTCGCCGTCTTTTCGCTGGCGGAGGTGCGGGAGCCACGTCCCGCGCCGTTCGAGAGCGTCAAGGGGGGCGTGGAAACTGATCTGAAGCGGTCGCGGGCCCGCGACAAGGCGCGGGCGGTCGCCGCCGAGATCCTGGCGGGCTCGGGCTCTCTCCAGGCCCGCTGCGAGAAGCGCAAGCTGGAGGTGAAGAGCTACCCCAAGGTGAGTCGCATCCAGCCCCTGCCTCCCCTCACGGACGCCTCCAAGGCCGCCGCGTTCGCCGCGTCCACCGGCGCCGTGCTCGGCCCCCACGACTCCGAAGACGGCCTGGTCGTGATCGAGGTGAAAGGACATTCCCCGGCGACCCCCGCGGAGGAGGCTTCCGAGCGGGAGGCGCTGCGCCGCCGTCTTCTGGACGACGAGAGGTCGGCCCTCTTCCAGGCGATGATCGCGCGGCTCCAGAAGGCGTCCCGCATCGAAGTGAACGAGCCCCTGCTCCGCGAAGGACGCCGCGGCGGGTAGACGTCCGGAAGCCCTGGGAAGCGTCCGCGCCGCGCGGCGGTTGCCGGTCGCGGGCCGCGGCCCCACATTAACCGCCGCCCCGCGCTGGAGGATCCTCCATGAGGACCACTGCCCCCGAGAGGAGCTTCTCCCGAGGACTCCGCTGCCTCTCGCAGGGGAGAAATCTCGAGGCCCTGGCCTACTTTGAATCCAGCCTGCGGCTGGAGGAAGCCGCTCCCAGCCCGGCGCGCCGCGCCCGCTACGCTTCCTACTACGGCTACTGCCTCGCCGCGGCCCTGGGCCGCACCCGCGAGGGCCTCGCCGTCTGCCGCAGAGCCGCCGCCAGCGAGTTCTTCACCCCCGAGGTCTTGTTGAACCTCGCGCGTGTGCATCTCATGGCGGGTGAGCGGAAGGATGCGTGGGGAGCCCTGATCAAGGGCCTCACGTTGGACCCGGAGCACGAGGGGCTGCGTTCCGAGGCGAGGAGAATGGGGATCAGGCGCCGGCCGGCGATCTCTTTCCTGGAACGGGCGCATCCACTGAACCGGGCCGCCGGAAAGATCTCCGCGAAGCGCTCCGGGACGGGTCGAAAATAGAAGCAGACGACATCCTGGTGGAGCTGACGGGGATCGAACCCGTGACCTCGTGACTGCCAGTCACGCGCGCTCCCAGCTGCGCTACAGCCCCACGGCAGGAAGGGTTGTCTTCGAGGCCGGTGCGGAACCTTCTCCGGAGAAGAGTTCCTTGCGAGCGGCGCCTGCCGGCTAGCGGCGGCGCTTCTTGGCTGTCTTCTTCACTGCCTTCTTGCTGGTCTTCTTCCTCTTCATCGGCACGCTTGGTTCACCTCCATGGGTGTTCAGAAGCGGCTGGCCGTCTCCTTACGATCCAGCCTGTCCGTTGATGGCGGAGTGCGGCCGCAACCCCGCCGACCGATAAGACCGTGGACGGGAAAAGACCCCTCGCGGATCTTCGGAATTCGGTTCGCTGTGGGGTCCGGGATGAACTCGCTCAGCACGCCGCGAAATATACAGCACCGTTCGAATCGATGTCAACGATTCGCGGCGATCTCCGTCACGCGATCGAACACGCGCAGGAAGTTGCCGCCGAGGATCCCGATCACCTCGTCGTCGGTGTAGCCCCGTTCCAGCAGACCGCGCGTGATCGCGGGAAGCATCGAGACATTCTCGAGCCCGCGCGGCGCGCTGGTGATCCCGTCGAAGTCGGATCCCAGCCCGACGTGATCCCGCCCCGCCACCCGGACGGCGTGATCGATGTGGTCCAGCACGCGGCCGAGCGTCGCCGGCGGGATCGCCGCGTCGATTGCCGCGTGCAGCTCCCACTCGCGCCTATCCCGTTCCGCCGCGTCACCGAGCGTCTCGCTGGCGATGGCGGAGAGGCGGTCCTTGGAGGCCTCCGAGGCGGCGCGCGAGGCATCGCGGAAGGCCTGGTCGAGGAACGCCGAGTAGAAGTTGATCATGATCACGCCGCCGTTGCCGGCGAGCGCCTTCAGCATGTCGTCGCTCATGTTTCTGGGCGCGTCGCACAGGGAGCGGCACGAGGAGTGCGAGGCGATGACGGGAGCCGACGTCGCCGCGAGGACGTCGCGGAAGGTTTCGTCCGAGACGTGCGAGATGTCCACGATCATGCCGAGACGGTTCATCTCCCGCACCACTTTCTCGCCGAATGCGGTGAGCCCGTGGTACGTCCGCTGGTCCCCGGAGGAGTCGGCCCAGGACGTGTTGATGGACCACGTGAGGGTCATGTACCTCACCCCCATGCGGTGGAACATCCTCAGCACGCCGAGGTCGTCCTCGATGGCGTGCCCTCCCTCGATCCCGAGAAGGGCCGCGACGCGGTGCTCCCGGTCGGCCCGGCGGATGTCGTCCGGCGTGGCGGCCAGGAACATCCGGCCTCCGCTGCGCGCGATCACGCCGTGCAGGGCGTCGATGAGGCGCAGGCACCTCTTGACGTAGCCGTCCGGGCCGTAGTGCGGCTGCGGCCAGATCGCGAAGAACTGGCCGTCCACCCCGCCTTCGAGGAGCCGGGGCAGATCGATGTGACCCTTCGCGGAACGATCCGAGATGTCGTCGCCCTCGTCAAGGACGCGCCACAGCGTGTCGGCGTGCGTGTCCACCACGACGGCGCGCGCGTGGACGTCCCGGACGCGCTCTTCGCTGACCGGAACGCGAGGCCGCTCGCGCGGCGGAGCCGGATTCTCGGCCACGGCCTCCCGGGCGACCGCCATCGGCGCGCCGCCCGTTCCGGAGACGGCCGCAAGCAGCACCGCCGCCCCTCCCGCTGTCCCGAGAACGAAGGCCCGGGTTACCGCACACAACCGCGAGAGCGCGGCCGCGGTGGCTCCTGTCCACTCGAACCTTTGGGCGCTCTTCGTTGACGGACCCGTCATGGCCGCCTAGAGTAGCGCCCGACCGCGCAACAGGGAAGCCAAACCTTCGTGACATCGGCCCGCATCCCAAGAGCGGCCGCGCCGCTGCTCTTCCTGACGGCGTCCATCCTGGGTGGTGGCGGCGCGCCGGCGCTCGCGCAGGAGAGCGACCCTTCGGGCGGCGCGCAGCGAGTCGCGGCCGCGGCAGGCGATCCGGCGAGCGGCACTCCGGCGCGCGCCTCGCGCCTGGGCCGGTTCCTCGATGAGCACGGCGTCCGTCTCCTTCTCTCGCTGGGGCTCGAGCAGGCGTCGCGCGTCTACGATCGCACGTTCGGCCCGTCCCACGACCCGATCCTCTTTGCCGATCCGCCGGCCATCGATCGCCGCATCCATGATTCCATCACGGGGCCCTCGGGCTGGCGCGGGTACGTGGAGGAGTACGGACTCGAGACGCTCCGCTACGCCGTGCCGCTGACCCTCATCGCTCTCGATCTGCGGGACCGCCCCGCCATGAAGGGGGATCTTCTGGGCCTCGTGGAGACCTACTACACGAACCGGGGGCTGACGTCGCTCCTCAAGGACATGACGGGGCGCGAGCGGCCCGCCCTCGAGTTCGCACGGCGGGAGGGAGCGGGCGACAGGCGCCTCGAAGCCCTCGATGCAAACGAGGGCAACCACGAGTCGTTCCCTTCCGGCCACGCCAGCGGCTCGTTCGCCTTCCTCTCGTACCTCGAGCGGGCGATCGCGAGGAAGACGGACCTTCGAGGAGGCGCCCGCGCGGCCTCGTTCACCGGCATGTACGGCCTCGCGGGGTACATCGGCTACTCGCGGATCCGCCGGGGCCGGCACTTCTTCACCGATGTCGTGGCCGGGGCCGCTCTGGGCACTTTCGTGGGCCGGACCTACTACAGGCTGAACCATCCCGGGGAGTTCGCCTCCGGCCGCGCCGCTGCGGCCCGGGCCGGCCGGCTCCGTTTCCACCCGCCGTACCCCGTGCCGGGAGGCGCCGGCATCTCGCTCGGGATCGAAATGGGATCCAACGCCCGGTGAGGCTGCGGCGCGGCGGGCGGGGGATCCTCGCGGCGGCGATCGTGTGCGCGGCACTCTCGGCGCATCGCGCAGAGACTCCCGAGCCTCCTCGACCGGAGAGATCCGCCCCTCCCGCCGTGCTCCCGGCCGGTGCGATAGGCCCGGAGAAGAGCGCGCCGGCGGCGCCCGCCTCCGGCCCGCAACGCCCCTTCTGGCGATCGCTCATCGCCGATCACGCGGCACACGTCGCTGTGGTGGCGGCGGCCTCGCTCCTCGATTCGGGGATCGTGGAGGAGCGTGGACCGCGCGCCTCTCCTCTCTTCCTGGGCAGCCCTCCCTCCTTCGATGAACGCATCCGCGACCGCTTCCGCCGGGGAGCGGGCGACACGGACGCCCACGGGTTCGTGGAGGGCCACGTGACGCCGCTGACGCGGGGGATCGCGCTCGCCGCGATCCTCGGGTCCAACGGATCCCGATGGCGCGACGACGTCACGGACGCCCTCGGTCTGTGGGAGGCACAGCGCTTCAACGTGGCGGCGACGGGGATCGTGAAGAACATGGTCGGGCGCGAGAGGCCGAGGCTCGAGTTCGCGGAGGAGGACGGCGCGACGCCCGCGGAGATCCGTCGCCTCTCATCGAGCGTGAGCATGCGCCAGTCGTTCTACTCCTACCACGCCTCCTCGGCCTTCACCACCCTGGCCTACGCCGACCTCGTCCTGTCGCGGCGGCTTCGTTCCCGCCCCGCAGCGCGCCGGTGGTCGCGCGCCGTGCTCTACTCCCTCGGGGCCACCATGGCTTGGGCGCGCGTCCTCCAGGACGGCCACTACCTCACGGACGTGGCGGCGGGATCGCTGGCCGGCATCTTGACGGGCCGGTCCTTCTACGCCTTCAACCACCACGACGGCGTGGATCGGTGGCTGTCGTGGGATCCGCGCCCGAGCCGTAGGATCACCCTCCTGCCCCCCGTCGTCACGCCGGAGAGGGCATCACTCACCGCGAGGATCGGCTTCTAGGACGAACGGCCGGCAGCACCACGATGGAAGCAGGCGATCTTCCGAGAACGTGGCTCGCTCTCACGGCGGCTCGAGCAGGCGAGGACATCGTCGGCTCGGCCCGGTTCCGGTCACCTCCAAGGATCTGGCCCGGCGGGATCGAGCGATGGTGTGACCCATCGCCGGAGCGCGGCGAGTTTTTGACCGCCCCGGTAGGCGCTGCTAGGATGTCGGCCCTGCCGTACAGGAGCACGGAAGCGAATCGGGGCTGGTGTCTCGCACGGACTTCAAATCCGTTGGCGGTACGCGAGAGCGTGCCGCGGTGGGTTCGATTCCCACACGCTTCCGCCAGCCGGCTCGAGCCCCGCGCTGGTTCCCGACCGAGAAGTGGGCCGTCCGGGACAGGCTCTTGACCAGCCGGCCATCTCTGCGCCGAGGTGGACGCGGCTGATCGCCTGTTCCGTGCGCCTCACACGCCACGCGTCGGCTCCGGGGGCTGATCGAGAGGGCCCCGTTCTGCCTTGGGACAGCTACGTCCAACCCGACGTCGCGGCTCAGGCCGGTCGCCATCGGCCCAATCTTTCTGATAGCCTCTTGCGTCTATGCCCCTGACGCCCGGCTCCCGCCTTGGACCGTACGAGATCCTGGCTCCCCTCGGCGCGGGAGGGATGGGCGAAGTCTACAGCGCGCGCGACACGCGCCTGGACCGCACGGTCGCCGTCAAGGTCCTGCCGGAACATCTCTCGAAGGACCCCGGCCTGCGCCAGCGCTTCGAACGGGAGGCGAGGGCCGCCAGCAGCCTCAACCATCCCCACATCTGCACGCTTCACGACGTCGGCTCGCAGGACGGCGTGGACTTCCTGGTGATGGAGTACCTCGAAGGGGAGACGCTCGCCTCGCGGCTCGCACGGGGCCCGCTTCCCTTGGACGAAGCGCTGCGCTGCGCGATCCAGATCGCGGACGCGCTGGACAAGGCGCACAGGCAGGGGCTGGTCCATCGCGACCTCAAGCCCAGCAACGTGATGCTGACGAAGACGGGAGCGAAGCTCCTGGATTTCGGTCTGGCCAAGAGCACCGCGGCGGCCACGGCGGCGGCCCCGCTGACGCAGGCCGCGACGGCGACCAGCCCGCTGACAGCGGCGGGGACGCTCGTCGGGACGTTCCAGTACATGGCGCCGGAACAGATCGAGGGCGCAGAGGCGGATGTACGCAGCGACATCTTCGCTTTCGGGCTCGTGCTGTACGAGATGGTGACCGGCCGCAGGGCATTCGAGGCCAAGACGCAGGCGTCGCTTATCGCGGCGATCCTGGAGAGGGAGCCGCAGCCGATCTCCGCGCTGGCGCCGATGCCGCCGCCCGCGCTGGAGAGGCTGGTCAAGACCTGCCTCGCGAAGGACCCTCAGCAGCGCCGGCAGACGGTGCACGATGTCCTCCTCGATCTCAGGTGGATCGCGGAGGGCGGCTCGCAGGCAGGTGTGCCGCTGTCCGTCGGCCAGCACGCAGGCCGCGCTCGCATCGGCTGGGGGCTCGCGGCGGCGCTCGTCGGGGTCAGCGGTCTCCTGGGGGCCGCCTACTACCGCGCGGTGTCCGTCACGCCGAACCCGGTGCGCGCTCTCATCGTAGCCCCCAAAGGGACCACCCTCTTCACGACCTCGCAGGGGCCGGGTGGCGCGGGGCCCCCCGCCGTCTCCCCCGACGGACGGCAGATCGCCCTGGTGGTCCGGCAGGCGGACGGCACCGACATGCTGATGATCCGTCCCCTCGATTCGCTCATCGCCCGTCCGCTGCCCGGGACGGAAGGGGGGCGCTATCCCTTCTGGTCGCCTGACAGCCGCACGGTCGGCTTCTTCGCAGACGGCAAACTGAAGAGGATCGACGCTGGCGGGGGCCCTCCTCTGACGCTCTGTCCTGCGGCCAACGGGAGGGGAGGGTCGTGGAGCCACGACGGCGTCATCGTCTTCGCCCCCGACTTGACGGGTCCGCTCCATCGCGTCGCGGCGACCGGAGGCGCCTCGGCCCCCGTCACGGTGTTCGACGCATCGAAAGAGGATTCGCACCGTTGGCCCTGGTTCCTGCCGGACGGCCGCCGCTTCCTGTTCCTCGATCGCGCGACGGGCGGAGGGACGGGCGGAGCCGACAGCGGGGAACTGAACACCGTGATGGTGGGCAGTCTCGAGGATAAGACGGCGACCCCGCTCTTCAGTGCCACGACCAACGTCGTGTACGCCTCGGGCCACCTGCTCTTCGTGCGTGAGACCACACTCATGGCACAGCCCTTCGATGCGAGAAGCGCCCAGCTTTCCGGGGAGGCCTTCCCGATCGCGGAGGATGTGCAGTTCGATTCTGGCTACTCGAACGGCGTGTTCTCCGTCTCGGGTAACGGAGTTCTGCTCTATCAGACGGGCGCTGGTGCTCTGGGCGGCAAGCTCCTCTGGTTCGATCGGTCAGGGAAACAGGTCGGCGTCCTGGGGGATCAGGCCCGCTATTTCGCCCTCGAGCTTTCCCCCGATAACGGCGAGGTCGCCGTGGGCATGTACGGTTCGAAGACCGGCAGCAACGACCTGTGGGTCTTCGACGTCGCCCGGAATCTCAAGACGCGATTCACCTTCGAACCGGGCCCCGAGGGCAGCCCCCGGTGGTCGCCCGACAGCCAGAGAATCGTGTTCTCCTCCAGGAAGGGCAGGGTCTTCAATCTGTACGCCAAGTCGGTCTCCGGCACGGGCGATCAGGAGATGATTCTCGAATCCGATCACGATTCGGTCGCGGGAGACTGGTCGCCCGATGGCCGCTCCATCGTTTACCAGGTTCCCGACCCAAACGGAAAGCCCGACTTCTGGATTCTCCCGATGTCCGAGCCTCGCACACCGGTCCCTTACATCCGAACCTCCTTCACAGAGCGGCGGCCGACCTTCTCTCCCGATGGGCGCTGGATCGCCTACGAGTCGGACGAGTCCGGCCGGATGGAGATCTACATCACGCCCTTTCCACAGGCCAGCCGCAAGTGGCAGCTCTCCACCAACGGAGGGACCGTCGCGCGATGGCGCTCCGACGGCAAGGAGATATTCTACGTGGAGAGCGCCCGGCGCATCATGGCGGCCGAGATCCGGCTCTCCCAAGAGGACGTGCAGATCGGCAAGGTGGGCCCGCTGTTCGACATCCGCCTGGCCCACCCGTGGGGAGTTTACGGCGTCTCGCGCGATGGGCAGCGGTTCCTGGTCAACAGCATCGTCCAGGAGCAGGAAGAGTTACCGCTGACCGTTGTGTTGAACTGGAACAACTAGGGCACCCCGGCCTCGTGGCCGGAATGCTCCGGCAGGGGTCTCACGGCCGCCGGCGGCCGGAGCATTCAGGGCTCTGCGCCGCCCTCAGGGCCGCTGCCCTTGCCTGCGGCCGGGGACCCGCGCTTCCCGCCCGCATCACCCTTGTCGAACAGCGGCGCGTACTCCCCGTACCCTTCGGCCTCGAGCCTTTCGGCGGGGATGAAGCGCAGCGCGGCGCTGTTGATGCAGTAGCGCAGGCCGGTCGGCCGGGGGCCGTCGCCGAACACGTGGCCGAGGTGGCTGCCGCCGTGACGGCTGCGGACCTCCGTTCGAGCCGTGAACCACGAGCGGTCGGTCTTCTCGACGATGTTGGCCGGCTCGATCGGCCGGACGAAGCTGGGCCAGCCGGTGCCGCTCTCGAACTTGTCGGTGGAGCTGAACAGCGGCTCGCCCGTCACCACGTCCACGTAGATCCCGGATTCGTGGTTGTCCCAGTACGGGTTGCTGAAAGCCGGTTCGGTCCCCTCATTCTGCGTCACCTCGTACTGGATCGGGGTCAGCCGGGCGCGCAGCTCGTCATCGCTCGGCTTTCTGTACGCGCGGCCGGGCTTGCTTTCCACGGGGGCCTCCTCCTGCGCCGCGACACGGATCGGCGGCTTGTCTTTCCAGAAGCGCTCCAGGAACGGTCCACGCCCGGAGCCCCACTTGTACGCCTTGAAGTGCGCCGCGTTCTTGATGTGGTAGTCCTGATGGTACTCCTCGGCCGGGTAGAACGGCCCCGAAGGCAGGATCGGAGTCGCGATGGGCTTCGCGAACCAGCCGCTCTCCTCGAGGAAACGCTTCGAGGCCTCGGCCACCCGCCGCTGCGTCTCGTCGTGGACGAAGATCGCCGTGCGGTACTGCGCTCCGCGGTCGGCAAACTGCCCGCCGGCGTCGGTCGGGTCGATCTGCCGGAAGAAGACGTCGAGGATCTCCGCGTACGAGATCACCGACGGGTCGAAGCGAACCTGCACGGACTCGTAGTGGCCGGTGACGCCGGCGGAGACCTGCTCGTAGGTGGGGTTCGGCTCGGTTCCGCCCGTGTAACCCGAGATCGCCTCGTTGACGCCGGTCAAGCCGTCGAACGCCGACTCCACACACCAGAAGCAGCCGCCCGCAAGCGTGGCGGTCCCGGCCGCGCCGGGGGGGGCGCTCCGGGCCGCCGGGTTTGCCGCGGCAGGAGCGGTTTGCGGGAGAGCGTTGCCGTCGGCCTCGGTCGCGGCGGGGGCGGGGTGCGCAGAATCCTTGCCGGCCGCGGCTCCCGCACTGGCCGGGTCGCCTCCGGCGCAGCCCGCCGCAACGGCCCCGAGCGCCGCTAGAATGACGAAGGACAAGAGGGTACGATTCATGGCTCGTTGACTCCCGTCAGGGTTTCCAGGCCGGGGGGGCGTGGATCCGCGGTCCCATGCTGCTGACCATGGCGGATTCCCGGATCTTCCCGCCCCCTCTCCCGGCAACGCTGCGGCTTCGATGTCCCTCCGGGTGTCGAGGTTTCTCGCGAGGCGCCCGGATTTAGTTTGGGCCCAGGATCCACGCCAGGATGGTCGGCGTGTCGGAGAGATCCCGCACCATCCGGTCGGGGCGCTCCGCCGCGAGCGCCTCGGCGGGCGTCCACCCCGTCTCCACCGCGAGGCAGCGGTACCCGTTGGCGCGAGCCGAGCGGACATCCTCGGGCGAGTCGCCGATCACAACGACCTCGCGCTCGGCGATCCGCTCGCCGAGACACGACTCGAACCTCTCGCGGGCCAGGCGGCCCAGCGACGCGCGATCGTCGGCGTCGCTCCCGAAGGCCCCGCCCTCGAAAGAATCTTCAATTCCGGAGGCGCGCAGCTTCAGCATCGCCCCGCGCTCGATGTTCCCCGTCAGGAGCCCGACGCGGGCCCCCCGGTCCCGAAGCCCGCGCAGGAGATCCGTCACTCCGGGAAGCGCGCGGGCCTTCCGCTCGGTGGAGAGCCGCTCCTCGAGCCTCGCCAGGTACCGGCTCTCGATCCGCGCACGTTTCTCCGCCAGGACCGCCTTCGGGATCCCGGCGGCCGCGGCCATGTCGCTGATGATCAGGGGGTCGGTGCGCCCGTCGAAGCGGATGCGCGCGGCCCGGGAATCCATTCGGGCGATCTCGAAGATGTCCTCGAAGGCGCGGTCGAGGGCCCATCGGCCGGCTCCTCCGGCGTCAACGAGCGTGCCGTCCACGTCGAAGAGGACCAGCCTCAAGGGCGCGTCCCGCCGCCAGGCGCAGATGGAGACCGCGGTGTCGACGGCGCCGCCGGAGGCGCGCCGGGCGGGCCCGTCCGTCCCTCCATCCCTCCCGCCGCAGCGGCACCGGGCGCGCCCGGGGGCATCAGCGGCGCGGCACCGGGCAGCGGCCGCAGCGCGCCGTCCCACTCCCGGAGGCTTCTCTGCAGCGCCGCGGCCGCCGGAGCGGACGAGGCGAGGATGTCGAGCGCACCCGACGGATCCTGGGAGATGTCGTAGAGGCCCATCGGACGCTGTGGCGAGACGGTGAACCGGTAGCGGGCATCGCGAACGCTCAGGAGCAGGGCCACGCGGCCGCCGGGGGACGCTCCCAGGGCCAGAGACACGGCGACCGAGCGTCGCGCGGCGCCCTCGAGCGGATACTGCGACACCGAAAGAGCGCTGAGGGCCTCAGGCTTGGGCACCTCGAGGAGATCGAGGATGGTGGGCATCACGTCCACGTCCTGCGCCAGAGAGGCCACTCGCAGCCCGGCGGGGACGCGGCCGGGCAGGCGCATCAGCAGCGGGATCCGCAGGTTGGGCTCGCGCAGCGACGATGGGTCCGCGAGCCGGTGCTGCTCGCCCAGGTCCTCGCCGCGATCGGAGGTCACGACCACGAGGGTGCGATCCAGAAGGCCGCTCTCCCGCAGCGCCAGCACCACGCCGCCGGCCTGGTCGTCCGCGTAGGCGACTTCGGCGTCGTAGAGGTCCACGAGGGCCTCGATGTCGAGGGCGCTGAGATCGACCTCGCGTGCGTTGAAGCGCCGCGCGAAGGGTATCCACAGCTCCGCCATCGGCTCCACGCGGGCCCGGCTGGCGGCGGGATCCATGAACCGGTAGCGGAACGCCTCCGGTGCCCTGTACGGGAGCTGAGGGCTCGAGTAGATCAGCAGGAGCAGAAACGGCTGTTTTCGGTCCCAGGTGTTGCGCACCCATTCCACGGCCCGGGTCGTGACCTGCGCCGCGCCGCCGTCGAGCTCCTCGCCCGCCGCGGGATCCACCGCCTCGATCTCGTCGAAGCCCTGCAGGAGGCCCGATTCGCGCGTCACGCCCGGAGTGGAGACGACGGCCCGCGTCACGTAGCCCGCGCTCTTGAGGACCTCGGCCAGCGTCTCTGCGTTGGGGCTGAGGCCCCTGCTGAGGAGGAGCCCGTGCTCGGGCGGATACCGTCCCGTCAGCAGGCTCGCCAGCGCGGCCATCGGGTCCGGCGTCGAGGTGTAGGCGTTCTCGAAGACGGCGCCCTCGTGGGAGAGTGCTTCAGCGCGGGGCGTCGTCCCGCGCGGATAGCCGTAGACGCTCTGGTGGTCGGCGCGCACGCCCTGCTCGACGATGAGAAGGACCGAAGGGCGCGACGGGCCACGGCTGCATGCCGTGACAACGGGCAGCGCGGCGGCGAGTGCCGCGGCGGCGATGCTGTATAATTGCTTCTTCATGGGCTGTCGCTCCAAACCCTGCACCATGAGGGTGTTGACCGCGTGCGATCCAGCATCGGCCTGCAACCGGCGGCGGGCGGAAGGATCGAGACTGTCCGAGAACTTTCGCTCGCCCGCCGCGGATGAGACCGCGCGTATGCACCGGAGGTCTGCCCCGTGAATCGCCCGGTGGGCGGAGTTCTCCCTGATCGGCCGGCGGGCCCGTCCCCTCAGCTCTCCGTTGTCATCCCTGTCTACAACGAGAAGGACAACCTCCTGCCGCTCTGGAGCGAGATGCGCGCGGCTCTGGAGTCGATCTCCCGAACGTACGAGGTGATCCTCGTGGACGACGGCAGCGACGACGGTTCCGCCGAGGTGCTCGCGGAGATGAGGCGGTCCTGCCGCGACATCCGGGTACTGCGACTGTCCCGGAACTGCGGCCAGACGGCCGCCCTGATGGCCGGCTTCCGCGCGGCACGGGGGGAGATCTTCGTGACGCTGGACGCCGATCTCCAAAACGATCCTGCCGACATCCGGGCGCTGCTGGATATGATTCCGGAATACGACGCGGCGGTCGGCTACCGGAGCCGGCGCATGGACGGTTGGGTGCGCCTTGCCTCCAGCCGGATCGCCAACGCCGTGCGCAACGCCCTGTCCGGCGACGACATCATCGACACCGGCTGCACGCTCAAGGCCTTCCGGCGGCCGTGCCTGGATTCGGTCCCGATGTTCAACGGGATGCATCGGTTCCTTCCGACGTTGGTGCGGATGAGCGGGTTCCGGGTCTGCCAGGTGCCCGTCTCCCACAGGCCGCGAGTCGCCGGCGTCTCCAAGTACGGGATCGGCAACCGCGTGTTCCACTCCTTCCACGATCTTCTGGCCGTGCGCTGGATGAAGAGCCGCCATATCCACTACCAGGTCACCGAGGAGGCGTGATGCCGCACTCCCCCATCCTTTCGAGCCCCTGGCTCCTCGTCGGGTTCGCGGGACAGATTTTCTTCTTCGGACGGTTCCTGGTCCAGTGGTACCAGTCCGAGCGGCAGCAGAGATCCGTGATCCCCATCGCCTTCTGGTACATGAGCCTCGGCGGAGGCCTCCTCCTGCTCGCCTACTCCATCCACATCGGGGATCCGGTGTTCATTGCCGGGCAGCTCGCGGGCAGCATCGTCTACGTCCGCAACCTGATGTTCATCCACCGCAAGCGGGGGAGCCCGGACGCCCTGGAGCGCCTGTGACGCCCTGCGCCGCGGCGCGGCGCCCGGGCGCCCGCGCGGCCGCGATCCTCGCTCTCGCGGCCATCCTGTACCTCCCCTCCGTCTGGAACCGGGACCTGTGGGCCCCCGACGAGCCCAAGTACGCGGAGGCGGCCCGGGAGATGACCACAACGGGGGACTTCATCCTGCCTCATCTCAACGGCGACGTCTACCCGGAGAAGCCGCCCCTCTTCTTCTGGCTCTCCATCGCG
This sequence comes from uncultured Acidobacteriota bacterium, assembly GCA_964400605.1. Lineage (GTDB taxonomy): Bacteria > Acidobacteriota > Polarisedimenticolia > JACPZX01 > JACPZX01 > CAYNUH01. Next base: position 28,538 of record CAYNUH010000011.1, on the reverse strand, counting down.
GCCTCGCGCGTGCCGGGAGTCCCGCCCGGGGCGGGCGGCCGGCTGGTATCGGTGATCGCCTCCACCGCGACGCTCCTGCTGACGTGGAGGATCGGGGCCATCGTGATGGGCGAGGCCACGGGCGCCCTGGCCGCCTTCTTGCTGGCCACGTCGGTGCTCTTCTGGCAGCTCGGCCAGTCCGGCGTCATCGATCCGCTCCTGACCGCGCTGTGCACCACAGCGGCCTACGGATTCGTCAGCCACCGTTGCGGGGCCCGGACGGGCATGCCGATCTTCTACGCCTCGTGCTCCCTCGGGGTGCTGGCGAAGGGGCCGGTGGGGTTCATCGTCCCTGCCCTGACGGCGCTCGCGTACACGTCCCTCCGCGACGGATGGCGGTCCCTCCGGGCCTCCCATCCCCTCTGGGGGATCCCTCTGGTGATCGCGCCCGTCGCGCTCTGGCTCCAAGCGGCCGCATCGAGGGGTGGGTCGGCCTACCTGGAGACGATGCTCATCAAGCAGAACGTCGGAAGGGCCTACGACGCCTTCATCCACAAAGAGCCTCTCTACTACTTCCTCCTGATCCTCCCCGTCGCCTTCCTGCCCTGGACGGTCTTTCTCCCTCAGGCTCTGGCCGCGTCGGTGAGGGAGAGGGTCGGCCAGGTGCGCCCGATGCTGTTTCCTCTCGCCTGGTTCGCCTCGACCTTCATCCTCTTCTCCGCCATCTCGGGCAAGAAGACGCGTTACATGCTCCCCCTCTTCCCGGCCGCGGCGCTCCTCGTGGCGGGGTGGATGATGCGCAGGTTCTTCGAGCCCGACGGCCGGATACGTCACGGGCGAGGGGCGGTGATCGCGGCGGCGCTTCTCGGCGTTGGATTCGCGGGGGTCCTGGCCGCGCCGGCCGTCGCGGGCTCGGGCTTGCTGCCCCGTTCCACGGCGGCCACGCTCTCGGAGCCGGGCAGCGAGGCGGCCCGAGCGGCGGTCGAGGCGACCTTCGCGTGGCCCGGCAACCTGAGGCTGATCGTCCCCGCCGTCCTTCTGGGCGGCTGCTGCGCCTGGGCCGTCTCGCTCGCCTTCTCGCGCCGCGGAGAATCGTTCGCGGCCCTCTTCGCGGGCTGGGCCCTCTTGCTTGCGACCGGAGGGCCGCTCTGGGCCCCCGTGATCAACCGAGTGAAGAGCGCCGCCTACCTCGCCTCGGAGATCACGCAGGTCGCGGGAGAGGGCCCTCTTTACTACGTGGGAAGCAAGCACTCGGGCGCCCTCAATTTCTATCTGAAGCGGGATCGGATCCCGCTGCTCAGGACTCCCGGCGACGTCCTCGAGGCCGCGCGCGACCCCTCCGCGCGGTTCATCGGATCCCGAGAGGAGTTCCTCCGCGTGCAGGAGCGCGCCGCCTCCGCCTTCTCGCTCGGACCCTGCCGCCGGATCGGCGAGGACGTGCTCTGCCTCGCCAAGCATTCGTCTTCGCCCTCCTAGCGCGCGCCGGCGCCGTGTTCCGGCAGGGCATCCCCCTCGGGCGCCGCAGGCCGATCGCGTCACCCGCCGCGTCATCAAGATGTCGCTGACGTCGGGAACGCGGCGCGTTCCACGACTCTCGGCCTATGAAGCTCGCTTTCCCGGCCGCCCGATCGGGAGAGTCGGCGTTCTCTCGCCCCGATCCCGTTCCGTTGCGAAACGTCCTCCGGGCACGAACGTTGCTTCGTTTCACTGGCTCCCGCAACGGCGAGGCACCCGATCCGTGCGCCCGGAGGGGACTTGTCCACACTGATCTCCGCCGATCCCCAGCTCCTGATCCTCGCCGGCGCCGCCGCGCTCCTCTCGGCGGGGCTCGCCTTCTTCGTCGGACGCTGGCTGGGGGCCCGGGCGGGGAGGGAGAAAGCGACCGAAGACCTCTCCTCCCAGACCCAGCTCGTGGACGAAGAGAGCCGGGACCTGCGCAAAAGCGTCTGGATCCTTCAGAACGAGAACAAGAACCTCTCCACCTTCCTGACGCTGCTCCCGGACTTCGCCCGGGAACTGAACACAAACCTCGAGAAGCGGCGGATCGCCCCCATGCTGCTCCGGATGATCGAGCAGATCTTCGACCCGGAGCAGATTCTCATCTTCTTCACGACGCACCGGAACGACGGGTTGCTCCTCGTGGAGGGGAAGGGGCTGGCGCCGGAGTATGCCCGCAGGCGAATCATCCTCTTCGGCGAGGGGCGCGTGGGCTGGGTGGCCTCTCACCAGATCTCCATGGACGAGAGCGACTTCCAGCAGAAAGCGAAGTTCGTGAAGGCCGACTTCGACGCCGCGTCCGAACCTCACCTCAGGGTCGAGCTGGCCGTGCCGATGGGCCATGAGGAGACGACGCTGGGGGTCATTGCCGTCGGGGGGATGCTCCGGCACCCCAAGAACGAGAAGACCATGCTCAAGATGGTCGCGGACCTGGGGAGCATCGCCCTCAACAACGCGGTGCTTTTCCACAAGATGGAGCAGCTCGTCAACAGCGACGGCCTGACGCGGCTCTGCACCAAGCGGTTCTTCTTGACCCGGTTGGCCGAAGAGATCATCCGGGCCGATAGCCGGCACGAGGAGTTCTCCGTCTTCATGTTCGACATAGACCACTTCAAGCACTACAACGACTCCAATGGGCACCTGGCGGGGGACGAGGCGCTCAAGCTCACCGGCCGGGTCCTGCGGGAGTCCCTGCGTGAGGACGACGTCCCGGCCCGCTACGGCGGGGAGGAGTTCATCGTGCTGCTGCCGGGCACTGCCAAGTCGGGGGCGGCCGTCGTGGCCGAGAAGATCCGTTCCGCGATCCAGGCCCACGAGTACCCCAAGGAGGAGAGCCAGCCCGGCGGCGACCTGACCATTTCCGGCGGCGTCGCGTGCTATCCGTACGACGGCAGGACCAGCGCCGAGCTGATCAGCACCGCCGACGACGCCCTGTACAAGTCCAAGAGGGCCGGCAGAAACCGGGTCACCCTCCACGAGCCCACGTATCTCTCCGAGTCCGACGAGGCGGCCGAGGCCGCCGTGACCGGCAGGAGGACCGCGTGAAGGCTCCCACCGACGGCACCGACGTCCAGGACGCGCCTCACGGCGAGGAGATGCTCATCGATCCGGTGACGGATCTCCCGACGGTCCCGCTCCTCCTGGACAAGATGCGCGAGGGTCTGAGGGAGAACGGCTACCTCTCCATCCTCTCCGTGAACGTGTTCCAGGCGCTGCCCGCGGAGCAGATCACGGGATGGCAGGCCTTCGACTCCATCGTCCGGGACGTGGGCCGCTTCCTCGCGTCGGTGCGGACCGTCCTCCTGAGACGCGAGGACTTCATTTCCGAGGTCATGATCAGCGGCAACGCCTTCGTCATCCTCGTATCGCCGCCGCGCCGCCGGCAGCACATGCAGCGCGAGGATCTGCTCAGGATCCGGGACAGGCTCGTCGGCCGGCTGTCCCGCTTCCTGTCACGGCGCCTGACGCCCGACATCTCCCGGAGGTTTCCCTGCTTCATCGGATGCGCGCTCGTGGAGAACGACCCGCTGCTGCGGCCCGAGCGGCTGGTGTACCGGGCGCTGGACGAGGCGCACGCCGACTCCATGCGCGAGCGCGACCGTCTCGCCCACGCTCTCACCTCCCGCCTCAACGAGGTGATCGAGGGCCGGCTGGTGCGCAGCGTGTACCAGCCCGTCGTGGACCTCCGTGAGGCCAGGGTGGCCGGCTATGAGGCGCTCAGCCGGGTCCAGGGGGACCACTTCGAGAACGTGGACGCCCTCTTCCGGGCGGCGCACCAGTCCAAGGACGTCTGGAGGCTGGAGCGACTGTGCCGCGAGCGGGCGCTCGCCGGCGTGGCGGAGCTCCCCCGTGACACCCTGCTCTTCCTCAACGTCGAGCCCGAGTCGATCTACGATCCGCACTTCCGCAGCGACAGGACGATGCGCCTTCTGGAGAGGGCCCGGCTGACCCCGGATCGGGTGGTCCTGGAGGTGACGGAGCATTCCGCCATTCCCGACTTCACGGCGTTCCGCCAGACGCTGGCGTACTTCCGATCCCGAGGGTTCCGCCTCGCCATCGACGACATGGGATCCGCCTACGCCGGACTGCAATCGCTCGCGGAGATCCAGCCCGAGTTCCTCAAGGTGGACATCAGCCTCGTGAGGGACATCCACGCACAGCCCCTCAAGCGGGAGCTCGTGGCCACCATCCAGCGCTTCTCGGAGTCGGTGGGCATCAAGCTCATCGCCGAGGGGATCGAGAAGCGCGAAGAGCTGGCGGCCCTCGTCGACGTGGGCGTCACGATGGGGCAAGGCTACCTCTTCGCCCGCCCCGCCTCGCCGCTTCCCCAGGCCGACCTCTCCTTCATCAAGCTCTAGCGTCATTCCGCGCACCCCTCCAGGCGGGCCGTGTGACGCCTCCCGCAGCCCCTTGACATGCGGAGCGCGCCGGGATACGTTGAGAATGAGTCGCAATATCAGAAACAGGGCGGAGGCGCCTCCATGAGAGCCACCCGGGAACGGAGCCTGTTCGCGGGCTACCTCGGCTCCCGCAACCTCAAGATGACGCGGGAACGCCGTGTGATTCTCGACGAGATCTTCGGGATGCAGGCCCACTTCGACGCCGACGATCTGGCAGCAAACCTCGCCCGCAGGAAGGCGCCCGTGTCCAGGGCCACCGTGTACCGGACTCTGGAGCACCTCGTGGACAGCGGCTTCGTCCAGAGGATCTTCCTCAGCGACCGGACGCCGCGGAGGGCCCTCTACGAGCGGGCGCACCGCAAGGGGCACCACGAGCACATGCACTGCCTTTCGTGCGGCCGGATCATCGAGTTCACCGACGACCCCCTCGAGAAGCGTCAGGCCCTGGTGTGCCAACGACTGGGCTTCAGGCCGGTGAGCCACGCGCTGCGGATCGAGGGCCTGTGCCGCGGCTGCCAGGAGCGATGATGGCCTCCACCACCGCCCCGCCCTCTCCCCACGAGCCGCTCGCGGTGGGACGCGCCGGACCCGATGCGCTCGTCCTGGTGGGCAACCCCAACGTGGGGAAGAGCGTCATCTTCGGCCTCCTGACGGGCCGCTACGTCACGGTCTCCAACTACCCGGGCACCACCGTCGAGGTCACCCGAGGCTACGCCACCCACGCCGGAGCGCGGGTCGCCGTCACGGATACACCGGGCATCAACACGCTCATTCCCCAATCCGAGGACGAGCGGGTCACCCGTGACATCCTCCTTGCAGAGGACACGCCTGTCGTCCAGATCGGCGACGAGAAAAACCTCCCCCGCACGCTCCTTCTCTCCCTCGAGCTCGCGGAGGCCGGCCGCCCCTTCGTCCTCTGCCTGAACATGGCCGACGAGGCGGAGAGCCGAGGGATGAGCCTCGACATCGCCCTCCTGTCGCGGCGGCTGGGGGTGGACGTCCTGCGCACGGTCGCCACACGCCGCGAAGGAACGTCCCGCATCCTGCCGCTGGCCCGAGAGGCGCGCCGCTCCGCGTGCCCGGTCACCTACGACCGCCGCGTGGAGGAGGCCGCGGCTCAGGTGGAGCCGATGCTTCCCGAGGCGAACATCTCGCGCCGCGCCATGGCGCTGATGCTGCTCGTGGGCGACGAGACGCTCACCCCATGGCTCAGGCTCCGGCTGTCCGGCGACCAGGTCGCCCGCATCGAGGAGATCCGCCTCGCACTGGCGCGCGCCTTCCCGCGCTCCCTGGCCTTCGTCATCAACGAACGGCGTCTGCGCGCCGCGCAGGCGCTGGCCGCGGAAGTCACCCGGTCCCAGGCGCGCGCGACCGGGCGCCTCGCCGACGCCCTCAGCTCGGCCACGATGCACCCCGTCTGGGGAGTGCCCGTACTGCTGGCCGTGCTCTACGTCATGTATCTGTTCGTCGGCGACTTCGGCGCGGGCACGGCGGTGAACTTCCTCGAATCGAGAGTGTTCGGTCAGGACCTCGCGAGCCTGCGGGTCGCCGTCTCCCCCGAACACCCGCCCCGCGCGCTGCCCGGCCCGCCCGGAAGGGAGATGCGGCTGAGGTTGCTCGATCCGCCCTCCGGCGCGCCGGGCGGAGGCCCGTTGATGGAAGTGGCGCTGGAGCGGAAGACGGACGCGGCGGCGCGGCGGAGGCCCGGCGCCTGGGAGCCGGTCCCCGAAGCCGCGTTGCAGGTCTTCGCGGGCGAAGGTCCCGGCGCCTTCGCCTCGACGGTCAGCGAGACGGCCCCGGGCGTCTACCGCGTGTCGCTGCCGGCGGGCGCGACCCGCATCGAGCTGCACTACTGGAGCGGGTACGTGAACCCGCTCGCCTACCGGCTCTTCCGAGAGCACTCGCCGTGGAGCAGCCTGTCCGACATGGTCGTCGGCCCCTACGGACTGCTCACCATGGGAGTCACGTACGCCATCGCCATCGTGCTGCCCATCGTCGCGACGTTCTTTTTCGCCTTCAGCATCCTCGAGGATTCGGGGTACCTCCCCCGCCTCGCCGTGATGGTGAACAAGGTCTTCCGCGTCATGGGGCTGAACGGCAAGGCCGTCCTCCCGATGGTGCTGGGGCTCGGCTGCGACACCATGGCCACGCTGACCACGAGGATCCTCGAGACCCGGAAGGAGCGGCTGATCGTCATCCTCCTTCTGGCCCTTGGCGTCCCGTGCTCGGCGCAGCTCGGCGTCATCCTGGGGATGCTGGCCGCCCTCTCGTGGAAGGCGGCCGCCCTCTGGTCAGCAGTCGTCTGCGGAGTGATCGTCCTCGTGGGCTTCGGCGCGTCCAGGCTTCTCCCCGGGCGCGGCTCCGACTTCATCCTCGAGGTCCCGCCGCTGCGCGTGCCGGCCCTCTCCAACATCGTCACCAAGACCATGGCGCGGATGGAGTGGTACCTGAAGGAGGCCGTCCCTCTCTTCATCGTGGGAACTCTCCTTCTCTTCGTCACGGACCGCACCGGCATCCTCGCCGTCGTGGAGGCGGCGGTGTCGCCGCTCGTCACGGGGGTGCTGGGCCTGCCGGCGGAGGCCTCGGAGGCGTTCATCATCGGGTTCCTGAGGCGCGACTTCGGCTCCGCCGGGCTCTACCGGATGGCGGAGGGCGGACTGCTGGATCCCATCCAGGTCGTGGTCAGCCTGGTCACCGTGACGCTGTTCATCCCCTGCATCGCAAACTTCCTCATGATCGTCAAGGAGAGGGGCACGAAGGCGGCCCTCCTGGTGGCCGCGTTCATCTTCCCCTTCGCGATCCTCGTCGGCGGCGCGTTGAACTTCACCCTGCGCGCCCTGGGGGTGGCCCTGTGAGATCGAGCGGCGCCGCATCCGAGCCCGCGTCTCCGTCGCAGGAAGGGACCCGTCACGAGCACACCTGTCCCCTGTGCGGCAACCACTTTGGGGAGGGGGCCGTTCACTGCGGAGGCTGCCCCATGAGCCAGGCCTGCGGGGCGATCTGCTGTCCGCGATGCGGCTACGAGTTTGTGGATCGATCATATACGGTCGCGGCCTTCCGTCGGATTGCCGGAAAGATCGCGACCCTCTTCTCCGCGCCGGACAAAGCGAGGAGGCGCCGGTGATCCCGCCGGAGCGCGAGTTCGTGGAGGAGCTGGCCGAGGAGATCTGGTCGCTCACGGAGATCGGCGAGAACCGCTACGAGCGCATCACCGGAGGCTCGAAGCTGGCGCAGCCGCTGGCGGCGCTCGACACGATGGAGCGATCCGGGTTGGTCGTCCGCGACGCCGATCGCGTGGAGCTGACCCCCGCCGGCAGGGAGATCGCCGGCGCGATCGTGCGCCGGCACCGCCTCGCGGAGACGCTCTTTTCGCAGGTCCTCGCCCTGGGGGAGGAGGTCTCTGACTCGACCGCCTGCGAGATGGCACCCATTCTCTCCGGGGAGGTCACCGATTCCGTCTGCACGTTCCTGGGCCACCCGCCGCACTGCCCTCACGGCAAGCCGATCCCGAAAGGGCGATGCTGCGAGGTCTTCCGCCGCGAGGTCTCCCCTCTCGTCGTCCGGCTGATGGATCTGGGCGTGGGGGAGTCGGCGCGCATCGTCTTCATGACGCCGCAGAGCCGCGGAAGCCTCGACCGCGTCGCCACCCTCGGGCTCATCCCGGGGGCGGAGGTGCGGCTGAGGCGAAAGCGTCCCTCGGTGGTCCTCGAGGTGGGACAGACGACGGTCGCGCTCGATCGGGAGATAGCCGCCGAGATCTACGTCCGCCGCCCGTCCGGGGAAGACAAGCGCCGCTGACGCGAAGAGCTCCCGGCGCCCCAGGGGGGACGCCGCCTTGGAGGTCCGGAACGCCGATGATCCAAATGCTGGGATTCGCGATCCACGCCGCTCTGGCGGCCGCGGTGGTGGCGCAGCCCGCAGTGACGGACAGGGCGCGCTACCTCATGGGCACCGTGTGCCGCATCGCCGCCGCCCACCCCGAGCCCGGCCGGGCCGCGGCCCTCGCGGAGGAGGCGTTCGCGGAGATCGCAAGGTGGGAGGCCATCCTCAGCGACTACGACCCCGAAAGCGAGCTCTCCCGCCTCAACGCCTCGGCCGCATCGGGACCGTTCGCCTGCTCGCCGGAGCTCTTCGCCTTCCTGGCCGAGGGCGCCTCTCTGGCCGCCTCGACCTCCGGCAGCTTCGATCCCACGGTCGGCGCCCTCGTGGACCTCTACGATGTGCGCGGCGCGGGGAGATGGCCGCCGGCGGGAGAGGTGGCCGCGGCGCTGGGGCGGACCGGTTACAGACGTCTCGAGATCGATCCATCCACACGGACCGCGCGGTTCCTCTCGCAGGGGATGCGGCTGGATCCCGGGGCGATGGGCAAGGGGTTCGCCCTCGACGCGGCGGCCGCGATCCTGAGGGCAGGCGGCGTCGAGTGGGCGCTTCTCGACTTCGGCGGGCAGGTCCTCGCAGTGGGGGCCGGCCCCGATGGCTGCGGCTTCCCCGTGGAGGTGGCTTCTTCGGGCCGATCGATCCCGAGCCGGCTGGAGATCCGGCTGCGCGACGCGTCGGCCGCCACCTCGGCCAACGACGAGCGGGGGCGGACGCCGGAGGGGAAGCCGCTGGGTCACATTTTCGACCCACGCACGGGAGAACCGGCGCGCGGCGTCGTGAGCGTCACGGTCGTCGCGCCGACGGCCACCCTCGCGGACGCGCTCTCGACGGCGCTTTTTGTGCTCGGCCCGGGCGAGGGGCCGGCCCTCGCCGAAAGGGCAGGCGTCAAGGCACTCTACACCGTGGAGGAGAGTGGAGTCCTTCGCGCCCATCCGACTCCCGGGTTCGGAAGGTACTTCATCAAACAATGCGCCGGCGGAGCGCCCGCATCCCCGGCGCTGGAACCGCGATAAATCGGAGGATCGACTTGAGCACGCACACGTTGACGCGATCGAGAAGGGTGGTGGGCGCCGCCCTGGTGCTGGCGGCGGCCTGCCTAGCGCCGGAGGCCGCCGCACGCGCCGAGGAGTCCGCGGAGCTGCAACGGAAAGTCCAGGATCTCGAGTCGAGGATCGCCGCGATGGAGGCTGCGATCCGGGCCCTGCAGGCGCAGAAGGGCGCACCGGGTGCGGCGGACGCGGCCGAGCTGCAGCGGCGTCTCGACATTCTCGCCGCCGAGCTGGAGAAGATGCGTCTGGGTCAGGCGGCCTCGGAGAAACCGCTCGAGCCCGTCCACGGCCTCGGACCGGCGGCGTCACGCGTCTACGGCGCTGCCAGAGGAGTCTCGCTGGGCGGGTACGGCGAGGCGCTCTACGAGAATTTCTCAGCGACCGACGACGGGAACGCTCCCTCGGGGAAACTCGACCGGTTCGACTTCCTGCGGGGCGTCCTCTACGCAGGCTACAAGTTCAGCGACCGCATCGTCTTCAACTCCGAGATCGAGTTCGAGCACGGCTCCACCGAGAGAGGAGGCGCGGTGTCCGTCGAGTTCGCGTACCTCGACTTCCTCCTCAGCCCGCGAGCGTCGATCCGCGCCGGCATGGTGCTGGTGCCGGCGGGCTTCATCAACGAGATGCACGAGCCGCCCATCTTCCTCGGAGCGCGGCGGCCCGAGGTCGAGCGCCGCGTCATCCCGGCCACGTGGAACGAGAACGGCGTGGGCGTCTTCGGCGGCGCCGGCCCTCTGAGCTACAGGGCCTACCTGCTCACCGGCTTCAAGAGCGCCGGCTTCACCGGGGAGGAGGCACTGAGGGACGGACGCCAGGGAGGCGCGGAGGCGACGGCCGAGAATTTCGCCGTGGCCGCCCGGCTGGACTACACCGGCGTGCCCGGGTTGCTGGTGGGGGCCTTCGCCTACCAGGGCGATTCCTCCCAGGGCGCCCGCGCCCCCGTCGGCTTCTCGGTGGATCCCAACGGAAACCCCGTGACCCCGCCCACGGCCCCCTTCGACGCCACGGTGCGGCTCTACGATCTGCACGCGGGCTACCGCGGGCGGGGCCTCGACCTGCGCGCGCTCTACGCCCTGGGCCACCTCGACGACGCCAAGCAGGTCAACGACGCCAACGGTCTCGACGGCGCGGCCTCCGTCGGCGAGCGCTTCGAGGGATGGTACCTCCAAGCGGGCTACGATCTCCTCTCGCGCCGTCGATCCGCCCAGGTGGTGATGCCATTCGTGAGGTGCGAGGCATTCAACACCCAGGACGAGGTCCCGGACGAGGCGCCTCAGGCGCAGGATCCGAACGTCACGCCGGCCCCCTTCGCGGCCGACAAAGGCAACGACGTGAGGGTCTGGACCTACGGCGTCGTCTACAAGCCCATCTCCAACGTCGGGATCAAGATCGACTACCAGGACTACAAGAACGAGGTGCGCACCGGTGTGGATCAAATCTCCCTGGCGCTGGGCTACCTCTTCTAGGCCGGCGCCGTCCGGGATCGCGGGATCGATGGCGCCGCGACCGCAGGCCTCCCCGCGCTCGGCGCGGAGGCTCATCGCGGCCGCGGCCGCCTCCGTCCTTGTCTCCGCGGCGCACATCCCCGCGGCCCTGGCCAAGGTGTTCCTCAGCCAGGAGGAGGCCCTGTCGCTCGCCTTCGCGGCGCAGGGCCGGCCCGAGCGGTGCACCGCCTACCTCACCGACGAGCAGGCGGAGCGGGTCCGATCCTCGGCGGGGACGGCGCCGCAGAGCCGCGTGGTGGTGTACTACGTCGGCGGGAGCGATCCGAACCGTCCCACCACCGCCTACTTCGACACGCACCTCGTGAGAACCCTCCCGGAATCCATCATGGTGGTCGTGAGTCCCGACGGCAGGGTCGCCCGCGTGGACATCCTCTCCTTCGAGGAGCCGGAGGACTACCTCCCCCACCGTCGCTGGCTCGATCAGTTCCCGGAGCGGCGGCTCGACGACGATCTCTCCACCAAGCGCGGCATCCGGGCGGTGACCGGGGCCACGCTCTCGTCGCGGGCGATCACCGACGCGGTCCGCCGCGTCCTCGCGACCCACGCCGTGATCGCGGCGCCGGCGGCGGAGACGAGACCTTGACGCGTCTCGACCGTACCTTGGTGAACGGCGCGACCGCCGTCGTGGGCGTCACGGGGCTCGCCTACGCGGCCTTCAAGCACTTGATGACCCACGAAGATCCTTTCAGTGCGGTGAACCACCCGCTGCAGCCCTGGGCGCTGCACCTGCACGTGCTGGCGGCGCCCGTCCTCGTCTTCGCCGTCGGCGCAATCTTCAAGGACCACGTCATCGGGAAGTACCGCAATGGATCTCCCCGGCCGGCCCGTCGCTCCGGCGTCCTGTTCCTCGCCGTCCTCCTGCCCTCCATCCTGACCGGCTACCTCCTCCAGGTGATCACCGCGGAAGGATGGCGCGCGGCCGCGGCGTGGACGCACCTGGGCTTCGGCGTGCTCCTCCTGCTCCTCTACGGCGCCCACCTGCTGGTCGTCCCGGCCACGACGGCCGCGTCCAGGGAGGGAGACGCCGCCTCGCCGCGCACGGGGGCTACGGTGACCGGCCTCCGCATCGGGCCCCGGCGTGAATCCGGCCCGTGACTTCCCCGGGTGCGGCCTGATAGAATCCGCGCCCGTGAACCAAGAGCGTGTGGACTGGCACACCTACTTCATGAACATGGCGCGGCAGGCGTCCACGCGCTCCACCTGCGACCGCAAACACGTGGGCGCCGTCATCGTGCGCGAGAAGACAATTCTCTCGACCGGCTATAACGGCTCCATCCGCGGGATGCCCCACTGCGACGAGGTCGGCCACGAGATGGAGTCCGGCCATTGCGTGGCCACCATCCACGCCGAGGCGAACGCCATCATCCAGGCGGCCCGCAACGGGGTGAACATCAGCGGCGCCGAGATGTACACGACGGCGAGCCCGTGCTGGAACTGCTTCAAGCTCATCGCGAACGCCGGCATCCGCCGCATCTACTACGGCGAGTTCTACCGCGACGAGCGCTCGCTCAAGGTGGCCGGCCGCATCGGCATCGAGCTGGTCGACCTCACCGGGAGAGCGGGCGCATGACCGATCCCGAGCGCGCCGAGCTGGATGCGATACGCGCCGCGGTGGAGAAGGCGCGGAAGACCCTCCACGACATGAGCCAGCCCCTCACCATCATCGTGGCCCGAGCCCATCTCCTTCTCGACGGCATGGGCTCCGACGATCCGAACTACCGCGGGCTCACAATCGTATCGGAGGAGGCGGCCCGCCTGATCAAGGCGGTCGAGGAGGTCAAGGAGCTACTGCCGCTGCGCCGCCGGTGAAGGCGGCGCCTCCCTCCCCGAAGAATCCCGCGGCGGCGCTCCGCGCGAGCTCCACGAGCCGCGCCTGCGGCACCGAGGCGGAAGCGCGGACGAGCCTCCCGTCCACTTCGACGCGGAACGAGGAAAGCAGCCCGGAGGCCTCAGGACGGGCCTGCCTGAGCGCGAGCCTGCCGAGCGCTCCGGCCCCCTCCAGGACGTCGGCAACCAGAAGAGCGTCCTCCGGGCTTCCCGTCAGCGCGTCCACGGCGACGGTGATCTTCTCTCCCGGCGTCACGAAGAAGGATAGATCGGTGACCGGCGCCGGCGGCGGCGCGCCACCCGACCCCTGCTGGAGCCTCGCCAGCATGGCGGCGAGGGCCGCGGAGAGGTCCCGGCCCCGCACGAGACCCCAGGCGGCGGCCCGTCTGTCGATGCGCGCGAGGAGCCTCCGCGCGCCGGCGTCGCGCGCCAGCGACGCCTGAGGCGACCCGCGCACCTCGGCCAGCGAGCGAAGGGTTTCGCCGTCGCCGAACGCGGCCGTGGCGTCGTCGAGCACGCTGATGCAGAACCGGCACCGGCCCTCCACGATGACCACGGGGAAGATGTCCACACCGACGTGCCGCTCCGCCGGAAGCCCACTGTCCTTGAGGGACTGATGGACCCTCCGCCCATCGAAGGTGCCGGAAGCCACCGCCGACAGCTGATCGACGGAGATCCCGTCGTCGCGCTCGCCCCGGCCGACGAAGGTGAGCCACTTCACGTCGCGGGTCCAGTCGAGTCCCGCGGCCTGGGCGAACTTGAGAAGGTTGGTCCTGTTGACGCCCACCGCGCCGCCCGATTCCATCAGGGTTCGGTACAGATCCGTCGAGGCCAGGGTGGGGATGTCCAAAGAGAGTACGAACCGGGAGTCGGGAGGGAGGTAGGCGGCCCCCTCGGGGAGGCGGGAGGCCGGGCCGCAGGCAAGGAGCGAAGGCGCCAGCGCCGCGACCGCCGCGATCGCAATCCGGGCTCTCATTCCGGTCTCATCTCCAGGGCCGTCGGGGTTGCTACGTTTCCGGACCGGCGCCGGTTCCCCGCCCCCTCTCGCATCTTAGCATCCTCCTCCGCTACGTTTGACCGTCTGCCGAGCGCCGTGATACTGTCTGCTCCTCTCCCAGCCGCCGGTGACCTCACACCCGGCGGCCAGCCCACAGGTGACGGCGTGAACACCATCCAACCGGGCAAGGCGCCCGTGCGCGGCGGCCCCGACTTCAAGGCCCTCTACCGCAAGCTGGAGAGGACCCTCGACAGCATCGAGCGGCTCGAAAACCTCTCCGAGGTCCTCTCGGCCATCCTCAGACTGCTGGTGAAGGACTTCAAGGAAGACCTCGGCTTCGCGGGCGGTCGCCTCTACGAGCGCGAAGGGAACGACTTCGTCCTCCGCTGCCGGTACGGCCGATCCAAGAAGGCCCCTCTGGGCTTCCGCATCCCGGCGGAATACGCCGCCATGCGAAGGGTTCTCGAGGAGGGTCTGATCATCATGCGCGAGAGCGATCCCGGTCTCGACGAGAGGATCGAGGGCGCCATCGGCGTGTCGAAGTTCGCCGCCATCGCGGTCGGCGAGGAGGACCGCCACGTGATGTCCTTCACCATCAAGGGGAAGATCCAGGTGGAGCACGTCCTCTACTCCCTCACGGCCGTGCGGCACGTCATCAACCTCAAGCTCCGGCAGCAGGAGCACACGGACGTCCTCGTCGAGGCGCGCGCCATCCAGGAGCGGCTCCTGCCCTCATCGCCCCCCGTCTTCGCGGGCTACGACATCGACGGGCGTTCCCGCCCAGCGGCGCTGGTGGGCGGCGATCTCTTCGACTACCTCCACCTGTCCGACCAGCTCCTCGGCGTCGCCATCGCCGACGCCTCCGGGCACGGACTGCCCGCGGCGCTCCTGGCCAGGGACGTCATCACGGGACTCCGCATCGGCATGGCGGAAGACCTCAAGATTATCACGGCCGTGGGGAGGCTGAACCGCGTCATCCACCGCTCGGCGCTCTCGAGCCGGTTCATCTCGCTGTTCTACGGAGAGCTGGAGCCCAACGGGAACTTCCTGTACTGCAACGCGGGCCACAACCCGCCGCTGCTGCGGCGATCTCACTCCTTCGACGAGCTCACGCAGGGCGGACTTGTGCTGGGGCCCAACCCCGATGCCCGATACGAGCGCGGCTACGTGCGGCTCGCCGCCGGCGACATGATCGTCATGTACACCGACGGCGTGACCGAGCGGGAGAACCCCGCGGGGAAGCAGTTCGGCCTTCCGCGCCTGCGGAACCTCCTCCGGCGCCTGGACGGGGCGGGCGCGCGGGAGATCGTGGGTGCGATCTTCGCCGCGGCGGACGAGTTCGGCGCCGGCGCGCCCCAGGCCGACGACATGAGCGTCGTGGTCATCAGGAAAATCTGACCTTTCCCAACCCCCCGTGCGCGCATCGGGGGCGCCCGCGACGTCGATTTCCCTTGACGCGACGGAACCCTTCCGTACATTTAGGCGATTCCTGCGCGAACCTGCCGCGAAGGTAGATCCCGACAATCAAGACACGCCGAGCCGCGGCGCGCCCACGCCGCGGCCGCGCCGGGATCATCTCTCGATAGGGGGGGTCATGGAGATCAGGGAAAGGATCGAATCCTGCCTGAGCGAGCTCGAGGCCCGGAGGCGGATGATGCTCGCGTACCGCGAAAGGCTCAAGGGGATCCTCGATGCCGTCAGGGCGGAGGGCGGCTCCCCGGGGTCGCTGGGTGACGCCCTGGCGATGCTGGAAACGGTGCTCGCGGACTACGACGAGATCAGTGAGAGCTGCGGCAGGATGGTGGCCGGCCTGACCGAGATCGGCCAGTACGTCGATAGGATCGAGGACGGCCGCCGGAAGATCCTCTCGGGCGTCGAGGCGATCCTCAAGAACCTCTCCCACCTCGACCAGATGACCGCGCAGGACCTGCCGCTGGGCGCCGGGCCCGAGACCGAGGAAGGGCGCCGCCCCCGCCGCGTCCTCCTCATCCGCATCCGCCAGGAAGGGTCCTCGGCCGCTGAAGGACCTCCCGCGGAGGAAGACACGAATGTGGACGCAAGCCTGAGGCGGCTGAAAGGCGGAGGCACGACCGTTCACTGAGGAGGAGAGGCGCGGTCGTTCCGCTCTACGGCGCCCTCCTTCATCACGAACAAGACCTTCTCGGTCGCACGGATGTCCTGCGTCGGATCACCGGGCACGGCGATGACGTCGGCGATCTTGCCGGCCTCCAGCGTGCCCAGCGTCGCGGCCACGCCCAGAAGATCCGCATTCGCCGACGTCGCCGCCCTCAGGGCCTCCACCGGCCTCATGCCCAGCTCCACCATACGGCGGAACTCCTCCGCGTTGCGCCCGTGGGGATAGACGGCCGCGTCGGTTCCGAAGCCGATCCGCACACCCTTGGAGAGCGCCCTCCGGAACATCTCCGAATGCGCGGCCGTGGCCGCGCGCGCCTTCTCGACTATCCGGGGCGGCATGTAGAGCGCGCGGTCCAGGCGCTCGCGCAGGCCCACCACCGCCATCAGCGTCGGCACCAGGTACGTCCCGCGCGCCTTCATCATGTCGAGCGCCTCGTCGTCGAGGAACGACCCGTGCTCGATGGAGTCGATGCCGGCCCGGATCGCCCTCTTCGCACCCTCGGCGCCGTGCGCGTGGGCCGCAGCCTTCCGCCGCAGGGCGTGCGCCTCGTCAACCAGCGCGTCCAGCTCGGCCTGCGTCAGCTGGGGCGAATCCACGTCGTCGGCCTCGGACAGCACGCCTCCCGTGGCGCAGGTCTTGATGACATCGGCGCCGTGCTTCACGTTCCAGCGCACGGCCGCGCGCACGGCGTCGGCACCGTCGGCCACCCCCTCCTCGATACCGGCCTCCTTCCCGAACACCCCCGAGCGGAACCCCCCGGTGGGATCGCAGTGCCCCCCCGTGGCGCCGATGCCGTTAACGGCGACCAGCATGCGCGGCCCCGGGATCTTCCCGCTGCGGGCGGCGTTGCGCAACCCCACGTCGATGAAGTCACTCGACCCGAGGTCGCGGCAGGTGGTAAATCCGGCCAGCAGGGTCCTGCGCGCGTACTCGACGGCGTCCAGGGTCATCTCGGGGATCGTTTTCTTCAGGGAGTCGAGCTCGTCCTGTCTCCAGTCGTCGCTGATCTCCCCTGACAGGTGCGTGTGGGCGTCGATGAAGCCTGGCAGGAGCGTCGCGTCGCCTAGATCGATGGTCCGGTAGCCCGGGGGGAGGGCTGCGCCCGGGCCCGCCGCAACGATCTCCCGGCCCAGAACGGCGACGATTCCCGGGGAGACGACCCGGTCGGACTTTCCGTCGAACATCCGGGCCGCCCGGATCACGACGGCCTTCGGCGTCGTCTCCGCGGCGGCGGCGGCGACTGAGAGCGCAAGGGTCAGAGCGGCGATCTGGACGCGCATCAGCAGTCCTCCTTCGTAGTAGGGTTCCTCGACGCGGCCATTGCCCTGTCGAGGTGGGAACCGGTTTCGGGCGGCGCATTCTATGCCATCGCCCGCCCGTCTCGTAGGCGGCGGTGGCCATCACGGCTGGGCGCCGTGCCCGAGCCGGCGGGCCCGCCCGGGTCCCGGGGGAATCATCGTGGCAGGAGTGGAACTGACGGTCTTCGAGGGGGACATCACGTCGCTCGCGGTTGACGCGATTGGGAACGCGGCCAACAGCCACCTCTGGATGGGGTCGGGCGTTGCCGGCGCCATCAAGCGCGCCGGGGGCGGCGAGATCGAGCGGGAGGCGATGGCGAAGGGGCCCGTCGAGCCCGGCGACGCCGTGGCGACGGGCGCCGGTCGCCTCCGCGCCCGCTACGTCATCCATGGCGCCGTGATGGGGCAGGACCTCCGCACCGACGCGTCGCTCATCCGGGCTACGACGGCTCGGTGCCTCCAGCTGGCGGACGACCTCGGAGTCGGATCCCTCGCCCTGCCCGCCTTCGGCACGGGCGTGGGCGGCTTTCCCCCGGAGGAGTGCGCGCGCATCATGGTGGAGGCCGTGCGCGGCCACTCCCCGCGCTCCCTCAGAAGGGTGATCTTCGCCGTCTTCGGCGCGGCCGTGCGCAGCGCCTTCGAATCCGCCCTGGCGGCGGGTCGCAAGGGAGCCTGACGCCGTCCGACTGCCCGACTCCGCGCGGGGTCGACCCGGGACGGTCGGATCGCCTATCCTCGACGGCCTTTGCAGCCGGTTCCCCGGGGTCGCCGGCTTCCCCCGAGTTCGGGGCCGGCCCGGACGGAGGGGCGGCGTTCCCCCCCGCGCACCTCGCCGAGGCGCCGGGCCGGCCGACTGAAGCGATCGTGGTCCGGCCGGTCCGCAAACAGAAGAGGAGCACGCCGCACGATGAACACTCTGGTGAACGCCTCGCCACTGCTGGGGCTGCTCGGCCTCGTCTTCGCGGGAGCGCTTTACTGGGACGTCGTCAGGCACCCCGCGGGCAGCGCTCGGATGCAGGAGATCGCCGAAGCGATCCACTCCGGCGCCATGGCCTTCCTCCGGAGGGAGATCAAGATCCTGGTCGTCTTCATCGCGGTGGTCGCTCTGCTCCTGGGGACCTTCCTGGGGCCCCCGACCGCCGTCGCTTTCATGAGTGGTGCCGTCTGCTCCATCCTTGCAGGCTTCTTCGGCATGAAGGCGGCCACCAAGGCCAACGTCCGCACCGCGGCCGCGGCCAGGGACAGAGGGCAGGGCCAGGCGCTGCTGCTGGCCTTCAACGGCGGCGCGGTGATGGGCGTTGCCGTGGCCAGCCTCGGCCTCATCGGGTTGGGCGTCTTCTTCATCCTGTTCGGGAAGGTGGAGTCGGCCGGCATCATCAACGGCTTCGCCATGGGAGCCTCCTCCATCGCGCTGTTCGCCCGTGTGGGCGGCGGCATCTACACCAAGGCCGCCGACATCGGATCGGATCTCGCGGGGAAGATCGAGGCCGGCATCCCTGAAGACGATCCGCGCAACCCGGGCGTCATCGCCGACAACGTGGGCGACAACGTGGGCGACGTAGCCGGCATGGGCGCGGACATCTTCGAGTCGTACGTGGGATCCATCGTGGGCACTATCGCCATCGGCGCCACGCTGCTGCCCGAAGCGCTGCGCGCACTCAAGGCGCGCCCCGACGTGGCGGACGCTCCTCTGATCGCGATCCTGATGGCGCTGCCCCTCGTCCTGGCCGCGGCCGGCCTGGTGGCGTCCTTCTTCGGGATCCTCTCCCTGCGGGCCCTCAAGGCCATCAGCCCGCAGGCGGCCCTGCGGTACTCCACCTTCATCGCGGCGGGGCTCTTCCTCGCTCTGGCCCTGTGGATCATCGCCGTCCACGACGTCTCCAACAACGTCTTCTGGGCCGTGTTCTTCGGCACCGTGGGCGGGATCTCCATCGGGCTGATCACCGAGTACTACACCTCGGCGGGCCCCGTGGCGCGCATCGTGGCGGCCAGCCGGACGGGGCCGGCCACCAACATCATCGGCGGGCTGGCCGTCGGGCTCGAATCGACGGCCCTCCCCGTGCTGGCCATCTGCGCCGTCATCTGGGTCAGCAACGAGGTCGCGGGGCTGTACGGCATCGGCATCGCCGCGGTGGGGATGCTGGCCACGGTGGGGATCACCATGTCGGTGGACGCCTACGGTCCCGTGGCCGACAACGCCGGAGGGATCTCGGAGATGGCGGGGCTGGGCCCGGAAGTTCGCAAGATCACCGACGGGCTCGACGCCCTTGGGAACACGACGGCCGCCATCGGCAAGGGCTTCGCCATCGGCTCCGCGGCGCTGACGGCGCTGGCTCTGTTCGCGGCCTTCTCTCAAAGCGTCAGCACCGGGATCACCGCGCGGCTGGCGTCCATGAAGATCGAGGGCGTGGCGCCCGCCGGGGCCTGGATCGGCTTCGAGCGGCTCATCCTCCACGGCGAGAACCCCCTTCAGATGGAGATCACGAACCCCCGGGTCGTCATCGGCCTCCTCATCGGGGGGGTCGTGCCATTCTTCGTCGCGGCGCTCACCATGACGTCGGTGGGCAAGGCCGCGGGCCAGATGGTCGAGGAGATCCGCCGCCAGTTCCGCGAGATCCCCGGCCTGCTTCAGGGGGCTCCGGGCGTGAAACCCGACTCGACCCGGTGCGTGGACATCTCCACGCGCGCGGCCCTGAAGGAGATGATTCTCCCCGGCCTCATCACAGTGGCGGCGCCCGTCGTCATCGGGTTCGGCCTCGGCCCGGCGGCCCTCGGCGGCGTCCTGGCCGGGGCCACGGTCACGGGAGTCGTTCTGGCGCTGATGATGGCCAACGCAGGAGGGGCCTGGGACAACGCCAAGAAGGCGATCGAGAAGGGCGAGATCGAAGGCGAGCGGAAGGGCTCCGACGCTCACAAGGCCGCCGTGGTCGGCGACACCGTCGGCGACCCGTTCAAGGACACCGCCGGCCCCTCCATGAACATCCTCATCAAGCTGATGTCGGTGGTGAGCCTCGTGATCGCGCCGCTGCTGGTGCGAGTCCTCTGAGGCGCAGCGCCCGCCGAGGGGCGCCGGTCTCGAGCCCATCAGGGGGAGCGGCGGCCTCTCTCCTCGTCGAGAGTGGCCCGCGCTGCGCTGCCCACGACGATGGCCCCCACGATGATCAGCACCACGGCCCCCGCAGATGTGCGGAAGAACCGCTTCCTGTGGGGCGCCCTCGTCTCCTTGCGCGGCTCCAGCGGCCGCGCTCCGGGCCCACCCGAAGCGGGTCTGGTCCCGGCCGCCGGCGGGGACGCGGCGGGAGGTCCCCACTCGGGTGCCGCGGTCCGGGCGCGGGGCGCGGGCGGGCGGCGAGCCGTCTCGCTGCCCGGGAGCGGCTCGGCTGTCTCGGATGCGCTCGCTCCACGCGGTCCGCTGAGCCCTTCGGTCTCCGACAGAGCGGAGCACGGCGCCGCGAGGTGCAGCGAAATCACGGCCACGAGGAGCCGAGCGTGGAGATGAAGTGGTCGCAAATTCCCCTCCGGCCCCGCCGCGCGCGCCCCCGGGAGGGCGCGGCGGCCGGAAGGGGATTCTAGCGGCGCGGTCAAGTGGATGGATCGCAAGACCGTCCCCGCACGGCGCCGGAGCGCGGCACGGCAACCGGGCGGGCGCCTGGACCGCCTTCGGGGAGGCTCAGTTCATTCTCAGGAATGGGCTCATGGACTCCACGAATCGGCTCGTCTTCACGGGCGTGGGCTCCTCCTTCGACGGCTGGAGGGCCTGCCCAGCGCCCAGCGTGCGCACGAGATCGGCTCCCATCTTCGTGAGCAGACCCCGGATCTCCCTGACCGTCAAACGCGCGCCGCTCGGCATGACCTGATTCCGCGTCGCCTTGTCATCCACCTGTTCGCCTCCCTCTCCCCCCACGGGTCAGGCCCCTCCCCCAGGGGCTCTCGCCGGCTCCGCAGCGCTTCCGAGCAGCGCCGCCACGTTTTTCCTGAACTCGCCGACATCGAGCGGCTTGCGCATCCAGGCGGACGCACCCGACCGAACGACGTCCTGTTGGGCGGTCTCGTCCATGAAACCGGAGACGATCAGGATCTTGGTCTCCGCCGTGGCCGGGTTCGATCGGATGCGCCTGCAGGCCTCGAATCCGTCCATTCGGGGCATCTTCAGATCCATCACGAGGAGATCCGGCTTGAAGTCGCCAACCTTCAGCAGGGCCTCGTAACCATCGGAGGCTTGGTCCACCTCGGGGGGCGGCTCAATCGTCTTGAGGACCTCGATGAGCATCGCCCGCAACTGTTCGTCGTCGTCCACGACGAGGACCCTCCGGGTCGCTCCAGAGAAGAAGTCGGGGTAGATGGGCATCTGGTGATTCGTGAGGAACTCCTTGAAATCCTCGCTCTCCACGCGGAAGTGCCCGCCGGGCGTCCTGAAGGCCTTCAGCCGGCCATTGCGAATCCACTTCTTGACCGCGTTGGTCGAGACGTCGCAGTACCGGGCGACCTCTCCTGTCGTCAAGAGCCGTGCTGTACCCGGAGACAGCTTGGTCTTTGTAGTCACTCTGTGACCTTTTTTACGAATGTTCTGGTTCAGGCGGCCTGAAATATAGGCTAGGCGGAAAGACGTGTCAAGCGGGACTTATGCGACAGAAGTAACCCCGGCCTGGCCGCCCCCTGCCAGGGCTAACTATTTGTAAATACGTTATTTATTTCGACTCGGGGAGCGTGGAGGCGCGACGCTTCGCTATGGGGGCGAGGGCAGGGCCATCGTGCGAACCGAGCGTGGCGGTGGCGGATACCGACGCCTCGGCGTAGGCAGTCCTGGCTTTGTTGGAGAGTCCGAGCTTCTCGTAGCAGATGGCCTCCAGATAGCGGGCGGTTCCGCGCGAGATACCGGCCGCGTCGGGCAGATCGACCTTCCGGAACGCTTCGCGAAGGGCGGTCTCCCACTGGCCCAGATGCATGAGGGCGACGCCGACGTTCAACCACGCGTAGGATCGCTGCGCGGCATCGGGGGCCAGCGCGGAGGCCTGCACCTCGTCGGCGATGGCCTTGTTGTAGAGGATGGTCGCGCTCTTGAACGGAAGCAGGACGGGCGTGGAGAGTAGCCTGAGCCGCATCTCGTGCGTCTTCCCCGCCGACTCCACGGACAGAGCGACCTCCTCCCCGGCGGTGGACTTCTTGAGGACGGTCAGGAAGTCGGCCGCCTTCTCGATGGGGGTCACTCCGGCCGTCACGATCAGATCCCCGGCGTTCACTCCCGCCGCCGCGGCGGGGCCTCCGGGGGTCACGCTGAGGACGACGGGATGCCGCTTGCCGTAGACGTCGATCAGCTTCATGCCGCTCCAGGGCATCTCCACGGGGAGCTTCTCGTCGAGGGCGAACTTGACGCGGCGGAAGCCGTCCAGCTTGGAGGTCTCCAGGAGCCACCTGTCGGGGATGGAGCTCAGAGATCCGTAGAGCTGGAACTCCACCTGGTCGCCGACGCCCCCCACGGGGAGGGCGACTCCGAGGAGCTCCACCTTCAGCGATTTGAGCAGCTCCTTCACGGTCCGCTCCGACAGCCCCTTCCCCTGAGAGCTCTCCACCTCGAGACGCACGCGCTCGGCGGCCTCGGTCGGGACGCCGCCCTTATCCTGGGCGAGGTTGTAGCCCTCGATCCCCTGGAGCCCCGCGCCCAGGCTCTCTCCATCCTTGACGCCGGGCCTGACATCGAAGGCCGCGAGGCTCAGCCTGAGCCGCTCCGTGACCTTGACGGTCTCCCCTTTGATCACCTCGACGTTGCCCGTGAACCGGCCCAGGCCCTCCTTCTCGAGCAGGAGGTCGTGCTTGCCCGAGCAGACGTCCTCGAGGGCGACCGGAGCCGCGCTCAGGACCTTGCCGTCGAGGGTCACCTGTGCGCCCACGGGCTCGGAGGCGATCTCCAGCCTCCCCCGGCTGGGGGCGAGGACGAACGGCTCGTATTCGACGGGGGAGGTGCTGTTCGGATCCACCTTGAGATCGAGCCCCACCTGCGTGTCCTCGTAGCACTCCTTTCTCAGCAGGATCGTGTGGGCGCCGGGCGGTAGGTACTCCACCAGGAGCGGCGCCGAGACGTCCGAGAGATTGGCCTTGAGCTTTCTCGCGGCATCCGCATATTTGGCGCCGGCGGTGCCGAACGTGGCGCCCCGCTCCTGCCCGTCGACGAGAACCTTCACCTCGCGCGGAACGGTGGCGATCTGGATGCTCACAGCGTTGGGCGTCAACCGGTAACGTTTCGCGAGCTTCGCGCCCGCGTCCAGGCGCACGTCCTCTTCGTACGGATCGTACCCCATGTGGGTGACGCGCAGATGGTAGGTCCCGGCGATGGACTCGCGGTCCGTGAGCGGCGTGAGGCCCAGAGACTGATCGCCAAGAATGACCTCCGCGCCGAGGGGATCCCCTTCGACGCTCACCACGCCCACGATCTTCTTCCGGATTTTGGTGTACAGCGCCACGATCTTCGGCGAGACGTCTTTGAGGTCGATGGCATAGGCCGGGTCAAAGCGGATCAGGGCCTCGAAGTCGGCGGAGGCGTCGGCGTCGCGGCCGAGGTTCGCCATGGCGAGCCCGCGCCCCTCGTACGACTTGGCCACGATCAGCCGGGCGTCGGGCGTCACCATCGGGATCTTTCCCGTCTTGTAGTCGTTGAGGATCCGCGCGAAGGCCTCAATCGCCTCGGGGAAGTCCAGGGAAGAGAGGTGCTTCGCCCCCTCGTCCAGGACGCGCCGGTAGTCCCCCAGCATCCGAGCGATGTCCTCCTCCTCCACGCCCGCGACGGCCGCGGCCGGAAGGCGGGCGCAGATCGCCAGCAGCGCGACGAGGACCGACGCGCGGCAGGCCCGCCGAAGCCACGGTGCGAGCCTAGCGGAAGCGGAGGACGGTCCTCTTTCGCTCGTCATAGACGTACACCTCTCCCCTCGGCCCGACGGCCAGCGCGGCCGGCGAGGCGATCTCACCGGGGCTCCCCACCGCGGGTGCGATCCGGCCGAGCCTCTTGCCCTCCGGGCTGAGGATGATAACGGACTTCTGTCTCGCGTCGGCCACGTACACGTCCCCCAGGGCGCTCACGCCGAGCGCCACCGGTTCCTCGAGGGCGGGGCCGGCCCCCGGCGGCACGAGGGGCGTCACCTTGCCCCCCTGCAGGACGAGGATGTTCTTCCCCTTGCGGTCCAGCAGGAAGAGCCGATCCTCGGGGCCCCCCGCCATGGCCTCGACCCGCGTGCCCGCGTCCTTGTCGCGGTGGACGACCTTCGGATCGGCAGGATCGCCCCCATAGCGCAGCAGTTCGCCTTCCTTGAGATCCAGCACATAGGTCTCTTTGGTGCTGCTGCGCCAGACGCCGGCCGCCTCCTCGATTCGACGGATCTGCGAGCCGGCCTTCCGGGCGGCCGGGAAGCTTTCGGTGCCCACGCGGATGCCCCCGGGCGAAGCGACGATCACGTTCTCGGACGCGTCCAGGGACACCAGAGAGGCCCCCTCGAAGGGGTCCGACCGCACCCGGCTGCCGTCCTCCGCGAACTCCATGAGCGCCCCTCGCCTGGGATCCGCCACGAGGAGGCGCCCCTCTGCCGTCACCGCGAGCCCCACCTCGCCGCGGATGTCCTCGTCCGGGCCGAGCCGGGGCACGAACCCGCCGTCGTGGGCGAGATCGAGGGCGGCCCCGGCGGCGGGCCGCAGGCGCATCGTGTAGATGAGGGTCAGCCAGTCGAGGGCGCGCTGGGCCGTCCGGCTCTTGTCGTTTTCGATCCGGCAGGCCTGGAACGCCTCGGCGGCTCTCACGAAATCGCCGAGCCTCGCGTTGGCGAGGCCGAGGAAATACTGGCTCTCCGCCGCGGAGGCTCCGTTCGGCTCCTCCTCGATCGACCGCTCCAGCGAGAGGATCGCCTTGTCGTACTCGTGCTTGCCGATCTCCGCCGCGGCGGCGCCCAGCAGCGCCTTGCCGACCCACTCGCTGTCGGGGTAGATGTTCACGACCCGGTAGAAGCTCCCGTAGGCCGAGTCGAGGTTGCGCCTGGGCGAGTCGGGCTCCAGGTCCAGCAGGCCCAGCTTGTACAGCGCGTGGGGCGTCGAGTCGGAGTCGGCGTAGCGCTCGCGCACCTTGTCAAAGAGGGCCCGCGCCTTCTCCTGGCCGTCCACGGGGATCGTGCCGAGCTCGCCGATGGATTCCGGCGAGTAGTGGTAGGAGCCCACCTTGAGGAGCGCGTCGTCGGCCAGCGGGCTCGTCGGAAACGCGTCGATGACCTGCTGGTAGTCCTTGAGGGCCTGATCGGGTTTCCCGTCGCGCATGAGCTGCTCGGCGTTCTGGAAGGTGCGCCTGGCCAGGTCCTGGCCGGCGGCCGTCTGGGCCGCCGCGCCGGAGGAGGCCAGCAGAAGCGCCGCGACCGTCGCGCCTGTGCTGCGGCAGGTTGTCCTCATGGGCGGTGTCCGTCCCTCCGGTGTTCGGTCTAGAAGATGAACTTCCTGGTTATGGGCTGGTCCGCGATGATGAGCACGGTCTCCTCTTTGCTCTGGCCTGAGTCAAGAAGGACCTTGATCACGTGGGTTCCCTCCCGGAGAGAGTAGCCCAGGATGGGGGGCGCGCCGATCTTCCGGCCGTTCACATAGACCATCCCGTTGCTCGGCTTCGCGTGGACGGTGAGCTGGCCGACGCCCGGGAGCTCGACCCGGGGCGACGCGGTGCCGCCCGCGGGCACATCCACGTCCGTTTCGAGATCCACGAAGAGATCGCTGTTCACGACCCTCAGCGCGTGGCGGCCGGCGGGCAGCGTGATGGGCGCTCCGGACGAACCGATCTGACGGCTCCCCTCGAAGACCTCGAGCGGGTAGGGGCCCTTCACCAGCACCGACCCGTCGGGCAGCTTCTCCAGCGTCAGGCCGACCGGCGAGACACTGGCCCACACCGTCTTCGCGTCGAAGCTCTGGCTCGTGGCCTTGTAGCCGGACAGGCGGGCCGCGAGGGTGTGGGGCTGGCAGGCCGGGACGTTCACGTCGGCCGGCGCCTGCGTTCCGATGTCGCGCCCGTCGAGGCTGAGGCGGGCCCCGGAAGGCTCGGACGTCACGCGCACCGAGTGCAGCCTGGGCGTCTTCAGCTTGATGACGAGGGAGTCCGGGCCCCCCGCCCGCACCGGCCGGCTGTCGCGGAAGCACTCGCTCTCGGCCATCGCGGTGTGCGTGGCGGTGTCGCCCCTGGGAAGGGTGATGGTCCCAGCCGTCACCTCGCGGTCGTCCACGTAGATCCGCCCGCCCCCCGGCTCCGTGTCCACCCGGATCGATACGACCTCCTTGGGCAGATCCTTCGGCAGGTCCACGATGGGCGCCTGGGCGGGCGTCCGCGGGGCCGGCGGCTCCACCGAGGGTTTCGACTCCGGGGGCTTCTCTGTGCCACGCCCCATCCCGATGAGCGGGGCGATCTGGGGAAAGAAGACGTACACGCCCGCCCCGGCGGCTCCCAGGAGGATCACAAGCGTCAGGGGAAGAGCCCTGGACCGCCTCTTCACGGGGGCGACGGGCGCCGTCTTCTTCAAGGCGGCCCTGGGAGCCGCTTTCGCCGCAGGGCGGGTCGCGGGGACCGCCGCCGGCGATCGTGCCGGCGGGCCCCCTGCCGCGGCGCCCGGATCGAACTGGTCGGAGGGCATCAACGTCGTGGGGGCTTCCTTCACGGAGCTGGCCCTCATGGCCGCCGACAGCTGCGGGGCCGAGACCGAGTCGATGTAGGCCTGCAGCGCCCCCGCGAATTCGTCTCCCGTCTGATACCGCTTCGCGGCGTCCTTCTCGATCGCCCTGAGGATCACCTGGCTCAGCGCGGCGGGAACCCTGGGGTTGACGATGTCGGGCGTCTTTGGAAGCTCGTGGAGAATCCTGTAGATGATGGTGGAGATCGTTTCGCCGCCGAAGGGGCGCTCGCCCGTGAGGAGCTCGTAAAGCACCACGCCGAGCGAGAAGAGGTCGCTGCGGCCGTCGAGAGACCGGCCCATGATCTGCTCGGGGGACATGTAGTTCGGGGTGCCGATGAGCGTCCCCGCGCTCGTGAGGTTCGCGGAGGGGTTCTTCGCCAGCCCGAAGTCGGTCACCTTGAGCTGCTTGTCGCCGACGATCATCAGGTTGGCCGGCTTGATGTCCCTGTGGACGATGTGGTGCTCGTGGGCATAATCGAGGGCGTGAGCCGCCTGGGTGATGAATCGGACCACCTTCTCCACGGGCATGAGGTGGTCCGGCTTGGTGGCCGCCTCGAGGGTGTTCCCCTCGATGTACTCCATGGCGATGTAGGAGGTGCCCTGATCCTCTCCGACGTCGAAGATGGTCACGATGCCCGAGTGGACGAGCTTGCCGGCGGCCTGCGCTTCCCGGAGGAACCTCTGGCGTGCCTCCTCGGCCTCGGTCTCCTGCAGGGCCGGGTTCCTCTGGATGGTCTTGATGGCGACCTTGCGGTCTATCTTCGGATCGTGCGCGAGGTAGACCAGCCCCATGGCCCCGCGGCCCAGCTCGCGAACGATCTCGAACCGACCGACCCGGGTAGGCGATGCCAAGTCAATCCTTTTGTCTAGAGAGGTTTGCCTGCCGACACGACGGCCAGCGATAGTATCGCCCTCGGCGCTGGGCTGTCAAACAACCCCGCAAAGGCGAGTTGCGGGCGGGAATGCAGGAGGACGGCGGGGCGGCCGCCTCATCGAGGCATCGAGCGGCGGCCGGCCCGGAGGATCCGGGCCGGCCGCCTGATTCGGGGCGCGAGGAGCCCGCCGGTGGGCGGGACGCTACGGCTGGGTGCCCACCGTGACTATCGGGCTGAAAGCCTCCCGGTTGGGATCGGTCTTGGGAACGTCCTGATCAACGCCAAACACCCTGATGAAGAGGTTGGGATCCGCGTTCTTGCAGCCCCTTAGCCACTGGCCCAGGTGGACCTGCCAGAACGCATTCTTCAGCATTCCGCTTCGGATCTCCGAACCGCGGCGGAAATCGCTCCGCCACGAGACTTCCACCATGAAGCGGTCGAACGCACCGGGGGTCCAGGAGATGGTCGGCGGCTCGGCCCCGGGCCGGCAATCGAGGACCTGCCCGTTCGTCGGATCCGTGATCACCAACCCGCCGCACCCGCCCGGTGGGTCGTCGACCACGCCGTTGCAGTCATTGTCGAGCCCGTCGCAGATCTCCGTCGTGGGCTGGACGTTCTGCACGCACTGCAGTGATCCGCCCTGACACGTCATGGCGCCCGCCGAGCAGACGCCCGGCTGGCCGGTGGTGCAGTTGGCCCCGCCGCCGGGGTTGCCATCGTCCACGACACCGTCGCAGTCGTTGTCCAGCCCGTCGCAGATCTCCGTCGTGGGCTGGACGTTCTGCACGCACTGCAGCGATCCACCCTGACACGTGGTGGTGCCCGTCGAGCAGACGCCCGGCTGGCCGGTGTTGCAGTTCGCCCCGCCGCCGGGGTTGCCGTCATCCACCGTGCCGTCGCAGTCGTTGTCCAGCCCGT
>CAYNUH010000010.1:14942-71193 GCA_964400605.1 uncultured Acidobacteriota bacterium | reverse complement strand
AGGGTCTTCGGCGGACATGTGTGGGCCCGCCGCGGCGCATCGCGCTGCTCACGCCGCCGGAGACGCAGGGCCGAGTAGACAACCGGACGGGAGAGGTGCGGCGCGACACGCTGATGCGCGGGAACACGCCGATACCGGTGGTGGTATTGGAGCGCAGCGGCGGGGGACAGGTCTGGCTCGACGAATCCACCGGCGCCGAAGTGCTCCTGGAAGCGGATCGTGGAGAAGCCGCCCGGGGAGCGCAACCACGATTGCCAGCTGCGCGGGCGACCGGTGGAGCGGTCCTCGGGCGGGTCCGGCGCGGTGTCCCTCTCCGTCGCGAGGCTCCGCCTTTCGAAGGGGGCCGTCACGTTCGTGGACGGCGCCCTGGTGAAGGGACACTCCCTGACGACCGAGGCCCGGGAGATCGATCTCACCGTCACCGACCTCTCCGCGACGTCGAGCGTGGGCGTGGATCTCGCGTTCGAGCTGGCCGGCGCGGGGAGCGCGCGCCTCAGAGGGAGGGTCGGCCCGCCGCCCGCCGCAGGGACGCCAAGTGGATGGCCCATCGACGCCCGTCTGGAGCTCCTCGACTTCAAGGGAGGCCCCGCGGCGGCCTATCTCGAATCCTTTACCGGCGTGCGGATCCGCGGCGGATCCCTCGATCTCGACGTCACCGTGAAGGGGACGGCGCCGGGGAGGTTCGCCGTGGCGGGGGAAGCCTCGCTCCGCGCGCTGGAGATGAATCCGCTCGCCGGTGGCGGAAGGCCTGTGAAGCTCGACGCCTCGGTGGATCTGGATGGGACGTTCGCCTCGGAGGAGACGCGCCTGAGCCGTTGCGACGTCAAGGTGGGAGGCAGTTCGGTCTCCGTGACGGGAGTGCTCACGGGGCTGCCGGATCGCCCCGCGATCGATGTGCGCGTGGTTTCGAAGAAGGCGGCCCTCGCCGATATCGCCCAGGTGCTGGACCTGATGGGGCCGTTCCTCCCTCGGGGTCTGGCGCGGAAGGGCGAGATCGCCCTCGACGCGAACGCAAGAGGGTCCCTGGCGGACCCTCTGAAGATGTCGGTCGAAGGCCGGGCGGAGATCTCGGGGCTGGAGTACGCCGACCCCGCGCTGAAGCGCCCGGTGACGGAGATCGGCGGGACGCTCGCGCTGCGAGGAGCGACGGCGGAGATCAAGGGGTTCACCGCTTCTCTCGGGAGGAGCCGGGTGACGGGGGAGTGCGTGATGACTCGATCCGCGCGCCCCGTTCTCGACGTCCACCTGGCCTCCCCCCTCATCGACCTTGACGAGGTGCTCTCGCTCATGACCACGGCTGCTCCGGAGGAGGCGGCACTTGCGGATGGAGGCGGCGGGATCGTCGTGGCTGCCCTCGGGGAGGTAGAGGCGGGACAGGGCCGGCCGCATGTGATCGCCGCGCGGCGCGAGAGCGCGCCCGCCGCGCCCGCCACGTCGATCCTGCGCGACGTGACCGTCCGCGGGGACGTGACCGTGGAGCGTGCGAAGATCATGAACCTCCAGATCGAGTCCGCCCGCGCGGATCTTTTAATGGAGAGAGGGGAGGCTCGACTGAATGGCGTGGGCCTGCGCCTCTACAAGGGCGGCATGACGGGCGAGGTCGCCGCCGTTCTGACCGACCCGGGCCCGCCGTTCACGCTCTCCGCGGCGCTGCAGGGAGTGGACTTCAACGCGATGGCCTCCGATCTCTCGGCCGACCTCAGGAACCTCATCCGCGGGACGCTGGAGGCCGGGCTCGACGTGCAGGGGCGGGGGCTTGCAACCAACGATCTGAGGCGCCACCTCACCGGCCGCGGCCGCCTCGCACTGCGCGACGGCAAGGTGGCCTCCTTCAGCGTCCTCAAGGGGCTGGCGAAGGCGCTGAAGGCGGCGGGGGGGCGGGGAATCGGAGAGGACGAGACACCCTTCACGTCGCTCACGGGCACCTTCGAGATCGGGAAGGGACTGGCCCGGACCGAGGACCTCGCCCTCGACTCCCCGGAGATCGACATGAGAGGGGAGGGGAGCGTCGGGCTCGACCTGACGCTGGATCTCGATCTGGCCGCGCGCATCTCCCAGGGAGTCAGCGCCGACATGGTGGCCAAGACGCCCGCCCTGAGGCATCTGGAGGACAAGAAAAGAAGGCTCGCGCTGGACTTCCGTCTGGGCGGGACGCTCATGGAGCCGGCGGTGGGGATCGATCCCGAGATGCTCAAGCGGGCGGCAAGATCGGCGGCGAAGGAGGAGATCAAGGGCAAGAAGAAGGATCTCCTCAGGAAGCTGCTCGAAAAGGACTGATGCCGCTTCGGGCCACCGCGGCCGCGCTGCTCGCGCTGGTGGTGGCGCTGCATGCCCCGGTCTTCACCAGGGGCGCGCTCATCACGCCCTCAGGCATGCACTACGCCATGTGGCCATGGAAGGCGTACGCGGCTGGGCCGGTGGCGCGCGGCATGACCCTGGAAGGGAACCCCACCCTCAGCGATCTCCTCGTCCAGATATACCCGTGGCAGGTCCACACGGCGCGCAGTCTGCGGTCGGGGTCGAGCCTGCTTTGGAACCCCCACTCCTACTGCGGCGTCCCGTTCGCGGCCAACGCCCAGTCGGCCGTGTTCTTCCCGCTGCACTGGCCCGTCTGGTTCTTCCCCTCGATCCGGGTCTTCACGGCCGCGCTCGTGCTGAAGATCTTCCTCGCCGGGCTGTTCATGGGGATATTCCTCCGCGGGCTGGGGATGGGCGCCGCGCCGTGCGTGATCGGCTCGGTCTCCTTCGCTCTGTGCGGCTTCATGACCTCCTGGCTGGGCTACGCGCACACCAACGCCGCGATGTTCTTCCCTCTCCTCATGCACGCCGCGCGCCGGCTGGCCGCCCATCCCGGTCCAGGCCCCTTCCTGCTCCTCGCGGGCGCCTCGGCGGCGCAGTTGCTTGGAGGCCATCCCGAGACCTCGCTGCACATCATGGGGGCGGCGTGCCTCTACTTCCTCTGGAACCTGCGCGTTTCACCCGCTCCGGGTCGCGCGGCGGGGCTCTTCGTGGGCTCGATGCTTCTGGGTCTGGCGATGGCGGCGGTGCAGGTCCTCCCCTTCGCGGAATACCTGAGCGGCAGCGCAGCGCTGGCCCACCGCCAGGCTCTCCCGGGGATGGACCCGGAGCTTCCCGCGGAAGCGCTGATGGGGCTGCTGTCGCCGCGTCACTTCGGCGTGCCGTGGGACTTCTCCTACCGGGGACCCGCGGCCTTCCAGGCGGTGGCCGCCTACGCGGGGACGGGCGTGCTCCTGCTGGCTCTGCTGTCGGTCAGGTGGGGCGAGGGCGTGCGGTTCTTCCAGACGCTGGCGATCCTCTCCGGCATCATCGTGTACGGCCCTGCCTGGGTCCGATCCGCCCTGCGCCCCCTGCCCGTGGTGGGGATCTCATCCCACAACAGGCTGCTGTTGGTGATCTCCTTCTGCCTCGCCGTGCTCGCCGCGGCCGTGCTCCACAAGATCTCCGTGGCGCCTCGGCCTCGAGAGCGTGCCGGACCCGCCGCCGATCCGCCCGGCGGCCGCCCGCCGTTGAAAGTATTCGCCTGGCCGGTCCTGTGCGCGCTGGCTTTGATCACGCTGATCATCCTGGCGCCGCCTCTCGACCTCCGGGACGGATGGCTCACGGCCGCGATGCTCGGGGGCACGGCGATCCTGATCGTCCTGGCGATGGAGTTCCCGTCGCGCCGCGCCCTCTGCATGGTCGCGCTGGTGGTGCTGACCTGCGTGGACATGTTCCAGTTCGCCTACCGTTTCAACCCGCACGCCGATCCCAAGGCTCTGTACCCGCCCACGGCGATCACCGACTTCCTGCGGGCCGGTGCCGCCGCCGATCCGGTCCGCGGAGGCCGTCTCATGACGGTCGGATGGACGATGCGCCCCGAGACACACCTGATCTACGGCCTCTCCTCCATCGAGGGGTACGACGCCATCGAGTTCGGGCGATACCGGCGGCTCCTCGATCTCGCGCAGGTCGATCTCATCCACAGGACGGGGGAGATTCCCGTAGGGTCGCGCCCGCTCCTGGATCTCGTCGGGTTGCGGTACGTGGTGACGCCGCCCGGCGCGACGGTCTCGGGCGAGGGGATGGCTCTGGTGTATGACGGGCCCGACGGGCGCGTCTTCCTCAACGAGCGCGCGCGGCCGCGCATCTCCTTCGTGCCGCGCGCGGTGCGCGCGGACGGCGCCGAGGGCGAGGACGCCGCCCTGAGGATCCTGGCCTCGGGAGGGGTTGACCCCGCGCGGGAGGTCCTCCTCGATACGGATGACGCGGGCTCGACGCAGGAGACGGAGGGGGCGGCGGAGGCAGGTGGGACGGCGGTGGAGAGCCTAGAGGTGAGGGCGCAGCGAGGGGAAGGGACGGGGGAGGAGGCGGCGGCGATGGGGGCGCCGGGAAACGCAGCGCTCGACGGGGGGGGGGAGGTTCAGATGACGCCCGTCGTCGAGGTCGTGCGCGACGCTCCCGGGGACCTGGCGATCCGCGTCGGCGCCCACGAAGATCCGGGCTACCTGGTGGTGACCGAAGGGTTCGATCGCGGCTGGCGGACCTTGGTCAACGGCCGCCCGGAGAAGGTCCTGCGCGCCAACCACGGCTTCCTCGCCGTGAGGCTCCCGGCGGGGGAATCCGAGATCTCGCTGCGCTACCGGCCGATCTCGTTCACGGCCGGCGCCGCCTGCTCGATCGCATCGCTTCTCTTCGCCCTCGCGGTCGGCGGCGTCCATCTCCGGCGGCGGAAGGCTGGCGCGCGAATCTGGTAGCCTCGCGCCGCCATGACGACGCCGTCCGGATCCTCGCCGCCCTCCACGGGCGTGACCGATCCCACCCACAGCGGTCTTCCTTGCGGCGTGACCGATCCCATCCCCGGAGCGCTGCTGCGGCTGGCCCTTCCCGTGCTGGCTTCCCAGGTGCTGCGCGTCGCCTACCAGTGGGTGGACGCGCTGTGGGTGCGGGGGCTCGGTGTGGAGGCCACGGCGGCGGTCACGACCTCCGTCTTCGTGATGTGGTCCGTCTATGCGCTGAACGACGTCTTCGCCATCGGCGTGACGGCCTACGTCAGCCAGCTTCTCGGCGCGGGCGACAGACGCCGCGCGGGCGTGGCCGCGTACAAGGGCGTGCGCGCCTCTGCGATGATGGGGCTCGTGGGCACGGCGCTGGGTCTGTTCGGCGCGCGGGAGATCTACGCGCTGATGGGATCGGAAGGCGCCGTGCTCGACGAGGGAACTCGCTACCTCTCCGTGATCCTGGCCGGCGCGCCGCTGCCGATGATGGCGCTCACCTGCGAATCGATCATGCGCGCGGCGGGCGACACGCGCACGCCGTTCCTCATCGACCTTGCGGCCGTCGCGCTCAACGCGGTCCTGGATCCGATCCTGATCTATGGCTGGGGCCCGGCGCCGGCCATGGGCGTGGCGGGCGCGGCCTGGGCGACGGTCGGGGCGCAAGGCGTCATGGTCCTGGGGTACATGACGATGGCGGCGCGCCGGCACCGAGCCTTCCCCATGTCGCGTTCGGCTCCGGGTCCTCCGGTGCGCATCGCGGGACTGGCCAAGGTCGGGGCGCCGGCGGCCCTGATCGGGATGCTCTTCTCCGTGGTGTACGTCGCCTTCTCCCGATCGGCCTCCCACTTCGGGGCGGCCGCGCTGGCGGTCGTGGGGATGGCCAACCGCATCGAGGCTGTGGCTTTCGTCGTCGCCGTCGCCATCGGCACCGCGGGGGCGGCCCTGGTGGGGCAAAACCTGGGCGCCGGGCGCCCCGACCGTGCGGTGGAGGTGATCCGCACGGGCCTCAGGTGGGACGTCTGGATCGGCGCCGTCCTTACCGTGGTGATCATGGCTTGGCCGGCGTTCTTCATCTCCCTCTTCACGCGGGATCCGGAGGCGCTCCGGCTGGGTGTTCCGTACCTTCGCGTGCTGGCGGCCTGCCTCATCTTCAACGGCGTCGAGCTGGTGATCGCGGATTCGGTCCTCGGCTCGGGGCACACCGTCGCCATCTCCTGGATCTTCTCGGCGGTGTCGCTGGTGCGAATCCCGCTGGCCCTCCTGGTTCCCTTGTGGCCCGGCGTCGGCGTCGTGGGCATCGCCTGGATCATCACAGCCACCTGCATCGTGCGCGCCCTGATCATCGTGGCATGGGCGGCCCGGGGAACGTGGAAGAGCGGCCTGCGCCGCGAGATTCACGGCGTGGAGCCTCCGCTGCCGGAGCCGCCGGGGGCGACGTGAGGGTCCGTGGCCGGGTGGCAGCGGGCTACTTTGCGGCGCGGGCCCATTTGACCCGCCGCCGGGAGCCGGAGTAGCATCCGGCACTCACAACACCAACCCATTCGAGGAGGACCGCGCATGAACAGATGTATGTGGAAACTTTGCCGCCTGCTGATCTGCGGCGTTCTCGGCTGCTGCCTGACCGCGGCCGGCGCAGCCGGGGCCGCGCCCGAGTCGAAGGCCGAATCGAAGGCCGGCGCTGAACAGGACGAGATGATGGCCGCGATGGCCAAGCTCGCGACGCCTGGCCCCCAGCACGCCGTTCTGAAGCCGCTGGTGGGTTCGTGGAAGACCGTCACGAAGGCGTGGATGGGACCCGGCGAGCCCCAGGTCTCCGAGGGCAGCTCCGAGGTCACCTGGGTCCTGGGTGGCCGGTTTGTCACGGAGGAATACAAGGGCACTTTCATGGGCAAGCCGTTCGAGGGGATGGGCCTCTTCGGTTACGACAACCAGCACAAGGAGTACGTGAGCACCTGGGCCGACATCATGGGCACCAGCATCACGATGTCCAAGGGCCGGGCCGACGACGGCGGCAAGACGCTGACGTACGCGTCCATGTTCGACGATCCCATGACCGGCCAGAAGAAACCCTTCAAGATGGTCACGAAGATCGTCGACGACAACAACCACACCTTCTCGATGTTCGAGGACGTCAACGGGAAGGAGACGATGACGATGGAGATCACCTACACGCGGAAGTAGGCGCCCTTCACAGCCACCCACGGACCTCGTACCACCTCAGCCGCGGCGGGAGGGGGCCTCCCTCCCCCGCAGGCTGGCCGCCCCCGGCGCGTTGACGCTTCCCTTTCGCGACTTATACTGCCCCTGTGCGCCCGGCGGCGCTTCCCTCGCCGCCCCTTGCGGAGACTCCCGCGCAATGGAATATCGGATCACCCTCATCCCCGGCGACGGCATCGGCCCGGAGGTCACCGATGCGGCCTTGCAGGTCATCGAGGCGGCCGGGGTGTCCGTCTCCTGGGAGCGCGTCCTTGCCGGCGCCACCGCCGTCGAGAAGCACGGCACGCCCCTCCCGGAATCCGTCCTGGAGTCGATCCGCCGCAACCGGGTCGCGTTGAAGGGCCCCGTCACCACGCCCATCGGCACCGGCTTCCCCAGCGTGAACGTGTCGCTCCGGAAGGCGCTCGATCTGTACGCCTCGCTGCGGCCGGTGGCCAGCCTGCCCGGCGTCAAGACGCGCTATGAGAACGTGGACCTGGTCATCGTCCGGGAGAACACCGAAGGGCTTTACTCCGGCCGCGAGCACACCGTGGTGCCGGGTGTGGTCGAGGGGCTGAAGATCATCACGGAGAAGGCCTCGCGCCGCATCGCGCGCTACGCTTTCAACTACGCGCGCCACGAGGGACGCCGCAAGATCACGATCGTCCACAAGGCCAGCATCATGAAGCTTTCGGACGGGCTGTTCCTGTCGTGCGCCAACCAGGTGGCCTCCGACTTCCCGTTCGTGGAGGTCGAGGATCTCCTCATCGACAACGCCTGCATGCAGCTCGTGCTCGATCCCGGCCGGTTCGACCTCCTGCTGATGGAGAACCTCTACGGCGATCTGGTGTCGGACCTGTGCGCGGGATTGGTGGGCGGGCTGGGCGTCGTGCCCGGCGCCAACATCGGCGACCACTACGCCGTCTTCGAGGCCGTGCACGGCTCGGCGCCCGACATCGCCGGC
Organism: uncultured Acidobacteriota bacterium; assembly: GCA_964400605.1. Taxonomy (GTDB): domain Bacteria; phylum Acidobacteriota; class Polarisedimenticolia; order JACPZX01; family JACPZX01; genus CAYNUH01. The sequence goes on along the minus strand of CAYNUH010000010.1, from coordinate 63,258 downwards.
AAGGGGCTGGCCAACCCGACGGCGCTCATCCTCTCGGCTTCGCTGATGCTGCGGCATCTCGGCGAGAGAACGGCCGCCGAGCGGATCCGCCGGGGCGTGGAGGCGGTGCTCCTGGAGGGACGCAGCGTCACGAAGGACCTCGGCGGGAAGGCCGCCACTTCGGAGATGGCCTCGGCCATCGCCGAGCGCGTGAGGGCCTCCGCTTGAGCGCGCCCGGCCCCGTATCCGGTTCCGGCGGCGCCGCTCCCGCGGTGCGCCCGCATCCAGCCGCGGCCACGGGCCCCCGCGTCCTCGAGAAGAAATACACCGTCACGCTGGTGCCGGGGGACGGGATCGGCGAGGAACTGGCCGATCACGTGGTCAAGGTCATCCAGGCCACGGGCGTCTCCCTTGGCTGGGACCGCCAAATGGCTGGGCAGAAGGCGCAGTCGAAGACCGGCAGCGCGCTGCCGCCCGCGCTCATGGAGTCGATCCGCAAGAACAAGGTCGCGTTGAAGGGGCGCATCAGCACCCCCATCGGCACCGCCGACGAATCGCCAAACGTGGTGCTCCGCAAGCAGCTCAACCTGTACGCCAGCGTGCGCCCCGTGAAGAACATCCCAGGGCTGCGGTCACGCTTCGAGGGGGTCGATCTGGTCGTCATCCGGGAGAACACGGAGGATATGTACGCGGGGATCGAGCACGAGGTCGTGCCGGGCGTGGTGCAGAGCCTCAAGGTCGTCACCGAGCAGGCCTCCACGCGCATCGCCCGGTTCGCCTTCGAGTTCGCCGTGAAGCGCCACCGCAAGTCGGTTGCCTGCGTGCACAAGGCCAACATCATGAAGTTGGCCGACGGGCTGTTCTTGGAGTCCTGCCGCAAGGTGGCGCGGGAGTATCCGCAGATCGCCTACCGCGAGGTCATCGCCGACAGCGCCTGCATGCAGCTCGTGCTGAACCCTTACGCCTTCGACGTCCTCGTGATGGGCAACCTGTACGGCGACATCATCTCGGATCTGTGCGCGGGGCTCGTGGGCGGCGTGGGTTCCGTCCCCGGCATCAACATCGGAGACGACCTCGCCGTCTTCGAGGCGATCCACGGCAACGCCCCGCACCTGGAGGGACAGGACCTGGCCAACCCGCTGGCGCTCCTCATCCCCGCCGTGCACCTGCTCCGGCATCTCGGGGAGGACGGCGCCGCCGAGAGGATCATGGCTGGCGTGAGCGCCGTCCTCACGGAGGGGAAGACCGTCACACCCGACCTGGGAGGCGAGGCGCACACCTCCGAGATGATCACCGCCGTCATCTCCAGGATGCCGCCCGCCGCGCCTCAGTCGGGCGGCGCGTGACCCCGGGCCGAGCGCCCAGTGAGGGACATGGAGCCAACCGTGTACTCCACTGAACGGCTGGTGAGGATCGCATCGGTGCGTGACGGACGCCGGACCCGCTCGCGGGCACGCGGAGCCTGAGGAGGTTCGCGCCGATGCCGCGCTTCCAGCGACACATCTTCGTCTGCATCAACAGGAGACCCCCCGAGGACCCCGTCGGCTGCTGCGCCGCCAAGGGGTCGGAGGAGATCCGCGCGGCCTTCAAGGCGGAGATCAAGCGACTCGGGCTCAAGGCGCAGGTCCGCGCCAACACGGCCGGCTGCCTGGACGCCTGCGCGCGGGGCGTCACCGTGGTGGTCTATCCGGAGGCCGTCTGGTACGGCGGCGTGACGCTCGCCGACGTCAACGAGATCTTCGAGCGCCACATTCTTGGCGGCGAGGTGGTCGAGCGGCTGCTGATGCCCCCCTTCGCCTCGGGCCCGAGGGCGTTCCCGCCCCTGCGCGTGCCCGGGCCCGTATCGACTCCGGCTTCTTCCCCCAAGCGAGACTGAATTCCCGAGCACGCTCCCGTGGAAAGGTGGCCTGCGTCCGAGGATCTGCCCGTCTTCCTATTCAGTCTCTGACGGCAGCCCGATCTCGCCCCCACAATGTGGGCATTGGCGGACGGCGTGTCGGGGATGTCGCACCGCCTCCTGGAAGCCGGAGCCCAGGATCCCGGTTGGCAGGGCGAAGAATCCGATGCTCAGTATGGAGATAACCCCTGCGAGGAGCTTCCCGACGCCGGTCACCGGAACGACGTCTCCGTATCCCACCGTCGTGAGCGTCGTCACCCCCCACCACAGTGAAGCCGGAATGCTCGAGAAGCGCTCGGGTTGGGCCGCGCTCTCGGCATAGTAGAGAAGCGAAGAGGCCAGGACGAGAATCACGGCCATAAGCGTCAAGGTCACGATGAGCTCGTCCCGCTTCGCAGAGATGACCTGTCCGAGGAGTCGCAGCGCACGTGAATACCGAGCCAGTTTCGCGATGCGGAGCAGACGCAAGAGGCGAACCGCTCGGAACACCCGGAGATCCAGCCCTACATAGGGGAGGTAGAACGGAAGAACGGCCGCTAGGTCGGCGAGAGCCAGGGGTGTGACCAGGTAGCGCACCCGTCCAGCGAAGGCGCGCGTGTAGCGCAGGTCGCGGGTACAGGCCCAGAGGCGGAGGACGTATTCTGCCGAGAAAACCGACACTGAGACGACCTCAAGCCAATGGAAGAACGCGGGGGCAATCTCCTGCACCTCGGGAACCGTTTCCACGACGTTTGCGACGACGTTCACGATGATGAGCGTGAGGAGGGCCCTCTGGACAGTTCGCCCGGAGGCGGAGTGGGATCTGTCGACCTCAAGGATTTCGTAAACGCGGGTCTTCAGAGTCATGCCGTCCGTCGCTCCTGGGGGGCGCACCGAAGGTGTCATGACTGAGCCGACCGGATGTGTCCGAGGAGTCCACGAAGGGTCTCGTGAGCGCCGCCAGGGTCGAGGTTCCGCGAGGCGAAGTTGGCGTCCAATAACTCTTCGGTCAGGAAGTGGTCGTACTTCTCGCGACGCTTGTTCGCAACGGATGAAGCCAGCGCGCGTGCGTCGGGTGGGTCCGTAGAAGCGATCGAATTGACGTGCGCCAGCACGTCGCCTTCGCTCGCGCCATGGACGGTAATGGCGATGCCGTCCCTCATGGCGTGAAGACCGCGGACGTTCAGAAGCGTCACGACGGTGTCCATCACGCGGTCACCTCGCCAGCAGAAGAGAAGACTATCCTTGCCGTCCTGGACAAAGAACTGGCTCGACAGGCCGAGCTCGCCGAAGTGCCGGCGGCCTTCCGCCAGCAGGTCCCGTGCCTCCGCGTCGAGGTACGTGGGGATATTGGTGGAGCAGTACATTTCGAACATCACCTGCCGGATCCGGTCATGGAGGCAGGCTCCGCCGACCCCTGAGAACAGGGGGACACGGCGGCCCTCCGAGGGCGCGACACCGATGACTTTGTGCCGATCGTCCACGGACAGTACGCGCCACCTTCGGCCGGCGAAAATGATGTGTTCGCCTGGGATGATCGCCTGTGGGACTGGGAGCGAACCCAGGGCGCGTCCGGCATGTTCGATGCGGTACTCCTCGTTGGTGGCGAAGGCTGTATAGAAGTCGTAGTGGTTGACCAGCCTCTCGCCAGCCAACCCGAGCACGAGGTCGCCCTCGTGCGTCTGCGTGACAAGATCTGCGCGATTGAGCGCGCGGAGAAGCTCGGCAAACATCTCCTTTGTTACGGACCTGAACGGGCCCGTCCCGGACAATGACTCCCATGCTCTTGCCGCTGTGATGCCACCCCGCTCCGCGATCATCGAGAGGATTTGCTGGATGAGGGTCGACATGTGAAGCGCACCGTAAGTTGGAGGCTCATACCACTTGTCGGTGAGCAGGTCCACCATCGCGATGGTCTGAACGAGCTGGGGGCGTAGAGTGTCCTGAAGCGACGTCCTCGGCGTGATTTCAGGCTCCTCGATGTAAAGCCTGAGGATGGAGGGTTCGCCTCTCCGGCCAGAGCGCCCGAGGCGCTGACGCATGCTGGCGACTGAGGGCGGGGGCCCTATCTGGGCGATTGACGCTACGGAGCCGATGTCGATGCCTAGCTCCAGTGTGGAGGTGCACACCGCGGTCAACGGGACACTTCGGTCCTTGAGCCTGGATTCGACATCCTCACGCAGGTCCCTCGACAGGCTCCCGTGGTGCGGCCAGAACTCGTTCGGTACCCTGACCCGCTCCGACATCCGTCGAAGGGAGTCGGCGTAGGCCTCGACGGCGGATCGGGCATTGGCGAACACGAGGTTGTCGTTTCCTCGAAGTGTGTCGAACAGGTGACCGACAATGGAAGGGTTCTCCAGCGGACGCTCCTTCTCCTCATCGGCAGATCCGGAGCTGCCGCCGCCAAGCAATGAACGCTTCTCGGGAGCTTCACGGACACGGTACCCGCGGAGCTGAAGCTTCACTTCCTGTCCGCCTCCTGTCGACACCAGGAGTTGCACGCCTCGTCCCTGACCAGGACGGAGGAACTCGGCCGCTATGGCCATGTCCCCGAGTGTTGCGCTCAGGGCTATCCTCGGCACACCCCGCCGGAGGACGAGTTCGAGACGGTGGAGAAGAGATTGGAGCTGGCGACCGCGCTCCGAACCGATGAAGACGTGCAGCTCGTCGACGACGACGTAGGCGAGTCCCTCGAACACGCGGGCGAGTGCGGTACCGCGGTTGACGAAGAGGGCCTCAAGGGACTCGGGGGTGATGAGGAGAATCCCATCAGGAGCGTGAAGTACCTCCTGCTTCCTCCCTGCCGAGACATCCCCGTGCCATCGGTGAACGGGAACACCAATTTCTTTGCAGAGATCCTCTAGGCGCGAGAACTGGTCGTTGATGAGAGCCTTGAGAGGGCTAACGCACAGGACTTCCAACCCGGGCCGCTTCCTCTCCGCGATCTTGGAGCAGATGGGGAGAAACGCCGCTTCCGTCTTCCCGCCGGCCGTTGCTGCCGCGATGATCACGTCTTGGGCGCCGCCCAAGATCGGCTCGACCGCCCGTTCTTGGATGTCCCTCAGCTCGGTCCACCCCTGGCCCCAGATCCAGCGCCTCACACCCTCGTGGAGACGTTCGAAGGCGCTGGAGGAGGTTTTCGGAGACCCGCCGTCAAAGCTTGAATGAGGTGAGGTCATCATCGCTCGGGACAGGACGCGCGGGAGCGCCTGGAGCCGGAGGATTCGAAGGAGGCCGCACGCCGGTTTCCTCGACGGAGGGTTGGGCATCGGGGGCCTGATCGGCTGAGACGGTCGCGCGGCCGATGAGATCGCCGACGGAGACTCCGGGGTTTTGATCGAGCACGGCCAGGATGTCCAGGAAGGCCTTGATCGTGTTGCGCGGCGTTCGGAAGTAGGCGTCCCCGATCCTCTTTGAGCAGTGGGCCATGAACGACTGGATGTCGCTGTCTGCCAGCAGCTGCTTCGAAGGATCCCCCGACGAATAGACGTGACGCAGTTTGCAGAGGAGGACGAAAACGTCTTCGGGAGTCAGGTTTGCAAGGTTTATAACCGGGCCTGACAGGTCAACCATGCCGCCGGTGGCGAAACGGTTCTCCGCGAGACGGGACTGGAGCGCCTGATAGCTATACAGCCCGCGGCGCGTGTCGAGGATCGTATCCGGGGTCGCCCCGAGCAAGAAGCCGAGACCTACGGCGGCCCCCTGAAGGCAATCGTTGAGGATGCGGAGGATCTGCTCGTAGTTGGCGCTCCGGGCCTGCGTGTTGGCGATCTTGTAGAGGTTGACGAGCTCGTCCAGGCAGACTAGCAAGCCCCCGAATCCGGCGAGCCGGACGAATCGGGCCATCAGCTTGAGATGGTCGTAGAAGCTGTCGTCGTCGATGATGGAGCGGACGCCGAGCGCTTGCCGGGCGTCTGTGCGGGTGGAGAACTCCCCCCGTAGCCACTGCACCGCGGCCGACTTGAGGGCCTCGTTTCCCGTCTCGTGAGCCCGCCAGTAGGCGGCGACGACCTGCGAGAAGTCATAGCCCCCGACGAGTTCGCTGAGCGCGGCCAACCGCTCAAGGATAATCGCTTGCGGCTGGATTCCTCGTGTGCGGGCATCGGTTAGCGCCGAGGAGATGAATCGTTCGACAACTGTGGGCAGCGCCGCGCCATCGGACTTGGCACGCGTGGCCATGCTGCGCATCAGCTCAGCGTAGAGGCTCCTGGCCTGTCCTCCGGTGGCTTGCAGGCGTCGGTCAGGAGTGAGATCGGCATGGACGGTCACAAGTTTCTTCTCCAGCGCGATGGACCTGATCAGGAACAGGAAGAATGTCTTGCCGGATCCGTACTCCCCGACTACGAAGCGGATGCCTGAACCTCCGTCGGCCACTCGCTCGATGTCCTGAAGAAGGGCTTTGACCTCCTCGAGCCTTCCTACCTGGATGTGATGCTGTCCGACCCGTGGAACAACCCCCGCGCGCAGCGACTGGATGATCGCGTCCCTCTCCCTCGGCCGGATCCTCTGGGCCTCCGTCATGTCGTCATCTCCTTCAACACCTCGGGATTGATGTGAACAGGATCATCCCCTTCGCAAAGCGCTTCGCCCGCAAGCTCGAACGCCGCTTCGTTGATCCGATCTAATGCGCCGTCAGGCATTAGGCTCATCTCTTGGGCAAGTGCCTCGAGCCGACTGCGAGGCAGGGATGGTTCTCTGGCGAGGGCTCTCAGCAGGGCGGAGTGAGTGGGATCGAGGCCTGCCAGCGTCTCTCCCTGCGTCGGCAGGCTCGGAGTCGGCGCGGAAGGCTCCTCGGAGAAGACGTTCCCCAGCAGAACCGAAACCGCAGCTGTCTGGGCGAGTCTGGCCTCGACCTTTTCCTTGTTGAGCGTCACGCCGCTGGCCATCGCGACCGAGGGTTCTGGTTTCGACGGGATGGGATAACCGCTCGCACCGGATTCAGGAGGCAGAACGGTGACAGGCCCGGTCTCTATCTGAGATTCCTCAGCTGCGAAGGCGTGAAGGTCGCTATACAGGCGACCCGGGTCCAGTTCCAGAAGATTGTAGATCTTCGCCAGCGTCGTGATCTCGCCCGGCGCGAGGAATCCATCGGCTCCGGCGACACCGACCAGAAAGCCTACGATCGCGTCGCGCTGTTCGGGAGCCAGGCGCGCGATGCGCTTCTTGAGCCCTGTCAACCCGGGCTTGGTCTCGAGGAGCCACTTCAGGTGGGCGCGCAGCCTTAGGCGCTCCGCCTGATCAAGCTTGAGAACCCGCTCGAGGTGCGCTTCAAGATGACTCTCCTCGGCCTCGGTGATGGTCCCGTCGGCGGCCGACACTGACGCGGCGAGGTGGACAAGAAGCTGCGCGGCCGTGTAGTGCTCCGTCGGCGCCTCGGGCGCTGCGTCGGGAAGTCGAAAGACTTGTACGACGCTGTCCCAGCTCAACACGGGGCCTCCGAATCTCACGTCGGGTTCCATGCCGAGCCCCCTCTTCGAGAGAAGCTGGGCGATGCTGACTGAAGCAGCTTTCGTGAGCTTGCCTTCTCCCCCTGGCTGCCACCGAGCGATGAGGCCGTCGGCGGTCATCGGCGCGATGTCTGGCCCTCCGAGATGTCTCTCGACATGGGCACAAAGCTCGGTAAGCGATTGGTCCTGGCTCCTTGAGAGAAGCTCCTTCGGCAGTAGCGCCATGGCCGTGAGCGCGAGTTCATCTTGGTCCTTGCGGCCGAGCGAGCGGCTGTAGGGCTCCAACTCGTCAGTGCACGCTTCCGCGAGGTCACGGAGCATGCGAACAGGTCCACGGAGGCTCGCGACATCGAACAGATCGACTGAACTGATGCGGACCGACCTGTCGAAGGACGCGCTGGCCGGTCTGTACTCGAACTCGAGTTTCTTGCCCTTGGAAGAGAGGCTCAGGCCATCTTTGAACCGCTGGAAGTACCTGACCGAGAAAAGCTCACGGAATAGAGCCTCACAACGTCTGGCTGGTGTTCGAAGTTGGGTGTCGGGGTCGGACAGCAGCCACGGGTATGCCCATTCTGGTGTGACGGGTAGTCCGTCGCGGGCCAACATGGCAAGCCCGCATCTCAGGCGCATGAATTCCGCCATCGTCGAGGGGCGGCCCGAGGGAGGTGTGGCTTGTAACTCCTGGGGAGCTCGGTCCAGTCCAACAGCCCACAGGAACTCGCCAGCGTAACTGTCGAAAGAACTGTGGCCGCCGTAGATATCGAGCAGGCGCTGAACCTCCGATATGATAGAGGAATCCTCGGCGGTCGGGCCAGCGGAGTCCTTGGTGTCAGCGAGCAGCCGACGCTCCAGACCATAGAAGAAAAGAAAGACGTAGCCGATATGCGCCTCAGGATCCTTGCGGGCTCCAGCGAGCCAGTCGAGGTATCCGGCGCGGTGGGCAGGTGAGATTTGACTGTAGCAGGGCCAGTAGTGCATGCCCTCGCCACTCCGGCTGGTCTCATTCCGGGTAACCGGAAGCGCGGGATTGATCAAGGCGTGCTCGATCCCCACGCCGTGGACAGCAGGCAGATCCTCTCCGACGTACAGCATCCCCCCGGAGATGCGGTACCCTCCGATCTCCACATCCCGTCCGGGAGGCACCCAGCATTCCTCCGCCGTGATTCGCCTGGGTCGGCGGCGGGACCCGCTCCCAGTCACATGCCTCGGAGCCTGCCCGCGTGCAACCTGCGTCAACTCGCGCTCGATGACGGGCTCTAGTGGGTTTCTGGGACGCTCCCGAGCGCTCTCAAATCTGCTGAGTCTCGTCGATTTCCGGACAACCGAGACGACGAGCACAACGACGGCGAGAACTCCCATCCACAGCAGCAGATCGCTCATGGATCCAATCTCCCGGGGGTCATTCTCAGGTGGGCGACATTACCGCTTGCCCCAGTAGGAGCCATCAGATCTCTCGGACGATCGTCGAACCGGTTCGAGCCTTGGAGGATGATTCACTTCCATCTTACTTGATTGAGCTTCCAGAGGGAAACCATACGTGTCCCGGATGCAGGGCGGCCATTCGAAGGGGCGTGTAGATCAAGCGGAGTGGACGCTGGTCCAGGCCACCAAGCGACCGCCGGTCTCGCGCGAAGGTCCGGATCGCCGCCGTCGCCAATTTCGTCGAAGTGGCTCCGATCGCGCGCCGCGGACCGCATTCTCCCTCTGTCCTGCGAAATTCGATGTTGCTGGCCGCTCGGGGACCGTGGTAGCATCGGCGCGACATCATGTGGTGCCCACGCTGCGGCAGCGAGTACCGGGACGAGATCCTTCGCTGCGACTCTTGCGGCGTGGACCTCGTCGCCGAGCCCACCGAACCCGAATATTCAATGGCCACCGGCCCCCTCACCGGCCGTCCCATCGAGGAGGAGCTCGAGACCACGGGGCCGGCCCTGGCCGGCACGTTCGTCACGATGGAGGAGGCCCAAGCCGCGCTGCGGGCCCTCTCGGACGCCGAGATCGCGGCGGACATCGTGAACCGCGACGAGCCATTCCCCATGAACATCTCCCGCCAAGAAGCCGCCTTCGGCGTGGCGGTGGCCGCGCCCGCCCTGTCGAGGGCGCGCGAGGTGCTCAAGGCTCGCGGGCTGCTGCCCACCGCCGTTGCGAAGTTTCGCCGCGAGGAGGACGCGCGCTCGGCGCTCTCTGCCCTCGAGTCCCGTGGATTGAAGGCGCGGCTCTCCACGCTCATACTGGACGAGCTCCCGGCCGAGTTCCGCGACGAGATGGAGCCGTACGTCCTGGAGGTCCCCGCCGAGCAGGAGGGCGCCGCCATGGAGGCCCTCGAGGCGACGGGGATCAGGAACTGCGAATCCTGCGGATCCCAGATCCAGCCGGGCGACGGCGCATGCCGGACTTGCGGGGAACCCGTGGCCGTCTGATCCAGCCGTGATCCTCCAACGCCATGCCAGCGAGTCAATCTGTTTCATGACACAGCAGTCGCCCTGGGAGATCACGCGCAGGCCGCGCGGGCACCTTGATATCGATCGCTGCCAGGGGGGGCGCGGCTCCCGAGGGTTCGGGCGGGTTCTCGTCGCGCTGGCGGTCCTTCTTTCCCTCCTGGGACCAACGAGCCCGCGGGCCTCCGACGGCGAGGTCAAGGAGTCCCTCAAGGATTTCGGGCGGAAGGTCGGCGAGAAGAGCAAGGAGATCGGCCACGAGGTGGTGGAGGTAGCCAAGAAGGTCTGGTACAAGGGGAAGAAAGTCTCGCAGCCGCTCCTGAGGGACGTCCAGAAGTCCACGCGGAAGTTCTGGGACGAGGTTATCAAGGGGAAGGACAGGACGCTCGAGAAACTCCGCGGGGAAAACGAGAAGCTGCACCGGGATCTCGATGAGGAGGGCGAGGATTGAAGGGATCCCTCGCCCCACTTGCGGCGGCGCTGGTCGCGGCGGCCCTTCCCGTGTTTCTCGTGACCGCCGTCGCGCCCCTCATGGGCTGCGGTGGCAGCGGCGGCCCTCCTTCCACCGCGGCCGATGCCTACCTCGCCCGGGCCGAGGACGACGAGGAGCGGGAGGGGCTCAGCCAGGCGCGCGACGACATCGACGCCGAGATGCGCTCGCTCGCCGAGGAGCGCGACGCCGAGATCGAGCGCCTGCGGAAGGAGAACGAGGCGCTGAGGGCCCGCGTGGAGGAGCGCCGCCGCAAACCCTGAAGCGGCCTGTCGATCCTTACGACCCGGGCGGCAGCGCCTTCACCTTGTAGATGCGGTACGACCCCGGCGGCGGAGCGGCGGCCATGTCCACGAACGATTCCGTCCCTTCGGGCGATTCATCCTCAGGTGACGGAGTCGTGTGCAAGTCGCTGAACACCTCGGTGCCCGTCAGCAGGCCGCTCCCGTCGAAGTTCTGCAGCAGGTACCGGCGGTTGAAGACCGTCGTCCAGTCGAGCTGCACGTCGGCGCCGCCCCCGACCGTCTCCACGGAGAGGAACTTCAACACGGAGTTCGGGTTTGTCGGGTTGGTCCCGTCGGCCACCTCCTCGCCGTCCAGCGAGCCGTCGTCATCGGTGTCGGGGTCGGTCGGGCTCGTGCCGAAGCCGGCCTCCGCCCCGTCCTTCAGGGCATCGGCGTCGGTGTCGGGGTTGCGAGCATCCGTCCCGAGAGCGGGCTCGTCGCCGCTCATCACGCCGTCCTCGTCGCTGTCGCGGGCGCGCGGGTCACCCATGCCCACGGCCCATCCGGTGAACGAGAGGCTGGCGGTGCCGGCGCAGGCGGCGGCGGTGAGATCCGCGGACGTGACGGGCGCGGGGCCCGACCGGTCGAGGAAGTATGTGCCGGTGTTCGGGTCGAAGAGGAAGTGGACGTCTCCGTAAGGAGCCATCGTCCCCGCCACGACGAGGTCCAGGACGCCCACGCCGGCCTCGACCTCGAGGAACGAGATGGTGCCGGCGATCTCGGGGTCCAGGACGCCCCCGGGACAGACGCCCTGGTTGGCCGTCCGCTCGATCCCCACGGCAGCGTGGTGGTCCGTAGGGAACTGCAGGACGAACGCCTCCATCGCCTGCTTGTCCGCCTGCGAGAAGGGCGGGAAGGGGGGCGACGCGGAGAGGAACTCGACGAGGGTGCGCGGCACGCCGGCGTGCGCGAAGCCGACCCGGTCGTACATCCCCTGCGTGACCGGGACCTCGAAGTCCGCGTGCTCCAGCAGGACCGACCCCGGGATGATCAAGTGGTTGCTGCCGTCCGGCAGCGCGTGGCAGGCGACGCACGGGAAGTTGAAGTGCTGGCCCGGGCCGCAGTCCACCGGCTGCACACCCATGAAGAGCTGCTGCCCGCAGTGCGCCTGGATCGACGTGAGCGTGCCGTCGCGGTTCGAGTTCGGGTTCGGGAGGAGCTCCACCTTCCCCATGTAGTCGGCCATCTTCTGGTTGTCTTCCGCCGGGAGCTGCGTGCCGTTGAACAGCTTTTCAAAGGCGAGGTTGAAGGTCGTCAGGTCGGGCTTCTCGCCCCGCCAGTGGTTCGGCTCATCGCCGAAGATTCCCCGCAGCGTCTGCGTGACCATGGGGCCTTTCGGGTCGGCCTGCTCGCCGACGTCCCACACCAGGTTGTCGTGGTGCCCGTCGGCGTGGCAAGAGACGCACGCCTGCGTGCCGTCGCCTGACTGCCCGGCCGTGTAGAAGAACCGGCGCCCTTCAACGAACGTCGGGTCCGGGGCGTAACCGATGGGCACGGTCGAGCGGACGGCGTCGGCGGCCGTGTCTATGACGGTGATGTCGCGGCTCAGGCGGTTGAAGACGTAGAGGCGCTCGCTGCCGGGATCGAAGGCCAGCCCCCGCGGCCCCCGCCCCGAGGGGAGCCGCCCGATCCGCCGGCCGGCCGCGTCCAGGATCACGACCTCATCGTTCCCCTGCGCCGTCACCCAGATCCTCCCCCGGGCGTCGAAGACCAGATCCGACGGCTGGGCGACGGCCTGCGAGCGCTCGTAGGGCTGCGGGCCGTCCAGATCGACGTTCACCACGACGCCCAGCGTCGCCCGGTCGAGGCACACCAGTTTGTTGACGGTGGGGTGGCCGCCCAGGTTCTCGATCATGAAGACCAGGTTGCGCGCGTCCCACCCCGTCAGGCACACGCGCGCGTTGTCCGGGCTGACGCGGACGTTGGTGAGGACGGCGCCCAGGTTCGGGACGCGGTTCACGATGACGTTGTCCAGCAGGCGCACCACGATCAGGTCGTCGTCGTTCAGCGTGGGGTCGAAGATGATCGTCTCGAGCGCGTTGGGATCGGTGGAGGGCCTCAGCCCCCGCGTCCGGTTGCCCGATTCGAACGTGGCGACGTAGGCGAAAGCCCCGGTGCGGTCCACATCGATCGCCCGCGGGTCCGGCGAGTTCGAAAGCGGCGGGAGCAGGTTGATCGGGGGATTGGGGATCCGCGAGGCGGCGTCGATGACCACGAGCTGGTTGCGCTGCGACAGCGTCACGTAGGCGCGGCTGCCGGCCGGGTTGAAGGCGAGGGCCGCCGGCTCGTCGCCCACCACGATGGTGCGGGCGACCCGCCAGGTGTTCGTGTCGATCACGTCTACGGTGTCCGACAGGTGATTGACCACCCAGACCTCGTTCGAGAAGGGGCGGTGCGCGACGCCGACCGGCTCCATCCCCACCTGGACCTCAGCGATCCGGACCATGGTGGCCCTGTCGAAGACGCTCAGGCGATTGTCGGCCGTGTTGACGGCGTACAGGAAGGTCCCCCCGGGCGAGAGGGCGATGGGGTGCGTCTGCGGGCTCTCGAAGTTGTAAAACGTGGCGGCCGATGCCGCACCCGGAGCGGCGCCGAGAAGCACGCCACCGACCAGGGCAGAAAGGACGATGGCGGGCACTCGATGAGAGGCGCGCGGGCTCATATCTCCCCCCAATCCCGGTCTCACCCCAACATACCGTGAGACGCGGCAAGTGCCAAGGCCTTCCGGGCGGAGGGTGGGCAGCGATGGTCGTCTGGTCTCTTGGTCGTCCGGGAGGGGCGCCGGTTCAGGGCGGGAGGACGCGGGTGATCCTATCCACCCTGAAGTTCTTGAGCGTCTTCTCGATGTGGCAATGGGCGGAGACGCAGAGGCTGCCGTCGATCTCCAGGAGGAAGAGCGGGGTGATGCCGCGGGGGCCATCCCCGTGGCTGCCGCCGCGGTACACGATGGCCACGCTCGCGCCGGTGCGGATCGCGTCCGCCAGAGGGGCGAGCCGGGCGGGGAGGGCGGCGCCGGGCGCGCTCCCCGAGCCGCTGCCGGATGCGTTCCCTGCGGCGGGGATGGGAGAGCTCGCGGAGCCGGTGCCGAAGCTCAGCCTGAGGGCGCTGATCCGCTCGGCGTCGGCCAGCGTCGCGCCTCCCCCCATGCGCGCAAGAAGGGCCCGCAGCACCCCCGCGCAGGCCTCCGCGTCCGCCATCGCGCGGTGGGACACCGGCATCTCGATGCTGAGCGTGCGCGCCACGGTGCCGAGCTGGTAGTTCGGCGCCTGGACCAGCCTCCGCGCGAGGCGGCAGGTGTCGAGGACAGGGTTGCCGGCCGGCCGGAGTCCGGCCGCGACCAGGGGGGGCATCATCATGGAGACGTCGTACACGGCGTTGTGGGCCGCGAGGATTGAATCTCCCGCGAAGTCGAGAAAGCGCCGGGCGACCTGCGCGAACCGGGGCTGGCCGCGCACCATCTCATCGGTGATGCGGTGTATGGCCGTCAGCTCCGGGGGGATCGGCACGCCCGGATCGATGAGCGATTCGAACCGGCCCGTCTCGGCGCCGTTCTCCAAGGCGAGGGCCGCGATCTCGATGACGTGATCGAGGGTGGGTGAGAGGCCCGTGGTCTCCGTGTCGAAGACGACGATCCTCTCCGAAGCCAGCGGCTGATCGGGGCGCGCCACGGGATCATCGTAGCAAGCCGGGACAGGTTCGGTGGTGCCGCGGCGCGCGGCGACCCTTGCTATAATCGCCGCGCCCTGACGGAGACCTCCATGGAGATGCTGAGCCGGACGTTGGCGCGCTACGCCGTGCGCCTCCAGTACGACCATATTCCCCCCCGCGCCGTCGCCGAGGCGAAGCGCTTCCTCCTCGACTCGCTGGGATGCGCCCTGGGCGGCATCCGCACCCACGACGCGAAGATCATGCGGGAGTTCATCGAGGAGGAGGGCGGTCGTGCCGAATCCACGCTCATCGGCACCCGCCTGAAGGCGTCCGCCGCGTGGGCCTCCCTGTACAACGCGCTGCTGGTGCGCGCCCTCGACTACAACGACATCTACTGGAAGGCCGACCCTTCGCATCCCAGCGATATCCTTCCCGCCGCCCTCGCCATCGCCGAGAGGCAGGGGACCGGCGGCAAGGACGTCATCCTCGGCATCGTCATCGGCCACGAGCTTGAGATGCGCTTCTGCGAGGCGGCCGACCCCGGCATCCGCGAGCGCGGCTGGCACCACGCGAGCCTGACGGGGTTCGTCTCCCCCGTCGTCGCGGGGCGGCTGCTCGGGCTCGGCGAGGACCAGATCGTCAACGCCATCGGCATCTCGGGAAGCCACACCCTCACGCTGGGCGCGGTCACCGCCGGCAAGCTCACCATGATGAAGAACACGGTGGACCCCATCGCCACCTGGCAGGGGACCCTCGCGGCGCTGTGGGCCCAGAGGGGGTACGTGGGGCCGGAGCACGTCATCGACGGCAAGGAGGGGCTCTTCCACTGCCTCGGCAAGGAGTGGCGCCCGGAAAAGCTCACGGCGGGGCTCGGGGAGACGTTCAAGATCCAGGACTGCTCGATGAAGTTCTTCCCGACGGAGGCCCTGACGCACTCGCCCCTGACGGCCGCGCTGAAGCTGAGAGAGGAGCACCGGATCGATCCGGCGGAGATCGAATCCGTCACCATCCGCACGGTCCGGCGCGCGGTCGACATCCTGTGCGACCCATCCAAGTACCGCCCAGCCTCCAAGGAGACGGCCGACCACTCCCTGCCCTACTGCGTGGGGGTGGCCCTGATGGACGGACGGGTGACCCCCGACTCCTTCGAGGAGAAGCGCTTCACGGACCCGAGGCTCCTCGACCTCATCCAGAAGATCAGGGGAGTGCCGGACGCCGAGATCGAGAAGACCTTCCCGGCTCTGTACCGCTGCGACATGGAGATCCGGATGAAGGGCGGAAAGGCGCACCGCACCCGCGTGGACTACCCGAAGGGCGACCCGCGCAACCCGCTGACCGACGCCGAGGTGGAGGCCAAGTTCCACAGCCTGGCCGATCCCGTCCTCTCCGAGGGGCGGGCGAAACAGGTCGTGGATCTGGTGAGAGGCCTCGATGGGGAGCGGACGCTGCAGAACCTGATGGACGCTCTGGCGGCGCGCTGAGTCCTACTTCTTGCTGCCGAAGAGGAAGAACGAGATCCCGGCGGTGAACTGCGCGTCGGCGTGGGTGACTTCGAGCGTCCGGTAGTGCCGGATGACGATCTCGCCCCGGGCATTCAGGTCCTTCCAGATCTTGTAGCGGACGCCCACGCCGATCTCGCCGTAGGTGGTCTCGTCGTCGAGGAGGGGGCGCGATCCGCCGCGGTCGAACTTGGTCTTCAGCAGCCCGCCCCCGGCCACGATGTAGGGGTTCACCTTCACGTCCTCGGTGGCCAGGAAGGAGCCGATCAGCCGCAACCCGGTGTAGTCCTGGCTGAAGTCGGACCCCGAGAAGGCCGGTAACGTGCTCTCGCTGCTCGTGGTGTCGAGCGTCACTTCGACTTGCAGCGCGGGGAGGACGGAAAGTCCGATCCGGACTCCGGCGACGGTGGTGTTCTGGATCTCCGAGTCACCGTCGAGCTTGTTGAAGCCGCCGTTCACACCGACTTCCGCGCTCCACTTCCGGACCGCCGCCTCGGGCGAGGATCCGGCAGCGAGCACGCCCGTGAGGAGAGCGACGAGCATGGCGCCGCGCTTCATCGAGGACTCCTGTGCACCAGGGTTGATGGGACCGCCGTGAGGCCGCCCAGCATACCCGCCGGGCGCCGCGGCGGCAAGGCCCGCCCGCGTATCCCTTCCCGCGCCTCCGTCAGGCGGCAGCGCCCTCAGACCAACGGCCGCATGGGCCGCCCCTGAGGATCCCTCGGCCCTTCGGCGGCGCGCCGGCTCAGGAACCTTGCGGGGCGTGGTGCGAGAGCGGCGGGGCGACCCAGTCGGGCCGGTTGAAGATCCCCAGAAGGCGGCGCTGGTCCTCATCGGTGGGCGCCACCGAAGCGAGGTACGCCGCGTAGCGGGCAGGATCCACCGGCTCGCCCGTGGTGGTGAAGCACTGTCCCGCGTACTCCCCGATGGCGCGGTTGAACTTCATGTCGGGGGCGAAGAGCCTTCGTGAGCCGGCGGGCAGCAGCGCGTTCAGCGCGGCGATGTGCTTGTCCACGTCTTCCTTGTAGAGGTTGCGCGCGTAGTCGTTCAGCGTGTCGCGGTCGGCCGGGGACGGATTCACGTCCTCGTCGAAGCGCCCCTTCAGCCCCCACACGTAGGCCCAGTGCGCGGAGGACGAGTGGTCCACGCCGAAGAGGTCGTAGGCGGTGGGGACCCACTTGTTGAAGTAGCGCTGCAGGGTCTCGATGGGGACGACGCCGGCCTTCACCACGCGCTTCAACCCGTTGTGCCCCGTGCCCAGGTGGTAGGCCTCCTCGCGCAGCATCGGCCCCATCGACCGGGCCAGGGGCGCAAAGGCCGAATGGGTGAGCATCTTGAGCTGGAACTTCCCGTCGCGATCCACGAACTCGGTATAGGTGTAGAAGTCCAGCCAGTCGTTGACGTCCACGTTGAAGGAGCCCAGCAGCCGGTTGTTCTTCCAGGAGCGGCGCTCGAGCTGCTTGGCGGCCTCGATCCGCCCGGAGCGGCCGAAGTGCGTGACGAGGACGTGGCACATCTGGTATCCGTGGCGCATCTCCTCGCACATGACCCGCGCGAGGGTCTGTCGATCATACTCTGAAGGCGCCTTCTGGTAGAGGTTCCGCTGCTGCTCGACGGAGGCGAACTCGGTGTCCCCCTGATACACGATGAGGTGCTGCAGGGCGTCGCGGATCCGCTGGTCGGGGATCTCGGTCACCTTCTCCCAGCGGTTGCGGCCCTTGTAATCGCCGAACAGGATCTCGCGGGTGGGCAGGTCGCCGTACTTGGCCTCGAACGGGAAACTCTCGCAGACCCCGGGGTCCACCCCGATGTCGGCGCGCCACTGCCGGAAGCAGTCCACCCAATCGTCGAACGTGGAGATCCGCTGCATGGGGCCCTCACTCCTTGCGCAGACCTGTAATCCTATCATGCTGCCCGCCGGGGTCGCCAGATCCGGGCCGGGCGGCCTACGCGAGGCCGGCGGATTCGAGGGTGACGGCGCGGCAGGCGAGGATCTTCTCGACCACCTCGCCGATCTTGTTGTTGGGGGTTGAAGCGCCGGCCGTCACGCCGACCACCGACCGGCGTCGGGGCAGCCAGCCGTCGCTGACGACCTCCTCTTTGGCTCCCACCGGCTTGTGGCGGATCGAGTCCGAGTCGAGGATGCAGGCTGCATTCTCGATGTGGTAGGCGCGGGTGGACTGGTTGGCGATCGCCACCAGGTGGTTCGTGTTGCTCGAGTTGTAGCCGCCGATGACGAGCATCAGGTCGAGCGGCTCCCGGGTCATCTTGATGACCGCGTCCTGCCGGTCCTGCGTCGCCGAGCAGATGGTGTCGAAGGAGCGGAAGCGCGCGGCCGCCTCTTCGGGGCCGTATCTGCCGGTCATCGCCGACCGCATCTTCTCGGCGATCGCCAGCGACTCGGAGGAGAGCATCGTGGTCTGGTTGGCGACGCCGATCCGATCCAGATGGCGGTCCGGGTCGAAGCCGGGTGAGACGGCCTTCTCGAACCGCGCGAGGAAGATCGAGCGGTCGCCGCCCCGCCTGATGTAGGCACACACCGCCTCCGCCTCGGTCATGTCGCGCACCACCAGGTACTGCCCGCCCGTGTAGCGCGTGGCGCGGGAGGCGGTAGCGCGCGTCTCCTCATGCGCGTACTTGCCGTGGATGACGGAGGTGAACCCGTCGCGGGCGTACTTCTCGACGTTCTTCCAGACGTTGAGCACGGAGCCGCACGTCGTGTCCACCATGACGCACCCCGTCGCTCGCAGCGCCTCGAAGAGCGAATACGGGACTCCGAAGGCGGGGATGATCACGACGTCCTCCTGGCGGAAGCGGCTTCCCGCGTCGCCCGCAACTTCGTCGGGCGGGAGGATCGTGACGCCCATCTCTCGCAGCCGCGCGTTCACGTGAGGGTTGTGGATGATCTCTCCGAGAAGCGTCACCTTCCGGTCCGGGAACTTCTCGAGTGTCTCGTAAGCGTACTCCACGGCCCGGTCCACGCCGTAGCAGAAGCCGAGCTCCACCGCGAGCCGGATCTCCACCTCGGGGGTGTCCACCCGGAAGCCGCGCTCGCGGATCCTCTCCACGAGGCCGCTGTGGTAGTCCCGGCGCAACGACCCCTCGATGACGGTCTTGAGGCCGAAGCCCCGCTGGAAGTAGGCCTGCTCGGCCACGCCGAGGAACCCTCCCGCACCGACCGCCGGGCCACGGGAGATCCGGGCCCGGCGACTCGCTGCGTCATGCTATCACCGCCGTGGAGCCTCCGCCCGTGAGCGGCCCGCGCAAGCCCAACCCGGGGCAGTGGTCTACTTTCCGGCGCGGGAGCCTGTGAGACGAGGGCGGGTACCCGCGAGGCGCTCGGCGCCACCTGGACGTGAACAATGCCAGCGCCGCCGCAGCGGGTGGCTGAGCGAACGGAGGCCGAGCGCGTGCGGGCGCGCGCGCAGGCCGTCTCCCGCAAGGAAAGTAGACCACTGCCCAACGCAGCGGGGCTATGAGGTGCGGCGGAAGGGGAGTACAATACGCGCCCCCGCAGAGCTACGGTCTTGAAGGAGGTGGCCCATGGCCGGTTTCCTGGACCTCAATACCGAGATCGCGGTCGAGGAGGCGGAGCCCGCTGCCTCCGAGAGGCCCGGCTTCTTCAACGTCCTGTTCGGGATGATCTTCCATCCTATCCGCACTCTCGACGCAGGGCTCGAGCATCCCATACAGCGCTATGCCTGGGGTCTCGCCGCGGTGGGCGGCCTCTATCTGAGCCACCTGATCGCGGTGTCCCAGGAGTTCGGCCGCGCGTGGCCGTTCGGCTTGACGCTGGCGGGGCTCGTGGCCCTGGGGCCCCTCTGGGGGGTGGCCTTCCTCTACGTCGGGGGGCTGATGATGAACTGGGCCAGCGACGTGCTCGACGCCCACGCGCCCAGAAAGAAGCTCCGGACGCTTCTCGGCTACGCCGGCATCCCCGGGCTGGTGGCCTTCATCTGCTTCGGCATCCCCAGGATCCTCCTGTTCCGCGAGAGGCTGTTCGTGGAAGGGTTTGTCCCTCAGGGGGAGGCGATCGTCGGGTGGGGGCTCCTTCTCGGCGACGCGGCCTGCTTCGCGTGGTCCGTGGGCCTGTTGGTCCACGGGCTGAGGATGCTGACCGGATTCCCCGCGGGGCGCGCCGTGCAGGTTCTGCTTCTGGCCGTGATGCCCGTCGTCCTCGTCGCGCTGGTGATGGCGTTCCTGATCCTCGCGCCCAGCATCGGTGAGCCGCCGCCGCCGAAGCCGAAGGCCGCCGCAACCGAGCCTCGGGGGTAGACTCCCCGCCGGGTCCGGGGGGCGTTCTCCCCGGCCCTGACCGCCCGGCGAATGCCCTGTTGCGGATCCGCGGTCCGCGGGTTCGATGCCGCGGCGTACGCGTGATATCCTGCGTCATTGGTGCCCGCGGCATGATCCCCACCCTGCTGAAACGCTCCGTCTCCAAGCGCCCCGACCGGATCCGGTTGAAGGGCCGCGTGCTCTTCCTCGTGGACGACGCCGCCATGATGCAGCGTCAGCTCGCGGGAGAGGACCTCCCCGGCTGGGAAGGCCTGCCTCTCCGCGACGACATATCGACGGACGAGATCACCCCGGCCTACATCTGCTACCACTTCGACGAGAAGCTGGGCGACTTCCCCTACCTCGGGCTGCGGGCGGGGGGGGAGTTCCCGGTCACGCCCGGCAGCGTCCGCGCTGCGGGGTTCGTGGCCTCCGTCGCCGGCAAGCGCCGCGGGAAGGGCTCCAGCCGCGAGCAGTCCCCGTACGCGGAGATGTGTGCCGGCATCCGGCTCGTCATCGCCGAGAGCATCGAGCGCATTTATAGACAGAATTGCCAGAATCTGGGGATGCTGACCTCGACCGACTTCGGGTTGATCGAACGCGTGCGGCGCGGCGAGGAGATCCCGCTCCAGGAGTTCACGCGCGGCGAGGACGACATCACCCGGCAGATCATCGAGTACGGCGGGCTGTTCCCGTACAGCGTCGCGCGGCTTCAAGGGCGCGCCCCGGCGCCGGTCCCGCAAACCGGGCCGCGGCCCATGACGCTCGCGGAGAAGATCCTGGCGCGGCACATGGTGGCCGACCTCTCGGCCGATCGCGTCGGCGTGAGCGCCGTGAAGCCGGGCGACGCCGGCTTCGCGCGCTGCGACATCCGCTTCTCCCACGAGTACGTCACGCCGATGGCGGCCATCTTCTTCGAGAGCCTTGTCGGCGCCGGCGAGAAGGTCGCCGATCCGGCCTCCGTCCTTTTCTTCCGCGACCACCTGACGTTCCTGGATCAGGTCATGCCGCCGGAGCGGCGCCGCTTAGGGCTCCTGGACCTGGCGAACCTTCTGGCGGTCAAGCAGGCCGATTTCGCCCGCAAGCAGGGCATCCGTCTGCACGGTGACGTCCCCGGGGGAGGATCGGAAGGGATCTGCCACAGCATCATCTACCAGGACTACGCGCTTCCGGGGCAGGTCATCATCGGTTCGGACTCCCACACGCCGCACTCGGGGGCGATGGGCTGCCTGGCCTTCGGCGTCGGCACCACGGACATCTTCAACTCGTGGATCACGCGCGACGTGCGGGTGCGGGTGCCCGATACGCTGCGCGTGGAGGTGACCGGGAGGCGCGCCCGCAACGTGACGGCCAAGGACTTCATGCTGGCGCTGCTGGCCCACCCCTACGTGCGCGGCGGGAAGGCCCTGGGCAAGGTCATCGAGTATGCGGGCGAGGCGGTCGCGTCGCTCGACGTGGACGAGCGGGCCACGATGACCAACATGGCGGCGGAGGTGGGAGGATTCACGGGGATCGTGGCGCCCGACCGGCGCACCGTGGATTTCCTGGTGGAGATCCGCGGGTTGGGCCGCGCGGAAGCCGAGAGGCTGTGCGAGGCGTGGCAGCCGGACCCGGGAGCGGAGTACGCCGAGACGATCCGCATCGACGCCGCGTCGATATCTCCCATGGTGGCCACCCCCGGCGATCCGGGCAACGGCGTTGCGGTGGCCTCTCTCGCAGAGCGGGTGAAGGTTGACATCGCCTACGGCGGATCCTGCACGGCGGGCAAGCGCGAAGACATGGACATGTACGCCGCCGTTCTTCGCGACGCGCTGGCCCGGGGGGAGAAGGTGCACCCCGAAGTCGAGTTCTTCATCCAGTTCGGGGCTCAGGAGGTGAAGGCCTACTGCCAGGCGCGCGGCTACATCGAGATCTTCGAGAAGGCGGGCGCCCGCATCATCGACCCCTCGTGCGGCGCCTGCATCAACGCGGGCCCCGGCGCTTCCACCCACAAGGAGCAGGTCACCATCTCCGCCCAGAACCGCAACTTCCCGGGCCGCTCCGGCCCCGGCCAGGTCTATCTCGCCTCCCCCTATACCGTGGCGGCCTCGGCCGTCGCGGGCCGCATCGTGGCCTACGAGCCTGAGGCCGCGCTGACCCGCTGACGCGATGACCCCCGATCCCGCGACCGGCCCCGTCTGTCCCGCCTGCGCGGCGCCGCTGCACGACGCCGGCCCGCCTCCCTCGGGAGGGACCGGCCGGCTCCGCCTTGAAGACGGCCCGCTTCGCTGCGGCGGGTGCGGCGAGACGCTTTACAGGATGGGATCCACGGTGCTGCTGCACCGCGGCGCGGCGCCGGTGCTGACCATGGCGATGGCGGCGGACCGGCTGCGCAACCACCTCCGCCGGCTGGCCATCGTCCGCCTCGGCCGGATCGAGGGCGACTGCTACCTCCTGCCCTTCGTGAGGATGGAAGGGAGGACTCCGGATGGAGACGAGACGTTCACGCTTCTGTCCGCATCGCTGGGCGAGGAAAGGCTGGAGGTGGTCTTCCTGCCTCCGGCCGACCTCAAGCCGTTCGAGCCTCCCCGGGCGGGAGCGGCCGGCGCGTCCGGCACGGCGGAGGCCGTCCTGAGGGTGCTCATGCCGACTCTCTCCGAGGCGGCGCTGCGGGCGCGTGCCGAGTCGCGCGGCTTCACCGTGACCCGGTGCATGGAGATCATCCACTACCCCCTCTGGCTCATGCGCGTCGAGGACCGCGGGAGGCTCGAGGGGGCATGGATGGACGGGATCGAGGGGAAGCTGATCCACCACCGGATGCGCCTCTCGCCGCCGCTGCCATCGGGAAGGAGGGCCGCTGCAGCGCTCCTTCTCCCGGCCGTGGCCGCGGCGGCCGCGGGCACGGCCGCTCCGCACCAGGCGCTCGGCTGGGCCGCGGCGATCTGGGCCGCCGCCGTCCCGATCTTTCACGCGAGGCTCCTTCGAGGCTGGCGTGGCTGAGAGCGTGCTTCTCGGGCTTCGAACCGCGGCGGTCTGTGGATCCTGCGGCAAGGCCCTCGCCGCCGACCTCTCCGCGCCCGCGACGTTCTGCCGGGAATGCGGCTGCTGCCTTCTGGTCCTGCCGCGCACCCCCTGCTTTCCGATCCTCGTCCCTCCGAGGGTGGAGGCGGAGGCGGCGTGGGGGCGGCTCCGCTCCGCGGCGGTGCGTGGCGATCGGGCGAGGATGACGGCGTGGAGGCTCCTCTTCGTCCCGTTCCATGAGTGGGCCCCCGACCTGGGCCGCACGCGCGTGATCCGCGACGCGCACGCCCTCATCTCCCCCGCTGCCGACCTCCTGCCGGCGGGCTTCCGTTCCCCCGCGGCGCCTCTCGGCGACGACGTTTGCGCGCTCGCGATCGCGAAGACGGCCCACCGGGGGCGCCTGGCGGATCCCGCGGCGGGGCTCTCGCTCATCCGGAAGGGAGAAGCGGTGGACGTGATGATCCCCTCGCCCGCCCGCGCTCCCGAGGGGGCCGATCCCACAGCCGGGTCGCGGCTGCTCTACTACCCCTTCTGGTTCCTTACGTACCGGATCGACTGGACCGAGCACCGCGGCGTCGTGGACGCGGTCACGGGAGAGCCCGTGGGGCCTTCCGCGGCGCCGAGGCGCTGGACGCCCGCGGTGTTGTCCGCGGCGGCGGGCCTGGGCGCCTTCGCGGCGCTCGGCTTCCTCCTGAAACCGCTCGGCTCGCCTGCCGTACAATCGATCTGCGCGGCCGCTGTCTCATGGGCAGCGGCCCGCGTCACTCTGGCCCGCCTCCTGCGCCACGAAAGAGGCCGCTGAAAGGAGCCCCCCGGATGCCGCCCCGCAACGTCTTCTTCCGTCTCGCCGTCGCCTCCGCGTTCCTCCTGCTTCTCCTGCCCACGGCCGGCCCCGCGTCCGGCGCGGCGACGCCCGCGCCGGTGCCGGATCCGTCCCGCGAGGAGGGGCGCCTGATGAGATTCCCCGCCCTCTCGAAGGACAGCATCGCCTTCGTGTACGCGGGCGATCTCTGGACGGTGCCCCGTTCGGGCGGAGTGGCCCGGCAGATAACGACGGACGCCGGGCTGGAGTGGTTCCCGCGCTACTCCCCCGACGGCCGTTTCATCGCTTTCACGGGCGAGTACGATGGGAACCGCGACGTGTACGTGATCCCGGCGGAGGGCGGCGAGCCGAAGCGCCTCACCTGGTGGGTGGACGTGGGGCAGCAGAACGAGCGCGCGGGACCCAACAACATCGTGCTCGGGTGGACGCGCGACGGCAAGCGCGTGCTCTTCCGCTCGAGGCACTATGCCTGGGAGTCGCGCGCCGCGCGGCTCTATACGATCGGGCTCGACGGGGGCCTTCCGCAGCCGCTGGCGGTGCCGGAAGGGGGCCTCGCGGCCTACTCTCCCGACGGAAACCGCATCGTTTACAACCGCATATTCAGGAACTTCAGGACGTGGAAGCGGTACCGCGGCGGGATGACGCAGAACCTCTGGATCTACGACCTGAAGGCCGCGCGGCTCGACAAGCTCACGGAGAACGACAACACCTCCACGGACCCGATGTGGATCGGCGACAAGATCTACTGCACGTCGGACCGCGAGCACACCGCCAACCTCTTCGAGATCGATCCCGCCACGAAGGCGGCCCGCAGGGTCACCGATCACCGCGAGTACGACGTGCGGTGGGCCAGCGACGGTCCCGGCGGCATCGTCTACGAGAACGGCGGCTACCTCCACGTTCTCGACCTCGCGTCGGGGAAGAGCGCGAAGGTGTCGATTCGGATCCCCGCCGAGCGCCGGCTGACGCGGCCCGAGTACGTGTCGGTGTCGGACAGGATCACCGAGTACGCCCTCGCGCCGGAGGGGAAGCGCGCCGTCATCGTGGCGCGCGGCGAGGTCTTCTCGGTCCCCGCGGAGAAGGGGAACACGCGCAACCTGACCGGCACGTCGGGGGCGCACGAGAAGGGGGCTTCGTGGTCGCCGGACGGACGGCACATCGCCTACCTCTCCGACGTGACGGGGGAGGACGAGGTCTTCATCGCGCCGCAGGAGGGGAAGGCCGAGCCGCAGCGGCTGACCGGCGACGGCGACGCCTTCCGCTTCGCCCCGGCCTGGTCGCCGGACAGCAAGAAGATCGCCTTCGCCGACAAGAGCCTGAAGCTGTTCGTCCTCGACGTTGAGACGAAGAAGATCACGACTGCCGATCAGGCCAAGGAGGGCGAGATCCGGGACTATGCCTGGTCGCCCGACAGCCGGTGGGTGGCCTACTCCAAGCCCGACAAGCAGGGGTTCAGCCAGGTGTACCTGTACTCGCTGGAGTCGGGGAAGGCCGCGCGGGTGACCTCGGAGCTCAACGACAGCGTCGCACCGGCCTTCGATCCGAACGGCCGGTACCTGTACCTGCTCTCGAACCGTGATCTCAACCCCGCTCTGGGCGCCTTCGACTTCTCGTATGTCTATCGCAATCCAACGAAGATCTACGCCCTCACACTCCGGGCCGATCTGCCGTCCCCCTTCGCGCCCGAGTCCGACGAGGTGAAGGTGGCGGAGGAGGGCAAGGAGGGCGAGAAGAAGGGCGAGCCGGCGAAGGAGGAGGGAAAGAAGGAGGAGAAGCCCGAGCCGAAGAAGCCGCCCGAGCCCATCAAGGTGGACCTCGCCGGCATCGAGGAGCGGATCGTGCCCTTCCCCATGCAGGCGGGCGGCTACGACAATCTCAGAGTCGGCAAGGGGGCCATCTTCTATGTGTCGCGGTCGGGCGGTGATTTCGACGGCACGGGCGGAGAGACCGTCTCGGAGCTGCGGATCTTCGATCTGGAGAAGAGGAAGGACCAGACGTACATGGTGGGGGTGGAGGGCTTCGATCTGTCGCCGGACGGCTCGAAGATCATCTACCGCGCCGGGAAGACGTATGGGATCGTGGAGGCCAAGGCTGGCGCCACCCCGAAGTCCGGCGACGGCGCCCTCAACCTCGACGGCCTGCAGATGAGGCTGGACCGGCGCGCCGAGTGGCGGCAGATCTTCGACGAGGTCTGGAGGCGCCAGCGCGACTTCTTCTACGCCGCCAACATGCACGGCGTGGACTGGAAGGAGATGAAGGAACGCTACGGGGCCCTCCTGCCGCACGTCGCGCACCGCAGCGACCTGACGTACATCCTGGGCGAGATGATCGGCGAGCTGAACACCGGGCACACATACGTGGGCGGCGGGGATTGGCCGAAGGCCAAGAGCGTTCCCATCGGGCTGCTCGGCGCCGACTACGAATTGGACTCGGCCTCGGGCCGCTACCGGATCGCGAAGGTGCTCCAGGGACAGAACTGGTTCGAGAAGCGCCGCTCGCCTCTCACGGAGCCCGGCGCCACCGTGGCCGCCGGATCCTACGTCCTCAAGATCGACGGCGTGACGCTCCAAGCGCCCGCGACCCCCGACGAGCTGCTGGAGAACAAGACCGGAAGGACGGTGACGCTCCTGGTGAGCGACAAATCCTCCGAGGAGGGCGCCCGCGAGGTGACGGTGAAGCCCCTTACCGACGAGGAGGACCTGCGCTACTACGACCAGATCGAGTCGAACAGGAAGAAGGTCGAGGCGGCGACGGAAGGGCGCGTGGGGTACGTCCACATCCCCGACATGGGCCGCGACGGCCTCAACGAGTTCGTGCGGCAGTACTACCCGCAGATCCGCAAGGAGGGGCTCATCGTGGACGTCCGGAACAACGGCGGCGGGTTCGTCTCGCAGCTCATCCTCGAGAGGCTGCGCCGCGTGCTGGCCGGGATGGGTTCCTCGCGCAACTTCGGCGACAACACGTACCCGGCGCAGGTCTTCTACGGGCCGATGGTCTGTCTCATCAACCACTACGCCGCCTCCGACGGCGACATCTTCCCGTACTACTTCCGCAAGTACGGGCTCGGGCCGCTCATCGGCACGCGCACGTGGGGCGGCGTGGTCGGCATCCGGGGGATCGTGCCGCTCGTGGACGGCGGCTACATCACTTCGCCCGAGTTCGCCGAGTTCGACCTCGAGTCGCGCTGGGTGATGGAGGGGCACGGCGTGGACCCGGACATCGAGGTGGACAACCGCGACGATCTCGTCATGCAGGGCCACGACCCGCAGCTCGAGAAGGGGATCGAGGTCGTGATGGAGGGGATCCGGAAGAACCCGAAGAAGCTCCCGCCGCGGCCTCCGGACCCGATCAAGAATTGAGACTGGAGTTCTCGGTCCTCGAGGGCCGTCTGGCCGTCTGCCGGCTCGACCCCGGCTCGCCCATCCCCGCGTGGGCGGCCGGGGGCCCGTTCTTCTCGATCACCCGGACCGGCGAGGAGACCTCCGTCGTCTGCGATCAGAGCCGCGTCCCGGAGGGGACCCGGTGCGAGAAGGGCTGGCGATCCTTCAAGCTCCAAGGACCGTTCGACCTCTCGGCCGTGGGCGTCCTCGCGTCCTTCGCCCCTGCCCTGTCGGCGGCGGGAATCAGCATCTTCGTGATCGGCACGTTCGACACCGACTACCTGCTGGTGAGGGACTCCGATCTCGACAGGGCCGTCGCGGCGCTCGAAGGCGCGGGCCACCAGGTCGGACCGTCCGATTGACCGCCGCGCGGCCGCCGGCGACCAGCGCACCCCTTCTGCGGGGACGAACTCGGCCTCCTCATACTCGTCAGATTTCTCTTTGCGATTTTCATGATTCGTGATACGCTTCTTCCACGACCCGATCCAACTCGTGTATGGCGAGGTGGTCGGGACGCCACAGACGGGCGCCGGGCGCGCCGGCTGCTCCTTGCGGAGCATCCCGGGTTCCGGCTGGAAGGCCCCGCGGGCCCTGCGGCGGACCCACGTGGGCGAGCGCGCCGCTCGTCACGTTCCACCGTCCCTCCGGCGAGAAGGAAGGGGGGTGAAGGGGAAGGTCATGAGGAGCCAGGTTCCGTCGTTCCTGAAGGCGCGCGGCGCGGCGTGTGTGCTCGCATCCCTCCTGACGGCAGGGGGCTGCGTCCAGACGCCTCCGGCCGGACCACAGCAGCCGGGGACGACTCCCGACCAACCGTCGAATCCGCCATCCTCAGGCTCGCCCTCCGTGCCGGCGGGCGGGACCCCGAACGGCCCGGCGGGCCCGCAGAAAGTGCTGCTGGAAGTGGACAGCATGACCGGGACTCCTCGGCTCGAGGATACACAGACGTTAAGGGGGGTCAGCGTCTCGCTGGCCGGCATCTACTCGGAGGCTCAGATCGCTCTGGACGTGAGGCGCGACGAAGACAATCTGCCGCGTCTGGATTCCGTCCGGCTGGCCGACCTTCACGGTCTGATGACCACGTTCGACACCGTCACTGCGCCCGCGGGCGTATGGAAGGTGCACGCCCTCATCGTCACGCGGGACGCCGACGATCCGGACACGCTCGGCATCATGTTCGACTTCGGCGAGAGCGACCTCAATGACGCCCCGCGGGAGGGGTTCGGCGTGTTCGCGTCGGCGCACGAGAGTCTGCCGGCGGGCGTGGCCCCCGAGCTGCTGCTGACCACCGCCCACGAGATGGCGCATTGCTTCAATCTGCATCACCCGGACTGGGAGGGGACTGCCTTCAGCCACGACGCCACCGTGGAGAGCTACAGCCTCACGGACACGGTCCGCTGGGCCCTGAGCAGCCAGAGCAAGGAGCACCTGCTCCACCATCACCGACGCCTGGTCGAGCCCGGCCCACTGGGTCTCCCCTTCGGACTGGAGACACGCGCTCACCTCGACGCTCACAAGTCCGACCCGCCCGAATCGTTCGTGGCCGTGGATCCCGGAGATCTTGACGCGGCGCGGCGGGGAACGGTCCCGCCGCGGGCAACCGCCGCGCGGGCGTCCCTGGCGCGGACCGCCGCCGGCGCGGAGGCCCGGGAAGACTCGGGGCTGCGGCTGCACCTGCACAGCCCCAAGCAGGCGTACGTGCTGGGCGAGCCGGTCGTCATGACGGTGGGGGTCCACAACGACGGGACGACTAGCCGGATGGTGATCCCCTCCCTGAACCCCTACAACAGGTTCCTGAACGTGGAGGTCCAGGCGCCCGGCTCCGGGGACTTCCTCCCGTTCCGCCCCGCCGTCCTGGCAGACGCGAGGGGAAAACCGGCGGTGGAGCTCGGGCCCGGCGAGTCGCTGCACGAGGAGGTCCGGATCTTCTTCGGCGCGGACGGATGGACATTCAGGAAGGCCGGCATCTATTCTGTCCGGGCCGACTATCCATCAGGAGTCGGGCCTGACGCGGGCCGGATTCGTTCCGAGGTCGTTCGCGTGGAGATACGTGAGCCCGCCTCGGAGGCGGACACCGCGGCCGAGCGCCTCGTCATGGGCACCGGCGACGAGCGCGCCACGGAGCAGGGCGTCTTCCTGCTCCTTGACGGCGGCGACCACCTGAAGCGGGGGGCGGGGAGCCTCCGCCGAATCGCGGAGCAGTTCCCGTCGGCCGCGCAGGCTCCGGCGGCGCGGCTCGCCTTGGGCCTCTCGTCGCTAAGCCCGACGGTCGACCCGTCGAGGCGGACCCGACCGGGGCCGCGGCTGGAGGAAGCGCAGCGCTACCTGAGCGGGATCCTCGACGCCAATCTGCCGGCCTCGTCGGTCCTCAAGGCCCAGATGGCTCTCGTGAATGAGTTGGAGAAACGGGGAGACAGGGCCCGTGCGCGGACGATTCTCCAGCAGACGGTCCGGAAGTTCGAGGGGCTCGAATCCGCGAAGACGGCCGTGGAAGCGTTCAAGCGGAAGCTGGGACCGGGCGCGTAGGCCGACGTCGGGCTGGGTCGGCCCGGCCGGAGCCATGGCCGTGATCGTGGCGGGCTTGCTCGCGGCGGCGTGCGGAGCCGAAGCCGAGGCTCCGTCTCAGACGCCGGCCTGGCCGCCGCGTTCGTCCGTCCAGAGCCCTCCGCACCCGCCGGCCGCGCCGTCCCGTCCAGAGCACGCGGGGGCCGGATCTGCAGGGAGCGCTACGACTACACCAGATCAAGCCTCGGGTACAGCGGCCAACACTCCCGCTGCCCCGGCCTCCCGCTCGAGCCCGCCGGACAAGCCTCCGGCACCCGTGGTCTCCGAGCAGGCTCCCGCCGCAGAGGCTACGCGCGGAACCGGTTCCGCGGGTTTCTGTCTGGTTCTGATCTCGACTCGCACGAGGTTCCTCCTCGGCGAGCCGGTGATCCTGGCCGTCGCCTTACGGAACTGCTCGCAGCAGGAGCGCTCCGTCACCGACCTCCTCGCCCCCGAGCACGGCCTCCTCGCCGTCCGAGTGCGCCGCCCGGGCGAAACGTCGGAGATCCTGTACCAGCCCGTCGTGCGCCGCGACGCGAGGGGGAAGCGTCCCAAGGCCCTCGCTCCCGGCGAGCAGATCACGGCGTTCGTCTCCCTGTACGTGCACCGGGACGGCTGGCTCCTGGACCGACCGGGGGAATACCGCGTGACGGCAGAGTACCCGACAGGGGAGGCGAGGGTGGCCTCGGACACCCTGAGCCTGGAAGTGCTCAGCCCGGAAAGCGAGGAGACGCGGCGCGCCGCGAGTTTCCTCATGAGCCGGGAGGCGGCGCTATTCCTTCTGATGGAGGGCGGGGAGCACCTGGAGGCGGGGCGGCGCGGGCTCGAAAGCCTGGCCCGCGATGACGCGGTCACGCCGCTGGCCGCCTACGCGCGCCTCGCGCTCGGGCTCTCGCTCACGCACGACGCCTTCGACCCCGCGACGAAGTCCGTCCGCCCCGCCGACTGCGCCCACGCCGTGGAGTATCTGACCTGGGCTGCGGGGCGGCTCGAGGACGCCGTGTTCGCCGGGAAGGCGACCGCAGCCCTCTCGCGCTGCCTCAGGAAGCTGGGACGCGAGCAGGACGCAGAGGCCGCGGTGCGAGCCTTCTTCGAGTCTCATCCGCAAGCCCGGCAGGTGCCGGGGCTCGCGGCCCAGATCGAGGAGATGTCCCGCCTCAGGGAGTAGGGACAGGGGGACCGGCGTCCATGGAGCACAGGCGGCTCATGATCGCGAGGCGCTCCACCGCCCAGACTCTTGCCGCTCTGGCCGTCGCGGTCTCGGCGGCCACGTGCAGCGGGCCCGAACCTCCCATTCCGCGCCCCTCGAACGGCCCGCAGCGCGTCCACGACACCGTCGTGATCATCCACGGAGTGGGGAACCAGGCGGCCGGCTACTCCGTGCCGATGCAGGAGAGGCTTTTGCTGGAGGTCGCCGAGGTCCACTACCAGGAGGTGCTCTGGTCGGACCTGGGCTCGCTCCTCCGCCGGCAGCCGCCGCCGGCCGAGGAATATCGTCGCCAGGTGGAGGCGTGGGAGCGCGAGATGGACGAAGCCGGAACCAGGGCGGCGGCTCGAAGGGCACCCGGGGTTGACCCGAATGCCCTGCAGAGAGACTACGCGGCCGCCCGCGGGTTCATCGGTCCGGTCCTGCTGTACGAGTACCTCTCCCCGACGGAGCGAGAGCGAATCCGCGATCGCCTGAGGGAGGCGCTCCGGGAGGCGGGCCGGCGGTCGGAGAGGATCCAACTGGTCGCGCACAGCCTGGGGAGCGTCATCGCCTTCGACGTGCTGGATGCTTGGGCTGCGGAGCCCGGGGCGCCTCGCGTCGATCTGCTCGTCACGCTGGGCTCGCCGCTCGCAAAACCTCCGTTCCTCGGTCATGGCGGGCGGGCGCGGGTGCGGCCTTCGAAGGCCGCAGCCTGGGTCAACGTCTATTCGGAGACCGACCCGATCGCCTCGCCGCTCGCCGGCGGCTACTCGGGGATGGAGGACCTGGAGATTGAGAACTCGGTCTTCCCCATCGAGGCCCACTCTTCATACTGGACGCACGCCGACGTGATCTCGCTCCTGGCGTCGCGCATCGGGGGAACCCGGGCCGTCCAGCCCTGACGCCAGCCCAGATGTTCGAGGCCGCCCGGCTCCGAGGCGTGGCGGGCCCTGGAGCGGCCTCTCCCGGGGGCGGACTGGCCATGGAGTCCCGTCGTCCCGGGGCCGCGTCCGACCATCCCGCACCGAGCGGTGCCGACGTGTCACGGCGAGCACTCGAAGCGCAGGGTAGGACGACTGCAGCCCGTTCGCGCCGAGAACGGCGAGACCATTCTCGCCCTCTCCCCGTACGGTGACGACCGCTAAAGGTCCCATCACACGCAGGGAAGCGCGTTCCAAAGCGAAAAGGTCACTCGGTAGATTCTTGGCTTCTTGCATCCGGCCGCGTGGAGTGAACCGATCGTCGTAGAGGAAGAGGCCGGGTCCTTCACGATTGACGGCGAACCGCGCTCGCAGCCTGGCATCGGGATCACGACGAGACAGCCTCGGTCCTCCGTCGCTCACGGCCAGCTCAAGTCTCTCCGTCTGGTCCGCGGCGAGAAACCGCAGACCAGGGAAGTTCGCGACACCCCGCAGGATGCGGGTCCCGGCTCTGCGGAAAAGAGCGCGAACGACCGGTTGAAGGATCCCCTACCGCTCCAGTGGCGCGAGACCCTCGGCAGCCGGGTCTGCATGCCTGGCGAACAGGAGCCGGCGGCGCGCCGCCTACCAGGCGAGGTGCCAGGGCACGGCGCGGATGCCCGGGCGCAGGCTCATGGGGGCATCGACCCGGCAGGCCAGCACCCCGCGCGCCTTTGGTCCCGCGAGCGCGATCCAGCGGGCGAGTGCATCGGCGTGGTGCGGCGTCGGGGTCGCCGTCGCCTTGACTTCGATCCCGTACAGCCGGCCTTGGTGCTCGATGACGACATCGACTTCCTCGCCGGCGCTCGATCGCCAGAAATGTATCGAGGGCGGGAGACCGAGCGTCCGGAACGCCTTGAGCCACTCGCCGACGACGGCCGTCTCGACGAGCGCGCCCAGCGCGGGTCCCTGCATCAGCGCGTCCCGGGAATGGAGGCCGAGAAGGAAGCTCGCGAGGCCGGGATCCATGAAGTGCAGCTTCGGGCTCTTCCGGATCCGCTTGCCGAGGTTCCTGTGAAACGGCGCGAGGAGGTGGACCACGTGACTCGCCTGGAGGACCGAGAGCCATTGCTTGGCGGTCGGACCGGTCACTCCCGCCTCCCGGCCGACCTCGGCCATGTTGAGAAGGCCGCCCACCCGTGTGGCGGCGAGCGCGACGAAGCGTCCGAATCCGCCGAGATCGCCCACCCGTATGAGATCGCGCACGTCCCGCTCGAGGTAGGTCTGGACGTAGCTCGCGAACCAGATCTGTCGATCCACCTTCGGGTGAACGCGGGGCTCGGGGTATCCTCCACGAAGCAGCCAGTCGGCTAGGTCGGGCCGCCTCGGCGCCGCGCGGCCCTTCCGCCGGTGCCCGGTGCCCTCGCCGAACACCTTGTCGAGGAGCGTGTCGAGCGACGCCGGCGCGTCCGCCCCCTCAGCCTCGAAGGTGGCCAGCGGGTCGAGAGTGAGGACCGCGACCCTCCCCGCCAGCGTCTGGCGGATGCCTCGCATGAGCGTGAAGCTCTGCGAGCCGCTCAGGAGCCAGCGCCCCGGCCGGCGATCCTCGTCGATCCGCTCCTTAACGTAGTGCAGGAACTCCGGGGCGTACTGGATCTCGTCGAGGATCACGGGCGCCGGATGGTCGTCGAGAAAACCGACCGGGTCGGCAGCCGCCCGCGCGCGGACGTCCGGCCGCTCCAGCGAGACGTATCGGTGGGTCTTTCCGAACTCGTGGCGGAGGAAGGTCGTCTTTCCGGACTGCCGCGCGCCCGTGACGAGCACAGCCGGGAAGGTTGCCATGGCGCGGCGCGACGTGGCGGCAAGGGCGCGGGGGACGTAAGCCATGCCTGGATGCTACGTCGTGCAAATCTAAAGTCAAGATTTAGATCTGCACGGTTACACCGGGATGCGTCGCTCGGGGCGGGCGCCGGACGGCGGGAGCCGCTTCTGTCGGTGTGGTAGCGGGGGCCGGATCTGAACCCACAACCCTCGAGTGGCGACCATGATGCCGGCGCAGCCCTCTCGGGGAAGAGCCGTTCCTCGTGATGTGCCGCGAGCGTGGCCTCCTTCAAGGGTCGCCAGGCCGACCGAAGCGCTCCTGAACGAGAGACCGATCTGCCCGCAGGGGGCTCAGACCCTCAGCTTGTACCCGCGCTTGAACAGGGCGACCGAGACGGCGAAGAGGGAAACGCAGAGCGCCGTGGCGACGGCGGCGCAGAGCAGCGGGCTCACGTCGCTGATCCCCAGGATCCCGTACCGGAAGCCGTTCACCGTGTAGAAGATCGGGTTCATGAGGTTCACCGCCCGCCAGGACGGAGGGAGCATCTTCAGGGAGTAGAAGACGCCGCCGAGGAACACCATCGGCGTGAGGACGTAGTTGAGGTAGATCGCGACGTGGTCCCACCTCTCGGAGTAGAGTCCCACAATGTTGCCGAAGGCGGCGCAGGCGAGGGCGCTGACGGCCATGAAGAAGAGCGTCGCGCCCGCGTGATGGAGGTGCACGCCCAGGAAGGCGTAGCCGAGGATCAGCGTGGTCGTTCCCACGACGATGCCCCGGATGGCCCCCCCCAGGGTGTAGGCCAGGACCATCTCCAGGTACGACAGGGGCGAAACCAGCAGGTCCTGGATGAACAGCTCGTGCCGCGCGATGAAGAGCGACGTCGTCGTGTTGGCGTACGCCCCGTTGACCACGTTCATCATCACGAGACCAGGGAAAATGTAAACGATGTAGGCGGCGCCGTCCACCTGGGCGATGCTGCCGCCGATGGCGTACCCGAAGATCACCACGTAGAGGAGCGCGTTGAGGAGGGGAGGGACGATGGTCTGGTTCGGAAGGACCACCCAGCGATAAATCTCCCGGCGCAGCAGCGTGAGGAAGCCCGTGACGTCGGGCCACCGGGAGAGCCCCGGCGCCGGGCCCGCCTTCAAGACCGCCGCCCTCGCCGCCTCGTTCACGGCTGCGCCGCCTTCACGGGATGCAGCTCCTCGTCCGGCTCGCCGCGCAGCTCGCGCCGCCGGTCCTTCAGGAAGTAGTTCGCCAGGTCCCCTCCCGCCGCGGCCACCACGTCCTGCGTGGCGCCGCGCGCCTTGATCACACCGAGGTCGATCACGGCCAGCGTGCGGCACAGCGCCTCCGCCTCCTCAAGGTAATGCGTCGTCAGGACGATCGTCCTCCCGGAGGCGTTCAGGGAGCGCCAGTAGTCCCACAGGTCGCGCCGCAGCTCGACGTCCACGCCCGCGGTCGGCTCGTCGAGAATGAGCACGGGCGGGTCGTGGAGCATCGCCTTGGCGATCAGCAGCCGCCGCTTCATCCCGCCGGAGAGCCGCGTGATCTTCTCGTTCCTCTTCTCCCACAGTCCGAAGCGGGAAAGGATCTCGCCCGCGCGGCGGCGCGCCTCCCGCCCGGGGATGCCGAAGTAGCCGCCCTGGTACACCAGGATGTCGAGGATGGAGAAGAACCGGTCGAAGTTGAACTCCTGCGGGGCCAGCCCGATGAGCCGCCGCGTCTCGCGGTATTCGCGGACGACATCCTTCCCGAACACCGTCACAGCGCCCGACGTCGGGGAGGCCAGGCCCGTGATGATGTTGATGAGCGTGCTCTTGCCCGCGCCGTTGGGGCCCAGCAGGCCGAAGAACGATCCGGCGGGGACGGTGAGATCGATCCCCTTGAGCGCCTCGACGTCGCCGTACCTCTTGGCGAGCGCCGTCACGGCGATGGCGGGCGGCTCCGTCACGGACCACTCCACGCCCGCCCGGGCGGCGGGGCGGCGAGCGGATCAGTCGAAGGCCGGCGGAGATTCGAGCTCACGGTGGATTCTCAGGAGAGCTTCGAGGACCCGGCGCCGCTGCTCCGCGGCGTAGGGGTTGAGGCGGTGCATGTCGTGGAACAGCTCCGGGGAGTCGTGTCGGATCATCTCGACCATCCTCAGCAGGCGGTCGAACGCCGGGGTCTTGAGGTCGCGATCCTCGATCCCCGCTTGCAGCAGCCCGCGTCCCAGGAACTGGGTGAGGGCCTGCGTCGCGGCCATCGCGCGGTCGTGCTCCTCAGGTGTGGCGACGTGGACCACGAGCCCCATCTCCTCGAGGAAGCGCTTGAGGAGATCGGCCCGAGAGGCGCGCGAAGGGCACATCACCACCGTGAGGCCGGCCACGCCGGCCCGGCCGCTCTGCGGGCCGAAGAGAGGATGGAGCCCGATGACTTCGATCTTCTCCGGGACGGCGCGAAGCATCCACTCCACCGGGCGCACCTTGACGGAGCAGCAGTCCATGAGGAGGGCGCCCGGCTTGAGGTGCGGCGCGATCTGATCCAGGCACGCGGGCAGCTCGGAGATGGGCACTGCCAGGAGAACCTGATCCCGGGAGGCCGCCTCCGGAAGACTCCCCCAGGAGACTCCCAGCGCCGCCGCCTTCTTCCTCAGATCCCGAAGGTCCCACACGACGAGGTCGAGGCGCGGGCGCAGGTGTTTCGTGGCGAACTGTCCGAAGCGGCCGAAGCCGATGAGCCCCAGGTTCACGGCCGCGGATTGTATCATCGGGCCGCGCGCCGTCCACGACCGGCGCGCAGGGGTCGCGCTCCGGCGGCCCGTTCCTGAACCTCGAAGAAAGGGAGGCGAAGTCGGCAGCGTGAGGTGGAAACTCCCTTGGCTCTCGGCCTTCGCCGTCGCGATGGCCTACGTGGAGGCGGCCGTCGTGGTCTACCTCCGGGAGATCTACTACCCCCAGGGCTTCGCCTTCCCCATCGTGATCATTCCGGACAGGATGGCCGCCATCGAGGTCCTCCGCGAGGCCGCGACCCTCCTGATGCTCGCCGGGGTGGCCGCGCTGGCGGGCGCAGACCGTTGGGAGCGGTTCCTCTGTTTCTGCGTGACGTTCGGCGTGTGGGACGTCTTCTACTACATCTGGCTCTGGGTCATGCTGCGCTGGCCTCCTTCTCTCTACACGTGGGACGTCCTCTTCCTGATCCCGGTCCCGTGGATCGGCCCTGTACTGGCGCCGTTGATCGTCAGCGCGGGGCTGGTCGCGGGATCGCTGTGGCTGCTTCACCTGCGCCGGCGCGGAGCGCGGCTCGGATTCCCGGCGTGGGTGTGGGCTCTGGCGATCGCGGGCGGGCTGCTCGTCCTGCTCTCCTTCACTCTGGACTTCCGCGTGGCGCTCGAGGGCCGCGATCCGCCGCCCTTCCGCTGGGGGCTCTTCGGCGCAGGCGTGGCGTTGGGTGTGGCGGCTCTGGCCTTCGGGGCGCGGCGGCTCGCCTCGGCCCGGGCGCATCCGGCGGACGCCTGACGGCGCGCCGAACCGTGTTCCGCGACGCGCCGGCGGCGCGATCATCCCTCCGGCAGGTCCGGATCGATGCCGTGCTTGCGCAGGTAGTAGCCGAGGTTGCGCTGATCGATCCCCAGCAGCCGGGCCGCCTCCTTGCGCACGCCGCCGGATCGACGCAGCGCCTCGCGGAGGATCAGTCTCTCGCTGTGCCCGAGGGCCGCGCGGAGGTTCAGCTCGGAGTCGGGTCCTTCAGCCGCCGGCGGCGCCGCGAGGCCCTGCACGGGCGGCAGGTCGAGCGACGCGAGAGTGTCGCCGGGGTTCAGGATCAGCGCGCGCTCCAGCACGTTGCGGAGCTCCCGCACGTTGCCGGGCCAGGCGTAGGCCTTCAGGTCCTCCATCACCTCGGGGCTAACCGCGGGAGCGGGGCGCCCGAGGCGCCCCGAGATCTCCTCCACGAACCTCGCCGCCAGGAGCGGGATGTCTTCCGGTCTCATACGGAGCGGCGGGACGTCGATGCGGACGACGTTCAGACGGTAGTAGAGGTCCTGCCGGAACCGCCCCGCCGCCACCTCGGCGTCGAGATCGCTGTTCGTCGCGGCGACGATGCGCACATCCACGCGGGTGGGCTGCTCGTCGCCGAGCCTGTCGAACTCGCCGTCCTGCACCACGCGGAGGATCTTCGCCTGCGAGGGCAGGGGCATCGCCCCGATCTCATCCATGAAGAGCGTGCCGCGGTCCGCCAGGCGGAAGCGCCCCTCACGGTCGGCCGTCGCTCCGGTGTAGGCGCCCTTCCGATGGCCGAAGAACTCGCTCTCCCACATCTCCACCGGGACCGCGGCGCAGTTGACCCGCACGTAGGGGCCGCCGGAGCGCTCGCTGAGGTTGTGGATGAGCCGGGCGAGCAGCTCCTTGCCGGTCCCCGACTCGCCCAGGAGAAGCACGGTGGAGTCGCTGGGCGCGGCGGCCCTCACGACGTTCATCGCACGCCGCCACGCGGCGCTCTCCCCGATGGGCGTGGCGGCGTCGTCCAGGCCCCGTCCGGCGCTCCTCAGATACGCCACTTCCCGACGCAGGGCCCTCGTGGCCAGGGCTTTCTCGATGGCCAGCTCGAGGGCCTCGGGAGCGGCCGGCTTCAGGAGGTAATCGCTGGCGCCGCTCCTGACGCACTCCACCGCGGAGTCGATGGTCCCATGGCCCGTCAGCACGATGACCGGGATCTCCGGCGAGGAAGCGTGCACCCGCCGGATCACCGCCAGCCCTCCGGCGCCGGGCATCTTGAGATCGGTGAGGACGAGGTCCACGGGGGCGCGCGCCAGGGAGGCCATCGCCGCCTCCGCCGTGGCCGCGGCGAGGACGTCGTAGCCGCGCGCCCGCAGGATCTCGTCGAGCGACTCGCGCACGTACGCTTCGTCCTCCACCACCAGGATCCGCCCGCGATGGGGCTTCTTCTCAGGCAAGGGCCTCCTCCGCCGACGGGAACCGTATCCTGAAGCGGGCCCCCCCGCCAGGGTTGTCCTCCACGCCGAGATCGCCGCCGTGCTGCCGCACGATGGCGTAGCAGATCGAGAGCCCCAGCCCGGTGGAATCCTTGGTCGAGTAGAAGGGCTCGAAGATCCGTGCCGCCGCGCCGGCGGCCACGCCGGGCCCGCGGTCCGCGATCTCCACCACGATATCGCCGCCCTCGCGCCGGGTCCTCACGCGCACCTCCCCGCCGCGCGGCTGGGCCTCGCACGCGTTCAGCAACAGATTCAGGAAGACCTGGCCCAGCATGACCTGGTTGCCCTGCATGGACGGGGGCCCGTCCGCCAGATCGACCCCGAACTCGATCCCGCCGAACTCGGGGCGCGACCGGACGAACTCGAGCGATCGCAGGAGAACCGCGTTCAGATCGAGAGTGGTTTTCGGGGCGGCGGCCGGATCGGCGTGCGCCAGCACCTGTCGGACGACCGCCGCGGCGCGGTCGAGGCCGGTCTGGACCCCTTCGAGACGTTTGAGCGCCGCGGCCGCATCGCCGCGCGCAAGGTCCTCCTTCGTAAGGCTGAGGTAGTTCGACATCCCTTCGAGCGGGTTGTTGATCTCGTGCGCGATGCCGGCCGCGAGCCTGCCGACCGTGCTCAGCCGTTCGGCGTGGAAGAGCTGCCGCTCGAGTTCACGCACGCGGGCCTCCTCCCGGGCGACGGCCTCGAGGCGTTCCCGGCGCCGCGCCTGATGGATCGCGAAGGACGCCAGGAGGAGGGCGAGAGCCATCACGCCGAGGTTCAGTCCCAGCGTCATCCGGTAGCGCGAGGCGAGAGGCTCCAGCAGCGCGACGGCGGGTCCCGACGGCCGCGCGCAGGTGAGGACCCACGGGGAAGGAGCCGACCACCCATCGGCGCGGACGGTCGCCTCGGCGGCCAGCCAGGCCGGCGGCGGACGCGCGGCCTTCCTGTCGGGTTCCGCGGCGAGCGCCGCGCCGCCGCCGTCCAGGAGGGAGCAGGAACGGGAGGGATCCGCCAGGGAGCGCCCGTGAGCGAGGAGGATCGAAGCGTCGAGCTCGGCCTCCAGCCCCACCGCGTCGACGGACCCTCCCGGGCCGGCCTCGAACGCGAAGAGGGTGGTGATCCGGCGCGGTGCGGCGGGGTCCGCGGTTTCTCCGGGCGCGCGGGAGGAAGCGGGGAGAGTAGGCGACCAGACGACGGGGACGCCGCCTCGCCTCCCGGCGCGGACGAGAGGGCGGCCGTCCACCGACCGGACCAGCACATGACTGAGTTCCTGATGGGCGCGCAGAAAGAGCAGCAGCGCTCCCTCCGCGCCGAGGCGCCTCCAGCGGACCTCCCGCGGATTCTTGGATCCGAGCGCCGTCTCGAGCCCGACGAAGGGGGGCGAGCCTGTGAGGAAAGCCAGGTCGGCCCGGGTGGAGGAGAGGAGGCTCTCCAGCGATCTCGCCCGGGCCGATGTCTCGAACGTCAGTTCCCTGGCGGCCTCCTCGACGGCGTTGCGCCGAGCCAGGGCTATCTCCCAGATCCCGGCGACGTTGACGGCGACGACGGCGGCGACCGACAAGCCCGTGAGCCACCGCAGGCGCGCCGGCCACGCTTCCCGGACGGCCGTCATGACTCCAGATCGGGGAGAAGCGGCTCTTCCTCGCTCACGGCCGCACTATATCGCAAGGCGGGACGGCCGTTCAGATGTCGAGACTGGCCCCCGCCTCCGCGCCGGCCGGCTCTGCCGCGCGAACCCCTACTGGCCGCTGGCGGAGGCGAGGTAGGGGAGATCCCTGAACATGAACTTCCTCTCCACGTCCGCGAACGGCTTGCGGTCCACCTCCACGTAGGGGTAGATGAAGTAGTTCATCGGATCGCCGGCCTGCGGCGGATCCAGGCGGATGTCGCGGCCGATGGTGAACTGCACGCGGTTCGCGTCGTGCGCGCCGAAGAAGTAGTCGGCCTTCGCCGGGTTCTTGCTGGCCTCCGAAGCGTCCACGGGCACCCACCCGTACCCCTTCAGGTAGAACTCCGCCCAGCAGTGGTAGCCCCCGATCTCCCCTTCCGGCTTGCCCTCGGGAAGAGGGAAGCCGATGGCGAACTTGGCGGGGATCCCCGAGGCCCGGCACAGCCCGATGAAGAGGGCGTGGAAGTCGGTGCAATTCCCCTTCTTGGCGTTGCAGGCGTAGTAGATGTCACCGCGGCCCCAGCCTTCACCGGTCTTGTCGTACTTCATCGTCTTGACCGCGTAGTCGTAGATGGCGCGCGCCTTGTCGAGATCGCCCGCGCGCCCGGCCGTGACCTCCTGCGCCAGCTTCTTGACGAAGCCGTCGAGGGGGACCAGCGCGTCGGGCTGGAGCCAGCGCTGCATCAGCGCCGGGGAGTCGCCCGCCTCGGCCTTCTGGTGCGCCGCGGCGAAGTCGCGCCGGACGTACTCCTTGCGCTTCACGCGGAACGACACCTCCACGGGCACCGATCGCTCTTTGGGGCTCTCCACCTCCAGGTACAGGATCGTGTTTCCGTAGAAGGAGTCCTTGTGGAGGCTCGTCGGGTACGGCGTCACCACCTTGAGGTCCGTGATCTCCTGGTGGTCGTCGCTCACCGGGTAGGGCAGCCACACCGAGACCTTCGAGGCGCCCTCGGGGATGTTCTTGATGGTGCTCCTGTAGGTGAACTCGAAGCTGCGCTCGGCGGGCCCGGAGGCGGCAGCGCTCGCCGCTCGGGGCGCGGGCAGGCACAGCGAGAGGCCCGTGATCAGCAGAAGATGTCTTGAGTTCATGCGCGGTCCCTTCCTCCTGAGCGGTGCTCAGTAGCTGTACAGCACGTACACGTTGATCCTGTCGTCCGTTCCGTCCTTGAGTCCGTTGAAGTCGGTGACCCAGCGGATGAAGTCGATCCCCGCCAGGAAGGCGGGGTCCGGCTGGTACCTGTTCGAGACGTACCAGGTGCGGTTCTTCACGCGGCCCGCGGCAGGCACGTCCTCGTCCACCGGATCGTCGATGCTGACCCCGGGGTAGATCGTCCACGGCCTGGCGATGGTGACGGCGGCCTCGAGCCAGCCGCCGCGGCTGGCGATCTCCTCGCCGAGGGCGGTGTTCACCGACTGCCCGACGCCTCCCCGGAAGTCGCCCAGGTTCCGTCCCGACCAGGCCTCCCCCTGGAGGGCGAAGCGCTTGTGAACGGGAATCCGGTAATCGACGCCGAGGGAACGGCTCCGGTACGTATCCCGGCCGGCGACGGGTGTCAGCGTCTCCTGCCAGGCGTAGTGGCCCGACACTCCGAAACTCAGTTTCCGGTCGCCAGAGAGCGGACGGGAGTAGCCGAGCCGGCCCTGCACGTTCGGCCGCCCGGACGCTTCCCCGTCGCGCACGCCGTCGGCGTCCAGATCCTGCGAGTCCACGGCGCCCGTGAGCCCGGCCGCGCCGGCCACCGCCAGGATCCCGGACCCTACCTTGGGCTCGTACGTGAGGCGCATCTGGGGGCGCCGGTCTCCGATGTTGCCGGCGTTCCACATCAAGGTGTCGTTGTTGACCGTAGGGAACAGCGGCGAGATGACGTCCCACGTCTGGCCGGCGAGCAGCGATACGGCGTTCCAGGTCATCTTGAAGTACGCGTGCCGGATCCGAATGATGGGCCGCGATTCGCGACCGCCGTTCTGGAAATCAAGCTCGAGGTTCCCGCTCGCGCGGGCTCCGCCGAGTCCCTGGATCTCGCCGCCTTTGTAGTTGATCCCGAGGCGAGTCAGGCGGGGATGCAGCGTGAAGTTGCTCTGGCCGGCCGGCCCTACGTTGGGGTCCTCGGCGAGAATGAAGAGGGGCGATTGGAACGAGTCCGGGCGCGAGTCGTCCAGGATCAGGTCGGATCGCAAAAAGCCGTAGAACTGGATCTTCGTCTTCCCGGCCGTGAGCTGCTTCCAGCTCACGGCGTCGTCCTGGCCCTCGCCCTCCGCGGGGCCGGCGTTCTCCGCGCCGGGCGCGCCGGAGAGGAAGGCCAGGGAGATCAGACAGAAACTCCACCACGACGGTCGTCTCAGCATGCGGCGCGGGCCTCCTGTGAGAAGGCGCACCTTGTACCACGTGAGAATCTATGGGTCAAATCGTTTTTTTCTATGGGTCCGGCCCCGGCCCATCGAGAAACCCGATGGGGGGAGCCGCGACACCTCGGCGCCGGGCGAGGCTTCCCCTGGGTACCGGCCGCCTCGGAGAGATCCGGCCGGAGTGCGTCCCTGTGCTAGCATGATGGTTCGCAGCCGTTCGGCCCCGCCCTCTCCCGACCGTCCGACAGGAGACCTCGATTGACCCGGTATCACAAGGTCGCCCGGGTGGGCGACGTCCCACCCGGGACCGGCCGAGTGGTGCAGCTCAACGAGGCGCGCGTGGCGCTCTTCAACGTTGACGGACGCTTCCATGCCCTCGACAACACCTGCCCGCACCAGGGGGGGCCGCTGGGGGAAGGGATCCTCTCGGGGTGCATCGTGACCTGCCCCTGGCACTTCTGGCAGTTCGACGTGACGAGGGGCCATGCACCCGAGTTTCCGGAGATGCGGGTCGCGCGTTTCGCGGTGAA
Source organism: uncultured Acidobacteriota bacterium (assembly GCA_964400605.1). GTDB lineage: Bacteria > Acidobacteriota > Polarisedimenticolia > JACPZX01 > JACPZX01 > CAYNUH01. The sequence continues at coordinate 20,160 of CAYNUH010000010.1, read as the reverse complement.
GGTGGAAGGCCAGGAAATATTGGTCTCCGAGACGCCGTTGGATGAGATGCCATGAGCGGAGCGCTCCAAGCGGGCACCCGGGCCCCGGAATTCGAACTCGGAGATCCGGATGGCCGGCGGCACCGCCCCCTGGAGCGTGGCGAAGGCGCCCGCGGCGATGTCCTTCTCGCGTTCTTCAAGGACGACTGCCCGACCTCCCGCTACACGCTCCCTTTCCTGGGGCGCATCCACCGCGCCCTGGCCGGGCGGGGTGTCCGGATGTTCGGCGTCTCGCAGGACGGCTCGGAGACGGCCCGCGCCTGCGCGGGGGCCGCGGGCATCGAGTTCCCCGTCCTCCTCGATGACGGCGACTACCGCGTCTCGCGGGCGTACGGACTGACCACCGTTCCCAGCCTCTTTCTCATCGGGGGCGAAGGCAGGGTCCGGCGCGCCCTCGCGGGGTTCCACAGGAAGGAGATCGAGGCGTTCGCACGGGACCTCGCGGAGGGGCTCGGCGCCCCTCCGCCTGAAGTGTTCCTGGAGGGGGAGCAGGTCGCGGAATCCAGGCCCGGGTGAGTGTCGCGCAGCGCGGCCTGAGGATCGGGCCCCACAAGGAGAACCGGAGACATGCCGCCCACAGACGGCGACGACGTCCGCAACGTGTTCATCATAGGCTCGGGCCCCGCGGGGCTGACGGCGGCGCTCTACGCGGCGCGCGCCAACCTGAGCCCGACGGTGGTGGAGGGGGTGCAGGCCGGCGGCCAGCTCACCATCACCACCGACGTGGAGAACTACCCCGGCTTCGCGCAGGGGATCCTCGGCCCGGACCTCATGACGGCCTTCCGCGAGCAGGCCATCCGCTTCGGGACGGAGATCCTCAGCGGCGAGGTCACCCGGGTCGACTTGAAGGACCGCCCTTTCAGGATCCACGCCGGCGACAAGGTGCTCCGGTCGAAGACGCTCATCGTCGCCTCGGGCGCATCCGCCAAGCTGCTGGGGATCGAATCCGAGCGCATCCTCATGGGGCACGGCGTCTCGGCCTGCGCCACCTGCGACGGCTACTTCTTCAAGGGGCAGGAGCTGGTCGTGGTGGGGGGCGGCGACACCGCCATGGAGGAGAGCAACTTCCTCACGAAGTTCGCCAGCAAGGTGTACGTGATGCACCGCCGGGACAAGCTGCGCGCCTCCAAGATCATGCAGGATCGGGCGCTTCGAAACTCCAAGATCTCCTTCATCTGGAACAGCGAGGTGCTGGAGATCCTCGGCACGGATCAGAAGAAGGTCACGGGCGTCAGGCTGCGCAACGTGAAGACCGGAGAAATCAAGGAGATGCCCGTCGGCGGCGTCTTCGTCGCCATCGGCCACGCTCCGAACACGAAGCTCTTCGAGGGGATCCTCGACATGGACGAGCGCGGCTACATCAAGACGCACCGGGGGACGTACACCAGCGTCCCGGGCGTCTTCGCCGCTGGCGATGTCCAGGACCACGTCTACCGGCAGGCGGTTACGGCCGCGGGCACAGGCTGCATGGCCGCGATGGACGCGGAGCGTTGGCTCGAGTCGCAGCAGGGCTGACGCGAAGCCTGAGAGGGCCGATCCGCATGGGACGCGTCCTCCGGTGACGGGCGGCGGCAGACCCCGGGGGCCCGCACGCCGCGTCGGCGGCCGGATCCTCGCCGTTCTCGCGATCCTCTACGGACTCTGCCTGCTGCTTGCGCCCCTCCCGTCCTTCGTCACGGAGGAAGAAGGCGCGTCCTGGGCGCTCATGGATTCGCTGGGCAGGCGCTGGTGGTTGAGCCCCGCGCTCGTCACGCCGGCCGCCGAGATCGATCCGTCGGGTGAATTCGCCGGCCCTTTCACGAAGGCCCGCGGCGGCCGCTGGTACTCCACGGTGCCGCCGCTGCTGCCGCTAGCCGCCAGCATTCCGTTCTTCTTCCTCGGCACGCTGGGCGCCTACGCGGTCCCCGCCGCGGGCGCCGCCGTCTGCGCCCTGCTGGCCGCCCGCGTCGGGCGGCGCTTCGAGGGCGGCGCCGGAGCCGCGGCCGCCTTTGCGGCCGCGCCTCTCCTGCTCCACGGCGCGCTCTTCCGCGGCGACACGCTGGCCGCGGCGCTGGTTCTGGGATCGGCCGATCTCTTCATGGAAGCCTGCGAGAGGGGACTCCCCCGATCCCGTCCCTCCCGGGGAGCGCTTCTCGGCGCCTCTCTGTGCGCGGGCCTCGCCGCTCTGGCCCGGTTCGAGGCCGCGTGGTTCGCCGTGGCCGCGCCCGCCGCCTGGGCGCTGCTGAGGTGGGGCCGGCCGCGGATCGCGATCTCGGACACTCCGAGGTGGCGCGTGGCCTTCCTCGCGCTCACCTCGGCCCTGCAGCTCGCGATCCCGATGGCCGTCCACGTAGTGGCGGGCTCACGAGGCGAGCGTGCCGCGTCCGGCCCGCACATCATGCCCGTTCCCGGATCGCCTCTCCTGACGCCCGCCATCGTGCCAGCCGCGCTGGCGCTGTACGGCCTCATCGTGATGGCCTCGCAGGCGCGCTCGAGGCGGGACTCGCTCGGCGTGCAGGGACGCACGGCGGAGCCGCGGGGTCTGATGCTCGCCCTCGGGCCCCGCACCTGGGCGTGGATCGCGGGGGCCGCGATGCTCGTGCAGGCGATCGGCTTCGCGCGGGTGATGCCGCTGCGCGCGCGCAATGCCGCCGTCGTGGAGGCGGTGGCGAGCGCGGCGGCTCCGGGAGACGTCGTGGTGAGCGAGGAGGCGTCGCTTCCGGCGCTCTGCGCCTCCCTCGCCTCCACGCGCGCCCTTCTTCGCGTTCGCCCCGGCGGCGCCCCGCCGGCGCTCCTGGTCGATCTCGAGGCCGCGGGGGTGAAAGGGCTCGTGGCCGTGAGCCGCGAGCGGCCGGAAGGCGAAGCGACCTTGGCCCTGGGAACATCCCTGGGGCGTTTCTCGAGAGAGGGGGATCCGCAGCGCGTGCCGGGCTTCATTGTCGCCCGCTTCACCGGAGGCGGCCCCCAGCCCGTGCGGTCTTCGGCCCCTCCGCGCGGCGACTGAGCAGAGGCTTCACCGGGCCCCCCCCGACGCCTCGGCCGCCTCACCAGAAGTCCTGGTACCCCTTGGTGACGTAAATCATCGCGAGCTGCAGAACGACCGCCAAGAGGAGCGCTTTCCTTGCGCGCGTCCTCCCCGCGGCGAGAATCTCCGAGGCGGCCGAGGCGCAGATGAACGGGACCAGGAAGAGCCAGAGCCGCCCGGACTCGGCCGCCGTCTTCCCGAAAAAGGCCAGCCCCAGGAGGGTCGCCGCGAGCGCCAGCGCGAAGGCGTCGCCTCTGCGGATCCGCCGCCGTCCCGCTCGCACGAGGGCCCGGCTGACGCGGGCCGCGAACAGCACCATGACCGGCAGGCCGACCCAGAAGGAGAACTCCACCAGATCGAGCACGCCGTAGCGGAGGACGTTGGCCTGGGTCCAAGCCACCTTCTTCCACAACCGGTGATCGAGAATCGCCTGCGCGAACCTCCGGATCAGGTCGTAGTCCAGGAAGATCCGGGCGGCGAGATCCGCTCCGGCGAACCCGAAGGCGAAGTAGCCCCAGATCCCGATCTTCGTCCCCGCCGCGCGGGCGATCCGTAGGAGCCGGCCGCCGAGGGCCGCCCCGGCGGCGCCGGCCACCCCATCGCCGCCTGCCCGCACAGTACCGCCAGCCGCAGCGCCGCCACCCGCCGGGCAGAGGGCGGAGTAGGCGAGAAGAAGGGCCAGGATCGGCAGCAACGAGAACGAGACGTAGAAGCAGGCGTAGAAGCCCGCGCCCGCCAGGAGGGCCGCCGTGCGCGTCCCGGTGTAGGCGGCCCGCACAAAGAGGATGACGGAGACCAGCGCTAGAGATGGGTACAGACACTGGTCGAGGTGCAGCGTCATCAAGGTCACGCTCGGGACCACGGCGAAGAGGACGGCGGCGTGAAGGCCCGAGGAGCCGCCGCACAGAAGACGGCCGAGAGGAGGCAGGAGGAGGCAGGCGGCATAGGTCATCAGGGGCCAGACGAGGCTCGCGAAGATCGTCAGCCGGTCGAGAGGATCCAGGGGAGGGCCGAGGAGGTCGAGCACACGCGACGCCTTCAGCGTCAGCATGTACGTCAGGAACTGCCCGGGGGGTTTGGTGCGGAGGTATGGGTTGGTCTTCTCCCGCTCCACGATGGTCTCGTAGTTGCGTGCGACCTTGAGGAGGCTGTCGTGTCTGAGCGCCGTGCGGGCGAACCTGGAGTGGCCGGTCAGGATCATCCGATCCTGGAGAGCCTGGAGGCCCCGGCCCTCCATGAGCGCGAAGGAGATCTGCGCGACGAACCCGAGGCAGACAAGGATGATCAGGTTCCGGGCCGTCGCGCTTCTGCGGCCGAAGGATCGGTGCAGCACCAACGTCGAGGCCAGCAGGAGCAGGACCAGGAGAGCGTGATGGTGCAGGGGCGTCTTCCTGAATCCCCAGAACCACCCCTCCATGGCGTGGACCCAGGGCAGCCTGAAGACGAGGATGGCGACGTAGAGAAGCGCCGAGAGGATCATCGCCGCGGCCAGGAGGGCGCGGCGCCGGCCGGGGGAGCCCGGCATGGTTCAGGCGATGCGCAGGCTCACGCTCACCCCGTCGCGCAAGGGGATGAGCGTGGTGGTGAAGTCGGCGGCCTCGCGGAGCAGGCGGGTGAGCTCCAGGATGCCGCGCGTGTCGGGATCCTCCGCCGGGACGAGGACGCGGCCGAACCAGAGCATGTTGTCGCAGATGAGGAGCCCGCCCACGCGCAGCGCGAGGCGCGCGAGGGGCAGCACGTCGGGGTATCCCTCCTTGTCGATGTCGTTGAAGATGACGTCGAAGGGACCCGGCGTGCGCTCGAGGATCGTCCGGGCGTCGCCCACCTCGAAGCGGACGCGGGAGGCCAGCCCTGCGCGCGAGAGGAAGTCGCGGGCCCGGGTCGAGTTCCCGACCGATCCGTCTGTGTGGATGACCTGTCCGCCCTCGCCCACCGCGTGAGCGAACCACCAGGTGGAGTAGCCGAAGCCGGATCCAAGCTCGAAGACCCGGCGGGCGCCGATGGATCGCGCGAGGAGGTGGCAGAGCTGGCCGACCGCCGGTCCGATGATGGGGAAACGCTGCGCCGCGCCGAGGCGCTCCATCTCCTCGCGCACCTTGTCGGGGGGCGGGGTCAGTGATCGGAGGTACTCGTCGATGCGCGGGTGGGTGATGTCCAGGGCGGACGCCTCCGGGG
>CAYNUH010000010.1:11901-14842 GCA_964400605.1 uncultured Acidobacteriota bacterium | reverse complement strand
GCTCACTCTAGCGGCCTCAGCCGGACGGATCAAGGCAGGAGGGAGGTCTATGGGATCGCGCGGGCGGGGGAGGCCAGCGTGTACGAGCGGGCGGTCATGGCGCGCGGCGGCGCCGCGTCGGCTCGCTGGTCCTCGGCGTCTGACGTGCGCGCATACGTGACGGCGATGGTGGCGGCCGCGCCGGAAGCGCCCCGCTCGATCTTGATCTCGGCCACGAGGTAGCCCCAGAAGTCGAAATCCTCGGAGACGTCCGGGACGATCACGGGGATGGAGACGGCGTCCACGACCGCGCGTCCCTCGATCCGGAGGACGTGCAATCGCCCCTCCGGGCGCGCCGACATGGCGAGCTGGCGCCGGAAGAAAACGAGGATCTCGTCCACGCCGTCGCCGTCGAGATCCACTGCGGAGAGCGCGGGCAGGTCCGGAAGCCTATCGAGGAGCGCCCGGTCGGGACTCCCCACCAGCGGCGCGAGGATCTCGCGCGGCGGCGCGATCCGGTACGAGGAGTCCCCCATCCGCAGCCTCGCGGCCACGCTCGCCCCCGAAGCCGCCTCCTCGCCGCGCACCAGGTAGATCCGGTACCCGGAGTTGTCCCGCACGTCCGATCCCGTCACGACCGGCCAGCGGCTCGTCACCTCCAGCCTCACGAAAGCCGCGGTGAGGCGCGAGCCGTCCGGCGCGAAGCGCCCTTCGACGGCGCCGTCGAGGACGCCGTGGCGCCGGGCCGTGCGGTGCGCTGCGGTGGTGAAGGAGGGGATGTAGGCGAGGTCGGCGCGGCCGATCCGGGGCTGGCCGGCCACGGCGCGGCGATCCGCGCCCACCGCGCCGGTCATCGCGAGCAGAAGACACATCGCCGTCGCCGGGGCACGTGCGCGCGCGGAGGGTCCCGCGGGGATCAGATCACCCTCTCGTACTGGTCGAGGGAGTAGGTCCAGACGCGCTCACCGCAGTAACGCTTCCCCTCGGGGCAGATGGGATAGGACTTCGCCATCATCCGCAGGGTGCAGGGCGGCAGGAGGTACTTCCCCACGAGCGGGTTGACCTGAAAGACCTGCTTCGTCTCATCGAGGCTCGCTCGCCAGATCTCCTCCTGCGCGTTGTAGCAGAGACGCATCGCCATCTTGTGGCGCAGGTTGAGCAGGTCGGTGGACTCCGTGAAGCGGACGGCCGTGGCGTTGGGCAGGAGGTACAGCGCGAACTCGTCGGACACGTCCAGCGCCTTCAGCCGCGCGATCCCCTCCCAGGCCCGCTCCATGGCGCCCGTGTAGATCCCGCGCGCCTTCTCCTCCGCCTCGACGAGCGCGGGGGTGATGTAGTCGGGCTCCCCCGAGAAGTGAGCGGCGAGGATGGGCCGCGATCCCGGCGTCATCCGGTGGCGCTGGTTTTGCGAGTCGGCGGTGTGGCTCAGCTTCTTGCGGAAGATGTAGTGGACGTGGAAGAGCGCCCGCGACAGCTTCGTGTGGGTTGTGGCGTTGAGCGTCTCGCCCAGCCAGTGGTTCTTGGAAGGATCGAGCGCGAGGGCGATCGCCTCCTCGTCGTCCATCCGGTTCCGGCTCAGCCCGAAGATCTCCCGCACCGCCTGAGCCAGCGTCTCCTGGTTGCGCGCCGGGTAGTCCACCAGTCGCGACGTCCATCCGCCCAGACCTTCGTCGAACTCTCTGAGGAAGCTGCGCCGGTCGCCATTGGCGGAGTCCGCGGCCTCCAGGACCTGGCTCTCCACCGTCTCCTCGGGCGGCACGGGCTCCTCGAGGATGGCGTGGTAGGCGGGGTCCCATTGAAGGAGGGCTTCCACCATCGCCCTCAGCACGATCTGCTGCTCCAGCGGCGTGTCGAACTGCCCGCAGGTGCGGTAGTACCTCAGGAGCGTGAGGCCGCTGATGGTGTGGTAGAGGTACGCGAAGGTGGCCACCGGCAGGACGTAGCGCGCCGCCTCCTGCGCCTTTTTCCGGATGTCGCGGCGCCAGGCTTCCGGCTTGCGGCCGCGCGCGGGGAACCGATCGAAGTACTCGTGCGTGACGCGAGGGACGAGGGCCTCCGTGAGCGCGGCGTAGGCGTCGTTGAGGGCGGCGACGGTCTCGTGGAAGCGGGAGAGGGCCTCCCCCTCGAGGGGAGGCACCGCGTAGGAGCCCGGCTTCACCGTCACGTAGCGCTGGCTGACCTGCTCGGAGTTGTAGAAGGGATGGCTGTGGAGGAACGACCAGATGAAGTGGCGGCTGACGTTGCTCAACGCGAACTGGAAGTGCGCGTGCTGGAGCGTGGTGTGGTGCCCGGCGCGGTAGAGATCCTGCGCGAGGCGGTCGCGCGCCGCGGCCTTCTCCGTCCGGACTTCCTCGCCGACGCCCGGAGGGGAGACATCGTCCTCGGTGATGATCCCCTTCGCCGAGTAGCAGGTGCGGGCCGTGGCGACGACGTTGTCGAAGGGGCGCGCGAAGGCGTTAGTGATGGCCACCTGAGGCGGCGGCGACAGGAACGGACGCACCGCCATCAGCCCTCAGCGGGGACGGGCGCCGCCTGCGGCCATCCCGAGCCTGTGGACAGAAGCGGGTAGCCTATCATCAGGTCCGACTCCGCTGTCCGCCAGTTCGACGCTGGTGCGCCACACGACCCTTCTCGCCCCTGTCTCGGGATGGGCTACCCACCCTCAGAACTGTTGGATCCGGGTGCGCCCTAACCGAACGAAGCGACCGCTACGCTTCGGGACCGCGCGAAGCTTCGACGGTGCAACTTGATGCGCTCGAGTTCCACGAGCGTATCGGCCGTGAGATAGCTTTCCCCGCAGTGGGGACAAACGACGCCCGGCACGTTCTCCACGACGAGCAGGTTGGGACCGCGCCCGTAGCTTCGCGTGACGCGCCGAATCTGGGTCCCTCGGCGCCCACAGATATCGCAGACGTTGTTCCTTGTTTTCATGTCAGTCCACGTAAACCGTGAGGATTACCAA
>CAYNUH010000010.1:0-11801 GCA_964400605.1 uncultured Acidobacteriota bacterium | reverse complement strand
ACTGAGCTCATCGGCGTCCATCTCCTCCTCGGCATGGAGAGTCATAACGTAGCACCGCGTGCGGACGAGTTCGCGGAATCTCGTGAGAACTCGGTCGAACATGGGAGAATTCTAACGCTTCACGCGGAGCAATTCGTCCACCGCTCTCGGACCTGACGATCTGCACAGCGGGTATCTGCCTTGTCGCTCCAGCGCGAAGTATCGCGCATGGTTCCGCGAGAATCCACGCCGCCGCGGGGTTGCCCGCGGAAGGCCACCCAGTATAATGGGATCTCCGCTCGCAACCTATCAGGAGAGGAAGTATTGGCCTCCTTGGCGAATGCATCCCCGCGAGCGAGGCAGGCCACTATGGGAGGCGACACGCCGTTGACCACATCCCGCACCCCGCCCGCGGTCCGGACTCTGCGCCTCGGGCACAGCCCCGATCCGGACGACGCCTTCATGTTCTACCCGCTCCTCGCGGGCAAGGTCCCTTGCGAGGGGATCGTCTTCGAGCAGGTGCTCGAAGGGATCGAAACGCTGAACCGCCTCGCCCTGAGGCGTGAGCTCGACGTGACGGCCGCCAGCGTGCACGCCTGCGCCCTGATGGGGGACACGTACCGGATCCTCGACGCGGGCGCCAGCGTGGGCGACGGTTACGGCCCCGTCGTGGTCGCCCGCGAGGAAATGACCCTGGAGGATCTCGCCGGCCGCGAGGTGCTGGTCCCCGGCATCCTCACCACCGCCTATCTGGTCCTGCGCCTCGCCGCGGGGCGGTTCCGCCCCAAGGTCACGCCCTTCGATCGGATCGCGGGAGAGGTCCTCGAGGGAAAGGCGGAGGCCGGGGTGCTGATCCACGAGGGGCAGATCACGTACGCGAAAAGCGGGCTGAGCAAGGTGGTGGACCTCGGCGCGTGGTGGAAGGAGAAAACCGGCCTGCCCCTGCCTCTGGGTGTGAACGTGGTCCGCTCCGATCTCGGAGAGGAGACGATCCGCGCCGTCGGCGACGCCCTGAAGCGCAGCATCGACTGGGCGCTGGAGCATCGTCCGGAGGCGCTCGCGCGCGCCGCCGAGTTCGGCCGGGGGATCGACGCCGCCACGACGGATCGGTTCGTGGCCATGTACGTCAACGACCACACCCGATCGCTCGGATCCGCGGGCCGCGAGGGGATCGCCCGGCTGATCCGCGAGGGGCGGGAGCAGGGGATCATCCCGGAGGGGACGGGCCCGGTCTTCGCTTGAAGGGAAACGCCATGGAACGCAGCCCGATCCACGAGGCCCTCAAGGAATCGCACGCCGCCTTCGGCGAGGTGGACGGCTGGGAGATGCCCAAGGTCTTCCAGAACATAAAAGCCGAGTACCTCGCCGGGAAGGGCACGGTCGCGGCCATGGACCGGAGCCACCACGGCAGGCTTCGCGTGACGGGGGCGAAGCGGCTCGATCTCCTGCACCGGATCACCACCAACGACGTGCGCGCTCTCGGCGCGGGCCAGGGGGCCGAGACCGTGATGTGTACCGAGAAGGGAAGGATCATCGATCTTCTCACGGTGTACGCCGACGCGGACCACACCCTCATGGTCACATCGCCCAACATGGCCCCCGCGGTGAAGGAGATGGTGGAGAAGGTCCGCTTCCGCGACGACCTCACGCTCGAGGACGTGACGGCCTCGACGGCGATGATCACGCTTTTCGGCCCGGAGTCGGGGCGCCTCCTCGACTGGGTGGCGCGCGCGGGCGTGGCGGGATTGAAGCCGCACCACTGGAAGCCCATCGAGATCGGCGGCTCGAGCGTCATGGCGGCCAGGGCCACGGGTGTGGGAGGAGGAGGCTTCAACCTCATCATGGAGGCGGCCCACGGGGCCGCGGTGTGGCGGGAGATCTTCTCGGAGGGGGGATCCTACGGGCTCAACCCGCTGGGATCGGAGGCGTACGAGATGCTTCGCGTGGAGTCCGGCGTTCCCGCGCACGGCCGCGAGATCACCGAGGAGTTCAACCCGCTGGAGGCCCGATTGGACGCGGCCGTCCACTGGTCCAAGGGGTGCTACACGGGGCAGGAGGTGATTGCGCGGCTCGACTCCCGCCACAAGATCCAGAAGTTCCTGGTGGGCCTCCTCGTGGATCCCGGGGGCGTCCCCGAGCCGCGCAGCCGCGTCTTCGCCGGCGCGCAGGAGGTGGGCGTCGTCACGAGCGTGGTGCCCAGCCTCGAGATGCGCCGCATCATCGCCCTCGGATACGTGCGCAACGAGCACGAGAAGCCCGGCACACGGGTCGAGATCCGCTCGGCCGGCAGCTCCATCGGCGCGGACGTGGTCGCGCTGCCCTTCGCTCCCGCGACGCGGTAAAGGCGGCCCGCATCCATCCGGATCGGATGTCCGGGCGCGCCGGGGAGCCGGCCGAGAAGGTTGATCGGGCAGGACCGATCTCGTGGGAGAGACTCGGCCGGTTCAGGGTCGGGGCGGCGGCTCTCCGCGGTACGTGGCGGTGACGACGGTGTGGATGCCGCCGCGGACGCCGAAGTCGCCCACCACGGTCATCTCCTTGGGGGCGACGGCGGCGGCGAGGTCGTCGAGGATGCGGTTGGTGACGTCCTCGTGGAAGGCGCCCTGATCGCGGTACGACCAGAGGTAGAGCTTGAGGCTCTTGAGCTCCACGCAGAGATCGGCGGGAACGTACCGGATCCGGATCGTGGCGAAGTCGGGCTGCTCGGTCCTCGGGCAGACGCAGGTGAACTCGGGGCACTCGAAGGCGATCTCGTAGTCACGCCCCGGCCGCGGGTTGGGGAAGGTCTCCAGGCTCCTAGACGGCGTCGTCGGCACCGATCGGCCTACTGCGTGGCGGCCTGCCGCGGAAGGGACTCCGGCGGGGCGGCCGGCGCGCGCGCGCCCGAGTGGCGGCGCCAGCGCTCGTCGATCTCTTGGTGCGTCGGCTCCGGAAGCCGGCGGTAGTTGGTGTCGCGCGGAATCGCGCGGAAGCCCGCGTCCTCGATGAGCCGGATCATCTCGGGGAGGTCCATGGCGTGCGTCCCGCCGGCGGCCGAGACGACGTTCTCCTCCAGGACCGTCGATCCGAAGTCGTTCACCCCGAACCGGAGGCTGAGCTGGGCCACCTTGGGGCCCTGCGTGACCCAGGAAGCCTGGATGTTCCGCACGTTGTCGAGGAACACGCGCGCCACGGCCGTCGTGCGCAGGTAGTCGAAGCCGCTGGCCTTCTTGATGTGGGCCAGCTCCGTGGCGTCGGGCACGAACGACCAGGGGATGAACGAGTTGAACCCGCCTGTCTCGTCCTGCAAGTCCCGGATCTTGAGGAGGTGCTCCACCCGCTGATCCGTCGTCTCGACGCTCCCGTACATCATCGTGGAGGAGGTCCGGATGCCGATCCGGTGGCAGGCGCGCATCACGTCGAGCCAGTCGTCGGAGGTGTCCTTGAGCGGCGAGATCTCCTTCCGGACCGCGTCGGCGAGGATCTCGCCCCCCGCCCCGGGCAGCGTGTCCAGCCCCGCCTCGCGGAGTCGTCCCAGTGTCTGCTCGAGCGTCAGGTTCGAGATGTGGGCGATGTAGGTCACCTCCACGGGCGACAGCGCGTGCAGGTGCACGTCCCAGCTCGCCTTGATCCAGTGGAACAGGTCCAGGTAGTAGTCGAGCTTGAGGGAGGGGTTGACGCCTCCCTGAAGCAGCACTTCGCGCCCGCCGAGATCGACCAGCGCCTGGATCTTCTCCGCGATCTGATCGCGCGTCAGGACGTAGCCTTCCGGATCGCCCGGCGGCCTGTAAAAGGCGCAGAACCGGCACCGGACCCAGCAGACGTTGGTGTAGTTCAGGTTGCGCCCGACCACGTAGGTGACGACGGGTTCCGGGTGCAGCCGCCGGCGCACGGCGTCGGCGAGCAGGCCGAGGAAAGGGAGGTCGTGGCAGCGGAAGAGATCGAGGGCGTCGTCCCTGGTGAGGCGCTCGGAGACCTCGACCTTCGCCGCGATCGCGTCGAGGCTCGCGGCTTCACTGGAGTTCGTCACGCCGGCGCCCCCTCGGTCTCCTCGCGCCAGACCGTGTTGTAGAGCGCGTCCCGCTCCACCGGCACCCGGCCCGCCTCCCGGATCAGGTCCACCAGCTCGGAGCGCGTGAGGGCCTGCGGCGTGCGGGCGCCGGCGGCGTGCGTGATCTCCTCGCGGATGATGGTCCCGTCGATGTCGTCGGCGCCGTACCACAGCGAGAGCTGAGAAATCTGAGGGCTCACCATGATCCAGAACGACTTCACGTGGTCGAAGTTGTCCAGCATCAGCCGCGCGACGGCGATCTGCTTCAGGTCCTGAAGCCCCGTGGTCATCGGCAGGTGGCTCAGCTCCGTGTTGTCCGGGTGAAAGGCGAGAGGGATGAACGTGAGGAAGCCGCCGGTCTCGTCCTGCAAGTCCCGCACCTTGAGGAGGTGCTCCACCCTCTCGGCGGCCGTCTCGATGTGCCCGTACAGCATCGTGCAGTTGCTTCGCAGCCCCGCGCGGTGCGCGGCGCGCGCCCAGTCGAGCCATTCGTCGGGGGTGAGCTTGAGCGGGAAGATCGCGTCGTGCACCCGGTCCGAGAGGACCTCCGCCCCGCCCCCGGGGAGCGATCCCAGCCCCGCGGCCTTCAGCTCCTCGAAGACCTCCTCGCGGGGCTTCCTCGCCACGCGGACGATCTCCGCCAGCTCGATCATGGTGAAGGCTTTCACCGTCACCGCCGGGCGGGTCTCCTTGACCGCGCGCACGATGTCGAGGTAGTACGCGTACGGCAGCCGCGGGTTGATGCCGGCCACCATGTGGATCTCGGTGATGGGCTCCGCGATCTGGTCGAGCACCCTCCGCCGCACGTCCTCCACCGAAAGGACGTAGCCGGCCGGGTCCTTGGCGCGGACGTAGAAGGCGCAGAAAGAGCAGTCCTTGTTGCAGATGTTCGTGTAGTTGACGTGCTGGTTGCGCACGAAGTAGCAGACGTCGCCGTTCCTGCGCTCGCGCACGACGTTGGCCATGTACCCCAGGACGTTGATGTCGGGGCAGGCGTACAGCGCGAGGCCGTCGTCGCCCGTGAGCCGCTCGCCGTCGAGGGCCTTCCGGAAGACGCGTGCGAGGCCGGCGCTCTCGACGGCCGGCTTCCAGAGCGTGTTGGATGTGTCGGTCATGCGCGGGCACCTCGGAAGGGAGGGCGCGACGGGGGCGGATCGTACCGCAGGGGGGGCAGGTTATCCAGCCGGCCGCCGCCTAGAGCCCCAGGCTCTTGCAGATCTCCTCGGCCCTCTTGCGGATCTCCTCGGGATGCCTCAGCACCCCGGGCCACTCGCCGGGGAAGCCCTCTTCCTTGAGCTTGCGGGTCGCGTCGATGCCGAGCTTGCCGCCGAAAGCGGGCGTGGAGACGGCGAAGTCGAGGACGTCCATCGGCCCTTCCACCACCCACGCGTCCCGCTTGGGATCGAAGTGGGTGCCCACGCGCCAGACCACCTCTCCCGGGTCCTGGATGTTGCAATCCTCGTCCACGATCACGATCACCTTGCTGAACATCATCTGGCCCATCCCCCACAGCGCGTGCGCGACCTTGCGCGCGTGCCCCGGGTAGCGCTTGCGGATGGAGACGATGACGAGGTTGTGGAAGATCCCTTCCACAGGCAGGTTCATGTCCACGACCTCGGGCAGGACCTTCCGGATCATCGGGAGGAAGAGCCTGACCGTGGCCGTGCCTATCGCTCCGTCCTCCTGGGGTGGCGGGCCCACGATGATGGTGTGGTAGACGGGGTCGCGGCGGCGCGTGACGGCCGTGAGGTGGAAGACCGGGTAGAGTTCGGGAAGGGAGTAGTACCCGGTGTGATCGCCGAAGGGCCCCTCGAGACGCCTCTCGCCCGGCTCACAGTACCCCTCCAGCACGATCTGGCTGCTGGCGGGGACCTCCAGGTCCACGGTGACGCCTTTCACGATTTCGGCGCTCTCCTTGCGGATGAAGCCGGCCAGCATCAGCTCGTCGATCTCGGGGGGCAGGGGGGCCGACGCCGCGTAGATGACCGCGGGCTCGGGCCCGAGGCAGACGGCCACCTCGAGCCGCCTGCCGAGCGCCTCGGCCGCGCGGTAGTGCTCGGCGGCCCCTTTGTGGCGCTGCCAGTGCATGCCGAGCGTGCGGTCGTCGAAGACCTGGAGCCGGTACAGGCCCAGGTTGCGCGTCCCATGCTCCGGGTGCTTCGTGACGACGACGGGGAAGGTTATGTAGGGGCCGCCGTCTCCGGGCCAGCACTTGATGATGGGGATGCCGGCGAGCGACGGGTTCTTCGTCTCGACGATCTCCTGGCAGGGGGCGCGGCCGACTGCCTTCGCCTTCAGCGCCGTCAGGCGCGCCAGGCGCGGCAGGGCCTGGATCTTCCCCAGCAAGCCTTCGGGGATCTCCGGCTCCAGGTACGAGGCGATCTCCGAGGCCAGATCGTCGATCCGGCCCACTTCCAGGGACAGGCACATGCGCCTGTCGGTGCCGAAGAGGTTGATCGCCAGAGGCATCGAGGAGCCGCGGACGTTCTTGAAGAGAAGAGCCGGCCCCTTCTTCCTGACGACCCGGTCGGCGACGGCGGCCACCTCGAGATCGGGGCTGACCTCGTCGGTGATCTCCTTCAGCTCCCCCTCGCGGCGCAGGACGTCCAGGAACGCCTGCAAATCCCTGTACGGCATGGTGCGGATGATACCCGGCGGGGGGGCGGGCCGCCAAGTCCTACTTCAGCCCCTCGACGAGGTAGAGATCGGACAGGATCCGGATGTAGGTGTAGGCGCAGGACTTCCCATCCGGCGCCGGGAGGATCGAGTAGATCCTTTCGACTCCAGCGGGATCGGCCACCGCGATCTCCCTCCACGGCGCGCGGCCCCCCGTCTCCACGTCGAGAAGATCGATCCTCGCGCGGGCGGGCTCACTCGAGGGTCCGCGCACGAACAGCGACCGCCCGTCGGCGCTCCACCGGATCGGGATCTCTCCAGTCGCCAGGCCGGGAATGGGACGGGGCTCGCCCCCTTGCAGGGGGTAGAAAACGGCGACACCGTCTGATCCCAGGGCAGCGACCAATCTGCCGTCCGGTGAGACCGTGTGGCCGGGGAGGCTCACGCCTTCGGCGGTGACGGCCCGCGGATCCCCACCCTCGACGTCCTGGACGTAGAGACGAACGGGGCGTCCGGCCTCGTTGGCCGCGAAGAGAATCCGCTTGCCGTCAGGGAGCCACGTGCCGGCGTGGTACGTCTCCACCGAACCGCGGATCAATCGCTTCTGTTCGCCGGCTCCGGCGGGCAGGAGGACGAGTTGCTGCGGCGAGGTGTAGAGGAGAGACAGAGCCCATTTCCCGTCCGGCGACAACGCCACGGCCTGCCCGTCGCCGAGCCGCACCGCCGGGGAGCCGTCGGCCCTCCGGAGGTAAACGGCGTAGGTCTCGCCGCCGGCCTCCCCATGCTCGCTGAAGAGGATCGTCCGCCCGTCGGCCGACACGTCCTGCACGATCGACCGGTCGAACCAGGACAGGTCTCGCTCGGCCTTCTCACCGGGCGGGAGGAGGACGATCCGCATTCGGAAGTTCTCGTGGGCGAGGAGGACCCGCCCGTCGCGGGAGACGTCATGGAGCGTGAGCCTTCCGGGCACGCGCGCGACTAGACGCTCCTTCCCCTCGAGCGTGACGGCGCGAAGAGAGCAGTTGGTCCCCGATCTCGTGGCGGTGAACCAGACTTCGTCCCCGCTTGGGGACCAGGCGAGCCCCGTCGTGCTGTTCCAAACCGGCGAGAGGGTCGTCTTCTTCCCGGAGAGATCGACCACGGCGACCGAGGCGTCGTCGGCGTCGAGCGACGCGTGATCGAGGAACGCGACGAGATCTCCCTTCAGGGAGATGCGCGGATTCTCGACCCAGCCGGACGTCTCGTACAGCGTCTTCCCGATCGGGTATTCGAGGCGCTGCCGTCCTTCGACAAAGCGGACGACGGCGAGGTCGGTGCCGTTGGGAGCCCAGTCGGCCTCGGCCACATGCTCCAGGGTCTCGCGGGGCGCGCCCCCGGCCAGGGGAGCGCGCGCGAGCGTCCCACCAGGCGATTCCGGCGTCCCCCCGAGCCCCAGGGCCATCTCCCCGGACGGAGAGATCGCCAGGATGGTCGCCTTCTGGATTCCGAGCGCGCGTGACTCGGGGCTCTCGGGGCGCGCCGAGTAGATCTCGAAGGGGTTTCCGTCCCACGCGGCCGAATAGACGATCGTCCGGCCGTCCGGGGCGAACCGCGCCTTGTTCACGATCCCGCGCCGGAAGGCGATCTGATGGTACGACGGAGCGGGCGCCGTCGCGGAGTTCAGCCCTTCGACGATTCCAGCGCGCCGGCCGGCCAGGAACAATCCGGCAAGCGCCGCGCCGATGAGAACGACGGCCGCGGCGACCCCCACGATGCGGTGCCGCGGGAAACCTGACGGGACGCCCGGGCTGGCCGCGACGGTCCCCGAGAGCCCCGAGAGGGCGTCAAGATCGAAAGCCAGGTCTCGGGCCGACTGGAACCGCTCCTCCGGGTTCTTCTCCAGGCAGTGCCGCACGATTCGCTCGAGGGCCGGAGGGATCGTCCGGTTCGTCTCGGACAGATCGGGCGGCTCCTCCTTCAGGATGGCGCTCATGGCCTCGACGGCGGATTCGCCCCGAAACGCCCGCCGGCCCGAGAGCATCTCGTAGAGGATGGCGCCGAAGGCGAAGATGTCGGCGCGGTGATCCGCCCGCTTGCCGCGCACCTGCTCGGGCGACATGTACCCGACCGTGCCCATGACCGCGCCCGGCTCCGTGGGCGAGGCGCGCGTGGGCGCCCCCGTCTGATCGCTGGCGGAGGCCTCCGGCTGCGTCAGCTTCGCCAATCCGAAATCGAGGATCTTGACGCGGCCGTCGTTCGTGACGAAGAGGTTCTCGGGCTTGAGGTCCCGGTGGACGATCCCTTTCTCGTGCGCGGCCGCGAGGCCGGAGGCGATCTGTCGCGCGTACTCGATCGCCTTGCGCTGCGGGAGGGCGGCGCCTCCCATCCGCTCGCGGAGCGTCTCCCCCTCGAGGAGCTCCGAGACGACGTAGGGGACGCCTTCGTGCGTGCCGATGTCGTGGATGGCGAGGATCCCGGGGTGGTTCAGCACGCCGGCCGCGCGCGCCTCCTGCTCGAAGCGCCTCAGCCGATCGGGATCCGACGCGAAGCCCGCGGGCAGGACCTTGACCGCGACGTCCCGCTCCAGCCTCGTGTCGCGCGCGCGGTAGACTTCCCCCATGCCTCCTGCCCCGATGGGGGAGAGGATTTCGTAGGGTCCGAGACGGGCGCCGGCGCGGAGCGGCATGGCCGCGGATTATATCGCGTGGATCAGCCCGCGCCGGCCGTCCGCGCCAGAGCGCTCTGGCGCCTGCCGAGCATCATTCCGACGAGGCCCCACGCCGCGGCCAGGGGGACGAAGAGGCCCGCGAGGCCGGCCGTGCCCACGGCGAGAATCCCCAGCAGCCGATCGGCCCAGGCGCCGACGGCGTCGCCGCTGCGGTACACGAACGTGTCGATGAAGCTCTTGGAGGCGTACTTCTCCTCGCGGCTCACCACGGTGAAGAGCACCTCGCGGGCGGGGCGGATGAGCGCGTACTCCGCGGCCCTCCGCGCCACCTGGAACACCATGAGCGTGGCGAGCGTGGGCGCGACGCTCAACCAGGCGAAACCGCCCGCCGTCAGCGCCGGCAGGAACGCGAGCGTGGCGCCCACGCCCACGGCGCCGAGGATCCGGGCCGTCAGGAAACTCTGGGTGAGCACGGCCAGCAGGTTGACGTAGAGGTCGATCCTCGCGAAGAAGGCCGTGCGCTGCCCCGCGTCGTGGATGCTCGCGCCGACGATCCTCGCCTGCTCGAAGTACAGGAACGTCGAGGACACGGTGTAGAAGAGGAGGAAGAGGCAGATCCCGAGCAGGTATGGAGACGCGAACACGAGCCGGATGCCGGAGAGGACGCCCTGGCCCGGAGGGACGCCCTCGATGGCCGTCGCGGCCGCGGCCCGCCCGTCAACGCCGAAGATCCGGACCAGACGGCGCACGCTGAACACGGCGGCCTCCAGCAGCGCCGCCGAGAGGAGCAGCAGGTTCACGGGGCGCACGATCTCCGCCAGGGAGGCCGCGAACGCCGCTCCGGCCACCGCCCCCAGCGTCCCGCCCAGGCCGATGATCCCGAACAGCCGCTTGCCCTGGACGTGAGTGAAGAGGTCCACCATGAACCCCCAGAACACCGACACCGCGAACAGGTTGAAGACGCTCACCCAGACGAAGAAGACGCTGCCGGCCCGGACGCGCCCTTGATCCGAAAGGGTGTTGAGTAGGACGTAGAACAGCAGGAGGGTGGCGATCAGGACCCGGTAGACGACGGGGATGAACACGCGGCGTGGGAACCGGGAGACGAGGGCGCCGAAGATCGGGTTGGCCACGAGCGTCCCGGTCAACGTCCCCATGTAGAGCCAGGTGAGACGGCCGCTGCCGCCCGACACACCCATCTCGTCCCGCAGCGGCCGGATGACGTAGTAGGACGACAGCAGGAAGAAGAAGTAAGCGCACGCCCAGAAGACCGCGGCGCCCTCGCCGGGCTCGACCTTCACCCAGCGATCGAGCGCGGAGCGCTGCGCGAGCCGGAGGCTCACGCCCTACGCGCCCTGCTTGCGCGCCCGCCAGGCGGCGAGCACCTCGGCCTCCCGCTCCGGCTTGAGCCCCGCCTTGGGCGAGCCCTGCCTCTCCTTCGGCTGCGCCTTCCACCAGGCGAGCGTGTCCTTCGCGGTCAGGAGGGCGGGGCGGAAGGTCAGCCCCTTCTCGATCGCGCGGGCGCAGTTCACCCGGGAGAAGCCTTCCATCTCGCCGGTGGGCGGGACCCACACGGGCATGTCCGACCAGGGCTCCACCTTCTGGGCCTCGAGGAAGGAGGCATCCACCCAGGTGAACGTGGCCTCGCTCCCGCTCGCCTCCTTGCAGGCCCGGAGGAGCCCGCCGATGGTGAGGGTCTCCTTCGGCCCCGTGGCGTTGTAGAGGCCGGTATGAGCGCCCTCGACCATGCGGATCGTCCACTCGGCGAGGTCGCGCACGTCGATGACCTGCACCGGGTCGTCGGGCGATCCGGGTGCGAGCACCTCACCGCCTCGGTCCACGCGCACTGGCCAGTAGGTGAAGCGGTCGGTGGGGTCGTTCGGCCCCACGATGAGCCCCGGCCGGATCGTGGTCACGCGCCCCGGCATCGCCTTCTCCGCCGCCTGCTCGCAGAGCGCTTTCAGCGGGCCGTACGTCTCCCCGTCCACCTTCTCGACGCTCTCGTCGGCGATCTTCCCCACCGGCGCCGTCTCGTCCATGCCCGGCTTGCTGTTGTCGGCGTACACGGAGATGGTGGATATGAAGACGTACTGCCTGACCGCGTCCTTGAGCAGGGTCGCTGAATCGCGGACTTGCCGGGGGACGTACCCCGACGTGTCGATGACGGCGTCCCACGAGCGCCCCTGGAGCGCCTTGAGATCGCCGTCCCGATCTCCGCGGAGCTTCTCCAGGTCGGGGAAGAGTTGCGGGTTGGTCTTGCCGCGGTTGAAGAGGGTGATCGTGTAGCCGGCGGCGCGGGCCGCCTCCACCAGTTGGGGGCCGAGGAACTTGGTCCCGCCCAGTATGAGGAGCCGCTTGGCGCCGCCGATGCCCGGCGGGTGGATTCCGCCGCCTTGGGGCCGGGGAGCGGGGCCTTCGATCCCAAGGGCCTGCACCGCGCGGGGCGCCAGGCCGATCAGGGCCCCGGTGATGACCGAGTGCTTGACGAACCGCCTTCGCGTCGTGGGCATGGGGGTCTCCTGTGGCGGG
>CAYNUH010000009.1:74048-74282 GCA_964400605.1 uncultured Acidobacteriota bacterium | reverse complement strand
TGCTCGAGGCCAAGGATCTCACTCACCGCTATCCGGATGGAACGGAGGCGCTGGCCGGCGTGAGTTGCACCATCCGCCGGGGGGAGTTCGTGGCGATCCTCGGACAGAACGGCAGCGGCAAGACAACCCTGGTAAAGCACCTGAACGGCATCCTCTCGCCAACGGCCGGTGATATTCGTCTGTTGGGGCAGAGCCTGCGAGGGCAGCCGACCACCCGCCTGAGCCGGCACGTGG
>CAYNUH010000009.1:0-74038 GCA_964400605.1 uncultured Acidobacteriota bacterium | reverse complement strand
CCGCGCCTGCAAGGGCTGTCCCAGGACGAGACCTCCCGCCGCGTGGATGAGGCTCTGGAGGCGGTGGGCCTGGCCGACTCGGGACACCTCGATCCTTTCGTCTTGACCAAGGGCAGCAGGCAGCGGGTTGCGGTTGCCAGCACCCTGGCCACCAAACCCGAAGTCATCATCCTGGACGAGCCCACGACCGGCCTCGATCACCGGGAGCTTCTAGGGATGATGGCCCTGATCCGGCGCCTGAATGAACAGGGTCACACCATCTTGATCATCACCCACGCCATGGCCGTCGCCGCCGAATACGCGCGCCGCGTGATCCTGATGCGGGACGGCCGCATCGTGAGGGACGGATCCACCCGCGAGATCTTCGCGGACGAGGACGATACGGAACCGATGGGAGGCTCGATCCTCTCCCCCGATGCCAAGGACCTCGGTCTGGGGACCCTGCGCCTGAGAGCGGAACGCAAGACGAACTCCGACGGCCGCGTTTACCTGATCGTGGTGAGAACCACGGATGCGTCGGGGAACGCCTCATTCGACTGCACGACGGCGACCGTACCGCTCCGGAACGACGCGAAGGCGATCGCGGCCGTCGACGCCCAGGCCTCGATGGCGAAGGCCCATTGCCTCGCCCACGGCGGTGCGCCGCCCCCGAACTACTTCGTTTCAGGGGACGGACCCGTCATCGGGAAGAAGCAGTGATTGGCCCAGGTTTGTTCATGAACTGTCGCCCGCGAGGGACTCGCGCTGAGCCGGGACCTCCCCCGGCTTCATCCACACGCGTCTCTCCAGGATGAGCCTCATCCATGGGTCCTTTCCGACGACCAGATCCACGATGGTCTCGCCGGAGATCCGCCTTACCCGATGGGCGCCCGCACGCAGCCGGCGGATCATCTGCCACTCGGGTCACCTCCGGGTGCGCGGGTCGGCGGGAGCGCGGTGCATTAGCGTCCGCGCGCGGCGGAACACGGCGTGCCACATGGGACGGGTGAGGCGGCCCGTGTTGGTGTTCTGGCGGCTGGGGTGATACGAGGCGAGGAGCCACGTCCCGTCGGGCAGGCGTGATTCCGCGCCGTGGGCGAAGCGGGGACGTCGCCCGGCCGGGATCTTCTCCCACCAGCCGGCGGCCCGGAGCCAGGCCTCGTGGCCGATACGGCCCAATCCGACGACGACCACCACCCGGTTCAGGAGCCGAATCTCCGCCTCCAGGTAGGGCCGGCAGGCGTCCAGCTCCTGCGTCGTGGGGCGGTTCTTCGGGGGCGCGCAGCGCGCGGCGGCCGTGACGTAGCAGTCTGTGAGAAGGAGGCCGTCGTCCCTGCCGACGGAGTCCGGAAGGTTCGAGAAGCCGAACCGATGCAGCGCCTCGTAGAGCCATGATCCGCTGGAGTCGCCCGTGAAGACGCGACCTGTCCTGTTGCCCCCGTGCGCCGCCGGAGCCAACCCGACGACGAGCAGCCGCGCGCGAGCGTCGCCGAAGCCCGGGACGGGCCTTCCCCAGTAGGTCTCCTGCCGGTGGGCGCGCTTCTTCTCCAGGGCCACGCGCTCGCAGTACTGCCTCAGGCGCGGACAGCGCTCGCAGGCGATCACCGCGGGGGCGATGCGAGAAACCGATCGGAACGCGGCCGGGTCTATGGGGGCGATTCGTCGAGGCATGCAGGCCCTCCGTGGGGTCCGGCCTACACGATACCCACGCGCCCGGTTGACGGCCACGCGGGGCGGGCGTAGGCTCCGGGCCACACGGGGTTCGCGGAGTGGAAGCGGGGCCCGCCCGCCGTTCGTTGCATTGGCGGGCCTTCGACCCGAGGCGAATCCAGGGGCCTGTCGCGGAGGTATTGAGATGATCCTCGCCCGGTCATGTCCCCAGGGGCTGCTGCTGGCCGTGCTTCTCGCCGCCGGCGCGCCGGGGTGCACCTACTCGCAGAGCAACGTCGTCAGGCCTGGCAAGCTCAGCCCGACGCTGGCGCCCATGGTCTTCAAGGAGGAAGGGGACCTCATCTTGATGACCGTGGGCGTGGGCGCCACACGCTTCCACGGGTCGGATCCCTTCATCCCGCTGGAGGTCTGGCTCGCCAACAAGGGGATCACTCCGTACATCCGGATCACCCGGGAGTCCTTCTATGTGATGGACACCTTCGGGCGCCGCTACGGGATGGCGGGGGTCGAAGAGGTGAGACGGCTCCAGCCGGGCGTGACGCTGGACAGGAGGATGACCGGCGCCGAGTTCAACGCCTTCAAGTTCGACGCCTACCGCTTCGTGGACAGCGTCTTCTTCCCCGTGGTCGGGGCCTCCATCCTCAACGATCAGGCGGAGATCCACAGGTACGGCTACATGCGGGACATGCTCTACTTCCCGAGGCCGGAGGGAGACCTGAACGGCGGCATCTTCGAGCTGCACCTGATGGCGAAGGAGCTTCCCGAGGACATCTTCGTGGTCTTTGAAGTGCCGCAGTAGGTGCGGATGTGGAGACCACCCGGCCATCGGAGGAGGAGGCGGCCGCGCTGGCGCGCTCGGCCTGCGTGATCCCCCTGTTCCGCGAGGTGCCGGCGGATCTGCTCACGCCCGTCTCCGCCTTCCTGCGCGCCGCGTCGCGCGAACGAAACGCTTTCCTCCTCGAGTCCGTGGAGGGAGGCGAGTCGCTCGGCCGGTACTCGTTCCTGGGCTGGCGTCCCTGGCTCGTGGTGCGCGCCCGCGGCCGCAAGGTGACCGAGGAAGGGCCGGGCCCGAAGCGCGCTTACGAGGGAAACGTCTTCGAGACGATCCGCCGGCGGCTGACGGGCTCGACCCAGGCCTTGGTGCCGGGGCTGCCCCGCTTCACCTCGGGCGCCGTCGGCTTCATCGGCTACGACGCCGTGCGGCTCCTGGAAGCCATTCCCGACGGGCACGGAGGCGGCCTCGACCTCGACGACGTCGTCTTCGGATTCTACGACCGCCTCGCCGCCTTCGATCACGTGCGCCAGCGCCTCGTGCTGATGGCTACACTGCGGGCCGACGGGCCGACGGAGGCGCGGCGCCGCTACCGGGAGGCCGTCCGGGCGCTTGACGAGATGGAATCAACTCTCGCCCGGCCGCTCCGGGGAGGGCGCGCCGCGAGAGGACGGCGGGACCTCAGCCGGCGGGGCGGACGCTCACGTCCGTCACGCCCGGGGTCCTTCCGTCCGCGCTCCAACGTGACCCGGCGGGAGTTCGAGGAAAGCGTTCGCGAGGCCAAGTCACTCATCCGCTCGGGCGACATCTTTCAGGTCGTCCTGAGCCAGCGCTTCGAGGTCCCTCTCGCGGGTTCCCCTTTCGACGTGTACCGGAGGCTGAGGCGCCTCAACCCGTCGCCCTACATGTACTACCTCGCCGACGGAGACGTCTCCCTGGTGGGGGCGTCGCCCGAGATGCTGGTGCGCGTCGAGGGGGAGCGCGTGGAGACGCGTCCCATCGCCGGCACGCGCCGTCGCGGCGCCACCGAAGAGGAGGACCGGGCGCTCGAGCGCGATCTGCGCGGCGACGCCAAGGAGCGCGCCGAGCACCTCATGCTGGTGGATCTCGCGCGCAACGATCTGGGACGAGTGGCCGCCAGGGGAAGCGTGCAGGTCGGGGACCTCATGTCCGTCGAACGTTTCTCGCACGTGATGCACCTGGTCACGCGGATCAGGGGGAGGCTCAGGCCCGGAGCCGACGCCCTCGACGCGCTGGCGGCATGCTTTCCTGCCGGGACGGTCTCGGGAGCCCCCAAGGTGCGCGCCATGGAGATCATCGAGGAACTCGAAACGACCCGCCGGGGCCCGTACGCGGGCGCCGTGGCCTACGCCGACGCCTCCGGGAACCTCGACTCCTGCATCACGATCCGGACCATGGTCAGCCGCGATGGGCGCGCGTTCGTTCAGGCGGGCGCCGGCATCGTGGCCGACTCGATCCCCGCGCGGGAGTACGACGAGACCTGCCGCAAGGCGGAGGCGCTGCTGGAGGCGCTGCGCCAGAGAGGCCCGGCATGATCCTCGTCCTGGACAACTACGACTCGTTCACGTACAACCTCGTCCAGTATCTGTGGGAGCTGGGCGCCGAAGTGGATGTTCGCCGCAACGACGCCGTGAGCGCCAGGGCGGTCGCGGAGGCCGGATACGAGGCGATCGTGATCTCGCCGGGGCCGGGGAGGCCCGAGGACGCCGGGATCACCGAGGATGTGATCCGGACGCTGGGCGGGAAGGTCCCGATCCTGGGGGTGTGCCTGGGCCACCAGGCGATCGGCCAGGTCTTCGGAGGCCGCATCGTCAGGGCGCCCGTGCTCATGCACGGGAAGACGTCGCTCATCCACCACGACGGCCGCTCCCTGTACAAGGGAGTCCCGAACCCCTTCGAGGCGACCCGCTATCACTCCCTCATCGTCGAGAGCGCCTCCGTCCCGGAAGCCCTCCAGGTGACCGCCCGCACCAAGGACGGCCTCGTCATGGGGTTGAGGCGCAAGGGCCGGAGTGGCGCTCCGCTCGAGGGTGTGCAGTTCCATCCGGAGTCGATCCTCACGGTGGAGGGGAAGAAGATCCTGGCCAACTTCCTGTCGCTGGTCCGGGGCCGCCGGAAGGCCGCCTCGCCGAGGACGGGCACGGGGCGAGGCCGCCGAGCCCGGGGGAGCGCGCCGTGCTGAAACGCTTCATCCGCTTGGTCATGGAGGGGAAGGATCTCACGCGGAAGGAGGCGGCTTCCGCGATGAGGATCCTCATGGACGGCGGCGCGGACGACGCCCAGATCGCGGCACTGGCCGTCGCGTTGCGCATGAAGGGCGAGACGAGCGAGGAGATCGCGGCCTTCGCGCGGGTGATGCGGGAGCGAGCCGAGAGAATCCCCGGCGCCTCGGCCGACGTCGTGGACACCTGCGGGACGGGGGGCGACGGCCTCGGGACGCTCAACGTCTCGACGCTGGCCGCGCTGGTGGCGGCCGGGGCGGGGTTGAAGGTGGCCAAGCACGGCAACCGCTCGGTGTCGAGCCGCTGCGGCAGCGCCGACCTGCTGGAGGCGATGGGCGTGCGCATCGAGATGCCTCCGTCGCGGGCGGCCGTCGCGCTCAGGCGCATCGGCTTTGCCTTCCTCTTCGCTCCCGCCTACCATCCGGCGCTCCGGCATGCCGCCTCCGCGAGGAGGGCCATCGGCGTCCGCACCTTCTTCAACCTGCTGGGGCCTCTGTGCAACCCCGCGCGGGCGGCCCGCCAGGTGATCGGCGTCTCCGACGGATCGCGTCTGAGGATGATGGCGGAGGCCGCGCGCGAGCTGGGGACGCGCAGGGCGCTCGTGGTTTGCGGTTCGGACGGCATGGACGAGCTGACCGTCAGCGGCGAGAGCCGCTGCGCCGCGCTCCTCGACGGAAAGATCCGATCCGTGGCGATCCGCCCGGAGGACGCGGGGTTGCGCCGGCACCCTCTGCGCGCGGTGAGGGGCGGCGGCCCGGAGGTGAACGCCCGCCTTGCCGCGGAGATCCTGGGCGGCCGCCACGGCGCGGGCCGGGACCTGGTCCTGCTCAACGCGGGGGCGGCGCTGCAAGTGGGAGGCGCGGCGCGGACGCTCCGGGCGGGGGTGGTCGCGGCCGCGGAGAGCCTCGACACGGGCCGTGCGGCCGCCACCCTGGAGGCGCTGCGGGCCTTCTCGAACTCGACGGAGATGCGGCCGTGAGCTTGGAGCCGAAGGACTTCCTCGCGCGGGCCGTCGCGGCCTCCCGCGCCCGGATCGTCGAAGCGGAGGGCGAGATCTCGCTGTCGGCGCTGGAGGCGAAGATCTGGGATCTGCCCCCGGCGCGCCCGTTCGAATCGGCGCTGCGGGGCGCGGAGCGCATCCGCATCATCGCGGAGATGAAGCGCGCCTCTCCTTCGGCGGGAACGCTCGCCACGGCCTACGACCCGGCTTCTCTGGCCGCGGCGTACCGGGACGGAGGCGCCTCGGCCCTCTCGGTCCTGACGGAGCCCGACCACTTCGGCGGCGATCTCGATCACATCTCGCAGGCGGGGAAGGCGGGGCTCCCCGTCCTGAGGAAGGACTTCCTCGTGAGCCCGTACCAGGTGGCCGAGGCGCGCATGGCGGGCGCCGACGCGGTGCTGCTGATCGTGGAGGCGCTCGGGGAGGTCGGCCTCAGGCAGATGCTGCAGGCCGCCGGCCGGTACGGGCTGGCGGCCATCGTGGAGGTGCACGACGAGGAGGATCTGGAGGCGGCGGCGGGGTGCGGCGCCCGGATCATCGGCGTGAACTGCAGGGATCTGAGATCGCTGAAGGTGGATCCGGAACGCGCGATCCGCTTGGCGGCGCATCTGCCGCGTCACGTGGTGCGGGTGGCGGAGAGCGGGGTCTCCCATCCGGATCAGGTGCGAGCGCTCCGGAGCGCGCAGTACGACGCGGTGCTGGTGGGAGAGGCCCTGATGCGTTCGAACCGGCCTGAGGCGCTCCTCAAGGCGCTCATCGCCGCGGGAGGAAACGCACCGTGTGGCTGAAGGTGTGCGGGATCACGAGGCGCCAGGACGCCGAGGCGGCCGCGGCGGCGGGGGCTCAGGCCGTGGGCTTCGTCTTCTGGAACCGGAGTCCGCGCTGCGTGAGCGCCCGCACCGCGCGGGCCCTGGGATCCGCGCTGCCGCGCTCCGTCGAACGGGCCGGGGTCTTCGTGGACGCCTGCCGTGACGAGATCTTGAGGGCGTTCGAGGAAGCCGACCTCACCTGGGTCCAGCTCCACGGGTCCGAGGACCTGGATCTCGCGCGCTCGCTGGGCGTGCCGTGGGTGAAGGCGTTCCGCGTGGACACCGGCACCGACCCCGAGGCCGTCAAGGCGTTCGCCCTGGAGGCGCACGAGGGCCGCTACCTCCTCGACGCGCACGTCGAAGGTGCCCCCGGGGGCACCGGCCGCGCGTTCGACTGGAGTCTCGCGGCCTCCCTGCACGCGGCCGCCGCGCCGGGGCGCACGATGATCCTCGCCGGCGGCCTCACGTCTGAAAACGTGGCGGAGGCGGTGCAGCGCGCGCGCCCAGCAGGCGTTGACGTGAGCACGGGCGTGGAGGAGGCCCCTGGCCTGAAGGACGCCGCCGGGATCGCCCGCTTCGCACGCGCTCTGAGGTCCGCGGCATCCAGCATCTCTCAGGACCCTGCGCGGGAGAGGATCTCGTGAGCGCGGCGGGGGACCCCGCCGGCGGCGCGGAGCCGGGCGCCCGCCCCGATGCGCGCGGGCGCTTCGGCTCTTTCGGCGGCCGCTTCGTCCCCGAGACGCTCGTGGGGCCGCTGGCCGACCTGGAGGCCGCGTACGAGGAAGCCCGCGCCGACCCTTCCTTTCAGGCGCGCTTGGAGACGCTCCGGACTCTCTACGCGGGGAGGCCCACCCCTCTCACGCGCGCCTCCCGCCTCTCCGAGCGCTGCGGAGGCGCGGTCGTATATCTCAAGCGCGAGGACCTCTGTCACACCGGGGCGCACAAGATCAACAACACCCTGGGCCAGGCCCTCCTCGCGGTGCGGATGGGGAAGAGGCGGATCATCGCCGAGACGGGGGCGGGGCAGCACGGCGTCGCCTCCGCAACCGCGGCGGCGCTGTTCGGCCTCGCCTGCACCGTGTACATGGGCGAGGAGGACATGCGCCGCCAGGCGCTCAACGTTTACCGGATGCGCCTGCTCGGAGCCACGGTGGTGGGCGTGGGCAGCGGGAGCCGCACGCTGAAGGACGCCATCAACGAAGCCATGCGCGATTGGGTCGCCTCCGTGCGGGACACGCACTACGTCCTGGGATCCGTCCTCGGCCCGCATCCGTACCCCGTCATGGTGCGCGACTTCCAGTCGGTCATCGGGAAGGAGGCGCGCGCGCAGATCCTGAAGGCCGAAGGGAGGCTGCCCGCGCTGCTTCTGGCCTGCGTCGGGGGCGGGAGCAACGCCATCGGACTCTTTCACGCCTTCCTCGGCGATGCTTCGGTTGCGATGATCGGCGTGGAGGCGGGCGGGCGCGGCCCTGCCGCCGGCGACCACGCGGCGCGCTTTCGCGGAGGGAGCCCCGGGGTTCTCCATGGCGCCCGGACGTACATCCTCCAGGACGCCGACGGGAACATCCAGAAGACGCATTCCGTGTCCGCCGGCCTGGACTACCCCGCCGTCGGGCCCGAGCACGCCTGGCTGCGCGAGCGCGGGCGCGTGGACTACGCGGCGGTGCCGGACGCCGAGGCGCTTGCCGCCTTCCGCACGCTGGCCTCGTGCGAGGGGATCATCCCCGCGCTGGAGGCGGCCCACGCCGTCGCGCACCTCATGAACATCGGCGCCTCGTACGCCGGCCGCGGCCCCGTCATCCTCAACCTCTCGGGACGGGGAGACAAGGACGTGGAGCAGGTGGCGCTCCTCGAAGGCGCCTCGGCTCCCACGGGGTGATGCGGCGGGCCGGGGAAGGATGCGGGACGCCGGGGGAGACGGGGGAGTGACCGGCCGGATCGAGGAGGCTTTCGCCCGCGCGCGGTTCGGCGCCCGCGCCGCATTCATCCCCTACGTCACCGCGGGGGATCCGGGCGAAGCGGCCACCTTCGACATCTGCCGCGCGCTCGCGGAGGAAGGCGCCGACGTGATCGAGCTGGGCGTGCCTTTCTCGGACCCGCTCGCCGACGGGCCGGTCATCCAGCGCGCCTGCGAGAGGGCGCTTCGTGCGGGGATGACCTTGAATCGCGCGCTTGACCTCGCGGGCCGCCTGCGGGCGTCGGTCGGACCGGCGCTGGTGCTGTTCACGTACGTGAACCCGATCCTCCGGATGGGGATCGATCGATTCGCCGCGAGGTGCCGCGACGCCGGGGTGGACGGCGTGCTCGCCACGGACCTGCCCCAGGAAGAGGCGGTCGACCTGCGCGGGGCTCTCGCTGCGGCCGGGATCCGGACCGTCCCGCTGCTCGCGCCCACGAGCGGCGGGGCCCGGATCGCCGCCGCCGGGGACTCGAGGGGGGGCTTCATCTATTACATCACCCGGACCGGCGTGACCGGGGAGAGGCCCGATCTTCCCGCGGGGCTGGCGGGGGAGGTCGCCGAGGTGCGCCGGGCGACGGGGCTGCCGGTGGCCGTCGGGTTCGGCATCGGCACGCCCGACCAGTACCGCCGGGCGGCCGCCATCGCCGACGGCGTCGTCGTGGGATCGGCGATCGTCCGCGCGATCGAGGAGGCAGGATGCGATCCCGCCGGTGCGGCGCGGCGGGCGGCGCGCCGGCTGACCGGCCGGGGGGAGGGTTGATGAGCGAGGACGGCGTCGAGCGGCTCCGCCGCCGCATCGACGAGATCGACGTGGAGATCGTGCGCCTCCTCAACGAGCGCGCCCGGTGCGCCGTCGAGATCGGCGAGGCGAAGCGGGCCTCGGGAAGAACCGTGTACGATCCCGAACGGGAGAGGGAGATCCTCGAGCGGGTGCTCCACATGAGCGCGAGTTCTCTCGACCCCGGGGCTCTGCGGCGGATCTTCGAGCGTATTCTGGACGAGTCCCGCCGGCTGGAGCGGGAGTCGGCGAGCCGGAGGTGAGCGCGTGATCATCGTGATGGAGACGGCGGCGACCGAGGATCAGATCCAGCACGTCATCGACGTCCTGGTGCACCGCGGGCTGGACGCCCACCGCTCCACGGGCTCCACACGGACCGTCATCGGCGCGGTGGGCGAGAAGGCGTCGGACCTCGATCCGCGCGACCTCGATCTCCTCCCCGGCGTGCATGAAGTCTTGAAGATCAGCGAGCCCTACAAGCTCGCGGGCCGGGCTTTCCGCCCGGAGGGGACGATCGTGAAAGTGGGGGCCGTCACAATCGGCGGTCCCGAGGTGGTGGTCATGGCGGGCCCCTGCGCCGTGGAGAGCCGCGACCAGGTGCGCCGGATCTCCGAGAGCGTGGCCCGCCAGGGAGCGAAGATCCTGCGCGGCGGAGCGTTCAAGCCCCGGACATCCCCCTACTCCTTCCAGGGCCTCGGCGAGGAGGGGCTGAGGCTCCTCAGGGAGGCGGCGGACGAGCACGGACTGCTCACCATCACGGAGGTGATGGACGCGTCGCAGATCGCGCTCGTGGAGCGCTACGCCGACATCCTTCAGGTGGGGGCCCGCAACATGCAGAACTTCACTTTCCTGAAGGAGCTGGGACGCGCGCGCAAGCCCGTCCTGCTCAAGCGCGGCCTGTCGGCCACGCTGGAGGAGTGGCTCCTCTCGGCCGAGTACATCCTCTCGGGAGGCAACCACCAGGTGATCCTCTGTGAGCGTGGGATCCGCACCTTCGAGCGGTACACGCGCAACACCATGGACATCTCGGCGATACCCATCATGAAAAAGATCTCTCACCTCCCCGTGGTGGCGGACCCGAGCCACGGGACGGGGATCCGGTACAATGTGATTCCGATGGCGCGCGCGGCGGTGGCGGCCGGGGCCGACGGGCTGATGGTGGAGGTGCACCACGACCCCGACAACGCCCGTTCCGACGGGGCGCAGTCGCTCTACCCGGAGCAGTTCGCCTCGCTGATGGGGCAGCTCAGGCTCATCGTCCCGGCGGTGGGCAGGTGGCTGCCGATCTAGGATGCGCGGGAGGTTCCTCATGGCCCAGACGGCGACGAAGAGACGACAGATCACGGTGCCGATCGCCAACCAGCCCGGCACGATGGCCCGCCTCGCGGAGGTCCTCGGCGCGGCGGGCGTCAACGTGGAGGGGTTCACTGTTTTCGAGGGGCAGGCCCACCTGCTGGTGGACGTGCCGGCGCGCGCGGTGGAGGCGCTGCGCGAGGCGAGCTACGCGTGCTTCGAAACGGAGGTGCTTCACCTGGACCTCCAACATTCCCCCGGCGCGGTCGCGCGCGTGGCGCGGGCGCTGGCCGACGCGGGGATCAACGTCGACTACGCGTACTCGGGTCCCGGCCGCGAGCCGGGCAGGGCGGCCATCGTGATGGTCGTATCGGATCTCGCCCGTGCCCTCCAGGTCGCCTGAGAGACAGCCCGGCGGGTTTGACGGCCGCGGGAGAGGAGGCGTATGCTGGCCTGCGACGTGAATCCGCTCCCGCGGCGAGGCGTTCCGGACCGGCGTGCGTCCCCGCGGGGCGAGGTCGCCTGCTCATGAAGCAACCCGCGCCGTTCAACGTTCTCTACCTCCGCCGAGGCGAGCCCCCGGCCGGCGAGGAAGGCGTGGTCCGGGAAGCGGCCGAGAGATCGGGCGCCGGCTTCCGATCCGCGGACGGCGGGGGCGACGGCGGCGATCTCGGTCCGGCCGAAGCCTGGAACGGAGAGCGGCTGGTCCTTGTCGGCCCTCTCGACGCCCTCACGCGCGTCGCGCGCTCGTTCCCCTCAGCGTCGATCCTCCCCGTCGTCGAGCCGGACCACGAGACCGGAGGCTCCAGCGCTCCGGACGAGAGGGTGGCCACGATTCTGCGCCGGCCGCTCGCCGCCGAGCGCGTTGACGAGGCGGTGAGGCTCGCCGGGGCGCACGCCGCGCTCCTGGCTGAGTTGCAGGGGCTGCGGCAGCGCGTGGAGGAGCAGGGGCGTGAGCTGCGGGAGCTCAACAGGATCGGGACGGCTCTTTCAGCCGAGCGCAACCGCGACGCGCTGCTGAACCTCATCCTCACCAAGTGCCGCGAGATCACCTCCGCCGACGCGGGGAGCCTGTACCTCGTCGAGCGCAAGCCTGGGGCGCAGAGCGACGAGAACGACTACTTCGCCGACAAGGTGCTCCACTTCAAGCTGGCGCAGAACGACAGCATCAACGTCCCCTTCCGCGCATCGCGGATCGACATCAGCCGCCGATCGCTGGCGGGCTACGTGGCGCTCACCGGTGAGACGCTCAACATCCAGGACGCCTACGCCATCCCCGCGGACGAGGAATACCGGTTCAACCGGGCCTTCGACGAAACCTCCAAGTACAGGACGAAATCTCTCCTCGTGATCCCCATGAGCAACCAGAAGGACGAGGTCATCGGCGTGCTGCAGCTCATCAACCGCAAGCGCGAGCGCGGGGCGCGGCTCGCGGATCCCGCCTGCGTGGAGGCGCAGGTCGTCCCCTTCAACCTCCGGGCGGCCGAGTTGGCGGCGTCGCTGTCGTCCCAGGCGGCCGTGGCCATCGAGAACGCGAGCCTCTACGAGGAGATCCAGGCCCTCTTCGAGGGGTTCATCCGGGCCTCGGTGACGGCGATCGAGAGCCGCGACCCGACAACGTCCGGCCACTCCGAGAGGGTGGCCATTCTCACCGTCGGCCTCGCGGAGGCGGTGGACCAGGAGGAGAAGGGGCGGTACGGGGACGTCCGCTTCACCCGGGACGACCTCAAGGAGATCAAGTACGCCTCGCTCCTGCACGATTTCGGGAAGATCGGCGTGCGGGAGAACGTCCTGCTCAAGGGCAAGAAACTGTACGAGTTCGAGCTGCAGGCGATCCGGGACCGGTTCCGCTTCCTGCGCCGATCCCTGGAGCTGAAGTTCTCCCGGGAGAAGATCCGCACCTTCATGGATAAGAACCGCGAGGAGGCGCTCGCGGCAGCGTCGTCGATCGATTCGGACATGGAGGCGCGGCTTCGCGAGCTGGACCGCTTCCTCGAAGTGATCGTCCAGGCCAATGAGCCCACCGTCCTCAAGGAGGAAGGCTCGGCCCTTCTCAAGATGGTGGCGGCCACCGTCCTGGACGACGTCGACGGCGCGAAGATCCCGCTCTTGCAGCCCTCGGAGGCCGCCAACCTGAGCATCGGGAAGGGGAGCCTGAGCCCGGAGGAGCGGCGCGAGATCGAGTCCCACGTCACGCACACGTTCGAGTTCCTCTCCAACATCCCGTGGACGCGCGAGCTGCGGCAGGTCCCCCAGATCGCCCACGCGCACCACGAGAAGCTCGACGGAACCGGCTATCCCCTCGGCATCCAGAGCCCGGAGATCCCCGTCCAGTCCAAGATCATGACGATCTCGGACATCTTCGACGCGCTCACCGCGAAGGATCGGCCGTACAAGAGGGCGATGCCCGCCCAGCGCGCGTTGGACATCCTCTCCTTCGAGGTGAAGGAGGGGAAGGTGGATCCGGATCTGTTCGGGATCTTCGTGGAAGGTCGGGTCTTCGAGCTGGTGTCCCTGCCGGGCCTGGCGGGCCCCTCCTGATCGGTCGCTCCGGCGCGGCTTCGCCCGGGCCGCAAAGCAGCCCATTGCCGTGCCCTCCCATCCCTCTCTGACCTGGGCGTCGCTCTGCTACTCTGGCCCGCTCATGCGCGGACGGAAACGGACGAGCCTCCTGCTGTCATGCGGCCTGCTCCTCGCGGGCGGGTGCGCCCCCGGCGGCGGCGATCCGGCTGCGCGGATCGTCGAGGAGGCCCTGCGCGAGAGCCGGGCGTACGCGAAACTCGCCTACCTCACCGATCGGATCGGGCCGCGTCTGAGCGGATCGCCGAACCTCGATGCGGCCATCCGGTGGGCCGCGGCCGAGTTCGAGCGGGACGATCTGGACGCCGTCCGGACCGAGAAGGTCATGGTTCCGCACTGGGAGCGCGGCGCCGAGGCGGCGAGGATCGTCTCGCCCGTGGCGCAGACCCTGGCCGTCACCGCGCTCGGGGGGAGCGTGCCGACGCCGGAGGCGGGGATCACGGCGGAGGTGATCGAGGTCTCGAGCTTCGAGGAGATCCGCGCCGCCGGGGAGAAGGCCCGCGGAAGGATCGTGCTGTACAACAAGCCCATCCGTCGCAACGGCGGTGAGAAGGAAGGGTACGGGTCGGCGGTGGGGCTGCGGTTCAGGGGCGCGGTCGAGGCGGCGAAGGTCGGCGCGACGGCCGCCTTGATCCGCTCCCTGGGGACGGCGGCGTACAGGCTCCCGCACACGGGCGCCCTTGGGTACGACCCGAACGTCCCGGAGATACCCGCGGCCGCCATCGCCTCCGAGGATGCCGATCTGATCCACCGGCTCGCGGCGGCCGGCGAGCCGGTGACGGTCCACCTGGCGCTCGGCTGCCGGAGCCTCCCGGAGGTGGAATCGGCCAACGTGGTGGCGGAGCTGCGCGGCCGCGAGAAGCCGGACGAGATCGTCCTCATCGGCGGCCATCTGGATTCGTGGGACCTGGGCACGGGCGCCATCGACAACGGCGCCGGGGCGGCCATCGTGATGGAGACGATGCGGCTGCTGAGGTCGTTGGGCCTGAGTCCCCGGCGCACGATCCGCGCGGTGCTGTTCACGAACGAGGAGAACGGCCTGCGCGGGGGCCGGGGGTACGCCGAGGGGCACCGGGACGAACTGCCGCGGCACGTGGCCGCCATCGAGTCGGACGGCGGAGGAGCGCGGCCGCTGGGCTTCGGCGTTTCGGCCGGCGCCGGGGGCCTACCCAGGGTGCGAAACCTCGCTTCCCGACTGGGCCGCGTCGGGGCTGTCCGGGTGACCGGAGGAGGAGGGGGCGCGGACACGGCGCCGCTCGGAGCCTCCGGCGTGCCGTTGCTCAGCCTGCGGCAGGATGGGACCTTCTACTTCGACTATCACCACAGCGCGGCCGACACGCTCGACAAGATCAGCCCGCGGGAACTCGCCATGAACGTGGCGGCGATGGCTTTCATGGCGTACACGCTCGCCGAGGATCCGGAGCCCCTTCCGCGGCAGGTGAAGGCGGCGCGTTCCGAGGACAGCGGCCCACCCGGCCGCAGGGACCCTTCCGTGCGCTGAGGCTCCTCCCGGATCCTGGGCCCCGCTCACTCCAGCCAGATCAGGACACGCTCTTCCTCGCCCTCCGCCTCGACGAGAAGGCCCGGGCCGCGGGCCAGGAGATCCTCGATGACGATGCCGTGGTGGCCGAGTTCACCGAGGTCCATGTCGAGTCTCTTTTCATGTAATCTTGTCCTTCCCGCGGGCCGGTGAGCGCATCACCGCGCCGACCGGACCGGCGTCTCCACGGTGGTCCCATTGACCAAGCGCGCCCGCATCCTGGGGTGGATTCTCATCGCGGCTTTCCCGCCCGCGTTCCTGGCGGCGGTCGAGGGGTGCGTCCGGGTCTTCCGCATCTCACCGGCCTTCGAGCGGGACGCGGCGCTGCCGGCGTGGCTGGATCGCAACATCCTGGTCAAGGATGCGCGCTGGGTGGAGCTTCTTTCCGAGTCGCCAGGGGACCTGCGCAACTACTACAGCACCTACCGCTGGGACAGGTACCTCTTCTACACCCTCCGCCCCAACCTCTCGATCCCGCTGACCGACGTCCTGGCGCCGCCCGGGCTCAGGGAGAGGACGCGCTGGACCCTGAGGACCAACTCCCGGGGGTACCCGGGGCGCGAGGCGGCCTACGGGCCGCACCCGGGGACGTTCCGGATCGTCTGCCTCGGAGACTCGTCCACCTTCGGATGGGGAGTCGGCGGCGAGGACGCCTACCCGGCCCTGCTGGAACGGGAGGTCGCCCTCAGGCACCCGGGCCTCCGCGTGGAAGTCGTCAATCTGGGCATCTGCGGCTACTCCTCCCTGCAGGGGCGGGTCCTGCTCGAGCGCGAGGCGCTCCGCTATGAGCCCGACGTGGTGAGCCTCTCGTACGGATCGAACGACTGGTCGCGGGTGCCCGAGCCCTTCGACGAGGTTTTGCGCCGCAACGCGGGCTGGCTGGGCGGCCTCCGGGCGCTCCTCAACCGCAGCCGTGCCTACCAGATCTACGCCGCCTTCCTCACGCGGAAGGCGGCGCTGGAAGGGTCTCCGGCCCTCGATCGGCTCCGCCCGGGAACGGAGGCGATGCCTCTGAACGTGGGTCCTGAGAAGTCGGAGGCCAACCTCGCCGCCATGACGCGCGCCGTGCGCGCCGCGGGGGCTGACCCCATCCTGGTGACGAACTGCGTTCCGGGTGGGATGGCGGAGCCGATCCGCTCCGCGGCCGCCGGCACCGCAACACCGCTCGTGGACACCGAGAGCCTCCTGCGCTCGGTCATTCCCGAGGTCGCCGGCGGCCGTTTCCTCGCGGCCGAGCACGCACGTACGCTCGCCCTCTACGGCGAGGACCTGCTCGCCGAGCACCCGGAGCTTGAGGTGTATCTGGCCGATTTCTGCCACCCGAATGCCGTGGGCCATCGCGTCCTGGCCGGGGCCCTGGCGACGGCCGTCGAAGCCACGCCTGCGTTCCGCCGGGCGGCCGGCGGCTGATCGGGCCCGTGGCGGGAGGCATCCGCCCGCCCTATAGTGCGTGCCCCCCGAGAGGGAACCCAAGATGACACGGCTGAGGCGAAGCAGAAGGATCGCGGCCGGCCTCCTCGCCGCCGCGGCATCGATTCTCGTCGAGATCTCCGCGCAGGAGGCAGAGGCCCCCGAGCCCAAGCCGGAATCGACCGCCCCGGCGCCCGCGCCCCCCATCGAGTGGCTGCCCTGGAGCGAGGAGGTCTTCGCCCGCGCGAAGGCCGAGGACCGCGGGGTGCTCCTCACCATCGTGTCACCCTGGTGCCGCCCGTGCCTCACCGCAGACATGGAGGTCTACACGGATGAGATCGTGCGGCGGCTGGTGGCGCAGCGCTGGATACCCGTGAGGGTGGACCGCGACGAGCGTCCGGACATCGACGCGCGGTACCAGGTCGCGGTGGGCGCGCTCAACCGGGGCAAGACCGGCTGGCCCGTCACCGCCTTCCTCTTCCCGACGGGCGAGGCCGCGTGGGCGGACCTGTTCGTGCCGGTGGACGATAGGGAGGAGCGCCCGGGGATGCGAGCCCTGCTGGTGCGCCTGGACCGGATGATGCACACACGCTTCGACCTGGCGCAGAGAAACGCCGTCGCCGTCCAGAAGAT
Source organism: uncultured Acidobacteriota bacterium (assembly GCA_964400605.1). Classification (GTDB taxonomy): domain Bacteria; phylum Acidobacteriota; class Polarisedimenticolia; order JACPZX01; family JACPZX01; genus CAYNUH01. The sequence goes on along the minus strand of CAYNUH010000009.1, from coordinate 57,370 downwards.
CTTCAACACTGAGAAGGAGGCGAGGCGCCCCGTGCCCCCGGCGGCCGAAATGTTCGCCGCCATCCTGGGCGGCGTGGTCCAGAGCTACGATTATGAGCACGGCGGCTACGGCGATCCTCCGCGCGTGACGAACCCCTTCGCCGTGAGGGCCGCGCTGCTGGCGGCGCACAAGCGTGCGGACGACGGGCTGAAGGAGCAGGCGCTCCGATCGCTGCGCGCCCCCATAGCGGGCGCCCTCGAGGACCGGATCGGAGGCGGCTTCCACCGCGCGGCGAGGGACGGGGAGTGGGCCCTCCCGTATTTCGACAAGCCCCTCGCCGTGAATGCGGCCTATCTGCGGGCGCTTGCGGAGGCGGTGAGGGCCTCCGGCGCCGAGGACCTGAAGGCGGCAGCCGGCCGCACGATCGACTTCATCCTGGGGACCCTGGAGGCCCCGGAGGGAGGATTCCATTCGGCGCAGACGGCCTCATCTGATCCCATGGACGAGGCCGGGTATTACGCCTGGCGCGTCGAGGAGGTCCGGTCCATCCTGGGGGAGGAGGACCTTCCATGGGCGCGGACCCTCTTCGGCTTCACGGATGAAGGGGATGTGCTTCTTGGCCTCCCGCCCCGTTCGGTCCTCAGGGGCGCCGCGCCGGTGGAGACGGCCGCGAAGGCCGCGGGGATCGACGCCGCCGCGGTGAGGGTGACCGCCGGGAGGATCCTCGCCAAACTCGCGGCCGCCCGCGCGGCGCGGCCCGCGCCTCCCATCTCAGAGGCGCGCTATCTGGACTCGACCGGCGTTGCCTGCTCCGCGCTGATTCACGCGGGAGCCGTCCTCGACAGGGATGACGCCGTCGCTTCGGCCCTGAAAGCCATCGACATCGTCCTGGCCTCGAGCCCCTCCCTGGAGAGAGGGCTGCCGCACCGGCTGGGGCCCGCGGCGTCCGGTTCACCCGTCCTGATGGCCGACCAGGCCTACTTCGGGATCGCGCTCCTCGACGCCTACGAGGTCACGGGCGAGGTTCGCTACCTCGAAGGGGCCAAGAAGTTCGCCTCCGCGCTGCAGTCGCTCTTCATCGACGAGGCCGGCGGCGGCTTCTACGACGTGATGGCCCGCGATCAGGCGGCCGGCTATCTCCGCCTGCGGAGGAAGATCCTGCCGGACTCGATCCTGCCGTCTCCCCAGGCCTCGGCGGCGCTGTTCCTGGATCGCTTGGCGGACTTCACGCACGACGAGACATGGCGCCGCGGCGTGGAGGGAGCGTTCTCGTGGACAGGATCGCGCGCCTTCTACCTCGATAACCGCGCCTCCACCACGGCGGTGGCTCTGCACGCGCACGGAGAGCCGCGCGTGCGCATCCGGATCGCGGGACGGGGAGAGCGGGCCGCCGATCTGCGCCGCGCCGCGTGGCGGCTCTATGAGCCGGAGCGGATCATCGAGTGGGCTGAAGAGGCAAAGGAGTCCGCGACGGTATGCGTAGCCGCGCGGTGCCGTGAAGGGATCATCGATCCGAACGATCTGGCTTCCACCGTCGCCGGGTTGCGCGATGCCCATCGCAGCGCCGGGGATTCTGTTGCGGCCCCTGGAACCCTGTGGTAGCATCGCCGCCCGCCGCGGAAGGAGCGTCCGGCTGCACTCGAGCGAGTCATTCAGGGAGGATCACCGATGGCGACCTGCATCGCCTGCGACGCTGAGATTGAAACAGGGGAGGTGGAGGTCGGCGAGACTGTCACGTGTCTCGAGTGCGGCGCCGATATGGAAGTCGTCACCATCCGGCCTCTCGAGCTGGAGCTCGTCGATGACGCCGAAGAAGAGGCCGTGAAGGGCGATGATGACGATGATGCCGCGGAGGACGACGGGGAGGACCTTGCCGTCTGATCTCCGAGGGTGTCCCGGCTCCACGGAGGGCTTGCGCCTTCAGCCTCACGGCAGCGGCAGGATCACCTGCGCGGTGGTGCCCTTCCTGGGCGCGCTGCTGATCTCGATCCGGCCTCGATGTTCCTCCACCGCGCGCCGCGCGATGGCCATGCCGAGACCCGTCCCGCTCCCCTTGGTTGAGAAGTAGGGCTCGAAGACCCTCGCCAGCGCCTCCCGATCCATGCCCACCCCCGTGTCGGAGATCAATACCTGAAGCATGCGCTCACGATCGGTCCCCGCCACGGAAGCGGCCATCATCAGCCGCCCGCCGTCCGGCATTGCCTGCAGCGCGTTCTCGATCAGGTTGACCAGGGCCTGCGACATCATCGTCCTGTCCAGGTCCAGCGTCACCAGATCGCCGTTCAGGTCGCATTCGACCGACACACCCGCGGGCGGGGCGATGCGGTAGGGGCGTATCACGTCCTCCAGGAAGGCGCGCATTCCGGTAGGCTCCTTCCGGATCTCGGGAGTCCGGGCGTAGTCGGAGAACTGCTCCGCGATCCCCCTCAGGTTCGCCACCTGCTCGCCGATGGTCCGCAAGCACTCCTCCAGCACCTCCGCAAAACCCGGCGACGCGTCCGCGAACACGCGCTTCAGGTGGTCGGCGGAGAGCTGGATCGGAGTGAGCGGGTTCTTGATCTCGTGGGCGATGCGGCGCGCCATTTCCGCCCACGCGGCCAGGCGATTCGAACGTATCGTCTCGGTCACGTCGTCCAGGAAGATCAGCAGGCCGGCCCCCTCCGTGAAGGGGACGATGCGCGCCCTTGCGTGACGCGCCGCGCCGGCCGGACCGATCTCCGCCTCGACCTCCTGGGCCAGCCCGGGCTCGCCGAGGCAGGAGCGCAGCGCGCGCACCAGGGGCGCACACTCGCCGGATTCGGACATCCTCGCGACGAGGTCCTGACCCGCCGCCAGGTTCGGCAGGCCCAGGATCGAGACGGCGGCGGGGTTCAAGGTCACGATCCGCCCCCGGAAGTCCACGGACACGACCCCCGTCGTGGCGTTGAGGAGGATCTTCTCGATGTAGTTCCCACGCTGCTCCAGATCGTCCCGCTGGCGCCTGAGGGCCCGGGCCATGGCGTTGAAGGAGGCCACGAGGTCTCCCGTCTCATCGCGGGCGGCGGCGGAGACCTCGGCGTTGAGATCGCCCATGGCGATGCGTGACGCCGCCGCCGAAAGCCTCCGGATCGGCGCCGCGATCCTCCGGGCGAGCACGTAGGCGAGCACGGTCATGAAGAGGATGACCGACGAGGTCGTGAGCAGCAGGACGTCGTAGACTTCCTGCGCCCGCCTCTCCACTTCCACACGCTGGCCGGCCAGCAGGATGGAGAGCACTCCGCGGCCCGCCAGCCCGAGCGGTACGACGCCGTTGATGGTCCGGTACAACCGGCCTCCGGCCCTCACCTGGCCCAGAGCCGCGCGGCGCCCCTCCACCTCGATCCGGCGGTACACCTCGTCGTCCAGACGCTCAGGGAGCGCTCCCACCGAGTACAGCTCTCTGTCGCTGGCGGCCCGGAGCTCTCCGTCGATGAACAGGCTCAGCGACTCGCCGACGCTCTCACTCAGGTTGAAGAAGTAGGCGTCGTCCGGCGGTCCCTCCACCCCCTGGATCACGGCGAAGTCCTCCACCTGCCGGCGAGCCGATTCCAGGATGGTCCATCCGCGCTCGACGAGGTCCTGCTCGATCTCGGACGTGACGTATTCGGTGAGGGCGACGGCCAGCACCGTCAGCGGCGCCAGCGAGGCCATGAGGAAGGTCGTGAGGAGCCGGCGGTAGTGAGTGCGTCCGAGCGCCTCCAGGAGATGCATCGGGCTCAGCCGCCAGCCGAGACGCGCCGCGGAGGCGAGCCACCAGGGGGTCAGCAGGCCGATCAGGCACAGGACCGTCTGTGCGGCGAGCTTGAGGACGCGTGCGATCCGATTGATCCAGCCCGGCTCCGGGAAGCTCAGCGCGACGAGGTGGTCCCCCGATCCGAAGAAGAGCTCGTGAGTCCGCACGCCGGCCTCGTCGCGCGTCACCCAGAGCTTCTCCCGGAAGTCGGCCAGCAGCCGGGCGCGCTCCGGAGGCGGCAGCGGCGGATCGCGCGGCCCGGCCAGCACGGGGATCCCCTGGGCGTCGTAGACGGTCAGCCCGATGGTGCGGGCCCACGGGGGCAGAAGCGAGCTGAGCGGCCGGCTCTCGCCCAGCGCCTCCTGAAGGGGAGTGGGCGGCGTCAGCGGGGGCAGGTCACCGAAGTCGTCGCGAAGATGGATCGTGACCGTGCCGATGGGCTCCCCGTCGCGCCTCAGGCTGGTGTGGATGTGCAGGGCGTGCACCTTGCGCTCGCTCGGTCCCGTGTCGAACTCCACGGGAGTTCTCTCCTCCACGTCCTCGGGCTCCGTCCGCCAGTCGTCCAGGATGGGGGGAAAGTTCCGCGAGAACCGGCTCAGGAGGACGCCGTTGGGATCGAGGACGTTGAGCGAGGCGCTGTACCCCTTCGCGGCCAGCGGCGTCACGGCCCACAGGTCGTGGGCGAGCGTGGGATCGCCGCCCGCGGGGACCGACGCGATGCGGTTCTCGATCGCCGGAAAGCTCTCCACGGCGGCCAACGTGTCGATGAGGTCCGTCTGCCGCAGCAGGTGCGCGTACCGCACCAGCCCCTTCAGGTTCTCCTGAAGGAACTCACGGAGGACCGCCGTCGCCGCGGGCTGGATCGCGATCTCGAGGATCAGACAGGAGGCGAGGGCGCATGGGGCGAGCAAGAGCGCAATCCAGCGCAGCGTGTCCTCGGTGGGGAGCGGGGGGGCGGGCGCCTCCCGGGATCGGCGGGGAGGAGCGGCCCAGACGGCGCCCCATGCGAAGTTCGCGAGCGGCAGCACGAGCCCCATGAGCGCGACCACCGCCGCAATCTGGAGGATCCACCGTGCCGGGGAGGGGTGCAGGGGCTTCACCGTGAGGACGTCCACGCGGGAGTTCTTGACGAAGCTCATGGCCTCCGAAGGGACCGTGAGCCCCAGGGTGAAGGCGATCACGAGGGCCATGGCAAGGCAGATCTCGGCGCCGCGCCGCCGCAGCGATCCCGACCAGAGGAGGAGTCTCGTCGCCGCCACCGAGACCAGCACGCCGGTCGCCAGCACCGCAAGCGCCGTCAGGAGGAAATCCTGCGGCGATCCGGAGAGCCCCCACCACTTCGCGCTGGCGAAGAGCGCGGGGTCGTCCAGGTTCCGGCCGCCCAGCCGGAGCGTCAGTGGGAACAGCAGCAGCAGGTAGCGGAAGACCCAGATCCCGGCGATCCGGGAGGACTGCACCACGATCTCGCGCCACGGCAGGGGAGCCACGGCTGCGAGCCGTGGCAGGATGGAGACGCCGAGGACGATGGCGGCCGAGACCACCACGACGAGCGCCGCCGCCCGATGGTGGCGCTCGTACAGATCGTCTCCGGCGCCCTGGAGCGACCGGCCGACCAGCGTGGCGTAGCCCAGGAGGGAGCGATCCGGCGCGCGCAGCGCCACGTGCAATGAAGGTCTGGCCGTGCCCGTGGCCGGAAGGCGATCGCCTTGCTGCTCGAAGAGCGCGGCCATGTTCAGAGGTGGCAGCCGGTAGTCCGTGAAGGCGACGCGATCGACGTCGCCCTGAAGCGGCGCCTGCGGCAACGCCCAGGAGAGGACACGCCGGTCGTAGATGGACTTGAGCGTGGTCTCGACTAGAAGGAGAAGGCTCGAATCTCGCCACGGGCGCGACAGCGCCACGATGCGCGACAGTCCGTGTTCCTCGACCACCAGCCACTTGGTGGATCCCTCGGGGATGGACAGGACGAGCGGCTCACGGGGCGCCGGATGCGTGGGGCCCGACCAGGCCAGGATCTGCAGCCCGGGGCCATACAGCGAGGCGGCCAGCCGCCCGTCCCGCGACGGGCGCCCTGCCATCAATGTCGTCAAGACATCGAACGCCCGCGCCCGATCCACGGGAGCGCCGCTTCTCGGCTGACGCGCCGCAAGGGCGCGAGCCCGCTCCACGGGCTCGGACAGGCGCTCCAGGACCTCGGCGAAGGCCTCCTGGAGCCGCGTGGCCCTCTCGTTCAGGCGGGTCTCCTCCTCGGAGGGCCACGCCTGCGGAATCTGCGCGCCCTCGTAGTGGAGGATGAGTGCGTTCGTGGACAGCGCGGCGGCCGCGGCCGCGAACAGGATCGCCGCACGGATCAGGTTCCGCCCCCGCCCCGCCACGGCCCGCAGGTACCACGCGGAGCGCACGGCGAGGGCGACGGAGACGAGCAGGACGAGGAGAAGGGTTCCCGGGTCGAGAAGGTCGAAATAGCGCCGGGCATCCTGGGCGGCCGTGCCGGCCAGGATCAGGGCGCCGAGGGCCAGAAGGAGTGCGTTTCCGGCTCCTGGCTTCGCCATCCGGCGCTCAGCGGGCTTCCCGTATCTCGCTCAGCGTCCAGCGGTCCTGATCCCGCGCGAGGAGGAAGCGCAGGGTCATGTCGCTGCGCGCCCCCCGGTTCACGTACGTCCAGGCCGCCGGGCAGAGGATGATGCTCCGGCCCTCGCCGCCCCGCCTCGCCAGCTCCATGTTGACGTGGAACCGGAGCGTCTCCAGGGTGGAGAAGGCCTGGCTCAGGAGCGCCTCGAATTGATCCCTGGAGTAAAAGCCGGCCTCGGGGGCGATCGCCTTCACGGCCAGGTACATTTTCCCGCTGGCCGGCAGGATCGGGACAATCGGGGTCGTCCGCCCCGTGCGGAAAGCCTCGCGGATGGCCTCGAAGGACTTGATCAGCCCCGGGTCAGGTGTGACGTCGCCGTCCTCGCCGTCGCCGGAGAGGGCCGCGGCGGCGCTCCCTGCGAGTAGGAGGACGGCGAGGCCGAGCCCGAAGGATGCGCGGGCGGCGGGGCACGTGGCAGGACGCTCCGGCATCTCGACTTCCTCGGAGTGTGGCGGCCGCGGGCGCTTTCCCCGCGGCGCTGCCGGAGACTAGTGCACGCCCCCGGGGGTGTCAACGCTCTTTGATGGGCGGAGCGACGCTTTGCTATACTCACTGCGGCCGCGCAGGTTCTCGCGCAGGAACTCCTCCCTTCAGAGGTCCGGAGATGTCTTCCAGGGGAATCGTCTACTTCATGCACGCCGCCACGACGCCGCTGGATCCTCGCGTCCGCCAGAGGATGATCGCGTGCCTGGAGGAGGATCCGAGGAAGGAAGACGGCCTGCTCGCCGACGGCCGCCGAATCGCGCGGATCCTAGAGGAGGCCCGCGAGCGCGTGGCGCTGTTCCTGGGCGCGGCCGCGGAGGAGATCATCTTCACGTCCGGAGGAACCGAGGCCTCCAACCTGGCGCTCAAGGGCGCGGCCTTCGCACCCGCCTCCCGCTCCGGAGGGGCCAGAAACCGCCTCCTCGTCGCGGCCACGGAACATTCCTCGGTCCTCCATCCGGCCCGCACGCTGGGGCGGCTGGGGTGGCCGGTGGTGGAGATCCCCGTGACGCCGGGGGGCCTCGTGGATCTCGATCGGCTTGAAGACCTCCTCGACGATCGGACCCTTCTCGTCTCCGTGGCGCTGGTGAACGCGGAAACCGGCGTGATCCAGGACCTCACGGCCGTGGCCCGGCTGTCCCACGCGGCCGGCGCGCTGCTGCACACGGACGCCTGCGCCGCGGCGGCCCACTTGCCGCTCGACGTGCGGGATCTCGGGGCGGACCTCGTGTCGATCTCCGCGCACAAGATCTACGGGCCGCGCGGCGCCGGAGCCCTGTACGTTCGGGGCGGCGTGCGGCTGGCGCCTCTCATCGAAGGGGGCGTCAACGAGGGTGGCCGTCGTGGAGGCGCCGAGAACGTCTCCGCCGTCGCGGGGCTCGGCGAGGCGGCGGCTCTCGCGAGCGTCGAACGGGAGAGTTGGCGCGAGCGCTCCTGGCGCCTCGGCGAGAGGATGGCCCGGGAGATCCTGTCCCGCGTCGCCGGCGTCACGCTCAACGGCGCGGGCGCCCGGCGCGTGAAGGCGATGGTAAACATTTCGGTCGCGGGCGCGGACGGCGAGGCGCTGCTTCTCGATCTCGGTCGTGCGGGCATTGCGGCCAGCAGCGGTTCCCCGTGCTTCCAGGAGGCGGGCAAGCCCTCACACGTGCTGCTGGCCATGGGTGTGCCGGCGCGCCTCGCGCAGGGATCCGTCCTCTTCGCCGCGGGGCGCTCCAACGACGAGGAGGACGTGGAGGCGGTCCTATCCGTCTTCCCGGACGCGGTGGCCCGTCTCCGGAGCCTTTCGGCGGTGGAGGCGGTGTGAGGCCGGCGGAGGGCGAGGCGCGCCTGCCGGGTCCGGGCGATGGGCTCCTCGACACGGTCGGGCTCTACTGCCCCATTCCCATCATCAAGACGGCGGAGAGGATCAAGACCATGGACCCAGGGCAGGTGCTCGAAGTGATCTCCGACGACAGGGTCATCCTGATCGACATGCCGGATTGGTGCCGGTCCACGGGCCACCAGTACATGGGGCACCGCGAGGAGGGAGGGGAGATCCATCTCTACGTGAGGAGGGCGCCGGTCGCGCGCGGGCGTGCCGGAGAGGGGCGCGGCACCAGGGCGGGCGCCGGGGCGGGGCGATCATGAGTCCGAACCTCCCGTCGGACGCGGCGCCCGGAAGCGGCGGCTCCCGCACGGCCTTCGGCATCGGGCTGATGTCCGGGGGGCTGGACAGCACCCTCGCGGCGGCCGTCCTGAAGGAGGCGGGCGCGCGCGTGGTCGGGCTGAACTTCTCCACGGGCTTCTGCATGACGGATCACCGCCGCGCCATCGCCCGCAAGGACGAAGACCCGCGGCGCCTGCGCAACGACGCCCTGCACGCCGGAGCGTCCCTGGACATCGAGATCCGGATCATCGACGTGGCCGACCAGTACATGGACATGGTCAAGGCCCCCAAGCACGGATACGGCTCCCGGGCCAATCCCTGCATCGACTGCCGGATCTTCATGCTGGAGAAGGCGAAGGCGGTGATGCTGGAGGAAGGGGCGGACTTCATCTTCACCGGTGAGGTCCTCGGGCAGAGACCCTTCTCGCAGCACCTGGCGGCGCTGCGTCTCATCGAAAAAGAGACCGGCCTCGAGGGGAGGCTGGTGCGGCCGCTGAGCGCCCAGTACCTCCCGCCGTCGATCCCCGAGAAGGAGGGCCTGCTGGACCGCGGGAGGCTGCTGGCCATCCGCGGCCGATCACGCAGGCCCCAGGAGGACCTCGCGCGGCGGCTGGGCGTGGTGGATTACCCGCAACCGTCGGGAGGCTGCTGCTACCTGGCCGACGAGAACTTCTCCCGGAAATTCATGGACGCTCTGCGCCACCCGGTCCCCGGCGGCGATATCGGGCGGGAGGACCTGATCCTTCTCAAGGTGGGTCGCCACTTCCGCCTCGGGCCCGCCAACAAGGTCATCGTGGGGCGCGATGAGGGGGAGAACAACTTCCTCGAACGTTACACCTCCGGCCGCTGGACCCTGCGGGCGACGGACCACCAGGGGCCCATCACGATCCTCCAGGGTCCCGCGGCCGACGATCATCTGCGGGAGGCGGCCCGGATCACGGCCCGCTACGGCGATGGGCGTGCGGCGGGGGAGGTGCGGATCCAGGCGGTGCTCGGGGCGGAGACGCGCCACCTCGTGGTGAGCCCCGCGACCGATGCCGAGCTCGAGGCCATCCGGATCTGAATGGTGATATAGTGCCGCCTCCCGAATCAGTGAGCCGGGGCCGACGTTCCCCGGCGGCGCATCCCGCATCGGGCCGTTAACTCAGCGGGAGAGTGCTACCTTCACACGGTAGAAGTCGTAGGTTCAAATCCTACACGGCCCACCACCCGGCCCCGTGCCCGGGGCCCGAGGCCCCCTCTTCCGGAAGGGGCCTCACCTCTCCGGGGTCCCATCGATGCCCATCCCACCCGAGGAGGTCCGCCGCCGCGCGGAGGATCTGAGGCGCATCCTCCGCGATCACGACTACCGCTACCACGTCCTCGACGCGCCCACGGTGAGCGACGCCGAGTACGACCGCCTCTTCCGCGATCTCGTGGAAATCGAGAGGCTCCACCCGGAGATCATAATCCCTGATTCGCCGACGCAGCGGGTGGGCGCGGTCCCCGCCGAGAAGTTCGAGCCCTTCACCCATGCCGGGATGATGCTCTCCCTGGAAAACGCCGCCGACGCCGTGGAGCTGGCCGCCTTCCAGGACCGATTGTTCTCGCACCTCGGCGGGGCGCGCCCCGTGGCGTACTGGTGCGAGCCGAAAGTGGACGGCGCCGCCATCGAGCTGGTCTACGAGGACGGCAGGCTGGCCGTCGCCGCCACGCGGGGCGATGGGAAGGTGGGGGAAAACGTCACACGGAACGTGCGCACCATCCACGGCGTACCGCTGCGGCTGAAAGGAGGATCTCCGGCGCTCCTGGAGGTGCGAGGTGAGATCTACATGGAGAAGGCCGACTTCGCCCGCCTCAACACGGAGGTGGAAGAGCGGGGCGAGAGGACCTTCGCGAACCCGCGCAACGCCGCCGCGGGATCCCTGAGGCAGCTCGATCCCGCGATGACGGCGCGCCGCCCGCTGAAGATCCTCATCCACGGTCTGGGACGGGTGCAGGGCGCCTCCCTCGGGACGCAGCAGGAGGCGATGGAAGCGGTGGCGGAGTGGGGGCTGCCCACGGCGGCGCGTCGAGGCCGCCTCTGCGGGGATTTTCCGGCCGTGCAGGCGTACTACGATGATCTGGCGCGGACCCGCGAGAGCATCCCGTTCGAGATCGACGGCGTGGCCGTCAAGGTCAACGAGGTCTCGGTGCAGAAGGATCTGGGAAGCCGGGCGCGCAACCCGCGCTGGGCGATCGCCTACAAGTTCCCGCCCCGCGAGGCGGAGACCCGGCTCGAGCGCATCGAGGTCCAGGTCGGCCGCACCGGGGCCCTCACCCCGGTGGCGGTCCTCTCCCCCGTGCGGGTGGGCGGCGTCGTCGTGAGCAGCGCCACGCTGCACAACCAGGACATGCTCGACGAGAAGGACGTCCGCGAGGGGGACACGGTGATCGTGACACGGGCCGGAGACGTCATCCCGGAGGTGGTGCGGGTCCTGACGGAGCGGCGAAGAGACGGCTCCGTCCCGTTCCGCATGCCCGACACCTGCCCGGTGTGCGGATCGCGCGCCGTGAGGGCCGAGGGAGAAGTGATCCCCCGCTGCCCGAACATGGCGTGCGCGGCGCAGGTGAAGGGGCGCATCCTGCACTTCGCCAGCCGCGAGGCCATGGACATCGACCACCTCGGAGAGAGGCTGGTGGACCAGCTCGTAGAGAAGGGGCTGGTGGCCGATCCGGCGGATCTCTACCGTCTCACGCAGAATCGGCTCGAGGCCCTGGAGAGGATGGGCGCCAGGTCGGCGCGCAACCTTCTCGACTCCATCGCGAAGTCGAAGAGCCCCCCTCTGGCCCGGCTGATCCACGCTCTGGGGATACGCCACGTCGGGGAGACGCTCGCCGTCACGCTGGCGGAGCATCTCGGATCGATGGAGAGGCTGATCGAAGCCCCTCGGGAGGGCCTGGAGCAGATCCCGGACGTCGGAGAGGAGGTGTCGGCCTCCATCCGCGACTTCTTCGACAATCCCGTGAACCTCCGCGTGGTGCGGAAGCTGCAGGAAGCCGGAGTGGTACCGCAGCCGCCGGCGCCTCGGGCGGCGGGTCCCCTCAGCGGCGTGACCTTCCTCTTCACGGGCGAGCTGGCCTCGATGCCCCGCTCGCGGGCGCGCGCGCTGGCCGAGGCGGCAGGGGCCCGCGTCGCCGGCGCCATGAGCCGCCGCGTCACCCACGTCGTGGCCGGAGCCGGGTCGGGCTCCAAGCTCCAGAAGGCGCGCGAGATGGGCCTCAGCGTTCTCGAGGAGGACGAGTTCCTCAGGATGGTCGGAGCCGCCTGACACCCCGGCGCGGCGGCCGCGGCTTTACGAGCCCCGGCGGCGAACCTATGATGCCCCTTCCTTCGACGCCGTCACGGGAGGCCCGCGAGATGCTCCGATCTCTGGTGGAGACTGCCGTTCTCATCACGCCGCTCGGGCTTCTCGGAATCGTGATGGGCGATCCGTACCTCCTGTCCACGGGCAACTACAGGCTGATAACGCTCCTGTGGGTGTCACACCTGATATTCTGGCTGGCCTACCTCGCCGTGCTCGCGCCGCTCTTCCTCGCCGCGTGCCGCGGCGGCCGCAGGCTCCCCGGCGACGAGGTGCTGGGCTTCCTGCTCGTGGGGCTGGCGGGGCTCGGCTTCGCGTTCGGCGCCTGCGCGTACTACCTCCACCAGGATCTGGGGTTCTTCTCGCCTCGCAGGCTGCCGGTCAACGGCGCCGTGTTCGCGCTCGCGCTCGCGGCCTGCGGGATCGCCTTCCGCGCCCTGCGCCCCCGAGCCGAGAGCCTCGCGCGGCGCCGATGGGCCCTTCCTGTCGCCGGGCTGGCGATGGCGGCCGGGATCTGGGGGACGATGTACGTGAAGTCGCTGCCGAGTGACGTGCAACTCGGCATCGAAGCCCTCGCGCCCGCGGCTTCCGAGGGGAGCGCCTCTCCGGCGGGCGTCATGGGAACTCCCAACTCCGGGAGAGTCGGCCGGCGGGTGATCCTCCTCGGCCTCGACGGCGCCGACTGGCGGGTGATCGATCCGATGGCGGCGGCCGGGGCGCTGCCGAACTTCGCGAGGCTCAAGGCGGAGGGCGTCACGGCGCCGATGCACACGATCTCCCCCTTCTCGCCGGTCGTCTGGACCTCCATCGCCACGGGGATGGATCCGGGCCGCCACTCCGTCCAGTACTTTTCCGAGATGTATTCACCGCACCTCGACGTCACGGTGCAGCGGCTGAACTTCAACTTCCTCGAGCCGCTGATGAGCCGCGTCCTCGAGAAGATTCCGGTCAGCTCCACGACGCGGACGGCCAAGGCGATCTGGGAGATCCTGGACATCTTCGGGAGGCGATCGCTCGTCATCAACTGGTGGGCTTCCTTCCCCACGGAACCCTGCAAGGGGATCCTGATCTCCAACTACGCGATGCCGTGGGATGAGCTCAGCCCGGAGAGGATCGCCCGGCTCGGCGGCGCGGGCCAGCGGGTCTACCCCGAGGAGGTCTGGCCGGAGGTCGTCTCCGTGATGCAGGAGGCGGTCCGGGACAGGGCCTCCGCCTCCTCGGGCGAGGGAACGGACCTGGAGAAGAAGATCACCAACACGGATTTCTGGGACCTGCGGGACCGGATCGTGGAGGACCTCTTCCTGAGGTTCGACCGTCCGGACTACTCTCTCTCGGCGCTGTACCTCCAGGGGATCGACACGACCTCGCACCACATGTCCGAGAGCGTCTTCGGCGCGAACAAGGACCTGCCGCGGGATCCGAAGGTGGGCCCCGGGGTGATCGCCCAGAAACAGGCGATGTTGGAGGCGGTGTACGCGCGGATGGACACTCTGCTGGGGACGCTGATGGGGAAGCTCGCCGATGGAGACCTGATGGTGGTGGTCTCCGACCACGGCTGGCGCTACGACGGAACGAGCCACTGGCGGATGCCCGACGCGATCTTCGCCCTGTTCGGGAGCGCCGTCCGCAGAGGGTTTTCTCCCGGTCCGGTTCAGGTCTACGACGTGGCGCCCACCCTCCTCCACTACTTCGGCCTCCCGGTCAGCCGTGAGATGCCAGGACGCATCCTCGATGCGGTCTTCACGGCCGAGGCGAACGAGCTGCTCCCCAGGGTGACCGTGCCCTCGTACGGACCGAGGGTCAGGCGTGTCAGGCTCATGGACGCGGCGATGGACGCCGAATACCGTGCGAAGCTCAAGTCGCTCGGCTACGTGCAGTGACGCCATCCGGCCGGCGCTTCATCAGCCGGCGCCCCGAAGGCCGCGCCCGTAACGCACATAGGCCAGGCGAAGCGCCGGCGAATAGAGGGCGGCGAACACCGAGAGGCCGATCCCGGCGGTGAGGAGTGGCCGGGAGGGTGGCCCCGAGGCGCGCGCTGCCGCCTCTCCCGCCGCGACGGCCGCGGCTCCCCAGAGCAGCGGCAGCGTCAGGCGCGCGGCGAAGCTCAAGTGAGCGAGCGCCCCGCGGACGAAGAAGGCCCGCGCCATGCTGATGAGAGTGAGGCTGAAGGCGGCGAGCGCGATGGTGGTCGCCACCGCCACGCCGGCGATGCCGAATCCCCCGGACAGGGCCGCCGAGACCAGAAGGGCGTTGAGGAAGATGGCGCCGCCGTAGGCGGGCAGGAGCCGGCCCTGTTTGCGGATCGCGAGGAAGAAGGAGCTGAGCCCGCGGTGAAGCGAGGAGAAGAAGGTCCCCACGAGCAGAATCTGCAGCGGCAGGAGGGCGCCGCGGTAGTCGGTGAGGAACAGGTCCACCGCAGCCGCCGAGACGAAGTACACCACGCCGAGCACCATCGGGGCCGCCAGGGAGATCGCGAGGGTGGGCCCCTCGACCATGGGGCGCAGAGCCTGAAGCGATCCGCTCTCGCTCCAGCGCTCCACCAGCCGAGGCGAAAGGGCGTTGCCGAGCGCGTAGGAGAACTGGAAGAGGTACTCGTTGATCGTCATCCCGAGGCCGTACAGGCCGAAGGCCCCCAGCCCCAGCGCGGGCAGGATGAGGATGCGGTCCACGCTCATGAGGATGTTGTAGAGCAGTCCATTGATGTGGGAGGGCATGCCGATCTTCACGAGATCGGCGTAGGTTCGGGAGCGGAATGTGAAACCGATCTGGAAGGAGATGCGGCGGAGCTGCACCAGCGCGGCCAGGGCGTAGCCGATGAAGGTGCCCACGATCAGGCCGTCGAGGCCGTACCGGAGCGTGCCCGCGATGGCGAGGGCGGCTTCCACGATCGCCAGGGCCAGGTTGACCTTCGAGGCGTACACGAACTCCTTGCTCCCGTAGAGGAACTGCTCCATGAAGGCGTGCACGTGGTTGGCGTACAGAAGCGGCACGAAAAGTCGCAGGGCGCGGGCGTGGGCCGGCTCGGGCACGAGGAAGGACGCCGCCACCACGATGCCCGCGGCCGTGAAGATGGCGACGTGATTCACGAAGAAAGCCACGTCGCGCACCTCGGCGAGCCGCCGCATGTCGTTGCGTTGGGTGTGGAAGGGGATCTCCCTCTTCAGCGCGGCCACGGCCCCCAGGTCCGCGAACTGCGTGTAGGACTGGATGAGCCCGAGCGTCTTCCACATCCCGTACGACGCCGGCCCCAGAAAACCCGGGATGATCAGGCTGCGGACGAGGCTGACGGCGAGGGATACCATCCGCGCCGACGACAGGTAGAGGAAATCGCGGGCGATCTCTCGCGGCGCGATGTGAGCCATGGCGGGCGAGGATAACAGAGGCCCCCAGGGGCCGCCAGAACGGCCCGAGGCGCGATCCGACCGCGCCTTCCTGGCCGGCGTGTGCCTCCTCGCCCTCGTGCTGCGGGCCGCCGCCGGCTGGGCCTCCGGCGCGGCGGCGCCGCAGGAGATCCGCTACGTCACGATCGCCCAGGGCATCCTCGCGGGACACGGCTTCGCCGGCATCGACACGCGGTTCCCCGATCTCATCCAGCCGCCCGTGTTCCCGGCCCTGCTGGCCGTCTGGCTGGCCGTGTTTCGCGACCCGCTCTTCGCGGCCCGCAGCCTCTCCATCGCGGCGGGCGTGCTCTTGGTGCTTCCGGTTGCGGCTCTCACGAGGAGAATCCTGGGCCGCGCCGCGGCCCGGCGGGCGGCTTTCCTCGTGGCCGTCTATCCGCTGCTGATCCATATCTCCGGGATCTGCATGACCGAGCCGACCTTCGCCCTTTTCATCGCACTCGCCGCGCTGTGCCTCCTGAGTGCCGTGGAGGGGAAGCGCGAGGTCCGGAACGCCCTGTTGGCCGGAGCCCTCCTCGGGATGGGCTTCCTCACGCGTCCCGAAGGGCTCGCCTACCTGGGAGCGGCGGGCGCCATGCTCTTCCTGGACGCCTGGCTCAGCCACCGCCGCCCGGTGGGCCGAGCGCTCGCGCTGGCGGCGCTGCCCGCGGCGGCGTTCCTGGCGCTCGCAGCGCCCTACTGGATCTGGCTTCACGGAGAGACCGGCCGGTGGCTCATCGCCCCCAAGGCGCTTCTATCCCAGGTCCACAATTCCATCATGGCCGAGGGGGTGGAGGAGAAGTGGCCCGAGCGGTACGGCTCGCGCGTGTTCTACGAGAGGGTGAAGTTCGGGCTCAACGAGGAGGGCACCGGCCTGCGCTCGGACGAAGCCTTCCGTACGTACGGCCTGCTTCCGGGACCCGGAGGCGCCGACCCGACGAGGGCCCTGCCGGGCAAGCTGCTCGACGTCGGGCACCTCACGGGCATCGTGCTGAAGAACCTCAGGCAGCTCTACCTGGACACGCTCAAGTACGGGCTGGTTCTGCCCACCCTGCTGCTGGGGTTCCTGGTGCTCGGAGTGACTTCGCGGCCGTGGCTCTCCGGGGCTCCCCGGCGGGGCCACAGCCTCCTCGTGTGGTTCATCCTGGCCGGCGGCTCCTGGGCCTTCTCGTACGTCCAGCCGCGGTTCCTGTACCCGGCGGTCATCTTCCTGATGCCGTGGATGGCGGAAGGGTGGGCGCGCACGGAGGAATGGCTCGCCACCTCCGTGGGGCCTTCTCCCTCCGTGGTCGGCCGCTTCCTCAGCAGGTCGTGGAAGTGGATCCTCCCACTGGTGGTGGCGGCTGCCTGCCTCGTGCATGTTATCCCGCCGGTCCAGATATTCTCCTCGATGTGGGCCGAGCACCGGGTGGCCGGCATGCGGCTCAGGGAGTCCGGAGCCGAGCCGGGCACGGTGATGGCCCTCACGCCGGTCACGGCCTTCTACGCGGGGATGCGCTTCGACGTGCTCCCCTACGCCGACCTCGATCGGGTCCTGGCCTATGCCCGGATGCGGGGCGTGCGGTACCTCGTCGCCGACATGGCCGAGTTCCCCACCGACCGCCCCCAGCTCATGGCCCTCCTGGACCCCGAGCAAGCCCCGAGAGGGCTCGAGGTGAGCGTGGACATCAACGCCGACCCCGAGCGGCGCCTCGTGGTCTACGATCTGGGCCCCCCCTCCTCAGTCTCGAGCACGGGCGGACCCGTCCCCGGATAGGGCCCCGAGTTCGTTTGATCTGATTCGGCCTCCCATGATCGGCCGGCGCCGCTGTTTATTTTGGGCCCGAGGCTGGTAATCCCGCGCACATCCGTGTATATTCTCGGGTCAAGCGTTGCTACTGGCCCAAAAAAAGCGTCGGATTCAGAGGCAGACTCCTCAGGGGTAGGTCCCCTTACGGGGATCGAGGGGAACCCTCTCCGGCGATTGGCATCGCTGAAGCAGCCACCCTGCCGCTCGTAGACCCACAAGGAAGCCACGCTGCAGATCTCGCCCCGGGCGAGGTTTCGGCGCTGACAGCCGGGCGATGCCACGCCGGGCTGACGGCCCTTGCCGGTTGGTCTGCGGGAGTGACAGCCACACCGTCCATGGCAGGAAGGGGGGAGAGGGTTGGGCACCAGAGACCTGCCGACAGTTGGCATCGGCATCATGGCCTTCAACGAGGCCCGCAACATGCGGGCGCTCCTTCAGGCTCTTATCGCCCAGCGAACGCGCTGCTGCCGGCTGAGCGAAATCGTGGTGGTGGCGAGCGGATGCACGGATGAGACCGAGGCCATCGTCGAGGCGATGTCGCGGCGCGACCCGCGCATCCGGCTGCTGACTCAGAAGCGCCGTGAAGGGAAAGCCCGCGCCATCAACCTCTACCTCCGCAGCAGCGAGACCGACTTCCGCATCCTCGCGAGCGGCGACACAATCCCGGCGGACGACGCCGTGGAGGCGCTCATCCTCCCCATGGCACAGGACTCCTCGGTCGGGATGACCGGAGGGCACGTGGTGCCGGTGAACGGCGACAGGCGCTTCCTCGGGCACGCGGTCCACACACTCTGGCGGCTGCACCACCGCCTGGCCCTCGAGGCGCCCAAGATGGGGGAGATCGTCGCGTTCCGGAACGTGGTGAAGCGCATCCCCGAGGACACCGCCGTGGACGAGGTGAGCATCGAGGCCGCCGTGACGCAGCGGGGTCTCTCCCTCAGGTACATTCCGGAGGCCATCATCAAGAACAAAGGCCCCGAGACCATTTCCGACTTCATCAAGCAGAGACGGCGCATTCACGCTGGGCACCTCGCAGCCCGGAGGCTCGCCGGCTACGCGCCGTCCACCATGAGCCTTCGTCGCGTGGGCAGGGTCTTCGTCGCGGACGCCATGGAACGACCGGCGCGGCTGCCGTGGAGCCTGGGCGCGGCGGCGCTCGAGGCCACCGGACGGTTCCTCGGGGCCTACGACCACTACGTTTCCGGCCGCTCGCACGCGGTCTGGGAAATCGCGGTCACGACGAAGGATGTCCAAGGGCATTAGCACCCTTCTTCCTGTCCTGCCCTCGTACTGGGCCTACCGGAACCTGGGGGGGCCCCGACGTCTGCCCCTCAACTTCACCCTGAGCCTCCTGTACGCCTGCAACTCGCGCTGCAAGACGTGCAATGTTTACGAGCGCAAGGTGAAGATCTTCAGCGTCGAGGAATACGACCGCACGCTGGCCACGGTGGGGCGCGCACCCTACTGGTTCACGCTCAGCGGCGGCGAGCCGTTCATCCGCAAGGACATCGTGGACGTCGTGAAGGTGGTTTACGAGAGGTGCCGGCCGAAGATCATCAACATCCCGCACAACGGGACCTTCCCCGACACCACGGCAGGCCGGGTGGAGCAGATGGCTCGCGCGTGCCCGGAAAGCGAGATCATCATCAACGTCTCGCTGGACGAGCTGGGTCACAAACACGACGAGATCCGCCAGACCGTGGACAACTTCGAGCTCGCGACACGGACGTTCGAGTCACTGAAGGCTCTGGACGTGCCGAACCTCACCGTCGGCATCCACACCGTGATCTCGAAGTTCAACGTCCAGAACTTTCCGGCCGTCTACCGGGGCCTCACGGCCATGAACCCGGACTCCTACATCACCGAGATCGCGGAGGAACGCGACGAGCTCCAGACGCTCGGCACGGGCATCACGCCCGCGCCCGATCAGTACGGGCGCGCCATCGATTTCCTCCTCTCGCAGGTGCGCCGGAAGAGGTTCGACGGCGTGGCCCGGATCACCCAGTCGTTCCGCATCGAGTACTACAAGCTGGCGAAGAAGGCCGTGGCGGAAAGGCGGCAGTCCATCGACTGTTACGCGGGATGGGCCTCCTGCCAGATCTCCCCGGACGGCGACGTCTGGCCTTGCTGCATCCGCGGGGAGTCGGCCGGAAACCTCCGCGAGCACGGCTACCAATTTCCTGCGATCTGGTACGGCGAGCGCATGGAGGAGATCCGCCGCTCGATCCGCAACAAGGACTGCGCCTGCCCGCTGGCCAACGCGTCCTACACCAACATCATGGCCTCCCCCTCGGCCATGGCGAGGGTCGGAGCGAACTATCTCAGGCTCACGACCGCGGCGTGGCGGCCGCGGAAAAGCGCCGGGAACGGCGGCGGGGAGCCGGACGCACCCGGCGGCCGGGGCGTCTCTTGATGCGGGCGCTGCGCATCGCCAGGGGCGCGGGCGTGGCCGCCGCGGCGGCCCTGCTCGCGGCCGCGGCGGATGCGACCCTGGTGGAGCCGAACCGGTTGACCACGACGGTCGTGCCCCTGTCCGCGGGCCGCCTCGCGGCCGCGCTGGGCGGGGAGCGGGTGGTCCACCTCTCCGATCTCCATCTCCAAGGGATCGGGTCCCGCGAGCGCCGCCTCATGGACAGGCTGCAGGGTCTGCAACCGGCGTTGGTGGTGATGACCGGCGACTACGCCGACACGAAGGATGGCATCGACGCTCTGCGGACGCTCTTCGCGGACGTCCGGCCGAGGCTGGGCGTGGTGGCGGTGCCGGGCAACAACGACTACTTCCGCGGCCGCCAGCAGGAGATCTTCGCGGCCCTCCGCGCCTCCGGCGTCACGCTCCTTCGCAACGAATCCTTGGTGCTTGCGGGGCGGGGAGGCCCCTTCGCGGTGGCGGGTGTGGACGACCCCTTCTTCGGCCGCGACGACGTGGCCCGCGCGCTGGGTGGCCTCCCGGAAGGCGTTCCGGCCATCCTTCTGGCTCACAGCCCGGCCGTTCTGGAGCGGCGCTCCGAGGCGATGCTCTTCAACGCCGCCGATGCCTCGGGCGCCTGGGGGCGAGGCTGGTTCTGGCAGAGCGGATCCCATCTCCGCGGCGCGAACCCTCCTGTATCCTTCGCAGCCGCGGGTGAACACACGCTGCGGATCCAGCACCGGGAGGACGGCGTCGGCGTCGGCGCCATCCGGCTGATCCCCGTCACGAGCGCCGCGAGCGCCGCCGCGGCCGGGCCTGTGGCCCCGCCCTCGCCGGCCACGGGGGAGATCGCCATCGACCTCTGCTCCACGCGCGATGAGGACGCCCACGGCTCCTGGCGAATCTCCCGAGGGGAGGAGGGAAGCTGTGCCCTGTTCGACGGGCCGGATCGCGGCGGCCTCACCGCCTACGCGCTGGTGTCGCCTCGAGACTACGCCGATGTGAGCTTCACGGCCCCTCCGGGGGTCGCCTACGAGGTCTGGGTGCGCCTCTACAGCCCCACCAGCACGGGCCGCAGCGACTCCCTCTACATCCAGTTCGACGACGCCCTCGACGCGACGGGCGCCCCCCGGTTCCGGATCGGATCGGTCCTCCCGGCGGCGGCGCGCCCCGGGGTCGACCTCGTCCTGGCCGGGCACACGCACGGCGGGCAGGTCCGCTTGCCCTGGTTCGGTCCCCTGGAGGAGACCATCAGCCGGGGGCCCTTCGTGATGGGACGCTACGAGGTGGACGGCACGATGGTGTACGTGAGCCGTGGGATCGGCACGTCGTACCTGCCCGTGCGCTTCGGATGCGCGCCCGAGATCGTGGTCCTGGCCGCGCCGGAGGCCGCCGCCCGCGGTGGAGGGCCCCGCGTATGAGCGTACACTTCGGAGCCGTCGCCGGCTACGACGTCACCCTCATCGAGAGATCCCTCGAGGAGGCCTTTGACGCGCTTCAGTACTCCCTCGGAGGCGCCCGTACCGCCTTCCTGAAGCCCAACATCGTCCGGCCCGGCGCCCCGGCGACCGCCATGATCACGCACCCGGCGGTGGTTGAGGCGCTGGTGAACGTGCTGCGCCGCAGGGGCGTGTCCGAGATCGCGGTGGGCGAGGCCTCCTCGGTCGGCGTCGACGTGCAGGAGTCCTTTCGAGTGTCGGGGTACGGCGCGCTGTGCCGCAGGCTCGGCGTCCCCTTGCTCAACCTCAACGAGGTGGAGAGGCGCGAGGTGCGGTGGATGTACGGGAGGCTCCGGCTGCCGAGGGTCGCCCTCGAGTCCGATCTCTACATCAACTGCGCCAAGATGAAGACCCACTTCCACACGACGGTCACGCTGGGAGTGAAGAACCAGAAGGGGCTCCTGCTTCCCGAGGACAAGCAGTTCGATCACCTGGAGGTGAGACTCCACCCGGCGCTGGCGGAGTACGCCCGCCTCGCCCCCCCGCACCTCACCCTGGTGGACGGTATCGTGGGGATGGAAGGGGAGGGCCCCACCAAGGGGAAGCCCAAGGCTGTGGGCGTGATCGCGCTGGGCACGGACATCTACGAGACCGATTTCGCCTGCTCGAGCTTCATGGGGGTGGAACCCATGCAGGTCCGTCACCTTGCTTACGCCGTGGAGAGGGGCCACTTTGGAGGCCAGCCGCGGATTCTCGGCGACGCCTTCGAGTCGCGCCGCACCGTGTTCGAACTGCCCAAAAACGAGCCCAAGAAGATCGCCAACTTCTACGGCTGGAAGAACCACCGGGCCTGCGCCGAGTGCGAGCACGCGATGGAGCACGCGTTCCACCTGGGCCTGGTGAATCCTCGCTACTGGTTCACGTTCCTGCCGAAGATGGCCCGGCTCATGCTGTTCGACCGGGTGGACCTCATTCGGGGGCGCGACGCCAGGGTGCCGGCGGGCCACGGGAAGCTGCTGCTGGTCGGCGACTGTACGGAGAGGCTCGCCGCGGAGTACGGCGTGCCTCACGTCCGTGGCTGCGTCCCGCGGCCCGAGGACGTGATCCGCCGCGTGATGGAGATGTGAGGGTTCTCCTGACTGGCGGCACCGGCTTTATCGGGAGCCGGCTGCTCTCGACCCTCCTCGACCGGGGTCACCAGGTGAACCTGGTGGTGAACAAGACGCGCCCTCCCGTGCCGGAGGGGCCGGCGGTGAAGTACCACCGTTGCGATCTCACCGATCCGGTGAACTTCCGCAGCGCCGGCTTCAAGGCCGACGCCGCCGTGAACGCGGCGGGGCAGCTCCGGGTGCCGGGACTCCCGGAGGAGCACTACTGGAAGGTGCATTACGAGGCCACGAAGCACGTCCTCGAGGAGTGCACCCGGTTCAAGCTGAAGCGGCTCGTGCAGGTCTCCACCACCGGCGTGTACGGCGTCACCGGCAGGCAGGCGGTGGGCGAGGACGGGCCCGTGAGGCCGTCCGACATCTACGAGCGGACGAAGTGGGAGGGAGAGCGCTACGCGCGGGAGTACTGTTCGGACGGGAAGGTCGAGCTGGTGGTGGCGAGACCGGGCCTCGTCTATGGCCCCGGCAACCGACATCTCCTCGGATTGTTCAAGGCGATCCGGTGGGGGATCTTCCGGATCGTGGGACGGGGCGAGAACCTGGTGCACCCCATCTACATCGATGACTGCGTGGAGGGCCTGATGGCGTGCCTCGAGATCTCGCAGGCCCGCGGGGGCACTTACAACCTGGTGGGCGACTCGCCGGTGAGCTTCCGCGCTTTCTGCGAGGCCGCCGCCGCGGCGATGGGCAGGTCTCTGCCCGCGGGTCACATCCCGGTTCCGCTCGCAAAGGCGGCCGGGGCGGTCTTCGAAGGCGTGCGGGCGGTCACGAGGATGAGCGTGCCGCTCACGCGCGACCGTGTGGCATTCATGACCTCGGACCGGGCATACGACCCCTCCCGGGCCCGGCGCGAGATCGGGTTCGCGGCGAGCACGGCCCTCGAGGAAGGGATGCGGCGAACGGTGACTTGGTACCGGGAGCACGGATGGCTGTGATGACGGCGCCAGGGGCGCCCACGATCCCGGGAGCATCCGACACGGGGGCCGGGTTCGCGAGGCCCGGCGAGCGGCTCTTTTCTGTTCGGTCTTGTTCGCGGGGACGCCGTCGGGGTCGGGGGTGCGGAAGCGCCCGCCGGGGCCGCCGCGCCTCCGTATTTCTCTTGAATTTCGTGGTTGCAGCAGAAGCAGTTCACGCAGTATCCTTAGGGCCAGCCTTCAAAGGAAGATTCCTGGCCGTCTCCTCAAGAGAGGGGGAAAAGTGTCCATGACGCTCTTCAAGGGAGCGAGACAGATCCGGCGGATCCTGTTCATCTATCCGCCGCTGACCACGCACACAGACTACTCGACGGAGTCCAAGGGGACTCATCCGCCGATTGGCATCTCGTACCTCGCCGCGCTGCTCGAGAGGGACGGCTACGAGGTGGGGATCATCGACTCGGTGGTGGAGGGGTACTACCACGAGGAGCCGCTGGGCGACAACATCATCCGGTACGGCCTCTCGTTCGATGAGATCACCCGGCGGGTGGGGGAGTTCAGACCGGACTTGGTCGGGGTCTCGAACCTCTTCTCCTCCTCGGCCGAAGACTCGCTGCGCGTCTGCACGGCCATCAAGGCCGCGGGTGCGGACATCGTCACCATGATCGGCGGGCCCCATCCGTCGGCCATCCCCGAGCACCCACTCTCGTGTCCGGACGTGGACTTCGCCGTCTTGGGTGAGGGGGAGATCCCCGCGCAGTCGGTGGTGAGGGCGCTGGAGAAGGGCGACGAGACCCTCCTCGAAGGGATCGCTTTCATCAAGGACGGGAAGATGGTCCGGTACGAGCGGAAGAAATACGTCGACAACCTCGACGACCTTCCATTCCCCGCCCGGCATCTGCTGCCCATGGACAAGTACCTGGCCATCAGCAACGCCTACCTGACCACGAGGCGCACGCCGTTCACGCCCATGATTACGTCGCGAGGCTGTCCGGCCAAGTGCACCTTCTGCCCGGTCCACGCGGCGTGGGGGAAGCAGTGGCGCGCCCGGTCGCCCGAGAACGTCATCGCGGAGATCGACGAGCTGGTCGGAAAGTACGGGATCCGGGAGCTCCACTTCGACGACGACAACATCACCCTCGACAAGGCGAGGGCGATGAAGCTGTTCCAGATGATGATCGACCGGAAGTACGACCTGATCTGGACGGCGCCGTCGGGGATCGCTCTGTGGGCCCTCGACGAGGAGCTCATCGAGAAAATGGCCGAGTCGGGCTGCTACAAGCTCTTCATGGCCATCGAGTCGGGCGACGAGTACGTCCTCAAGCACATCATCCGCAAGCCGCTCAAGCTGAAGAACGTCCTGCCGCTGGCGAAGAAGATCCGCGAGATGGGCATCGAGATGGAGGCCTTCTTCGTGGTGGGCATGCCGGGCGAGACCCGGGAGCAGCTCAGGCAGACGTTCCGTTTCGCGCGGAAGCTGGACGCCGACAACACGCTGTACTTCTACGCGAACCCCATCCCCGGGTCGCCGCTGTACGACGAGTCCATCAAGCACCAGTACCTGGCCAAGGAGTTCGACTACACGAAGCTCCGGGTCTCCACCGCCAACCTCAACACGCCCCAGATGCCGGCCCGGGAGCTGGAGCGGCTGGTGGCGCGCGAGAACCTGAGGATGCGGGTGTCCTATCTGATCAAGCACCCGGTCAGGGCCGCCGAGAAGTACTCGGCCTACGTCCGGAAGGACCCGCGCGTCGTCTACAAGAGCCTCACCGGGTACATGAGAAAGTCGCTGGGGTTCGCCTCCTAGGGCCCCTCGCTGGAACACCCCGCCTCCCCGGGGCTATCATCGCCGCGATGAGGAGCCCCGGGGGGACATCCGTACGCGCTTCCCGCAGGCTCTCGCCCCCGCCCGTCAGCAGCCGCGCCGCCCCTCCCGAGGGCGCCACGTCGGGTGCGTTCCCCGCCGGGGAGCGGCGTTGATCCGGACCCTCCGCGAGGCCGCCGCAGAGGCTGGCCCCCTCCGTGCCACCCTGCTGGTGGTGATCCTCGTCCACTCGGCGGGCAACTTCTTCTACGCCACGCTCTGGCGGACCGTCGTCGCCTCCGACTTCGACGTCAACGACTTCAAGGCCTACTACACGGGCGCGCTGGCCCTGGCCGAGGGCCGCCCCGATCTCCTCTATCCCGATCCTTCGACCCTGAACCTCGGCCTTCTTCCCGACCAGCCCTGGGTCCGCTTCGCCGTCGAGAGAGGGATCCCGCATCCGAGCGGATACATCTATCCTCCGTTCCTGGCGGTGGCGATCCGGCCCCTCACCTCGCTCTCCTATCACCGGGCGAACCAGACGTGGTTCGTTCTCAACACGCTGCTGTTCGCCGGCTCCGTCATCTTCCTCGCCACGTGGAGGCCCGCCCGCCCGAGCCTGCCCGTGATCTCGGCCGTCGTTTTCACGGCGCTGAACTTCTATCCCACCTTCCGGGCCTTCCAGTGCGGTCAGGTGGGGCTGCTGATGCTCTTCCTGCTGTCGGGCGCCTTGTGGTGCCTGGAGCGGAGCCACGACAGGATCGCCGGAGGTCTGGTGGCGGCCGCTGCGGCCGTGAAGATCACGCCGGGAATCCTGATCCTCTGGTTCCTCGTGGCGCGCCGCTACCGGGCCGCGGCGTGGTCCGTCGCGGTGCTGGCGGCGCTCTACGCGGTGTCGCTGGCCGGGGCCGGGTGGGCCAATCACGTGACCTTCGTCACAGGATTCCTGCCCGTCCTCTCCCGTGGCGCGGCCACGTTCGCGAACCAGAGCCTCTCCGGATTCCTCTCCCGGATCGGGCTCGACGTGACGATGAACGCCTTCGAGTTCGTGCAAGAACCGGCGTGGCTGAGCGTGACGGGCCGCCTGGCGGGGGCCGTGCTTCTCATCGGATCCCTCTTCCTGGCGAGGAAGATCTCGGATCCGGGCGGCGGCGCCGCAGCCGGCTACGGGCTGGTCCTCCTGGCCTCCCTCCTGGCATCGCCGATCTCGTGGGAGCACCATTTCGTCATCGCCCTGATCCCCATCGCGATCCTGATCGAAGAGGCGCATACATCCGGCCCGCTGCCGTTCCTGAGGACGGCGTCCCTGGTGGCTGGATATGTTCTCCTGGCGACCAACGCCTACGACCTCATCCGCCGTCATTTCCCCTACGCGCTGGGCCGTGTGGCGATCTCGTACACCTTCTACGGTGCGGCGATCGTGTGGGCCCTGATGGCGAGCCGCGCCCTCGCGCCGCGAGCCGCCGTGACCGCAGCGGCGGCCGGTGCGCCGCGGATGGGCGCGGCGGCGACTCGACTCCGGGGTGACGCGTGACGTCCGCTCTGGTGAGCCGCCTGGCGGATCGGCTTCGTCGCAGGATGACCCCCGATGAGATGCTCGCCGCTGCCCTGCTGGTCTTCCTCCCGGTGAACTTTCTCTACGGGGCCGTGCTCACGAAGGTAGGACCCCCGGAGAAAAACGACTTCACCTCCTACTACGTGGCCGCGCAGGTCGTGCGTCAGGGCAGGCCTGAGGCGCTCTATTACCCAGAGCCGGTGGGGTCCCTGCTGGCGCAGGCCAGCGTGCAACACCCGTGGATCGACGCGGCCGCGGCCTCGGGCGTGCCCAACCCCAACTACTACCTCTACCCACCTTTCTTCGCCGTGGCGCTTCTCCCCCTCACGCTCTTGTCCTACCCGGCGGCCTTTGCGATGTGGCTCACGCTCAACGTCGGCTTCCTCGCGGGCGCGCTGCTGCTCTACCTGAGGTCCCGGAAGGGAGCGACGGCGCTGACCATCGCCGCCTGCGTGCTTTTCACCGGGGCCTTCTATCCGGTCTGGCATCATCTCAAGATCGGCCAGAGCAGCCTCCTCGTTCTCCTAATGTTGACGGGATGCCTCGCGCTCCTGCGCCGCGGGCACGATGGGACCGCTGGGATCGTGCTCTCCGGCGCTATCCTCCTCAAGCTGACGCCCGCGATCCTCATTTTCTTCCTCGTTCTCCGGCGGCGCTGGCGCGCCGCGGCCGCTGCGGCGGCCGGTGCCTTGCTCCTCAGCGCGGCGTCGGCGGCGGCGACGGGCTGGCAGGCGCAGGCGACGTACTATACGCGGATGGTGCCGCTGCTGAGCGCCGGAACCGCCTTCTACCCGAACCAGTCGTTCAACGGTTTCCTGACGCGTCTCATGGGGGCCGGCGACTACCGAAGGGCCGACCTGAGCGTTGATCTCCAAACGCCGCGGCTCGCGGCCGCGGTGGCGGGGGCGGCCCTGGTGGCGATCTCGATTTTCGCGGTGGCACGGAGGCGCCGCGAGGAGGGCGAGGAGGTCGAGGAGGACGGCTTCGCGACGCTGATCCTCGCGTCCCTGCTGGTCTCTCCCATCTCCTGGGAGCACCACTACGTCCTGGCCCTGCTGCCCGCCTGGATGCTGGCGCGGCGCTGGTGCGCGGCGCGCGCGGTGCCGTGGGGGCTTCCGGCCGCGGCGGGCCTTTCGCTCGCGCTGGCCGGCTCGTACGTGGGCGTGGCCGTGTTCGAGAAGTTCGGCCCCGGAGCGCTCCTGCCGCTGCTCAGCTCGGCGGCGTTCCTCGGCGGCGCCGCGCTATGGGGGATCTTCGTCTCCGGGGCCGCAGCGCGCCGGCTCCCGGAGGAGCCGGAGGGCGGCGCTCCACGACGGCGGGTGGCCGGGACGGCGGCCCTGCTCACGATGATGGCGGTCTTCGCCGGCGCGCAGTTCCTGCTGAAGGTCGCGGAATACGACACCTCGTTCTCCTACGGGGACTTCACGTCGTACTACGTTGCCGCGGCCGCCGTGCTGGAAGGCGCAGGGCCGTCGCTCTACGCCCCCGACACGCCCGATCAGATCCTGGCGAAGGCGGAGTCGCCCTCCCCGTGGCGATCGCTCGCCGACGGACGGGGCGTGCGCGACGCCAACTACTATCTCTACCCCCCCATTTTCGCGGTGCTGGTGAGCCCTCTGGGCCTCCTCCCGTATGGTGCGGCGCACGACGTCTGGTACCTCGTGAACCTCTCCGCCCTCATCGGCTTTCTCGCCTGGCACCTCCGCTCCGGAGGGAAAGATCTTCCGGCGGCGGAGATTGCCTCGGCGCCGATCCTGGCGGCGCTCCTGTGGCCCGCCCTCTTCACCTTCGGCGCGGGGCAGGCCAATTACCTGATCCTCCTCCTTGTATTCGCGGCCCTCCTCGCGGCCGAGAAGGGACGCGATGCCGCGGCCGGATGGGCGCTGGCGGCCGCCGCGGCAGTCAAGCTCACCCCGGGGCTCCTCGTGGCGTACTTCCTGTGGAAGCGGCGATTCCGGCTCGTAGCATGGGCCGCGGCCGGCTTCGCCGTCCTCACGCTGGCCGGCGTGGCGGCCGTGGGTTGGGAGCCGCACCGCACCTACGCCGGCGGCATGCTGCCTCTCCTCTCGCGCGGGTGCGCCCACTGGGTCAACCAGTCGGTCTCGGCGCTCCTGTCGCGCCTCGCGGGCGAGGACATGTTCGCCTGGGACCTCGCCTCACCATCGGCCCTCGTCGGCGCGGGTGCCGCGGGGATCTCCTTCCTCTTCGTGGCGGCGCTGGCGTACCTCACGCGCCCGGGGACCTGCGTGGTGCCCTTGCGGCTCGAGTACGCGCTGGCCCTGGTGACGACGCTCTTCGTCTCGCCGATCTCCTGGATCCACCACGCGGTCCTGAGCCTGCCCGCCGTCTTTTTCCTGCTCCGGCACCTCGGCGCCGCGGGGCGGGCGACCCTCGGCCGCGCGGTTCTTCTCGGCATGGCCTTCGTCCTGATCGGGATCTACTTCAAGCCCTTCGGCTTCTTCCGGACGCCGATCCTCACGCCGCTGGCCTCCTATCACCTGCTCGGCCAGATCCTGCTGTGGGGGATCCTGGCCGCCGAGATCCTCCACCTGCGGCGAACCGGTGAACGGGGCGCCGGCGGGTCGGTTCCGGGTGGGGCACCGGCGTGAAGCGGCAGGACCTGGCCTTCTGGATCGTCGCCGCATACGCGGCAGCGCACTTCTGTTCGATGCGCCTCTTCTGGGACATCTACGCGAGCCCCATAAGAGGCAGCGACTTCTCTTCGTACTACGCGGCCGGCACGCTGGTGAGGGAGGGCCGGGCGCGCGACCTGTATGCGGTGGGCACTGGGGACTCGATCCTGGGAGAGGCCACCGCGGGGCCCTGGGCCGCCCTCGGGTCGGCGGCGGGCGTTCCCACCCAGCACTACTACATCTATCCGCCGTTCTTCGCGCTGCTGTGCGCGCCGCTCAGCCTGCTTCCCTTCGCGTCCGCACTGAACTTGTGGCTGGGGCTCGACGTCGTCCTGCTGGGCGCGTTCGCGGCGCTGTGGGTAAGAACGCGCGGCGCCGAGATGACCCCACCCGAGGCCGCCTTCGTCGCCGCCACGTGCCTCTTCGAGTTCCTGCCGCTGATCTGGGCGATGGCGGTCGGCCAGACGAGCCTCATCGTGCTCGTCCTGCTCACGGGGACGCTTCTGGCCTGGAAGCGTGGTTCCGACACCTCTGCGGGGATCCTCCTCGGTCTCGCCGTCGCCATCAAGCTGACCCCGGCCCTGCTGAGCGTCTTCTTCTGGTGGCGCGGCAAGCGCCGGGTGGCCCTCGTGTCGGCGGCGGTCTTCGTGGCGGCGCAGGCCGCCTCCATCTTGATGCTGGGCTGGGGCCCGCACCGCACGTTCTACCTCGACGTGCTCCCGCTCCTCTCGGGAGGGACGTGCTACTTCCTGAACCAGTCGCTGGGGGCGCTCTTCAACAGGCTCCTCACGGACGCCGACGTCACCCAGGTCACCTTGGTGAATTCGCCGGCGGCGCGCGCTCTCGCGCTCATTGCGGTGGGGCTGCTGGCGGCCATGAGCGCGCCGTTCCTGAGGGGGGGGCGCCCGGGGACGCCGCTCCGCGACGAGATCCAGTTCGGCGTGGTCCTCCTGCTCGGCCTCGCGGCCTCGCCGATCTCCTGGACGCATCACTACCTTACGGCCCTGGTGCCCCTCTACGCGCTGGTGGGGCACCTGGGGAGGCTGCCGGCGGCGCCGCTGGGGCGCGCCGCGGCCGCCGGCGCCGCCTACCTGCTCATCGCCCGCAAGCCGCACCCCGACCTCCTCCTCGACGGCTTTCCGCGCCTTTTCAACTCGGCCGCGCTCGCGGGGGCACTGATCCTGTGGGGACTGGCGCTCCACGCGCTCCGGGATCGGGGCGGGGAGGCCCGGGCGTGAGGGGGCCACGCGCGGAGGGAACCTGGATCTTCCTGTTCCTGTCGTGCGTCTACCTCGTCACGAGCGGCGGGCACATGTACACGGGCGATGGGATCGAGATGTACCGGACGGCCGAGAGCCTCGTGCTGCGCGGGGACCTGGCGGTGACGCCGGGTGTTGACGGCCGGATCTGGGGGTACCCGGGACGGGGTGGGCGGCGCTACTCCCCCTACGCGCTGGGCCTGAGCCTCGTGGAAGCGCCGTTCGTGGCCGCGGGGCATGCGGTCGCGTCGGCGCTGCCGCTTTCGGATCGGGCGCGGATGGGCCTGGTCCAGGCGGCGGTCGTCTCGGCCAACGCCTTCGTGACGGCGGTCACGGGCGCCCTACTCTTCTCCGTGGCGACGGCCCTAGGTTACCGCAGGCGCGCCGCGGCGGCGACGGCGCTCCTGTACGGATTGGGGACCATGGCATGGGTTTACAGCAAGCACGACTTCGCCGAGCCGCTCGCGGCGCTCTGCCTGCTGGGCGCGGTGCACTTTCTCGTGCGCGCGGGAGAGGAGGGGCGCCCCGGCGCGCTCGCCCTGGCCGGAGCCTTCAACGGCTATGGCTTCTTCACCAAGTACCCGATGGTGATCTACACGCCGATCCTGCTGATCTGGCTCTACACCTCGGCGCGGCGCCCGCGGAGGCGCCTCCCATGGCTCTTCTCGCGCTTCGCCTGGTTCCTGGCTCCGGGCCTCCTCTTCGGTCTCGCGAACCTGTACGTCAATCACTCGCGGTTCGGCGCGTGGCTGCAGACCGGATACGCGAACCAGGGGGAGATCTTCGCAGGCTGGAGCTCTCTGCCGGCGGGGCTCTTCGGCCTGCTCCTGAGCCCCGGCAAGGGCCTGCTCTGGTTCTCGCCGCTCCTCCTGGCCGTCCCCTTCGCGTGGAGGGAGTTTCATTTCCGGCACCCCCGGATGAGTCTCCTGTCGGCGGCTCTCGCCGGGGCCACGATCCTCATGTTCGCTCCCCTGTGGTGGTGGCACGGGGACTGGGCGTGGGGGCCGCGGTACGTGGTCGTCGTCCTGCCGTACCTCATCCTGCCGCTGGCCGAGTGGTTCGAGGATCCTCTCCGGCTGTCGGCCAGGGTCGCCGGCCGTCTGAGGCTCCGGCACGCCCTCGCCGCGCTCCTGCTGGCGGCGCTGGCCGTGAACGCCCTCGGGCTGAGCGTGAACTTCGTGTACTACCTCCAGGCGCTGCGCGGATTGGAGAGAGTCCACGACGATTGGAACTTCATCCCCGGCCTCTCTCCGATCCGATTCCACGCGCACATCGTGCGCGCAAACCTGCTGCGCTCGCTGGGGCGTGAGGCGCCCGACTTCCTCTACCGCGCCTGGTGCGACGGTGTTTTCCAGGAAAAGACGATCTCCCTGGCCTCCTACGCGGAGGCGGGGCAGGAGCCCGACTACTTCTTCTTCCGGCCGCGGGCCACGCGCAACGAACAGGCGGCCCTTTTCGGCGCGGGGGGGATCCTCCTCGCCGCGGCCGCCGTCTGCGCGCGGCGGGTGCGCGACGCGCTGGGTCCCGGGCCTTGACGGCGTGGGCCGGCGGGGACAGCGGCGCCACGCGCCGGGCCGTGACATTCCTCCTCCTTGGGATCGTCCTGGCGGGGATGCTTCTCCGCGCCGGGGCGGCGCTGTGGCACGTGCGTCCCGACCTCGACGAGGGGCGTTATCTCGACAACGCGGTCCACATCCTGAGGGGCCACGGGTTCCAGACGAGCACCGTGTCGCTTTTCTTCGGCGATCCGCCCCGGCCGCCCCGCCCCGAGGACTTTTCCTCCCCCCTCTATCCGTACCTGCTGGCCGCTCTCTTCGCTCTGACGGGAGTGTCGTTCGAGGCAGCGAGGGTGGTATCCGTCCTGACCGGCTCCGCCTGCGTCGTCCTGACGTTCCTGCTGGGGCGCCGGATCTTCGGAACCTCCGCGGGCGTCGCGGCCGCCGCCGCCGTCGCGCTGCAGCCCAACCAGGCGATCGCGAGCGGCTGGGCCATGACGGAAGCGCCCTTCACGTTCCTCGTGCTGGCGTCGCTTCTCGCCGCCTCCTCGCTGGCGTTCCCGCCCGCGAGGCCCGTGTCTCCGGCTCGCGCCGCGGGGCTGGGCGCCGCGTGCGCCCTGCTGTACCTGATGCGCCAGAACGGCGCGGCGGCGGCGGCATCGGTGGCGGCGCTGCTCGTGGCCGGCCCGCTCGCCTCGGGAGAGCGTCGTCCCCGCAGGGTGTTCCTCGCGCTCGTGCTCGCGGGCGCCGCCTTCGTGCTGTGCCTGCCGTGGTTCGCCCGCAACGCTTCCGTCTTCGGCTCAGCGACCTACTCGCGGATGCGCAACGTCGCGTGGGCGGAGCACGCCCGCTCGCTGTACACGTACGGCGAGCCGGAGCCCTCGATGCGACGTTACTTGGATGAGCACGGGGCGCGGGGCGTGACGGTTCACGCTTTCAGGCGCCTCCACCGGGTCGCGGACGCGGTGCTGACCGCGGACCCGTGGCCCCTCCGCGCCCTCTCGATTCTCGCCTTCCTGGCCCCGTTCATCCCGGCCCTGCGCCCGGGGGCCGCCGTGACGCTTCCGCCGATCTTCCTCTCCGCCGTCTTGTTCCTCGGCGTCGCGCCGTGGAGCGCCGCGCTGCCGCGCTACGTGCTCCCCTTGAGACCGCTGCTCTATATGGCCGGGGCGGCCGTCGGCCTGAGAGCCTGGGACCTCGCGGCGCGCGCGGCGGCGGGAGCGAAGCCGCCGCTGCGCCGCGCCCTCGGGGCCGGCGCGGCGGCCGCGCTACTGGGATGGGCGGGGATAGCCGGAGCGCCCGTTTATCTCATGAGCGTGTCCCCGGGAGGCGGGGATCGGCGCGACGCGAACCTGGAGGCGGCCGCGTGGATCGCCGCGAACACCCGTCCCGACGACGTCATCATGGAGGGAGGCAGCCTGCACCAGTACGCCTACCTCTTCGAGAGAGGAGTCGTCTGGACACCCTACGGCGATCTCGCCACGGCGCTGGCGGTGGCGGAGCGGTACCGCGCCGGCTACCTGGCCGTCACGCCGGAGGTGATCCGCTTCCGGCCGGAACTGACGCGCCACTGGATCGCCGAAGGCCGCGCGGTGCGGCCGGTGGAGGTGCCGGAGGGTCTCGCGCCCGTATTCGATCGAGGCGCCGACGGGATCATCATCTACCGGATCGCGCACGCCCCGGGGGAGACCGTTCCCGCAAGCCCGGCTCCCGGAAAGGCGCCCGGGGCGGGGTTACCGCCCGCTGTCGAGCCGGTCTAGAATGGCGGCCCTTTCGAGGAGCGAGTGATCGAGATCCGTCGCGGGCTCGGCGTGGCCCTCTGGATCACGCTGGTCCTGATCTCCTACGACGTCGCCCGCGTGCCGCTGGATTCGATCCCGGCTCGGGGCGGCTGGGCCTACCTCGCCGAGGCCGCGCGCACAGGTCTTCTGATCTACGGGCCCGCGGCGATCGTCCTCATCCTCCTCGTGGGATCCGCGGCATGGATCCTGCGCCGGCGTTCCCTGGATACCGGCAGCTCGTGGACGGGCCTGCCCCTCTACGTGGGCGCCGCCTCGGCGGCCTTCGTGGCCGCGACCGCCCTTGCCGTCATGGGCGACCGCCGGGGAGGCGCCGAGGTGCTGAGTGCCTCGTGGATGGCGGATGCCCTGTTCACGGCGCCGGGCGTGCTGGCGGCGGGCTGGGGAGCGTACCGCCTCGCGAGTGCCTGTGCGGGGAAGGGGGCTCTTTGGCTGACCGCGCTGGCGGTGGCGCCCGCACTGCCCGCCGCGATCGCCGCGATGCCCGTCCTCGCGGCGGCAGGGCTGCCGGGTCTCGCCCGCGGCACGACGCCGGCGCGGCCGGACCTCCCGGACATCCTGCTGATCGTCGCCGACACGCTGCGCGCCGACGCGCTGTCGTGCTACGGAGGATCGACTCGGCGGACGCCCGCCCTGGACGCTCTCGCGGCGGGCGGCGTCCGCTTCGCCGACGCCACGGCGCAGGCCTCGTGGACCAACCCCTCCACGGCGAGCCTCCTCACGGGGGTACACCCGCACGAGCATGGGATGGTCGGGTACCGGGGGCGCATTCGCCCCGAGGTCCGGACGCTGGCTGAGGCGCTCTCAGCCAGGGGGTACTACACGGCGGGGATCGTCGCCAACCTGCTCGTCTCGCGGAGCTACGGCTTCGACCGAGGATTCCAGGACTGGGATCAGGAGCCCGATCGGCGTCCGATGGCGAGGCACCGGCACCTCCTGGCGGCGCGGCTGCTGAAGGCCCTGGGGCGCTCGCGATCCGAAGTGTTGTCTCCGGGCGCCTCCGACATGGTCGGGCGGGCCCTGGCCGTTCTCTCGCGGAAGGCGCGAGCCCCCCGCTTCCTGTATCTGCACCTGATGGATCCGCACGACCCTTACACGCCGCCCGACGATCTCGCCAAAGCCTTCGATCCGGGCTACGCCGGGTCGCTTTCCTTCAAGCCCGGGACGCTTTACGCCATCCTGCGCGGCGAGCAGAGCGTGGATGAGGAGGATCTGCGGCACGCGAGGGCCCTATACGACGCGGAGGTGGCCGGCATGGACCGAGAGGTGGGCCGCCTCTTCGACGCTCTCCGCGAGCGCATCCACCAGGGGGAGGTGATCGTCGTTTTCACCTCGGACCACGGAGAGGAGTTCATGGATCACGGCGCTCTCGGCCACGAGCACACGCTCTACCAGGAGCTGGTCCACGTGCCGCTCCTCATCGCCCGTCCCGGTGTGGTCGGCCGCGGTGTCGTCGTGCGCGAGCCGGTCGCCCTCACCGACGTCGCGCCGACGATCCTCGATCTCGCCGGGCTGCCTCCCGAACCGGCTTTCCGGGGCCGCAGCCTCGTGCCGCTGATGCGCGGGGAGGAGGCGGCCGCGGGCGGGGAAGAGGTCGTCTTCACCGCGGAAGACTACGTGGGCTACCGGGCCTCCTCGCACCGGATCCGGGCGGCGCGATCGGGGGCGTTGAAGGTGATCCTGTACGAGCCCAATGTCTTCGGGATCGGCGCGTGGCGGCGCGAGAGATTCCACCTTGCGGCCGATCCCGGCGAGAGGGACGGCGACGTTCCGGATCGGGACGAGCTGGCGCGTCTGGAGACGAGGCTTCGGGAGTGGATGGCTGGGGCCGGAGCGCCTGCGCAGGCCGAACGCGAGCTCGATCCCGAAACCGAAAGGCGCCTGCGGGCGCTCGGCTACATCCAGTAGGGGAGGCACGTGGCGGCCTTGGGGACACGAAGCAGCGGGAAGCCATCCGGCGTGATCACGCACCTGGGCCTGGCGGCGGGCTTCTCGGTCGCCGTCACGCTCTTCCTCGCGATCTGGAACGCCCTTCAGGCGGCCCTCGCCTCCCGCGGCTACAGGGACGATCCTTCGCGGGGGATCGATCTCTTCCTGGTCTCTTTCGCGGCGTATGCCCCCCTCGTCTTCCTCCCGCTGGGCGCTTTCGCCGCCGTCATCCGGAGCGCAGCCCGGAAGATCTCGGCCGACCCGGTGCGGCTCGTGGCGGCTCACGCGGGCGCCGCCGCCGCGTGCGCCGCGACCTGGTTGGCGGTGGGCCTCCTGGCGCCGCGGAATCCGCGCTTCTTCCTCAGGAACGCGGGCTCTTTGCTGGATGCCTGCGTCGCCGCGGCCGCCGTCATCGCGTGCTTCGCGGCCGCCCACCGGGCCGCCGTCGCCGCGCGGCGCTCACCGGCGGCGGCGCTGCGCCTGCGCCTGAGCTTCGGGATCCTCACGGCGCTGCCGATCTCGCTCCTGGGATGGATGGCGGCACGGGACCGGCTCGACGCTCCGGCGGGGAGCGTGACGGGTGTCCTGGCCGGTGCCGTCATGCTCGCCTTCGGGCTCCTGGGCGGCTTCGGCCTCAGCGCGGGGTCGGGGCGCATCGGGACGCTGTTCTCGCGGGCGAGGCGGCGATCCGGCCCGGGGGGAGCCTCGCACGGTGCGGCCCTCCTGTTCTGGGCGGTCGTCCTGCTCCCGCTCCTCGCGGCTCTCGCGGGGGCCCTCGCCGCCGCGGGCGCGCAGGCCGCCGCCGTCGGGGCGGTGGGCGCCGACCGGCCCAATGTCCTGCTCATCGTCGCGGACGCGCTGAGGGCCGATCACGTCGGCTGCTACGGGGCCGCCCGGGTCCGCACTCCGAATCTGGACGCCCTCGCGGACCGGGGCGCCCGTGTGGAGAAGGCCTACGCGGCGGCCTCGTGGACGGGCCCGGCGACCGCCTCCATCCTCACGGGGCTGTCCGCGAGCAGTCACGGCCTCCTGACCTACCGCGATCATCTGCGCGAGGATGCGGTGAGCCTCGCGTCGATCTTCGGCGAGGCGGGGTACGACACGGCCGGCTTCGTCGCGAACCCGGTCCTCTCGGAGAAGTTCGGCTTCGGCGAGGGGTTCGATCTCTGGGACGAGGAGATCGCGCCGGGGCGGCTCGATCACCACCGCGGCGCACCGATCCACGCGACCCTCACGGGGCTGAGGTTGTGGTCTCCCGCGGAGACCTTTCCCGCAGGGGAGGAAGTGGTCCGTCTCGCGGCGTCCTGGCTCGACGGCCGCCGCGGCGCGCCGTTCTTCCTCTACCTCCACTTCATGGACCCTCACGATCCGTACGCGCCTCCCGCCCCCTACGACACGATGTACACCGCTCCGGGCGCCGCGCCTCTGCGCATGCGCTTCGGGACGCTGCCGGCGATCACGCAGGGGACGATGGGCGCCACGGAGACCGACCTGGATCGCCTCCTCGCGCAGTACGACGGAGCCATCACCTACATGGACCACCAGATCGGCCGCCTGCTCCGTGCACTCGAGTCGCGGGGACTGTCCGATCGCACCCTCGTCGTCTTCACCTCCGACCACGGGGAGGAGTTCAACGAGCATGGTGGTCTCGGCCACGAGCACACGCTGTACGAGGAGCTGGTGAGGATCCCGCTCATCGTCACGGGGAGGGACGTCGCCTCGAAGCGGGTGATCCAGGGGCCCGTGCGCCAGATCGACCTGGCGCCCACCATCCTCGAGGCCGCGGGGCTCGCGTTCCCCTCGCCGGTGGAGGGGGCGTCGTTGTGGGGCGCCCTTTCGCGTGGTGAGGCGCTCGTGCCTCGCGACGTCTTCATGGAGGAGGTCTACATCGGGATCCGCAGCCCGTGGCACGCGTTCCGGAGCCTGCGGCGGGGAAGCCTGAAGATCATCGGCACCTCCTTCCACGCCGGCGGACAGGGGCCGTGGAGATGGGAACTCTACGACCTGGGCGGCGATCCCGCTGAGCGGCGCGACGTCATGGAGGAGAGCCCCGCGGAGGGCGAAGCGCTGCGCCTGCGCGTGGAGGCGTGGTCGCGGCGCCCCCGGGCCGGCGGCTCCACCGCCACGCCGATGGACGAGGAGCTCGAGCGCCGTCTGCGCGCCCTGGGGTACATCCAGTGAGACCTCACAGGACACTCCTGCTCATCGGGGGTGGGTCACTGGCTCTCTACCTCCTTTTCTTCTGCGTCGCGGTCTCGGCGGCGCACACCGTGCCGATCACGACCTTCGAACCCCTGCGCTCGTGGCGCATCGAGTCGCCTGCGGGTCTGGCCTTCTTCTACGCCGTCGCCCTGGCGGGGCTGATAGCCCTCTACGTCCTCGGGCTCCGTCGCGTGCGCTCCCTCGGAGAAGGCTCCCGGGAGGGAAGGCGGGCGGTGTACGCCTTCGCGGCGGCGGCGTCGCTGCTCCTCATGTTCGTGCCGCACCTCCTTTCGAAGG
This sequence comes from uncultured Acidobacteriota bacterium, assembly GCA_964400605.1. GTDB lineage: Bacteria > Acidobacteriota > Polarisedimenticolia > JACPZX01 > JACPZX01 > CAYNUH01. Next base: position 19,493 of record CAYNUH010000009.1, on the reverse strand, counting down.
ACGTCTTCGACTACATGGTGCACGGGAGGATCCTCGCCGTGCACCGGGCCAACCCCTTCCAGACGCCCGCAGACGCGTTCCCGGCCGACGAGTTCCTGAAGGCGATGGGGTGGCCGCAATTCACCACGCTGTACGGCCCTGGCTGGGTCAGCGCCTGCGCGCTGCTGGCGATCGTCTCCCCCGGGACCGTGACCGGGTCCCTGTTGGTCTACAAGATCTTCTTCGCGACGGTGCACCTCCTGAATGGGGCCCTTCTGGGCGCGCTGCTCCGCGACCGCGGGCGCCCCGCCCTCGTGGGCGAGTACCTGTACCTGTGGAACCCGCTGGTCGTCCTCCAGACCGCCGGCGAGGCCCACAACGACGCATTCCTGATGATGTGGGTCCTCCTGGGACTGCTCTTCCTGGAGCGCCGGGGAGCGGTTTCCGGCTTCTACGACGAGGCGCTCGGCGTGATCTGCCTGGCCGTCTCGGTCCTGGTGAAGTACGTCACGGCGCCGATCCTCCTCTTCGCCCTGGTGGTTCGCGCCCGCTCCTCCGGAGGCGGGCGGGGCCTCGCTAGGGCCGCGCTGCTGGCGCTCATCGCGGCGGCGGTGCTCGTGATCGGGTACCTGCCGTACGCGGCGGGGATGGATCTCCTCCACTTCCTCCGGCCCTACCAGATGGGGAATTACCAGGGCGGCGCCCTGATGGTGGTGAGCCTGATCGTGGACAAGCTGATGGGCGCGGGAGCGCCGGGAGCCGCCTCCGAGGCCGCCGCGGATCTCATGCGCTCCATCAGCGCGGCGCTCACGCTGCTGCTGGCGCTGTGGGGCGTGATCTTGCTCGTAAGGGTTCGCTCGGATGAGGAGATCCCGAGGTTCGGCCTCTACGTCCTCATGGCGTACCTGCTGGGGGCCACGGCCCTCCTGCGCGTTTCCTACGGCGTGTGGATCGTGACGCTCGCCGCGCTCTCGCGGCCCGCCCTCATCCGGAGGGCCGCGGTACTCTTCTCCGCCACGCTCCTCGCGCTGGAGGTGTACTGGGTGTACGCGATCAGGATGATGGGCACGGGCGTGTCGCATCACAGGGTGCAGGCGGCCGCTACGGTGGTTGCCGTGGGGGTGCCGATTCTCTATCTTCTGGCCGGTTTCGTCCGCAGGCGCGGGCGGCGTCTCGCCGCCTGAGGGGCGGGGAGGGGAGAGCGGTGCGCAGCGGCGTGGAGGTCGAGCCGGCCGTCAGGGACGCCCCGGCGGGGGAAGCGGCCTCCGCGGTCACGGCCGTGATTCCCGCGTTCAACGAAGAGTCGGGCATCGGGGAGGTGCTCGACGGCCTGAAGGGCGCCCTCTCACGCTCCGGCCGGCCCTACGAGATCATCGTGGTGGACGATGGGTCCACCGACCGCACCGCGGAGGTGGCCCGATCGCGCGGCGTCACCGTGGTGACGCACCGGGCCAACCGAGGCTACGGAGCGGCGCTCAAGAGCGGCATCCTCAGGTCGAAGGCCGAGTACGTGCTGATCACCGACGCCGACGGGACCTATCCCAGCGACGCCGTCCCGAAGCTCCTCGACGCGGCGCGGGAGCACGACATGGTCGTGGGGGCGCGTACGGGGGTCCGGGTGAACATCCCTCTCATCCGGAGGCCCGCGAAGTGGATCCTGCAGCGCCTCGCCATCTACCTGGCCGAGACGGACATCCCCGATCTGAACTCGGGCCTGCGCGTCTTCCGTCGCGACCGCGCGCTGCACTTCTTCCCGATCTTGCCGTCTGGCTTTTCCTTCACGACGAGCATCACGCTGGCGCTGTTGTGCAACGACGGGCGCGTCGCCTACGTGCCCATCGACTACTCGAAGCGCACCGGGAAGTCGAAGATTCGGCCGCTGCACGACACCTTGAACTTCCTCCTGCTGATCCTGAGGACGATCCTGTACTTCAATCCTCTGAAGATCTTCGTCCCCCCCAGTCTGCTCGTGCTCGCCGGCTTCGGCGTCTCCCTGGCGTGGGACGTCCTCGTCCGGAGTGACCTCACGGAGAAAACCTTGATCCTGCTCTTCGCGGGGGTGCAGCTCCTGGCGGTGGGCCTGCTGGCCGACATGATCAGCAAGGCACCGCGAGGCGCCCCGCCGACCTGACGGCCCCGGCCTCCCGCCGCCTCCGTCCGGGCGGCGCCCTGCGGGGACTGGGGGAGGGGGGGCCGAAAAGGCCGACGCGGGTGAGAGTCACCGCGCCGGGGGTGGGGACTCGGTGCGGCACGGTGGATATCCCCTTGAAATACAGCGTCGTGGCCGTATACTCCGTGCCTTGAGTCCTGGCCCCCCCCCGGAAGGAGATCCGCCCCGTGAGGGATTTTTCGTCCCTGGAAGAGGTTCAAACCGGCATCATCCGTTTCCTCGCCTCGCCGCTCGTCGCGAACGGCCACGGCAGCATCTACTCCTGGGTCAACCCGGCGCACCCGGGGTTCGTCTATCCCGAGTCGATGGGGCTTTATCTCAGGCTCATGTCGTACCTCGCCGCCGTGCGCCAGGATTCACATCTGGCGGGACACGCCCATGCGGTGGCCGCAGGGCTCCAGAACCTCACCCCTCCCTCCGGCGGCCTGGGGATGGAGGGGAAGCTCTACCTCTTCGACACCTGCATGGCGGTGGCGGGGCTCACCGCGTACAAGCGGCTCCTCGGAGGCCGCGTGGACGGCGGGAAGCTCGCCTCCATGGCGGGGTTCATCGTCCGTATGGCCGAGAACCGGCTCCCTCTGGTGGACGGTGAGGGACGCGTCCCGAAGACCGAGCGTCACTGGTCCACGATCTTCGGGGCCCAGATGCTCAAGACCGTCATCGCCCTCGACTCACTCGCGACCGAGACGGGCGAGGATCGCTACCGCGCGCTGGCCCGCGGCATCGCCGACGAGGTGGTGGACGGCTGCCTGACGGACGGGACCTTCCGCATCGGCCGCGGTGACACCGCCGTCTACTGCCACGCCCACTGCTACGCTCTGGAGGGTCTTCTGTACCTCCGGGCGCGCGGCTACCGCGACACCACCGCCATGCTGCGCGCGGGGGCCGACCGCCTGCGCGACTGGCAGAACGAGGACGGCAGCCTGTTCAACTGGTGCGAAGATCCCGCCCGCGAGCGGGCCAAGGTCGGCGACGCCACGGCGCAGAGCGTGCGCCTCTGGCTCGCGGTGGACCGGGAGGTCTACCGGCCCTCCATCGAGCGCGGGCTCGGCTTTCTGGCGGCCCTGCGCTCGCCGGAAGCGGGGATCTACTACAGCGATGGCAGCCGCGACGTGAACTCCATCACGTCCATCTTCGCCGCGCAGGCCATGGAGTGGCATCTGCGCGGCGCCCAGCCGGAGTGGCTCGTTTAGAGTTTCTGTCCGGCGTCCGGAGTCTCCGACCATGAAGGTCTGCGCCGTCATAGCCGCCTACAACGAAGGTCCGAACATCGGCCGGATCGTGCAGGGGGTGAAGGCCGTGTTGAAGCCGGGCGACGATGTCCTGGTCGTCGATGACGGCTCCGCGGACGACACTTCCGGGGCCGCGCGCGCCGCGGGCGCCCGCGTCATCCGGCAGGAGCCGAACCAGGGGAAGGGGCGGGCGATCCAGCGGGGACTCGCGGCGGCCTCCGGCGAGGTGGTGCTCTTCATCGATGGGGACGGCCAGGACGACCCGGCCGAGATCCCGCTGCTGCTGGCCGAGATGGAGAAGGGTGCGGACCTGGTCAACGGGTCGAAGTTCATCGGGACGCTGAGGGAAGGGGCGATCAGCACGCCCAACTACTTCGGCAACCGCTTCATGAGCGGGTTGATCAACATGCTCTTCGGCGGGATGATTACGGATTCCCAGGCGGGCTTCCGCTGTTTCCGGCTGGATAAGCTGCGGGGCATCACACTCGAGGCGAAGGAGTACGAGATCGAGACGGAGATGCTCATCAAGGCCATCAAGCACGGATTCAAGATCGTCGAGGTCCCGGTGACGCGCGATCGCCGCGCCGCGGGCCGCACGAACTTCAAACGCATCCGCAACGGGTTCATGATCCTGGGAATGATCCTGAAGCTGCGCCTCAGCGCGAACTGATGTCCGGGAGTGCGGCGCTCACGCGCGGGCGGCGGAGCTGGGCCCTGCGGTGGGTCGGTCCCGCCCTCTTCCTCGCCCTGTGGTGGGTGAGCGACCTGGGCCAGGTGCGGCAGCTCCTCGGGCGCACCCGCCTCCTTCCGCTGCTCTCGGCGGCGGGCTTGAACCTGGTGCTGATCGTCGTGAAGGCCTGGCGCTGGCGCGAGATCATGAAAGTGCAGGCCATCGACTACGGATACGCGCAGGCGGCCCGGGCCTACACGCTCGCGTCGGCGCTCGCCGCCTGGACGCCGGGGCGTTTGGGCGATTTCATGAAGGCGGTCTCCGTGAGCCGCCACAGAGGCGTCTCCTTGGGCCGCGCCGCTTCCTCGGTGATCGCCGATCGCCTGCTGGACGCGTTCGCGCTCACGCTGGCCGCCGCGGCGGGGGCGGCCCTGCTGCTGGGCCCGGTGGCGGGGACGGTGACCTGGTGCCTGGTCGCGCTCGCGGGCGTCATCGCCTGGATCCTCTACCGCTGGATCACCTCCGCCGGCCCCGAACGGGCCAGCGAGGCGCTCGGGAAGGTCGGGCTCTCCCGGGCGAGCCAGGAGCTGGGTGACGCTCTGGCGGGCCTCGAGCAGATGACCCGTCCGTCGGGGCGCCGGCGGGCGCTCCTCGCCGTGCTCGCGACGGTGGCCGCCACGGTCGTGACGTTTATTCAGGGGTACCTGGTGGCCGTCAGCCTGGGGCTCGGCGTTTCGTTCGTGCGTCTCTCCGCGGCGCTCTCGGCGGCGAGCATCGCCTCCCTGCTGCCTCTGAGCGTCTCGGGGATCGGGCTGCGCGAGGCCACCCTGGCCTTCTACCTCGGTCCCACGGGCATCGCCCTCGGCGAGGTGCTCACCTTCTCGGTGGGTTTCCTGATCGTCGTGAACGGCAGCGCCGCGCTCTACGGGGCGCTGGCGCTGGCGCTGTGGCGCGACTCGGCCGCGGCGCCGGACGTCCGTCCGGAGGCTCTGGATGCGGGCGGCGGGGGCGGCCGTGCCTGAGAGGAGGCCGGAGCCGGATTTGCAGGGCCCGCTGAAGGCGATGGTGGTCATCCCCACCTACAACGAGGCGGACAACATCGAGGGAATCATCCGCGCGGTGCGATCCCTTCCCTACGACATCCAGGTGGCCATCGTGGACGACGCCAGCCCGGACGGTACGGGCGTTCTCGCCGATCGGATCGCCGGCGAGGATAACGGAGTGCACGTGCTGCACCGCGGTGGAAAGCAGGGGCTCGGGTCGGCCTACGTGGAGGGATTCAAGTACGCTCTCTCAGCCGGCATGGACGTCGTGCTCGAGATGGACGCCGATTTCTCCCACGACCCGAATGCGCTCCCCGACTTCCTGGCCAAGGTGCGCGAGGCTGACATCGTGATCGGCAGCCGTTACCGCAACGGCGTGCGCGTCATCAACTGGTCGTTCAGGCGTCTCCTGCTCAGCAAGCTTGCCACGATCTACGTGAACTTCGTCACCGGGATGCCCGGCTCGATGGTGAGCGACGCCACCGCGGGGTTCAAGTGCTACCGCCGCGCCGTCCTGGAGGCGATCGATCTCGATCGGATACACTCCAACGGGTACTCTTTTCAGATTGAAATGAAGTACAGAGCCTACAAGAAAGGCTTCCGCCTCGCCGAGATCCCGATCACCTTCAACGACCGTCACGTGGGCCAGTCGAAGATGAACACGCGGATCATCCTCGAGGCGCTCTGGATCGTCTGGCGGCTGAGACTCGGCATCTGAGCCCAGCGGTCCGCGCGGAGATCCCGGGGGGGTGCGCGCCGATGAGCCGGCCGGTGAGCGACGTGATCGCGGAGGACCGCCTGCTCTGGGAGTTCTGGCTCAATCACGGGCTCGACTCCGAGTCCCTGCGCCGCCGGCTCGATGAGCTCCCCCCGGCCGCCAACGGTTCCTACCTCGCCCTCAACGCCCTCTACGGATGTTTCGAGACGGCGCTGGCGCAGCTGGCCGAAGCCGGCCCGTCCGGGGCGGCGAGGCCGCGCGCCATTGCCGAAGCCCTCGGGCGCGTGGACGAAGGCCCCCACCCGCGCGTCTCGCTCGACACACCCGAAGGGCGCCTCCTCGCACTCCTTTCCCTGCGCCCCTCCGAGGGATCGGAGGCGGCGGCGGGGGCCGTGGAGGAGGCGTCTCGCGTGACGTGCTGGGCTGCTTTCGTCAGAGCGGCCGGCCGATCGAACCTGGTCCCGGCGGTCGTAACGGCACTCGAGCGGTGCGGCCTGCGCGAGCGGTTCCCCGAAGGGCCTCTTCGGGTGCTTCGTGAGGCGGCCGAGGGGATACGCGCCCGGAACCGGCGCCTCCTGTCCCTGCTGGCGCGCCTCCTCGAAGCGTTCGCCGCCCGCGGCCTCTCGCCCGTCCTGCTGAAGGAAACGGCCCTCCAGGGCGACCTCTACCGGGGCGAAGGCGACCGCATGATCGGCGACCTCGACATCCTCTTCCCCGCCTCGGAGGTCGATGAGGCCGAGCGCCTCCTCGTCTCGATGGGCTACACGTCATTCGAGGGGATCTGGTCCCGCGCCTGGTACCGCGAGCATCACCATCACCTGGCCCCGCTGGTGAGCCCCTCCGAGGCCGTGAAGATCGAACCGCACACGGGCATCTGGATCCCCACGGGTCCGTCGGCGCCCGTCATCCCCGAGATGATCGCGGGGAGCCGGCCTCATCCTTCGTTGCGCGCCCGCCGCCCCTCCACCACGCACCTGCTCTTCCATCTCCTGGTGGATCTCCACGGCAACGCCTCGGTCGGCAAGCTCGGTCAGGCCGCCGACGCCGCGGGTCTGCTGCAGGCCGAGGGGAAGCACATCGACACGGGCGCGCTGACCGACCTGGCCAGGCGCACGGGGGCGATCCCCTTCATCGAGGACTCGCTGTTCATCCTCGCGCGTGCCTACGGGGAGGAGTTCCTCGACCGGGCGGCGCCGTCGCTGCGGCCGCTGCGTGCGGCGGGGACGCCGACGCTCGAGAGGCGCGTCCTGCGGCGCCTCGCCCTGTCGACCCTGTGCGGCTTCGAGCCACGGGCCAGCACGCTCTCCCTCGCCGGCTTGCGGCTCGTCCACAAGGCCCTCTTGAGGCCTTCGGGTCGGACCGCGCGTGCGGCCTTCCTCATCCGGTCGGCGTTCGGCTCGAGCGGCGGCGAGGAGGGCATGGGGGCTCTCGCGCGGCAGACCCGCGCCACGCGCGCCGGGATGCTGGCCCGTGCCGCGGTTTTTCCGTTCCGGTTCGCCTTCAGGGCGCTGCGCGCGCGCCGCCAGAGAGTCTGAGGCGGTGGCGTGAGGGGCCGCCTTCCGGGATGGATCTCCGGGGAGGCGGCTCGCAGGATCGCCCTCCTTCTCGCCGCCGTGGCCCTCTCTCTTGCTCTCGGGGAGGCGGCCGTGCGGATCTACGACGCCACGCTGGCGTGCCAGGGCGTCAGGCCCGATCCGCCGGGCATGCTCACGCGCGTCCCAGGCTACGAGTACGTCCTCACGCCAGGCTACCGTGGCACCCTCGGCGATCGCTGCTGGGAAACGAACGTCTCGATCTCGGCCTCGGGGACCCGGGGACGGGGCGCGGAAGGCGACAGGGGCGGGGACCGTCGGATCCTCTTCCTGGGAGATTCCTATGCGTTCGGTTACGGACTGGAGGAAGAGGACGCGATCCCCTCCCGACTCGAGCGTCACCTGAACGAGGCCGCGGGAGGAGCGGCGCGCGTCGAGGTGATCAATGCGGGCGTGCCGGGCTGGACCACCCTCCAGCATTCGCTGTTTGTCGAGGAGAAGGCGGGGACCTTCGGCACCGACGAGATCGTCATGCTCATCTACCTCGGCAACGACATCGAGGAGCGCGTCCGCGTTGAGGAGCGCGCGGACCGCGCCCGCGGCGGTGCCGGCGGGGCCGGTCAGACAGACGCCGGCGTCGGGGGCGCCGGCGACGGGCTTGCCGCAGAGGGGGAGGCCGGCCGCCGCGACGGAGCCGGCGGCGGGATCCTGTCCCGGAGCCGCCTGGCGCATACCCTCCGCTACCGCCTCAGGGAGGCGGCCTATGGCGCGGGCCTCTGCCGGCGTCCAGCGCCCGAGGAGTGGTTTGAGATCTTCAGGATCCAGGAGCCGCCTCGAGTGGCGAGGGGGCTGGCCCTCGTGCGGAAGGACTTCGAGCGGATGGGCCGCTTCTGCTCGGCGAACGGGATCGGCCTGAGGGCCGTCCTCGCGCCCGCGTGGGTGCAGATCACGCGGCCTACGTCCGGCGATCTCTGCGGCGCCTTCGAGTGCAAGGAAGACGAGATGGACTTGAAAAAGCCCAACGTGGACATCGCGGCGGCGCTCGAGGGGTCACGCATCCCCCATCTGGATCTCACGGAGGAGCTCACGCGCGCCTATCTGGAGAAGAGATTCCGGTTCACCGCCGGCGGGCACTGGGACCGCGAAGGCTGCGATCTGGCCGCGGCGAGGATCGCCGGGTGGCTCAGCCAGGGGGCGACAATCGGAAGACACCCGGGGCCACCTCCTTCCGTTCGTACAGCCTCAGGATCTCCTGCCTCGTCCCCTCGATGAGGGCGTCGCCCGGCTGGTTGATCCACCGGTGCGTCACGAAGACCTCCCGGCCATCCTGCATCGCCCGCCCCACCTCCGCCGCCAGGTCGGCGTGACGGCGCCTTCCCTTCCACACCTCGGGCGCCACCTGGGATCCGGAGACGTTCCTCACGACCTCCGCCTCCGGGCGGTGGTACGCGAAGTTGGTCGCGTCCCACGCCGCGATCACGAGGCTGCCCGGAGGAAGAAGCGGCGCCGCGCGGCGGGCGGTCTCGTCGTTCTCCCGGACGATCCTCCAGGTCCCGCGCTCGATCGCGCCGCGGGACTCCCACGTGCCGGCGATGACGGCGGCGAGGATGACGACGGCCGGCCAGACAGCGCGGCCCCGGGATGGCCCGTTTCCGGCGGCGCGAGCCGCCACGCCACCTCCGGCCGCGGGCAGCCCGATGCCGGCGGCGAGAAGTGCGAGAGCCGGAGAAAGGTAGATGCTGAACTGCCCGTAGAAATGATCCCACAGGGTGAAGAAGACGGCGCTCACAGCCAGCCAAGGGATGATCAGAGTCTCCACTTCGGGTCGGCGTCCCGAGTCCCCGGCCGCGGCGGGGATGGGGTCGGAGGCGGCCCCGGTTTCCCCGGCGGCTGACCGTGGACCGCGGGCGGTCACGAGCGTCACCAGCGCAGCCGACACGAGGCCGATCCCGGCCTGCGGCAGGATCTTGATCAGGTTCGCTTCATGCGCGATGACGACGATCGTCCCGGCGATGACGGCGAGGGCGAGGCCGGCACGTCGCGCGCCAGGATGGAACCGCGCTCGACCGAGTCGGGCGGCGGCGGACGCGGCCACGCGCCGCCGCCGCGCAAGGAGCACGGAGCCGATCGCGACCACCGCCAGCAGGCCCGCCGCTGCGAACGGTTGCGCCGCCGCCGAAGCGAGGATCCGGTCCGGGCGCAGCGCGCCGAGGAAAGCGTAGTCCCCGAACACCGTCCCATGGAGGTGGCCGAGGTAGGCACGGGCGCCCTCCGTGTGCCAGAGGACCCATCCGTAGAGCGGAAGGGCTACGACCAGGGCGGCGACGGCGCCTCGGGCTGCGGCGGTGCCGTCGCCGCTCCGCTCCGGATCGCGCCTCAGGCTCACGAGGCACGCCGCTCCGAGAAGGACCGACGTCACGTGGGCCCCCAATGCGGCTCCCCAGGCCAGACCCCATGGCAGGTACCGGCGCCGCACCCAGAAGAGGACCGCCAGGACCATGAAGAACAGGTTGACCGTGTACTTCTCGACGATGGCGGCCATGAAGGTGTAGATGGGGCTGGCGAGAAGCAGCGCCACCGCGGCCCACCCCCTGGCCGCGCTCCCGCCGTAGAGATCCCGTGCGGTCACGAACACGGCGATGAGCGTCGCCCAGGAGAACAAGGCGCACCACCGTCCGAGTAGGCGCATGAGGTCGGCCCGGTCACCGCCGAGGATCTCGTTGACGGCGCGGACGATTTGGCCGAGGAAGGCGAATGTCGGCTTGCCGTCGAGGTGGCCGGGGCGGAACTCGGCCACCGAGGTCGCGCAGACCAGCGAATCGATGGTGGCCGGGTAGGGTATGGCCCGGGAGAGCATCCAGACGAGCAACGCCGCGAAGACGGCGGCGGTCAGGAGCGTCTTCAGGGCCGGGGTGCGCATCTCCACCTGAGTCGCGGGCTGCACCGGTCTGGAGCAGGAATCATCACGCCATGTGGGGTGACCCGGCACGCCGGCGTGCCATGCTACCAGATGCCGACTCTCCGGGGCGCACGCTCAGCCGCGGCAAGGTATCGCCGGTGGGCTGGGCGCCTCTCTGCCCCCACGCCTTGATCCGGGCAGCGCCGGATGACAAGATGTTGCCCCGCGCGGTCCTGCCTCGGGCCGCGGTGGCAACCCTGAAGGTGGGCGGCTAGCTCAGATGGGAGAGCGCCGCGTTCGCAACGCGGAGGCCGAGGGTTCGAATCCCTTGCCGTCCACCAAACCCCTCAATCACTTACGCGGTTTCCGATTCTGCGTCGAAAGCGTTGGTGTCCACCGTGGTGTCCACATAGCGGTCCAGAACCTCGACCGCGTCCCGGCGGTGGGCAGGGGAGAGGTGAGCGTAGCGGAGGATCATGCTCAGAGACTTGTGCCCGAGCAGGTCCCGGACCGTGTTCAGGTCCACGCCCGACATGACCAGGTGGGAGGCGAAGGTATGCCTCAGGTCATGGAAGCCCGAGCATGACCTTCTACGACCCAGGCTTCAGGCCCCGTGCGGCGCTCGGGGCAACTTCCCTGATCACGACGCGCACTGGTTCGGTTGAGAACCGGGCGACCTCGTCTCTGGGCCTGTTCGACAAGGACGGCAAGGTTCTCTGGTCAGCCCCTTGAGTGGGCGACCTCTTGCGCTGCGCGGCGCTCCACCCGGGCAAGCGGCGCTCCACCCGGGCAAGCGGCGCTCCGCCATCGGACTTGAGATGGGATCAGAGGCGTCAGCTCAGCCTCGCAGAGGCAAGCCAAGACAGATTGGATTCCTTGCGCTGGCAGGATTACGCTGTCAGGTGGGAGGGCGGAATAGAGAGATTTTGGCCCCCCGGACGCCACGCTGGGGGTCTGACAAGGCCCGCCTCCGCTCCTCACGGTCCGGGAAGGCCGCGGTAGACCTCCCGGCGGTGTCTCACCCGGACCACGAGGACCACCCGGCGGTCTTCCTCCACGCGGTAGACGATCCGGTAATCTCCGACCCGGAGGCGGAGAAACTTCTCGGGTCCCCGAAGCGGCTTCACTCCTAGCGGGCGCGGCTCTTCAGCCAGGGAGAGGGTGCGGGCGTCCACCCGCTTGAGGACGTTCTTTGGGAGGGCGGCGAGATCCAGCCGGGCCGCCGGAGTGAGTTCTATCCGGTACGCCACTCAGTCCGCGAGGCCAAGCTCGCGGCGGACCCGCTCGTAGGGGATGCGCTCGTCCGACTCAGCGAGGGCCTCCCGGGCCGCCTTCACGTCCTCGCGGTCCTCGTACTCCTCAAGGAGCCGTTCGAGGAGCCGAAGCGCCTCCATGGAGATCATCGCGGCCACGTCCTTCCCGCGGCGGTGGAGGACGATGTGCTCACCTCCGAAGGCCACGCGGTTGAGGGTGTCGGCGAATTCCTTCCGGGCCTCGCTTGCGTTCACGCGGGTCATGGTCAGGGCTCCTCGTTCGTGTACGTCTTGCACGTCGCGTACAATTATCGGTCGTCTTCCGGTCCGCGTCAAGCTCTCCAAGGAAGGCCCGGCCAAGGGGTCCATGGGGTTTCTCTCAGATTCGCCCAGCGGCCTTCAGTTTGCGGAGCGGGAGGGTTTTGTAGCCCTGCCACCCCTCGTCCGCTTCCGGACCGCCTTCCGCGTCTTCCGGGAGGCCAGCTCGTCCGGGGACGGGGGGGCCGGTCTCAACCCTGCGGGGGACGATAGGGGCTGGTTCCGCGGGTCACGACACCTCGGGGGCCCGCGAGGACGTCTCGGCCCTTCCTCCAGCCTCCGCCGAGACGCTAAGCTATCGCCGCCCCGGCTCGGTCAGAGTGAGGCTGGTCGAGGCCCGTCCGCGCGGTGGCCTCTACCATCGCGCACCTGCACTCGGCACGGATAGTCGGAAAGGCACCAGGCCCCCGGGAGGTGCTCCCTGTCGCCGGCACGTCATCTGCGCACCCTCGCCGCCAAGGCGGTGTCCGGCACCGGCGCCCACCACCTGCTGCGATGGGCCTGCGGCAGAATCTCCGGGGGGTTCATCCTGGCCCTCCACAATCTGCCCGCCGGCCTGTTCTGCGTGCACGTCGAGGCGCTCGCCCCCGGCCGGCCGGTCCCGCTTTCCGATCTGGTCGAGAGGGTGAGGGCCGGCAAGGACACGTCCGGCCTCTTCGCCATCACGTTCGACGACGGCGTGGGGGATACGGTGCGGGAGATCGCCCGCACGTGCGAGACGCGGCAGTGGCCGGTGACGTTCTACCTTCCCACGGGGTATCTCGACGATGGCTCCGGGATGCCATTCCAGTGGTTCCGCGGCGTGGAGCCGCGGCTGCCGAGAAAGGTGGTCCATCTCTCGTCGCGCGCCGTCGATCTCTCGAGGGATGAGTCACGCCGCGACTTCCTCAAGAGTGTCGAGCGGAGCCTGCACACGCAGCCAAGGGAGGCCTATGCGCCGCTCATCGAGGAGCTGGTGGCGTGCGTGCTGAAGGAGGATCCCGCTGCCGCGGATGCGATCCGTCCTCCGGCTCCGATCGGCTGGGACGAGGTCGCGCGCCTGAGCCGCAGCGAGGTGATCCGGTTCGAGAGCCACGGCGTGACGCACGCCGCGCTCTCGGGGATGCCGCCGGATCGCCTGGAGCAGGAACTCAAAGCCAGCCGCGATGCGATCACCCAGCGCACCGGCCGAGCCTGCCGGCACTTCTGCTACCCCTTCGGCAGCCCCGAGAGCATCGGCGACCGCGCGCCGGCGGTGGTGGAGCGGTACTACGACTCGGCGACGACGATGGTGCGGGGACGCATCGGAGGGCGACGCCCGGCGCTGCTTCCCAGGATCCCGCTTTACGACACGGATGACGCCGACATGGTTCGATTGAAGGTGCTGTCGATCTGAGGTCGTTGCTCCCGCGGCCGGCAGGTTCCGTCCAGGGTCCGGTCCCGGGACGGGAAGCCCGTACGGGAGGGCGCAGAGGGTCGTTGGACGCGGGGCGTCCTACCGGGGCGCCTCCGACCTGCGGGCCAGCAGAATGAACCCCGTGCCGATCGCCCTAAGCACCGGCGTCCGGCAATACCGCTCGAGCGCACCGGCGACGCGGACGATGGCGCCGGGGGTCAGCGCGTCGAGCGGCCGGAAGGCCAGTTTGAAGTTGTAGAGCACGACGTCCTTCACGTCGAAGCCGGCCCGCCGGACCGCGCCGACCGTGGGGGCGATCCTGTACTCCCGGTGCTTGACCTGTCCGGAGTTTCCCCGCCGGCGGATCCATCGCAGGAAGGGTGTCGCCATCAGCAGCGTGAAGCGGTTCCAGATGCGCATGGGGCTGAAGTAGTGGGGGTAGGTGAGGATCGCCAGCCCACCCGGCCTCAACACCCGGGCGATCTCCCGGAGCACGCTCTCCTCGTCGTTGAGGTACTCCATGAGGCCCATGGCCAGCACGGCGTCCATGCTCCCCTCGGGCAGCGGCAGGGTGTCGGCAGGGCAGACCTCGAAACGCGCCCTGGGCTCGGAAGCGAACCTCCGGCGCGCGTCCTCGATCATCTTCGGCGCGATATCGAGCCCGATCACATCGTAGCCGCGATCGAGGAGGTCTCTCACCATGGTCGCCGGGCCGCAGCCGACGTCGGCCACGCGGCTGCCGGCCGGGAGGCCCCCGAGGAGATCGAGGCACCGCTGCCTCCGGATGCGGAAGGAGTGCCCCTCGGGTGTCGGCTGCCGGTACCAGTCGAAGTACTCGGCCGCCACGCCGTCGAAGTGCGCAGTGACCCGATGTTGCGGCTGGAACTCTTCCATGGGCGGCGGTGCTCTGGGATCGGCTTCGGGACCGAGGAGACGTCCGGCGAGGGCGGGCCGGATTCTATCAGATCGGCGATCTATGGCCTCTCCCCGAGGCATCTTGCCGGGGACGCGGGTCCGCCGCTTCGTGGGCTCAGTCGAGCTGCAGCGAGTAGCGGGAGTGGTACGTGAGGTGCGCCTTGATGGTCCTCCGGAGATCCGGCTCGTCTTCGAACCGGGCCTCCACTTCGGAGGAACCGGGGCTGACCGTGACCACCCGGGTCTCACCGGCGGGGACGAAGACCACGGTACCGTCTCCCAGGCGGACCACCGCGTCGCTCTCCGCGTTGTTCTCGATCGAGAGGACGGGGAGATTCACCGCGGGATCGACGGTCCGGCTCAAGGGTGCCAGCGGTGGCGGAGGAGCCGGGGCCGCCTTCTTCGAACCCTTCTTCCTCTTCAAGCTCGGCGGTCGCGGCGTGGAGTAGGCGCCGAACGGGCCGTCCCGCCGAAAGACGGACTCGTGCGCGCGGGTGCGGCCGTTGGAGTCGAGGCTGAGGGTCAGCAGCGTGAGGGTCCCGTCGGGGCCTTCATACCGCCAGATGGCCTTGCCGGCCGCGGCGAGAAGAGGCTCGAGACGCTCGAGATCCTCGTCCGGAATGCCATAGATCCGCGCGAGCCCCTCGAGATCCTCCTTCGGCGGCGCCTGCCACACGGGACCCGACGCTTCCTCGACGCTCCCTTCGGGCGCGCGCGCTGCAACCGCAAGCGGCTCGCCGGAGGAGGGGACGAAGGCGGCCGTCAAGGCGCGCGTCTCCCCGATGGCCTTCCGGACCTCGTAAACTTTCAGCACGCGCTGCACCCGGGCCTCGCGGACGACCAGGATCAGGTAGCGGTCGCCGTCCCACAGGTAGGGCGGAAGGCCTCCGAATTCGTCGCCCAGGATCGTACCCTGCTGGTCCTCGCTGATGCGCGTGATGGACAGATCGCCCGCAAGGCTTCGCGGCACGCAGCACCGCTGGACGTCGTAGTAGAGATCCCCCGACGTGATGAGCGTCCGGGTCCTCCCGTCGCCGTCGTGAACGGTGCGCAGCGCGGGGATGAGGCTCCTGTCGAAGTCATCGAGCTTCTTCTCGACGATCAGGAAGTGCGATCCGGGAGGCAGGTTGAGCCGCGCGGGCGTGCGTCCGGCCGAGCGGGCCTGCCGCAGCAGGTCCGTCACGCGGGCGGAAGCGGGAGCCACGAAGACACGGGCCCCCGGCTGATCGGAGAAGACCAGGAACGGCGCCTTATCGGCCGCCCCCGACTCGGCCTCCTCCGGCGGCACGAGCTCCTCGAGGAGAGGCGCCTCCTCCAGCCCTTCCTCCTCCTCACCCTCGCCCACGATCTCATCGAGGACAGGAACCTCTTCGTCTTCGGTGATCTCGGGCTGGGCCCTGGCCGGCGCCGTCGCAAGGCGGGCCTGCCCGCCCGGCCCGCCCGGGACCGCGGTCCCGGCCGCCCCGCCGGGAACGGGAGCCGCCGGGCCTGCGGCCGGACGCTCGCTCTCCGCGGTGCCGGCCACCGCACCCGTCACGATCGACTGGAGAAGAGCCGGGCTGAAGCCCTTGTCGATCAGGTCGAAGGCGTCTTCAAGGCTGAGGGACGCCTTGGAGCCTTCGGCGGCTATGGCCTTCAGGATCTCGTGCTCAGAGGCCCCCGAATCGATCATCTTGAGCAGCCGCCGCCTGGAGAGACCCTGGCGGCGCTCGGCGGGAGGTGCCGGACGCACGTCCTGGCTCGCGAGGATCCGGCGCAGACGGTCATCGGGGATCCTCGCCATGGCGGCGATGACCTCGGAAGGCACTCCGGCTGAGCGCAGGCGCACCACCTCGTTGAGGTCCAGATCGAAGGTGGCTCCGCTCGCCTCGATCCACGCGATGATGTCCGCGGGCGCCCTCCCGGCCTGGTGCGTCGCCACGATCGAGTCGATCGTGGGCTCCTCGGCAGGAGACGGCTCCACCGGCTCCTCCCCGGGCGGAGTTTCGAACTGCCGGGCGGCCGCGGGAAGGGGGCACGTAAGGGCGATTAAGATCACGGTCAACGCCGGGGGTAGCCACGCCGCCGTGCGGTGCGGTCTGGAGATGGTGCCTCCCGTTCTCTGCATCGTGAAAGGGCCCGGATGTTCCCGGACGCGCGCGGATTATAGGTCAGGCCCCCGGGAGCGGCAACAGAAGGGGGGAATTTGACACCTGTTCGAAGGCGCTTCTATCATCGACGCGGGGGGAGGAAAACTATCCATCGGGCAGCCATCCGGTCCGTCGCGCTTGCCGCCGCGCTCTTTCTGACGAGCCCGCCGGCGGATGTCCGCTCGGCCTTCGCGTCACGGGGGGCCGCGGACGCGGCGTTCGCCGTCGCCCCAGAGGTCCGCTTCGTCGAGATGCAGCGGGAGGCGGGCGTCTCCTTCCTGCACCGTAACGGCGGTTCGGGCCACAAGTACATGGTCGAAACGATGGGATCGGGGGGGGGCGTCCTCGACTTCGATGGCGACGGGCGTGAGGACATCTACCTCGTGCAGGGCGGAGCGCTGCCCGGCTACCGTGCCGAAGGACCTCTGCGCAACGCCCTCTTCCGGAACGAGGGCGGGGGGCGGTTCCGGGACGTGACGATCGGATCCGGGGCCGCGGGGCGCGGGTACGGCATGGGGTTCTGCTCCGGCGACATCGACAACGACGGCGATGCCGACGCCTACGTGACCTCCTTCGGCGAGAACCTCCTCCTCGTCAACGGGGGCGACGGGACGTTTTCGGACGGCACGCGGGCGGCGGGGGTGGGAGACGCCCTCTGGGGGGCCTCGTGCGCCCTTGCGGACGTGAACGGCGACGGCGCGCTGGATCTGTACGTCGCCAACTACGTGGACTACACCATCGAGAAGGACAAACCGTGCGGCGACGCCCGCCTCGGGCTGCACTCCTACTGCCATCCCGACATCTACGACGGCGTCAGCGGCGTCTTCTACCTCAACAACCTCGACGGCACGTTCCGGGATGCCACCCGCGAGGCCGGGCTGTATCAGCCCGATGGCAAGGGGCTCGGCGTGATCTTCGGCGACTACGACCGTGACGGCGACGCCGACCTGTACGTCGCGAACGACTCGGTGGCGAACTTCCTGTTCCGCAACGACGGGCGCGGGCGCTTCACGGAGGAAGGGCTGTTCGCGGGGGCGGCGTACAACGAGAACGGCCAGACGCAGGCCGGTATGGGCGTGGACATGGGGGACCTGGACAACGACGGGGACGACGACATCTTCGTGACGAATCTCGATATGGAGACCAATACACTCTACGTCAACCGCGGCGACGGCAGCTTCATCGACGAGACGTACCCTTCCGGACTCGGCCAGCCGAGCCTGCTGTTCGTGGGCTTCGGGGCGAACTTCCTCGACTTCGACAACGACGGCGATCTGGACATCTTCGTGGCCAACGGCCACATCCTCGACGATGCCCAGGCGCGCAACCAGTCGGTGACCTACCGGCAGCGGGCCCACCTCTACGCGAACCGGGGCGGCGCGCGATTCCTCGAGGAGGGGCTCTCCCACGGGGATTTCTTCAGGACGGAGGGAGTGGCGCGGGGATCGGCGACGTTCGACATGGAGGGCGACGGCGACCTCGACATCCTGGTGGCGTACTGCAACGGCACGGCCAAACTCCTCCGCAACGAGGGCGGCAACAGAAGGCACTGGCTGCGGGTGCGCGCCGTCGGGAGGGCGTCCAACCGCGACGGCGTGGGGGCGCGGTTGGACGTGCGTTCGGGCGGCCACCGGCAGGTGCGTGAGATCCGCGCCGGATCGTCGTATCTTTCCCAGTCGAGCCTGATCGCCCATGTGGGCCTGGGGGAGGCCACGCGGGTGGACAGCCTGGAGGTGAGGTGGCCTTCCGGCCGCCGCCAGACTTTCCGAGACCTTCCGGCTGACAGGCTCCTGATCGTGGACGAGGAGACGGGGATCCTCGCGCCGTGACCCGTCGCACCGGTTTTCCAGGGCGCGCGGCGGCGGCTTTCTGCCTGCTGCTGGCCGTGGCCTTCCGCCCGGCCTCGGGCGACGAGCAAAGCGAAGGGCAGCAGGGGTCGGAGGACCTCTTCGCCCACGGGATGGCCCTCTACGGCAGCGGCGAGTTCAACGGCGCCGCGGCCGCCTTCCTCCAGGCTGCTTCCCGGCGCCAGGGCTACCTGGAGGCCCACTACTTCGCGGGCAAGAGCCTCCTGAAGGGGGACCCCACCGATCTGGCGGGGGCGGAGGCGCAGTTCCTCGAGGTGCTCCGCATCAATCCCGACCACCTGGACGGCCGCATCGCTCTCGCTCAGGCCTACTACGAGTGGGGCCGCTACGAGAAGGCCCGGGCCGCTCTCGCAGAGGTCCTGAAGCGCAGCCCGGATCACCGCGGCGCGCTTCACTATTCGGGCGTCACGGCCGCCCGCCTCGGGGAGCATGAGAAGGCGGTGTCGCACTTCAGGGCGGCGCTGGCGCGGGACTCAGCCTACATCCCGTCGCGGCTGGAGCTGGGGCTCTCACTGAGCCACATGGGCCGGGAAGAGGAGGCGCTCGCCGCCTTCGAGGAGGTGCTCCGCGCCGAGCCGGGCAACGAGCGGGCGCTCTTCGGGGCGGGCACCGCGCAGATGCGTCTCGGGCGGAGCGAGGAAGGGCGCGCGATGCTCGTCAAGTTCCGCGAGGCGGCCACCGCGACGGAGCGCCGCGAGTGGAAGGAAAAGCGCGTGCAGCTCTGGCTGCAGCAGGCGCGCAAGCACCTCACGGAGGGGCGGCGGGACGAGGCGAGGAAGGCGGTGGATCGGCTCCTGGAAGAGTATCCCGACGAGCCGCGCGGTCTGGCCGGCCTGGGCTACCTTCTGGAGAAAGCGGGGGAGGAATCGGCCGCCATCGCGACGTACGAGAAGACCCTGGTGATGGACCCCGACAACCTCACGGCCAACCGGCAGCTCGTGGACCTTTACCTTCGCGCCGGCGCCCGGGATCGCGCGGCGGCGAGAAAGGCGCACTACGAGGAGCTGCTCAGAAAGGCGGCCGACGCCGGCCGGGACTGAGCGCTTCAGGCTTCGAGCACCACGCTCGAGCGGGGAGACCCGACGCAGGTGAGGACGTAGCCCGCTTTCTTCTCGTCTTCGCTCAGTCCGCTGTCGTCCTCCATCTCCACGCTCCCCGACTTGCACATCGCCTTGCAGGTCCCGCAGGACCCCGTCCGGCACGCGTAGTCGATCTCGATGCCGTTGGCCTCGGCCAGGTCCAAAAGCGCCGACCGGCCGTCCGTCCGCACGGTCTTCCCCGACACTGCGAAGCTCACCTCGTAGGCGGGCGCCGCAGCGGGCGCGGGGGCCGCCGGCGGCAGGGGCCGGATGGCGGGGGCCGGCGCCGCGCTCTCCGGGCGCGGCACCGTCG
>CAYNUH010000008.1:12991-74963 GCA_964400605.1 uncultured Acidobacteriota bacterium | reverse complement strand
CGTGCCGCCGGACTCCTCCCCCCGCGCGTCACCCGGCGGCACAGCACCCGCTTCCGGGGGAGAGGCGCCGCCCCGGAGCGGGCCCGCGGCGCCCCCGGGCGCAGGCGCGCCTGCCCCCGCGCGCGCGCCGCCTCCCATCAGGCTCGTCAGGTTCCAGCCTTTCCGGCCATCGCGCACGAGGCGCAGGCGCGGAGCGTCGATGGTGAGCGAATCCACGGCCACCCGCCCCGCGACAAGCGGCAGCAGCCTCACGCTCACCTCGAGGTGGCCCGCCTCGAGGAAAGGATCCGGCCCGAAGTCAGGATCGTCGCCGACCGTGATGCCGGCGGCGGAAAGCGAAGGCCAGGGCAGCACGCGGAGCCGCATGGGGCCCAGCGTGACGGCGCGTCCCGTGGCCGAGGAGAGAGCCCTCTCGATCGCCGGCCGGTGCTTCTCGATGTCGATGAGGGACGGCAGCGCCACCGCGGCCGCCACCAGGAGGACCAGGAGCGCGCCGCCGCCGATCAGGACGAATCGCTTCATCCCGCCGTCCTAGAAGAACGCTTTCGCGAGGCGCTTCCCCCGGGAGAAGCCGAGCCGCGTCCGCCAGCGGCTGCGCTCCATGAGGGCCTGAATGTCGGGGGCTCGGGCCGCGGCGGCGCGCTCTCCCTCGTCGATCAGCGTGAGCGCCTCGACGAAGTCGGCCCAGTGCACGTGCGCCACGCGCGGGCGGATGACCACGTCGGCCAACCGGCAGTGAAAGTTGCGCAGGACATCCGACTTGATCGCGTTGGCCCGGATGATGATGTCGAGGCCCTTCTTGAGGTTCCTGGTGTCCTCCAGCTCCTGGGAGATGTCCGACGCGATCACCATGTCGGCGCCCAGCTTGAAGGCCTCGATCACGGGGACCTTGCTCACCCAGCCGCCGTCGATGAGGGTCCTCCCGTTCACTTCGACGGGGGGCATCAGCCCCGGGATGGCCGAGGAAGCGCAGATCGCCTGGCGCAGGGAGCCGGAGTCGAGCACCGCCCCCTCACCCGTCTCCAGGTCCGCGGCCACGGCGGCGAAGCGCACACGGCACTTCTCGATGGGGATGTCCTCCACCAGCGAGTAGATGTTGTGATAAAAGTTCTCGCGGGAGATGAACGAAGGCCGCGTCATCGAGAACGAGTAGAAGATGCCGCGCTTCACCAGATCTCCGACCGAGTAGAGGAGGCTCGGCTCATCCCGGCGGGAGTCTTTCAGGAACTCGAACTCCGTCCGCCGGAAGTCGCGGCTGTGGACGAAGCTGCGGAAACGCTCCTCCACCTTTCGGGCGTCGCCGAGGATGCAGAAGGCGCCTCCCACCAGCGCACCGATGCTCGTCCCCACGATCAGGTCGATGGGGATCCCGCGGTTCTGCAGTTCCTTCAGGACGCCGATGTGGGCCAGTCCGCGCGCGGCTCCGCCGCCGAGAGCCAGTCCCACGCGGAAAGAAGAGGGGGCCATGGAGGGGAAGGGCTCCTGCGCCCGGAAGGGATAGGGCCGACGCGGGGGATCGGGTGCGAGACGCCCTCCGGCGCCGCATCAATATAGGTGGGGCCGCGCGGGGCGTCCACGCGGGGGCGGGCCCGAAGTCGTTCGGGCGCGATTTCCGTTCTCGTCGCCTCGGTGCACCATGGCTACTTTCGCGCCGACCCGCGTCCCATGCCGCGCTGCGAGCCGCTCTCCTCACCCGGCATGAAGACCGGTGTTAAACCCGGAGGTTGCCGGTTCAGACCTCACCTGGGGAGCCAGGCATCAAACCTCGGGACTCGAGCGATCCTCGCTCAACCGCGACCCTGCGGCGATCCCCGCCGGGGTTGCGGCGTATCCGGCCGAACGCAGCACCCATCCGTCACGGTCCCGTATGCGAGTCGGCTCTCGGTTCGGAACCGAGAGGGTTGAGATTCAACGCCGGCCCCGGCGGGCGGCCCCGGGACCCCGGCGAGAGGGCTTTCGAATAGGGCGCCGGCGGAGGCCGAGCGGCACGACGTTCCCGAGGAACAGCGAAAACTCGGACTGACATTCCGAATTTTCATGCTATCATGCCGCCGATGGTTCCCAGGCGCTTCCATGTTCGCGAGGTAGGTCGCCTGCTCAGGTCCTATCCTGTGGTCGGCATCGTGGGCCCCCGCCAGATCGGCAAGACGACGCTGGCGACCCAGGTGGCGAAGGCCGTACGCGGTACGGTCCACCGTTTCGATCTCGAGGACAGCCGCGATCTCGATCGGCTGGCCGATCCCATGGCCGCCCTCGAGCCCCTGCGGGGTATCGTCGTCATCGACGAAGTGCAGCACCGCCCCGAGCTGTTCCCGACCCTGCGCGTTCTCGCCGACCGCCCCAGGACCCCCGCGCGTTTCCTTGTCCTGGGAAGCGCCTCGCCTGGTCTTCTGCGTCAGTCCTCCGAGTCGCTGGCGGGACGGATCGCGTACCACGAACTCGGGGGACTGGGAGTCGAGGAGGTTGGATCCCGGCACCTCGACAAGCTCTGGCTTCGCGGGGGATTCCCACGTCCTCTCCTCGCACGAAGCGAATCGGAGAGCATCGAACGGCGCCGCTGGCTCGTTCGCTCCTACCTGGAGCGGGACCTGCCGGTCCTCGGCTCGCCGGCGGCGCCCGAAACGATTCGCCGGTTCTGGACGATGCTGGCACACACACACGGGCAGGTCTGGAACGCTTCCGAACTGGCCCGGTCGTTCGGGGTCTCGGACAAGACCGTGCGAGGTTATCTCGACTTCCTGGCTTCAACGTACATGGTTCGGATCCTGCCCCCGTGGCACGAGAACCTCGGCAAGCGCCAGGTGAAGTCGCCCAAGGTCTACTTCCGAGACTCGGGGCTCCTGCATCTCCTGTCCGGGATCTACAATCTCCGGGATCTCCTGGATCATCCCCGCTGCGGGGCCTCATGGGAGGGGTTCGCGCTCGAGGAGGTGATGCGTTGTCTCAAAGCCTCGGCCGAGGAGTGCTACTTCTGGGCCACCCATACGGGAGCCGAACTCGACTTGCTCATCGTGCGCGGGAAGAAGCGTCTCGGTTTCGAGTTCAAGCGATCCCCTTCGCCGGGATTCACGGCCTCGATGCGTATCGCCCTCACCGACCTGCACCTCTCCCGGATCTTCGTGATCCACTCCGGCACCAGACGCTACCGGCTCGGCGGGCGTGCGGAGGCCGTTCCTCTCCAGGATCTTCCCAAGGCTCTCTGAGACGCGGGCCCCCCCGGGCCCGCATCGCGTGCGGGCGCCTCCTCGGGGGGCACGAACTCGGGGGACTTGAAGTCGAGGAAGTCGGTCAGCGGCACCTCGACAAGCTCTGGCTTCGGGGGGGATCTACCTCCCCTGAGCCACGAGGGCCAGGTTCTCCCTTCGATCGCCGACGAGAGGGGCTACCGCGGCGAGAAGGGGAACCGAGACGGCCGCGGCGAACAGGCACCACCCGAGCATGAGGAGGAACGCGAGACCGGGGCGGCCGAAGAAGATCCCCACCGCTCCCAGGATGATCCCGGCCGGCGCGCAAGCCGACACGTTGGCGAGCATGCCGAGGAGCCCCGCCGCGGGATGAGGGTTGCCCGCCCCTCGCGGGGCGCACGCTGCGTGGAACTCAGCAGGGGCGGCCCGGAGTGCGCTACGGACACGGAGACGATGCGTCGAGCGCGGCGCGGGGAGCGGCCAGGGCGCCGGGCTCGCCGTACGTGCCGGCGCCGCACGTGTTGCGGCCGCGGACCAGGTAGAACACGCCGTCGCCTGGGGCCGGGTCGGCGGCCGGGTCGGCGAGCGACGATCCGGCGACGCCGGCGGCGGCGCACGAGGCGCCCGCGAAGGATCCCGTCGCCCGGAGATCGGCGAGGCTGCCGGCCACCACGTCGTGGATCGTGGAGGGACCCGAGGCCGGACCGAGCCCCTGCCATCGTAGTAGCAGCGATCCCGGAGGCCCGGTGAGATCCACGTCGAGGACGCGCGGCGGGAGTGAGAAGACGCCCGTGCTGTTGGGGTCGCAGTCCACGAACCAGCGCCTCGCGATGGCGTCCGTGCGGAAGAAGTCCAGCAGCAAGTTGGCCACCTTGTTCTCTCCGGACGCGGATGGGTGCGTGCCGTCCGCGGCTTCGAAGTCCGCGCACGCCCACGTGAGCCCGTCGCTGCGGGGCGTGAGGCCGTCGGCCCACAGGTAGGGGCCCCACGAGAGCCACGCCGCCTCGACCGCCCCCCTTGCCGGATCGAAATTGAGCGCCGGGGAACCTCCAAGCTGATCCTCGATGAGCCACTTCATCGAGTAGCCCGATTGGTAGGCGTACGGCTCCGGGTTGAGAGTGCTGGAGGCGTAGCCGCCGTAGGTGCGGCTCGAGAGGTAGATCTGCCGAGTGTTGGGGTACCGATCCTCGATCCCCTGGACGATGGTCTGGAGGTCGGACCCGAGCCTCTCGGCGTCCTGCGGGAAGGGCTCAGTGGGGCCGCGCTCCGCCTCCTTCAGCCAGACGGCCTCGACCTGGAGCGGGGTCACGCCGGCCGCCGCCAGCCGCGTGTTGATGGTGTTCCAGAAGGTGGTGTTCTGGTTGGGGTCAGTCACTCTGTCCGCGCTCCATCCGCCTTGCGCGCCGTCCACGATGGTGAGCGCCGGGTTCCTGCCGGCGGCCACGGTGGCGATCTGCACGAAACGCGAGAACTCCTGCGTCGTGTTGGACATCCCCACGGAGAGGAGCACGGCCTGGCCCGCCGCGGCGTCGGGGACGCCGTTGGGATCAAGGAGGAGGACGCGGGAGAGGGTGTCGGCCGCGTTGTTGTGGAAGAGCGGCCGGGCGTTGAACCCGCCCGGGTAGAGACCGCCCTCGAACCCCTGGTACGTCCCGGTGCCGAGGTCGACCAGCGGGGTGAAGCCGACCCCCGTCTCGGAGCAGTTGGCGCCGCGGGCGGGCGCCGAGGCGGCAAGGCCGGCGCAGACGAGCGCCGCACTCACGGCCCGAACATGAAGCCACATATGGGGATCCCCGCCTCGATGGCCCTGCAAGTGTACCGCGAGAAGGGGCGGCGTGGGTGCCGGTGAAACCCCCCGGCGCCCCAGGCGTCGAACTTCCGGTATTCGCACCCCCGGGCCGGGCCGGCCGCGGGCGGGACCGCGCGTTCAGCCTGCCGGCGTGGTAGGCTGTGCCCCTTCCATCTCAGGAGGTGTCGTGGAGAGGCCCGCGCCCGTCTCCGTCATTGTCCCGACCCTGAACGAGGAGGGACGGATCGGGCGGTGTCTCGAGTCCCTGCGGCGGTTCTCCCCTCCCTGGGAGATCCTCGTGGTGGACGGCTCCAGCGAAGACCGGACCATCCCCATCGCCCGCTCCTTCGAGCCGGAGAGTGTGCGCGTGGTGAGCGCCTCCCGGGGACGCGGATCCCAGATGAACTCGGGCGCTTCGCTCGCCTCCGGCGACGTCCTCCTCTTTCTCCACGCCGACGTCGCGCTCCCCGACGACGCGCCGCGGTGGATCGAATCCGCGCTGTCGGACCGGAGGGTCGTGGCCGGGGCCTTCCGCACACGGACGGTGCCCGGCTCGCGGCGCTCGCTGGTGCACCCGCTGCTGCGCCTCGCCGACCTCAGGAGCCGCTACTCGCGTCTCCCCTACGGCGACCAGGCGCTCTTCGTCCGCTCCGAGATCTTCCGCAGGGTGGGAGGATTCAGGGAGATCCCGCTCATGGAAGACCTGGACTTCGTCCGGCGCCTGAGGCGTGAGGGAAAGATACGCACCGTCGCCGGATCCGTGACCGTGTCGGGCCGCCGCTTCGGCGCGCGGCCGGTTCACTCGGCGCTCTCCATGAACCTCATTCCGCTGCTGTTCCGTCTGGGGATATCTCCGTGGCTGCTCGCGCGCCTCTATGGGAACCCGCGTTGAGGATCGCCGCGGGAGCTGATCCGCCCGCGCAGAGGCGCTCCGTCGATCGAGGAGGCTGGTCGTGACGCAGAAGACGCTCGACGATCTGTGCATCAACACCGTCCGCACGCTGTCCATGGACGCCGTCCAGAAGGCGAACTCGGGCCACCCCGGCACGCCGATGGCCATGGCGCCCGTGGTGCACACGCTCTTCGACAGGGTGCTGGGGTTCAATCCGGCCGACCCCAAGTGGATGAACCGCGACCGCTTCATCCTCTCGTGCGGGCACGCCTCGATGCTGCTCTACAGCACGCTGCACATCAACGGATACGATCTGCCCATCGAGGAGCTGATGAACTTCCGGCAGCTCCACAGCAAGTGCCCCGGCCACCCCGAGTACACGCCTGACGACGCCATCACGCCGGGCGTGGAGACCACGACGGGCCCGCTGGGCCAGGGCGTCGCCACGAGCGTGGGCATGGCCATCGCCGAGCGCTGGCTGGAGGCCCGCTACAACCGCCCCGGCCACGACATCATCGGCTACCGCCTCTTCGCCATGTGCGGCGACGGCTGCATGATGGAAGGCGTCTCCAGCGAGGCGGCCTCGCTCGCGGGGCACCTGGGCCTGAGCAACCTCGTCTGGATCTACGACAACAACAACATCACCATCGAGGGGAACACGGCGCTGGCCTTCACCGAGGACGTCGCGACCCGGTTCATGGCCTACCACTGGAACGTGCAGCGGGTCGGCGACGCGAATGACCTCGATCAGCTCGACCGCGCCTTCTCCAACGCCCTCGCCGAAAAGGGGCGTCCCTCCCTCATCATCGTGGACAGCCACATCGCCTACGGAGCCCCCTCCAAGCAGGACACCTCCGCCGCCCACGGCGAGCCCCTCGGGGAGGAGGAGATCCGCGCCACCAAGAAGCGGTTCGGATGGGATCCCGATAAGCACTTCTTCGTGCCCGACGAGGTCAAGGCGCGCGCGGCGGCCATCCGGAAGCAGGGGGCCGACCGCCAGGCGCTCTGGAAGGAGAAGCTCGCCGCCTACGCGCGGGCGCATCCCGACCTGGCCCGCGAGCTGGATCTGATCCACGCCGGCCAACTCCCCGTGGGATGGGACAAAGACATCCCGGCCTACCCGGCCAGCGACAAGGGCCTCGCCGGTCGCGACTCGAGCGGCCAGGTGCTGAACGCCGTCGCCCGGCGCGTCCCGTGGGTGATGGGCGGCGCGGCGGATCTGGCCCCCTCCACCAAGACGCGGCTCACGTTCGAAGGGGCGGGCGACTTCCAGCGGAGGTCGTACGAGGGGCGTAACATGCACTTCGGCGTCCGCGAGCACGCCATGGGCGCCATCATGAACGGGATGGCGCTGTCGGGGCTGCGCGCCTTCGGGTCGGGGTTCCTGATCTTCTCCGACTACTCCCGGCCGACGCTTCGCCTGGCCTCCCTCATGGAGCTTCCGGTGATCTACGTCTTCACCCACGACAGCATCGGCGTGGGCGAGGACGGCCCGACGCACCAACCCATCGAGCACCTCGCCTCGCTGAGGGCCATCCCCCACCTGACCGTCCTGCGCCCCGCCGACGCCAACGAGGTCGTCGAGTCGTGGAAGGTGGCCCTGGAGATCGAAAAGCACACGCGTGGCGAGCGGGGGCCGGTCGCGCTCATCTTGAGCCGCCAGGCCCTCCCCACCGTGGACCGGACCCGTTATGGCGCGGTCGCCGGCGTGAGGAAAGGCGCGTACGTCCTCGCGGACGACGGCGGCGCGCCGGACGTCATCCTCATGGCGACCGGATCGGAATTGCAGTGGTGCGTCGCGGCCCACGACCAGCTCAAGTCCGAGGGGATCAAGTCCCGGGTCGTCTCCATGCCGTCGTGGGAGCTGTTCGAGCACCAGAGCCGCGAGTATCGCGACTCGGTCCTGCCTCCGTCCTGCCGCGCGCGCGTCGCCGTCGAGATGGCTTCCACGTTCGGCTGGGATCGCTACACCGGCCTGGACGGACGCATTATCGCCAGGGCCGACTTCGGCGCCTCGGCCCCGCTCAAGGAGCTGCTGAAGGAGTTCGGCTTCACCGTGGCCAACATCGTCGCGGAGGCCAAGACCCTCGTGGCCGCGCAGCGAGCGCCCCGAACGGCCGCGCCGCCCCAGGGAAAGCAGGCTCCCCGGTGAGGATCGGATCATGAAGATCGCCGTCGCGGCGGATCACGCGGGCTACCCTCTCAAGCAGATCGTGACACGGGACCTGACGGACGCCGGGCACAACGTGCTGGATCTGGGGACGCACGATCCGAGCCAGTCCGACGACTACCCCGACTTCGCCGAGACGGCGTGCCAGGCCGTGCGGCGCAAGGACGCCGAGAGGGCGGTGATCATCTGCGGCAGCGGCGTCGGCGTGACCGTGGCCGCGAACAAGTTCCCAGGCATCCGCGCTGGACTGTGCCATGACCACTACTCCGCGCACCAGGGCGTGGAGCACGACGACATGAACGTTCTCTGCCTCGGCGCCCGGATCGTGGGGCAGGAGGTCGCCCGCGAGATCGTGCGGGCCTTCGTGTCCGCGAGCTTCAGCGCCGAGGATCGCCACGCGCGGCGTCTCAAGAAGGTGAAATCCATCGAAGCGAGGTTCCTGAGAGGTGACTGACATGGCCAACCCACTGCTCGACGTGCTCCAACACGGGCAGAGCCTCTGGTACGACTACATCCGGCGGGGTCTCATCACCTCCGGCGAGCTCAAGGCCCTCATCGACAACGACGGCCTGAGGGGCGTCACGTCCAACCCGGCCATCTTCGAGAAGGCCATCGCCGGCAGCTCCGACTACGACGAGACCCTCCGTGTGCTCGAGAAGGAGAAGGACCGCGACGCCAAGTCGCTCTACGAGAGCCTGGCCCTCGCCGACATCCGCAGCGCCGCCGACGCCCTCCTGCCCGTGTACCAGAAGACGCGGAAGCGCGACGGCTACGTGAGCCTGGAGGTGTCCCCTTACCTCGCCGGCGACACCGCCGGGTCCGTCGAGGAGGCGCGGCGGCTGTGGAAGGCCGTCGCGCGCCCGAACGTGATGATCAAGGTGCCCGGCACGCCCGCGGGCGTCCCCGCCATCCGGACGCTCATCGGGGAGGGGATCAACGTCAACGTGACCCTTCTCTTCTCGATGACGGCCTACGAAGCGGTGGCCGAGGCATACCTCTCGGGCCTGGAGGCGATCGCGGCCCGAAAGGGTGATTCAGCCGGCGTGGCCAGCGTGGCCAGCTTCTTCGTCAGCCGCATCGACTCGGCCGTGGACGCCATCGTCGTCGCCCGGCTCAAGAAGAGCGCCGACCCTGGCGAGCGATCCCTCCTGCAGCAGATCCTGGGCAAGATCGCCATCGCCAACGCCAGGCTCACCTACCAGCGCTACAAGGAGATCTACCGCGGTCCGCGCTGGCAGGCGCTCGAGTCTCGCGGCGCCCAGACGCAGAGGCTGCTGTGGGCCAGCACCGGCACCAAGAACCCCAACTACCGCGACGTCATGTACGTCGAGGAGCTCATCGGGAAGGACACGGTCAACACCGTCCCCGCCACCACGTTTGACGCTTTCCGCGACCACGGGCGGGCCCGCTCCAGCCTGGAGGAGAACCTCGAGGAGGCCCATGACACCATGGAGGCCCTAGAGAAGGCGGGCATCTCCATGAAGGCCGTCACCGACAGGCTCAGCGACGAGGCCGTGGCGCTCTTTGCCGACGCGTTCGACAAGCTCCTGGGCGCGGTGGAGAAGAAGCGCGAGACGCTCCTCGGGACGGAGCTCAACCGCCAGTCCTACATCCTTCCGAAGAACCTGGACGAGGCGGTCAAAGCCTCGCTGGAGGACTGGCGCGTCAACGGGAAGGTGCGGAGGCTCTGGGCGCGCGACGCGTCGCTGTGGTCGGGCTCCGACGAGGCGAGCTGGCTCGGCTGGCTCGGCATCACGGAGGACCAGGTCGCCCACATGAGCCGGTTCAGGGAGATCGCCGAGGACGTGAAGAAGGCCGACTTCACCCACGCGCTGCTGCTGGGAATGGGCGGTTCGAGCCTGTGCCCCGAGGTCATGAAGCTCACATTCGGGCGGCAGAAGGGCTTCCCCGAGCTGCACGTGCTGGACTCCACCGATCCCGCCCAGGTACGCGCCTTCGAGAAAAAGGTGGACGTCGCCCGAACCCTGTTCATCGTCTCCAGCAAGTCGGGAGGCACGCTGGAGCCCAACATCTTCAAGCAGTACTTCTTCGAGCGCGCGAAGCAGGCCGTGGGCGCCGCAGAGGCCGGCAACCGCTTCATCGCCATCACCGACCCGGGCTCGAAGATGCAGCAGGTGGCGGAGGGCGACGGCTTCCGTCACATCTTCTTCGGCCTGCCCAGCATCGGCGGGCGGTACTCGGCCCTCTCGGACTTCGGGATGGTGCCCGCGGCCGTCATGGGCGTGGACGTGCCCAGGTTCCTCGACAACGCCGAGGAGATGGTCCACTCCTGCTCCTCGTGCGTCCCTCCCGCGGACAACCCCGGCGTGGTCCTGGGGACGGTGCTGGGTGTGCTCGCGAAGAACGGCCGCGACAAGGTCACCCTGATCACGTCGCCCGGCATCTCGGACCTGGGCGCCTGGCTGGAGCAGCTCCTCGCCGAATCCACGGGCAAGTCCGGCAAGGGCCTCATCCCGGTGGATCTGGAAAGTCTCGCCCCGCCCGAGAGGTACGGCGTTGACCGCCTGTTCGTGTACGTGCGGCTGGAGTCGGCGCCGGATTCCGCCCAGGACAGAGGCATCGAGGCCCTCGAGCGCGCCGGACAGCCCGTGGTGCGCATCCTCGTACGGGATCCCTACGAGCTGGGTGAGGAGATCTTCCGCTGGGAGATCGCCACGGCCGTGGCCGGCGCCATCCTCGGCATCAACGCGTTCAACCAGCCCGACGTGGAGGCCAGCAAGGGGGCCACACGGAAACTCACCTCCGAGTACGAGAAGACGGGCTCGCTGCCGCCCGAGAAGCCCTTTTTCGAGGGCGAAGGCATGAAGCTCTTCACCGACGACAGGAACTCGCTGGACCTCGCAAAGCGGGCCGGGCCCGAGCGGTCGCTGGCCGGGTTCCTGAAGGCGCACCTGGGCCGGCTCGGATCCGGAGACTACTTCTGCATCTCGGCCTACGTCGAGATGAAGGAGGAGCACCAGGCACCCCTTCAGGCGGTGCGCCACGCCGTGCGCGACGCCAGGAAGGTGGCCACCTGCCTCGGGTACGGCCCGCGCTTCCTGCACTCCACCGGGCAGGCCTACAAGGGCGGGCCCAACAGCGGTGTGTTTCTCCAGATCACATGCGACGACGCCGACGACCTTCCCGTGCCGGGCCAGAGGTACACCTTCGGCGTGGTGAAGGCGGCGCAGGCGAGGGGGGACTTCCAGGTGCTCGCCGAGCGGGGTCGCCGCGCGCTGCGCGTTCACCTGGGATCGAACGTGGGTGCCGGGCTGGCCACGCTGAGGCGGGCCATCGAGAAGGCTCTGGCCTAGAACGGCCGGGAAAGGAGCGAGAACCGTGCAACTGGGAATGATCGGTCTGGGGCGCATGGGCGCCAACATGGTCCGGCGGCTGATGAAGGGCGGTCACACCTGCGTCGTCTTCGATCTCAGTCCCGAAAACGTCCGGAAGCTCGAATCGGAGGGCGCCGCCGGGGCGGCAACGCTGGACGATTTCGTCGCCAAGCTGGCGAGGCCCCGCGCGGCCTGGGTGATGGTGCCCGCGGGCGAACCCACCGAGCGCACCGTGATGGCGCTCGCCGACCGGCTCCAGTCGGGGGACACCATCATCGACGGCGGCAATTCGTACTTCAAGGACGACGTGCGCCGATCGAAGGCCCTGCAGAAGAAGGGCATCCACTACATCGACGTCGGCACGAGCGGCGGCATCTGGGGCATCGATCGCGGCTACTGCATGATGATCGGCGGGCCGCGCGAGGTGGTGGAGCGGCTCGACCCGCTCTTCAAGACCTTCGCCCCCGGCCGCGGGGACATCCCCCGCACGCCGGGCCGCGACAAGATGCGCGGCACGGCCGAGGACGGCTATCTGTACTGCGGGCCGGCGGGCGCGGGGCACTTCGTGAAGATGGTCCACAACGGCATCGAGTACGGATTGATGCAGGCGTACGCGGAGGGGTTCGACATCTTCCGCAACGCCGGGTCGAAGGAGCTTCCGGAGGAGCACCGCTACGAGCTGAACCTCCCCGACATCTCCGAGGTCTGGCGGCGCGGCAGCGTGGTGGGCTCGTGGCTGCTGGACCTCAGCGCCATGGCTCTGCTGGAGAGTCCGACGCTGAACAACTACACCGGCTTCGTCCAGGATTCGGGCGAGGGGCGCTGGACCATCATGGCGGCCATCGAGGAAGCCGTGCCCGCAGACGTCCTCACGGCCTCGCTCTACACCCGCTTCCGCTCGCGGCAGGAGCACACCTTCGCTGAGAAGGTGTTGTCGGCGATGCGGCAGAAGTTCGGCGGCCACGTCGAGCGCCCCTCGGGCGGCTGACACGGAGGAGAGAGAAGACATGGCCACCCCTCTCACCGGATCGGGATCGACGCAGCCGGGCGACCCCTGCACCATCGTCATCTTCGGCGCCGCCGGCGACCTCACGAAGCGCAAGCTCCTGCCAGCGCTCTACAACCTGCGCTGCCACGGCCTGCTGCCGCGAGACTTCGCGGTCGTGGGCGTGGCGCGCAAGGAGCTGTCGCACGATGTCTTCCGCGATCAGCAGTCGGCCGACATCAAGGAGTTCGCCACCACGAAGGTGGACGAAGCCGTCTGGGGCGACTTCAAGGGAAGGCTCTACTACGTGAGCGGCGAGTTCACCGACGCCGCCACGTACCAGAAGCTCTCCGCACTGCTGCGCGAGGTGGACCAGAAGCACGCCACAAGGGGGAACATTCTCTTCTACCTCGCGACGCCTCCGACCTTCTTCGCCGAGATCGTCCGCCGGATCGGCGCCGCCGCTCTGGCACGGCAGGAGGAGGGCCGGTGGCGGCGGGTCATCATCGAGAAACCCTTCGGCCACGACCTGGAGTCGTCCCGGGCCCTGGACCGGGAGATCCGCAGCGTCCTGGAGGAAAGCCAGATCTACCGGATCGATCACTACCTCGGCAAGGAGACGGTGCAGAACATCCTGGTCCTCCGCTTCGCCAACGGCATCCTCGAGCCCGTCTGGAACCGCCGCTACATCGATCACGTGCAGCTCCTGGTGTCGGAGAGCATCGGCGTGGAGGGGCGCGGCAGCTACTACGACCAGGCCGGGATACTCCGGGACATGATCCAGAACCACATGTTCCAGCTCCTCACGCTGGTGGCCATGGAGCCCCCCATCTCCTTCCGCGCCGACGACGTGCGCAACGAGAAGGTCAAGGTGCTGCACGCGATCCGGCCGATGGCGCCTGAGGAGGTCCTCACGCGCTCCGTGCGCGGCCAGTACGGTCCGGGCTCCGACGGGAGCCGGCAGCTCGGGGCGTACCGCGGCGAGCGCAACGTGGCCCCCGAATCCAAGACGGAGACGTATGCGGCCATGAAGCTGTACGTGGAGAATTGGCGGTGGGCGGACGTGCCGTTCTACCTGCGCTCGGGCAAGCGGCTGCCGAAGCGCGGCACCGAGATCGTCATCCAGTTCCGCCGGGCCCCCTTGTTGCTCTTCCGGGAAATGTCCGTGGACCAGATCGAGCCGAACCGATTGATCCTCCAGATCCAGCCCGAGGAGGGCATCGTGCTGGAGATGAAGGCGAAGCTGCCCGGGCCCACGGTGCGCATGACGTCGGTCAGGCTGAACTTCACCTACAAGGAGTTCGGCGAGACGATGGCGGCCACGGGATACGAGACTCTTCTGTACGACTGCATGATCGGCGACACGACGCTCTTCCACCGCGCCGACATGGTGGATGCCGCCTGGGCCATCGCCACGCCCGTCCTGGACGTGTGGAAGTCGCTCCCTGCGAGGGACTTCCCCAACTACGCCTCCGGGTCCTGGGGGCCCGCCGCCGCCGACGATCTCATCCAGCGCGATTCCCGCCGCTGGGTCAACCCCACAGTGAAGGAAGAGCTCCCATGATCCCCACGGGCATGACGCTGAGCCGGCACGTCCTGGAGGAGCAGCGCCGCGGGAAGGGGTCCGACGTCGATCTGCCCGTGCTCCTGGCCCAGCTCGGCTTCGCGGGCAAGATCTTCTCCCACGAGCTGCGCCGCGCGGCGCTGGCCGGGATGCTGGGGCTGACGGGCGAGAGCAACGTCCAGGGCGAGGCCACCAAGAAGCTCGACGTGTTCGGCAACGAGACGGTGGTGGACGCCTTCGCCCACACGGGCCTCGTCGCCGCCATCGTGTCGGAGGAGGAGGACGAGCCTCACCGGCTCGCCGAGGGCCCCTCCGCGCGCTACATCCTGTGCGTGGATCCGCTGGACGGATCCTCCAACAGCGACATCAACGGATCGGTCGGCACCATCTTCGGCATCTACCGGCGCGCGGGCGCCGGCGGGAAGGCCGTCCTCGACGACATGCTGCGCCGGGGCGTCGAGCAGGCCGCGGCCGGCTACATCATGTACGGCACCAGCACGATCTTCGCGTACACGACGGGCCACGGCCTCAACGCCTTCACGCTCGACCACGACGTGGGAGAGTTCATCCTCTCCCACCCGGACATGAAGTGCCCTGAGGCGGGGCACTACTACAGCGGCAATCTGGGGAACGCGCCCGACTGGCACCCCAACATCCGGAAGTACCTGGCCTATCTGACCGAGAACGACAAGGCGACCCGCCGCCCCTATTCCCTCCGGTACGCCGGGGCCCTGGTCGCCGACGTCCATCGCTGCCTGCTCGAAGGCGGCATCTACATCTACCCCGCCGACACCAAGCACGAGAGCGGCAAGCTGCGCCTTCTCTACGAGTGCGCGCCGCTGGCGTGGGTGGTGGAGCAGGCGGGCGGCGCCGCGACCACGGGGTCGGAGCGGATTCTCGACATCCGGGCCTCCTCCATCCACCAGCGCGTCCCCATCGCCATCGGGAGCCGGGCGGACGTGGCGCTTTACGAGCGGTTCGTACGTGACGGACACGCCTGAGGAGACGGCATCATGACCCCACGCGTTCGAGAGATCCTGAGCTGGTACGGCAGCGAGAACCCCGGAGTGCTCACCAGCCTCGCGAGGCTCCTCAACCACGGGAAGCTGGGCGGCACGGGCCGCATGGTCATCCTCCCCGTGGACCAGGGGTTCGAGCACGGGCCCGCGCGCAGCTTCGCGCCGAACCCTCCCGCCTACGATCCGCGCTACCACTTCGAGCTGGCGGTGGAATCGGGGTGCAGCGCGTACGCCGCGCCCCTGGGCTTCCTGGAGGCGGGGGCGCGCGAGTTCGCGGGCGACATCCCGCTCATCCTCAAGGTGAACGATCACGACGTCCTCAGCGACGAGAAGGACCCGCATCAGGCCCTCACGGGCAGCGTGAACGACGCGCTGCGCCTGGGCTGCTCGGGGATCGGGTTCACGATCTATCCCGGCTCGGCCCACCGTCTGGACATGTACCAGCAGATACGCGCCTACGCCGAGGAGGCGAAGCGGCGCGGGCTCGCGGTGATCATCTGGACGTACCCCCGCGGGTCGTCGCTGAGCAAGACCGGCGAGACGGCCATCGACGTGTGCGCCTACGCCGCGCACATCGCCGCCCAGCTCGGCGCGCACGTCGTGAAGGTGAAGCTGCCCACCGCCCACGTCGAGCAGGAGGCGGCGCGCAAGGTGTACGAGAAGGAGAACATCCCCCTCAAGACGCTCGCTGATCGGGTGCGGCACGTGGTGCAGGCCACCTTCAACGGACGCCGCGTGGTCATCTTCTCCGGCGGCCCGGCGGAATCCGACGAGGTGGTCCTCGAAGAGATCCGCGGCATCCGCGAGGGGGGCGGGTTCGGCTCCATCATCGGGCGCAACTCGTTCCAACGGAAGAAGCCGGACGCGCTGCGGCTCCTGGACGCCATCATCAAGATCTACGCGGGGTAGATCAGAGACCACGATTCGTAAGAGGAGGGCCGTGCGCTGATCGCCCGGTACGAGTAGTGGAGGGCGACCATCGCGCGGGTCCACGGCGGGCCGATTCCCGGCACGCTCCCGAATCGTGACATTCCGTACAGACAGGGCATGGCACCGACTGACAAGGGCAGACGGATCCAGGTCGTCGAGAACGCCCCGGCGCTGTTCCGGGCGGCGGCGGAGGAATTCGTCCGTCTCGCTGAAGAGTCCGTCCGGGCGCGCGGCGTCTTTACGGTGGCGCTTTCGGGAGGATCGACCCCCAAGGGCCTCTACGCGCTGCTGGCCTCCGACGCGCCGCTGGGTGCTCGCGTGCCGTGGGACAAGGTCCATTTCTTCTTCGGCGACGAGCGCCATGTCCCGCCCGACCATCCCGACAACAACTACCGCATGGCGTACGAGTCGCTGCTCTCGAAGGTGCCGGCCCCGCCGTGGAACACCCATCGCCACGCCACCGAGCTGAAGGACGCGGAGCAGGCGGCAGCGTACTCCGAGCAGATCCTCCGGGACTTCTTCCGGATCCGGCCAGGGGAGATCCCGCGCTTCGATCTGATCCTGCTGGGGATGGGGCCCGACGGTCACACCGCCTCGCTCTTCCCCGGCTCAGACGCCGTGCGCGAGCGCGCGCGTCTCGTGGCGGCGCCGTGGGTCGAGAAGTTCAAGACTCACCGCGTCACGCTCACGCCGCCCGTCTTCAACAACGCCGCGGCCGTGATCTTCCTGGTGAGCGGAGCGGACAAGGCGGAGACGCTGCGGGAGGTCCTGGAGGGCGACTTCCAGCCCGACCGCCTGCCCGCGCAGATTGTCCGGCCCGAGTCGGGGACGCTCCTGTGGCTCGTGGACCGTCCCGCGGGCCGGCTCCTGAAACAGGCGGGATCATGAACGGATCCCCCGCACCGTCCTCCCTCGGGGGCGTGGGGCACTTTGCTCGCGGGGACGACGCGGCGCGTCTCAGAGGGCCCCGCGCCGCGAAGTGGCCCACTACCTCCCTCGGTGGGCCCTGGTAAGGAGCGCCCCGATGTCACCTCAGATTGATCGAAAGGCCGAGTGGCTCGAGACGGACGGGCTGGGGGGATTCGCTTCCGGCACCGCGAGCGGGATCCGGACGCGGCGATACCACGCTCTCCTTCTGACCGCAACCACGCCACCCACCGGCCGCTTCGTCCTGGCGAACGGACTGGAGGCCTGGGCCGAGACGCCCGGCGGGACGTTTGCCCTCACCTCGCAGAGCTATGCACCGGGAGTCCTCCACCCGGACGGTGCCGGACGTATCGAGAAGTTCGAATCCGACCCGTGGCCTTCCTGGGAGTTCCGCCTGGAGGACGGCACCCGGATCCGCCAGGAGATCCTCGTGCCCGAGGGGACCGCCGTGGCCGCGGTGTCGTGGTCGCTGCTCGACCGCCGCAAGGGAGTGACGCTCGCGGCGCGGCCGCTCCTGTCGGGGCGCGACCCGCACGCGCTGCACCACGAGAATTCGGCCTTCCGGTTCGAGCCCGACGCGGGCAAGGGATGCGTGGCGTGGCGCCCTTACCCGGGCGTGCCTGGGATCGTGGCCATCACGAACGCGGAGTACACACACGGGCCGGAATGGTACCGGAACTTTCTCTACGAGGAGGAGCGCGAGCGCGGGCTCGACTGCATCGAGGACCTCGCCTCCCCGGGAACCTTCCGGTGGAACCTCTCGAGAGGCGAGGCCGTCCTGATCCTGGCGTCGGCGGACGAGGCCGGGTCGCCCGCGGCGGAGCTTCTCGCTACGGGCCTCGGCGCGGAAGCCACCCTCCGGAAGATCCGCGCCTCCGAGCGGCGGCGACGATCCCGGTTCCCCTCGCGCCTGCACCGCTCGGCCGCCGACTACGTCGTGCGGCGCGGGGAGGGCAGAACCATCGTGGCGGGGTACCCCTGGTTCGCCGACTGGGGGCGGGACACCTTCATCGCGATGCGGGGACTGTGCCTCGCGACGGGACGTCTCGACGACGCGCGCGATATCCTGATCCAGTGGGCGGGGGCGGTCTCCGAGGGGATGCTCCCCAACCGGTTCCCCGATCGCGGCGGCTCGCCCGAGTACAACTCGGTGGACGCGGCCCTGTGGTACGTCATCGCCTGCCACGAGTACCTTCGCGCGGCGGACTCAGCGGGGAGGAAGGTCGCCCGGCAGGATCTCAAGATCCTCCAGGAGGCCATCGAGGCGATCCTCGGCGGGTACAGCCGCGGGACGCGCTACGGGATCCGCCTCGACGAGGACGGGTTGCTCGCGGCGGGAGAGCCCGGCGTGCAGCTCACCTGGATGGACGCCAAGTTGGGCGACTGGATCGTCACGCCCCGGACGGGAAAGCCGGTGGAGGTGGAATCGCTCTGGCTCAACGCCCTCCTGATCGCGAGCGGCTTCTCCGAGAAGTGGCAGGCTCTCTACGCCCGGGGGCGCGAGTCTTTCCGGACGCGCTTCTGGAACGAGCCTGCCGGGTGCCTGCACGACGTCGTGGACCCCGGCCACCAGAGCGGGACGCAGGATGCCACGTTCCGCCCGAACCAGATCTTCGCCGTGGGCGGGCTGCCGGCGGTCCTCCTCGAGGACGCCCAGGCCCGCCGCGTGGTGGACGCGGTGGAGTCGCGCCTCCTCACGCCTCTCGGTCTGCGATCGCTGGCGCCCGGCGAGCCCGGCTATGCGCCGCGCTGCGAGGGAGG
The DNA here is from genome assembly GCA_964400605.1 of uncultured Acidobacteriota bacterium. GTDB lineage: Bacteria > Acidobacteriota > Polarisedimenticolia > JACPZX01 > JACPZX01 > CAYNUH01. The sequence goes on along the minus strand of CAYNUH010000008.1, from coordinate 56,406 downwards.
CGTCCGGGAGCGGGACGGCGCCTACCATCAGGGCACGGTCTGGCCGTGGCTGATGGGTCCCTTCGTCGAGGCCTGGGTGCGCGTGCGCGGCGGGACGGCGGCGGCGAAGCGCGAGGCGCGTGCCCGGTTTCTGGCCCCGCTCCTGGCGCACCTCGACGCCGCGGGGCTGGGGCACATCTCCGAGATCGCCGACGCGGAGCCCCCGCACACGCCGCGGGGCTGCCCCTTCCAGGCATGGTCGGTCGGCGAGGCGCTGAGGCTCGATCACGCCGTCCTCGCCGAGGAGCCGGTGAAGCCGCGCCCCCGAAGCGCGGTCCCCCGATCCGCCAGAATCAGTCGCTGAGACGGCCCAGCCGCGGTGTGCCGTCTCCCGGCCCTGGCTCGCCGGCCGCTGAAGCCCCGTCTGCCGAACCGTCTGGAACTCCGGCGGGGACGCTTGTAACATCGCCCGCGTTTCGCCGAGGTGTCATCCCATGCGGATCGTTTGCGTCGGCGGCGGCCCGGCCGCGCTCTACTTCAGCATCCTGATGAAGAAGGCCTTCCCGGCCGCCGCCATCACCGTTCTCGAGCGCAACAAGCCCGACGACACGTTCGGCTGGGGGGTCGTCTTCTCGAAGGACACGATGGGCAACCTCGAGGAGGCCGATCCCGAGAGCTACACGAGCATCTGCAAGAACTTCGCGTACTGGGACGACATCGAAACCTGGGTTGGCGGCGCGTGCGTCGCCTCCACAGGCCACGGCTTCTGCGGCCTGTCGCGCAGGCGCTTCCTGATGCTCCTGCACGAGCGCTGCCGAGATCTCGGCGTGCGGCTCGAGTTCGAGCGCGACGTGAGGAGCCTCGCCGACGCCCCGCGGGCCGACCTGATCGTCGCCGCCGACGGGGCCAACAGCGTGATCCGTGAGGCCCTCGCACCCCACTTCAAGCCGAAGATTGACTGGCGCGCGTGCCGGTTCTGCTGGCTCGGCACGACGCGACCGCTGCGCGCCTTCACCTTCATCTTCACCGAGAACGAGCACGGACTCTTCCAGGTCCACGCGTATCCCTTCGAGGAGGGCCTCTCCACGTGGATCGTCGAGTGCCGCGAGGAGACCTGGAGGAAGGCGGGCCTGGACGCGGCCACCGAGGATCAGACCGTCGCGTACTGCGAGAGACTTTTCGCTGAGCACCTGGACGGCCACCGGCTGCTGTCAAACCGATCTCTGTGGCGCGCCTTCCCCACCGTGCGCAACGAGACGTGGCGCCACGACAATGTCGTGCTGCTGGGAGACGCGGCCCACACGGCGCACTTCTCCATCGGGTCAGGCACCAAGCTCGCGATGGAGGATGCGATGGCGCTCGTGGACGTGTTCAAGCGGCACGGCACGGCCGACGTGCCGGAGGCGTTGAAGGCCTACGAGGAGGCCCGCTACACCGATGTGCTCCGGCTGCAGCGCGCGGCCCAGACCAGTCTGGAGTGGTTCGAGAACTCGGAGCGGTACCTGCGCCAGCACCCGCTGCAGTTCACCTTCAACCTCATGACGCGCAGCAAGCGCATCACTTACGACAACCTCAGAATGCGCGATCCGGCCCTCGTCGAATCCGCCACCGAGTGGTACCGCGAACAGTGCGGCGCGCCGCTGACCTCCGAGGGCCGGGCCCCCGCCCCCATCTTCACGCCGTTTCGCCTCCGGGAGATGGATCTCGTCAACCGCATCGTGGTCAGCCCCATGTGCCAGTACTCCGCGAAGGACGGCACGCCGGGCGAGTGGCACCTGGTGCACCTGGGGAGCCGAGCCATCGGCGGCGCGGGGCTGGTGATCACCGAGATGACGGACGTTTCCGCCGACGCCCGCATCACGTTCGGCTGCACGGGGATGTACAGCTCCGGCCACGCCGCCGCGTGGAGGCGGATCGTGGACTTCGTGCATGCCCATTCGAAGGCGAAGATCGGGATCCAGCTGGCGCACGCGGGACGGAAGGGATCAACGCACCACCCGTGGCAGGGCGAAGACTGGCCGCTGACGCCGGAGGAGGGCGCCTGGCGCACGATCGCTCCCTCGGCCATCCCCTTCCACCCGGACTGGCAGGTCCCCAGGGAGATGGACCGCGCCGACATGGACCGCGTCCGCGACGCGTTCGCGCGGGCGGCCACGCTGGCCGAGGAGGCCGGCTTCGATCTGATCGAGCTGCACGCGGCGCACGGCTACCTGCTCTCGAGCTTCATCTCGCCGCTCACCAACCGGCGCACGGACACCTACGGGGGCAGCCCGGAGAACCGGATGCGCTTTCCGCTGGAGGTGTTCGACGCGGTGCGCGCCGTCTGGCCGCGGCGCAAGCCCATCTCGGTGCGCCTTTCAGCCAGCGACTGGATGGAGGACGGAAGCGGTCTGCGCATCGAGGATTCGGTTCAGGTCGCCCGGATGCTCAAGGAGCACGGCTGCGACATCGTGGACGTCTCCTCGGCCGGCAACGTCCCGGAGTCGAAGCCGATCTACGGACGCATGTACCAGGTTCCGTTCGCCGAGCAGATCCGCCACGAGGCGGGGATCCCAGTCATGGCGCTGGGCGGCATCCAGAGCGCCGATCAGGCCAACACGATCCTCCTCGCCGGGAGGGCCGACCTGTGCGTGATGGCCCGGGCCCACCTGACCGACGCCTACCTCACGCTGCACGCGGCCGCGAAGTACGACTACGACGACCAGTACTGGCCCGGCCAGTACCTTCTCGGCAAGCCACGTCCCGGCCGCCCGACCAGCTGAAGCGCCGCTGGACCAATCCCGTGGGCCGCGGCTGGGAGGGGCATGCCGGCGGGTGACCGCAAGGTGATTCCGGTCGCCAGCCGGGAGGTGATGCCGGTGGGTTACAGGTGAAACCCAGTCCCGGGAGCGCGCATCTCACAGCGCGAGACGGGGGCGGCCCCGGGCTCGCCGAGTCCACCCCTTCCATGAGGATACGGGCATGAGCGGCCACCACGTCCCAGAGGTGCTTCCGAGAGACGAGCACAACCTCACCCTGATCTCCAACGTCCACCCCCCCGACTGGGTGAACCCGGTCCCGAATGGCCGGTACAACGTCGTCGTCATCGGCGCCGGGACGGCCGGGCTGGTGACCGCCGCCGGGGCGGCGGGCCTGGGGGCGAAGGTCGCCCTCATCGAGAAGCACCTCCTCGGGGGCGACTGCCTCAACGTGGGCTGTGTGCCGTCGAAGTGCATGATCCGCTCCTCCCGCGTCGTTGGCGACCTGAAGGAGGCCGCCGCCCTTGGCTTCCGCGTGCCCGACGGGGCGGAGGCCGACTTCGGCGCCGTGATGGAGCGCATGCGGCGCCTGCGCGCCCGGATCAGCCATCACGACTCGGTGGCGAGGTTCAGGAAGCTCGGCGTGGACGTCTTTCTGGGCGCGGGACGCTTCACGGGCCCCGATTCGATCCAGGTGGACGGCCGGACGCTGCGGTTCAACAAGGCCGTCATCGCCACCGGAGCGCGCGCCGCGCGGCCTGCCGTCGAGGGACTGGAGGCGGCGGGCTTCCTCACCAACGAGACCGTCTTCTCGCTCACCGAGCGCCCGAGGCGCCTTGCGGTCATCGGAGGCGGCCCCATCGGGTGCGAGCTGGCGCAGGCGTTCCGCCGCCTCGGTTGCGAGGTCGTCCTCTTCCACAACGCCTCCCACATCCTGAACCGCGAGGACGCGGACGCCGCGGAGATCGTCCAGCGGACGTTCATCAGCGAAGGCATCCGGCTGGTGCTGGACTGCAAGATCAAGCGCGTCGTGAAGAGCGGCGCCGACAAGGTCATCCAGTACGGCTGCGAGGGCCGGCAGGAGGAGACGGCCTTCGACGAGATCCTGGTGGGCGCCGGCCGCGCGCCCAACGTGGAGACCCTCGGCCTCGAGACGGTGGGGGTGGCGTACGACACGAAGAAGGGCGTGAAGGTCAACGACCGCCTTCAGACCACCAACCCGCGCATCTACGCCGCCGGGGACATCTGCATGGACTACAAGTTCACCCACGCCGCCGACGCGGCGGCCCGCATCGTGATCCAGAACGCCCTCTTCATGGGCCGCAAAAAACTGAGCGCGCTCACCATGCCCTGGACCACGTACACCGACCCGGAGATCGCCCACGTCGGCATGTACGAAAGGGACGCCGAGAAGGCGGGGATCCCGGCCCAGACGTTCACGCGGCCGCTCGCCGAGGTGGACCGGGCCATCGCCGACGGCGAGGAGGAAGGGTTCGTCAAGGTCCACGTCAAGAAGGGGTCCGATCGAATCCTCGGCGCCACCATCGTCGCCCGCCACGCCGGAGAGATGATCAACGAGATCACGCTCGCCATGGTCGGCGGGCTGGGGCTCGGGACGATCGCAAACGTCATCCACTCGTACCCCACGCAGGCCGAGGCCATCAAGCAGGTCGGCGACGCCTACAACCGCACCCGGCTGACGCCTCTCGTGAAGAAGGTGCTGGGTCGGTGGCTGGCATGGACGCGGTAGCGGCGGGGGGCCACGCGCAGCCCCCGGCCCTGCTCCCCTGCTGGAGATCGTGGGATGCTCTCCCCCGGCGGCGGCCTGTACGTGCGCCTGCAGCGAGCCACTCTGTTCCGCCTGGATGGCACCCCGCGCGGCGCCCGGCACGGCCCGCTTCGATTCCCCTTTTCTCGTGTGATAGTTTTCCGTTCATGCCAATCGAGAGCGGGCGCCTCGGGGAGGGCTCTGCCGCTGACGCCGACGAGACGCTCCTCATACAGGGGCTCCGGGCGGGCGACGCCGCCGCGTTCGAGAGACTCGTGCGTGCCTACGGCGGCCGCCTGCTCTCCGTCGCCCGGCGGTTCCTCAGGAGCGAGGAGGACGCCCGCGACGCGGTTCAGGAAGCGTTCATCTCCGCCTACCGATCCATCGGCTCCTTCCACGCCGGCTCGCGCGTGTCCACCTGGCTGCACCGGATCGTGGTCAACGCGGCGCTCATGAGACTGCGGAGCCGCCGCCGTAGCCCTGAGGAGCCGATCGACGATCTGCTCCCCCAGTTCGACGAGACCGGCCATCACCTCCAGCCTCCGAGCGAGTGGCGGGAGTCCTCGGACGTCGCGCTGCAGCGCCGTGAGACGCGCGAGATCGTGCGCCGGTCCATCGACCTTCTTCCGGAGACCTACCGGTCGGTCCTCGTGCTGCGGGACATCCAAGAGCTCGACACGTCCGAGACGGCCCAGATCCTGGGCATCACCGAGAACGCCGCGAAGATCCGGCTGCACCGCGCCCGGCAGGCGTTGCGCACGCTGCTGGATCCGCACTTCAGGGAAGTCGCGTCATGGTGATCTGCTGCCGGGAGTTCGTGGAGTTCCTCGACGACTATCTCTCCAGGACCCTCCCGCCGGATCAGCGCGCGGCCTTCGACGCCCACTTGGCCGTGTGCCCGCCCTGCGTGAATTACATCAAGTCCTACCAGGAGGCCATCAGGCTCGGCAGGGCGGCCCTCCCCGACTCCGACGAACCCGTGCCCGAGGAGATCCCCGAAGACCTCGTGAGGGCCATCGTCGCCGCCCGCGACGAGGGCCGCTGACCCGGCCGGACGCGCGGAGCGGTCCGGCTTTCCTGCGGCGTACGGAGCGCCGCTATGGGAGAGAGATATGGACGCGAGCCGGTACCGGTTCGAGACGCTTGCGGTGCACGGAGGCGAGAGAAGGCCGGGGCCCGAAGGCTCCCTGGTCTTCCCCATCTACCAGGGGACCGTCTTTACCGTCGAGCCGGGCACCGGCTACCACGACATCAAGTACCTCCGGCTCAGCAACGCCCCGTCGCAGGCCTACCTCAACGACAAGCTGGCCGCGCTGGAGAAGGCCGAGGCGGCGGTCGCCACCGCCTCGGGGATGTCCGCGCTGACCGCCTCGCTGCTCACGTTCCTCAAGGAGGGCGACCACCTCCTCGCCGGCGACTGCCTCTACGGTGGCACCCACACCTTCCTGACCCAGGACGCGGCGAGGCTCGGGCTGCAGTTCTCCTTCGTGGACCCGCACCGCCCCGAGACGTGGGAAGGCGCCCTCCGTCCCGGCACGAAGCTCTTCCTCCTGGAGACGATCACGAACCCGCGGATGCGCGTCCCCAGGCTGAAGGAAGCCGTGGCGTTCGCCCGCCGTCGGCGTTTGACCACGCTCCTCGACAACACGTTTGCGAGCCCCGTGAACCTCAACCCCCTCTCCCTCGGCATCGACGTGGTCTTCCACAGCGCCACCAAGTACCTCAACGGGCACTCGGACCTCGTGGCGGGTTGCGTCATGGGGTCCCGTGACGTCGTCTCACGGGTCAAGAAGACCCTCGACCACTACGGCGGCGCGCTCGACCCCCACGCGGGTTTCCTCCTGGCGCGCGGGCTCAAGACGCTGGCGTTGCGGGTGAAGGCCCAGAACGCCACCGGCCTTGCCCTGGCGCGGTTCCTCGCCTCCCACCCCAAGGTCGCGGAGGTGAACTATCCGGGCCTCGATGCGCACCCCGACCACGCGACCGCGAAGGAGCTGCTCTCCGGGTTCGGCGGGATGCTGAGCTTCCGCCTCAAGGGAGGCCTCGAGGCAGCCGAGCGGCTGCTCGCCCGGGTGCGCCTCCCGTATGTGGCCCCCAGCCTCGGCGGGGTCGAGACGCTCATCACCCGCCCGGCCGCGACCTCCCATGCCGGCATGAGTCGCGAGGACCGGGAGCGGATCGGCGTCACGGACGATCTGGTCCGCGTAAGCTGCGGCATCGAGAACGTCGAGGATCTGATCGAGGACTTCCGCAGCGCGCTCGAAGAGGCCTGACGGGTCCGGACGACACGGGCTCCGAGCGGAGCAACCCGCCGGCACCCTGCCGGCGTCAGGCCGCCCGCAGTTTCTGCACGAACTCCATGTTGTGGCCGTCCGGGTCGTCGAAATAGGCGCGGCGGTACCGGCCGTCGTCCTTGCGCTCGATGGGCTGGATGCCGGCGACGAGCACGCGCTCGATCAGCGCGTCCACGTCAGGGTGCGAGAACCCGATGTGCTGGATCCCCAGCCGGGCCGGCTCCGAGTCGCCCTCCTCGGCGCCGGGATCCTCGTACAGGGACAGATAGCCGGGCTGGCCCTCGCCCTCGGGGCCGAAGTGGACCCAGCGGCCCTCCTCCGCGGGGCCCTCCCAGCGGACGACCCACTCCGGGAACAGCGCCCGGTAGAAGGCCAGCGCCCGCGTGAGGTTCCGGACGGAGAGGTTCGCGTGCTCGAGGTGGATGCCGTTGTCTGTCATGGATCGGTTCTCCTTTCAAGTGCTATCAGGTCGCTTCTCGTCGGTTCACGCGAAAGAGCATCCACCCGCCCCGACGATTCTCCAACTTTCTTGCCAATATAACGGCAGACCGCTATTCTGCCGGCATGAGAGGATCCGGGCCGGCCGACCCCGTGGAAGCCCTCGCCTCGACCCTCGCCGCCAACCTCCGATACGTCCGCCAGCGCCGCTCCCTGACCCAGGAGAAGCTCGCGAAGCTGTGCGGCCTGCCTCGATCCACCGTGGCCCAGCTCGAGACGGGGACGTGCAATCCAACGCTCTCGGTCCTCGCCCGGCTGGCGATGGCGCTGCGCTTGTCCATCGAGGAGCTGCTCTCCCCCCCGAACCCCCAGTGCCGGGTCTTCCCGAAGGGGAGCCTCCCCACGGCCTCCCGAGGCCGCAACGGGACGGCGCTGGTCCAGAAGATCCTTCCCGATCCGATCCCCGGCATGGAGATCGATCGCATCGAGCTGGCCGCGGGCGCGCGGATGACCGGCATCCCCCACCGCCCGGGGACGCGCGAGTACCTGGCGTGCGAGCGAGGGCGGTTGACGCTGTGGGCCGCGGGCCAGCGCTTCGACCTCTCCCCCGGCGACGTGGCCGCCTTCCAGGGCGACCAGCCCCACTCCTACCACAACGAGGGCGACACGATCGCCATCGGCTTCAGCGTCGTGACGCTCGCCCCCCTGCCGGGTGCGGCGGCGGGGTGAGGACTTGGTGCCTGCTGAGAGCCTCTCCTGTGTCCCTATCTTGCCATCGGTCCGTCGCGTCAGTCATTCATACGGTCCCAGGAAGCGCTCGCCGTTGAAATGGATGATGTGGCTTGGCGCCTCAGCGATCCAGACCTCAGTCTCCCATGCGATTTCCGCGAGGTACTTCGTCATGGCCCGTCGGGTGAGGAACGCGGTCACGAAAACCAGACCGGCACGAGCCGCCCCAAAGAGGTCTTTGAGCTCGTTGTGCCGCTTGAGTCCGATGGGGCCGTGGCTCGTGACGGCCTCGATCAAGACAAGCCAGTCCTTCCGCGCGAGGTGGATCACGATGTCGGGCATCTTCCCGTGCTCGTCCATCTCTAGGCCGAGCCGTTCGAGGTACCCGGCAACCGAGTGCCGCTGCTTGTCGCCTGTGTCGCCTACGTAGACCACGACCCCACCCGGGGTGAAGCGGGGGCAGAACTCCTCGACGATCTTTTTCACGAGCTCGTTCTGGCCGCCCGCCGTCAGTTTGAGGTCCCTGCCGTTGGGAAGCTTTACCGGAATGAGCGCCATGTCGCGCTCCCTTGGCTGGAGTCGGCGGAGCGCCTCGGCAGTCTTCAGGAAACCTGCCAGGGAGTCCCTCCACCCGGGCGATCCGTAGGCGCGCGCGAGCTTCAGCAGCGTTGAGGCCACCTGGTATCGGTTGTCAGGGCTGTTCACGGGTCGACGGGGGTTGTCGGGGTTCGCTACAACGAGCCCCATCTGGACGAACTGGTGAACGGTGAACCGGCGGACCGTCTCCCGGGTATTCGGGGCGTACCTCTTGCCGAGGTGGTCCCGGAATACGTCCATCATCTCGGTGATGCCGAGCATCGGAGCCTCAGCATTGCTCCACTGCTTCCGCGGCGTCATCCCGAGCAACGCAAGGAGAGTAAGACCGGACCGCTCGTTTTGCTGCTCCCGCGGCACGTTCAGCGCCTTCAAGATGCCGAGCGCCTCGGCGACGCGTTTTGCGGCCGGGGCTCGTTTCCTGCGCCCCCGCTCAGCCACGAACCACGAGCTCCTTGACGAGAAGATCCAGCGCCTCCTGCGCCGGGAAGCTCTTCCCGATCCGGCGGCCGAGCGCGACCAGCCTGTCCCACGCCGGATACCGGAGGGACCGGAGGTCCGTCGCGTTGACCTGAGTGTGCCCGCTGAACTGGCGGAAGTAGGAATCTACGAGCGTTGAGTTCAGAAAGGCAGCCAGCCCCCTCGCCACGGTCGCCGGCAACCCGGCGCTCCGGATGTGGTAGTAGTTCAGGTGGTTCTCGAACGCGACGCGGTCGCCCGCTACGCGCGCGGGGTCGTACACAGCCGCCACGACCCGACGCGGCTCCTCCTTGGCTGAGAACCTCTTCACCAAGACGTAGTGTCCCGCCGGAACCAGCAAGTTGTCGGCCCGGGGGCCGAGCACAAGCGCGTTCGGCTTCCGGGTGCGGCCGTTCGGCCACTCCACGAACCCCCCTTGGATGTGGCAGGGGTAGATGAGCGGAACCGTGTTCCGCCCTGGGTGAGCGCGGAGAAGATCCTTCGCCCGGAAGTCCACGACCCGTCCGGTGGAGACGGTCAGGCCTAGATCCGCCAGGCTCGCATCGAGGCTCCCCATCCAATGTCGAACTGGATCTCCGGCAGGGTCCGGAACGATGTGGATGAAGGCATGGGGATCGCCTGGCCGGACCAGCTCGTCGTGCTTGATCGTCCGAATGCGCAAGTTGGAGTCGTCGGGGTCAAGGCTCGACGAGACGACGACGCCGGAGCCCGGGTCAATCGTCTTCTCGGCGTGGAACACGACGTTCTCCTGTAGAACCTCGTCAGCGGCGAACGCACGGTTCCGCGCATCGAAGACGTGCACCCGGCGGAATCTCATGTCCCGCAGGAAGAAACGGCGGAAGGGCTCGAAGTAGGGGCCGTTGCAGAAGCTCCTTGGGGTGATCGCGACCATCTCCCCGCCAGGGGCGAGGAGCTGCGCCGTCAACGCGAGGAAGCCCGTGTACAGGTTACTTGTCTCGACGCCAATCGCTCGGAGAAACCTCCGCTCGCGCGACTCCGTCCGGATCTTCCGATAAGGTGGGTTTAGGATGGCGCAGTTGAATCCATCGTACACCTTCGCATCGAAGAGATCGCCGGATAAGGTCCGCGACCCGACTTCAAGGAAGTCCTCGGCCACAGTGCGTGCCTCGAATCGGATCCCTGCCTCGTCACACTTCTCCCGGCATAGGTCGAGCGTCGTCCGGAGGTGGTCCATGAGCGTGGGATCAATCTCGTAGGCGGTCAGGGCGATGGCGTCCGGCCGCCACGGCCTCCGGCACATCGCGGCTACGAAGGCGGCGGAGAGGGACCCGACTCCGGCGCCCGGATCGAGTACGTGGAGGACCGGCGCCCGGCCGACGAACATCCCGGCCATGAATGCGGCCACGGACGCGGGCGTCAGAAACTGTCCCATGAGGACGCGGCGCCGAGGGTCCAAATGCTGCGCCGCGTCGCGACGGGTCGCGTCCACGGCGACCAGCAACGAATCCGCGTCTCTCATAACCCTCTCGGGCGCCATCCTCCTGTCAGTTTCGAGTGCCTCGACGGCGGGCCGCGGTCCCTTCCTTGAGCGCTTCCCTGCTCACTTAACTTCGTTGAGATCGAACTTCCCGGCCGACTCCTCGAAGAACAGGCAGTCCGCCTCATCCCCCGCTCCGCTCTTGTGCTTCATCCCACCCGGCTCGAAGAGGTAGCGACCTTGGACCTCGCTCGCATGGTAACGCCTCCTTCCCTTCTGCTTCCCGCTCAACCTCCACCTCGGGGGTCATCGGGGGACCGAGTCTACCGCCACGAGAAGCCCGACGGTAGCCGCCACCGCTCCGGGAGGCGCCTCACGCCAAGCGGGCGTGGTAGGGTGCGCGTCCCATGTCGAGCTTGACGCTGCCCCAGGGTCCGGGCGCCTCATTGCGCGACTCCTTCCGCGCCTCCTTCCGCGCGCTGCGGCACCGCGACTTCCGCCTCTACTGGTCCGGCCAGGTCATCTCGCTGGCCGGCACCTGGATGCAGGCCGTGGCGCAGGGGTGGCTGATGCACCGGCTCACGGGCTCGCCGTTCATGCTGGGCCTGCTCGGCTTCGCGCAGTTCATCCCGGTGACGGTGCTGTCGCTTCCGGCGGGCGTGGTGGCCGACCGGATGACACGCCGCCGGCTCGTCCTGATCACGCAGACGGCGTTGATGCTCCAGGCCGGCTTGCTGGCCTCGGTGGTCGGCGCGGGGATCGTGCGGCCGTGGATGGTCGTGGCCCTCGCGTCCGTCTTCGGCGCCATCAACGCCTTCGATCTGCCGGCGCGGCAGTCCTTCGTGATCGAGATGGTGGGCAAGGAGGACCTCTCCAACGCGATCGCGCTGAACGCCGCCGCGTTCAACGGCGCCCGAGTGTTCGGCCCGGCCGTGGCGGGAGTGGTGCTGGCGGCGGCGGGAGAGGCCGCCTGCTTCTGGGTGAACGCCGTCTCGTACCTCGCGGTGATCGCGGTCCTGGCGCGCATGGATCTCGGGCGTGCCCCGGAGAGCGCCGACACAGATCGGCCCACGCTCCGTGACGGCATCCGCTACGTGATGCAGACGAGGTCGATCCGCAACCTTCTGCTCCTCCTCGGGATCACGACCTCGCTCGGGTTCCAGTACACGGTCCTCCTGCCCGTGTACGCACGCGAGATTCTGCACGCGGGTCCCGAAGCGATGGGGCTGATGGTCTCCGCCTTCGGCGTCGGATCGCTCCTCGCGGTGGCGCGGATGACGCGCGACTTGCGGCGCTGGGACCTGCGCCGCAACCTCCTCGTCGGACTCTGCGCGGCCGCCTTCGGGATGGGTGGGTTCGCGTGGTCGCGCTCGCTGCCTCTGACTCTCGCTATGGGGTTCCTGGCGGGCTTCGGACTCATCCTCTACGTCGCCAGCACGAACACGCTGGTCCAGATCACTACGGAGGACCGCTTCCGCGGCCGCGTCATGAGCCTGTATACGCTGATGTTCGTGGGTACCGCGCCGCTCGGGACGCTAGCGGCTGGATGGATTGCGCAGCGCCTCGGGGCTCCGGCCGCCACCACCTTCTCGGCGGCCGTGCTATTCGCGGGCGCCGTGTGGGTTTTCGTGAGATTGCGCGTTCTGGCCGCGAGGGAGGCCGCCCGGCCCACGGTGCCGGCGATGACGGACAAGCTGGGGTAGAGCGGTGAGCCCCATCACCCATCTGCTGGTGAGCTGGGTCGTCGCCCATGCGGCCCCGCTCGAGAGGCGCGACCGGGCGCTGGTGACCGTGGCGGGCGTCATCCCCGACGCCGACGCGCTCGGCGCCGTCGCCGAGATCGCGACCCGCGACTGGGATCGGCCCCTCCTCTGGTGGTCGGAGTACCATCACGTCCTGGCGCACAATGTAGGGTTCGCGCTGCTCCTGGCCGGCGCATGCGCGGCGGCGGGCCGGCGGCGAGCCCTCACGGCGCTGCTGGCCCTGGCGGCGTTCCATCTGCATCTTCTCGGCGATCTCGTCGGGGCGCGGGGGCCGGACGGCTACCAGTGGCCGATCCCCTACCTTCTTCCCTTCTCCGACGCTTGGCCGTGGACGTGGGACGGCCAGTGGGCGTTGAACGCCTGGCCCAACTTCGCCGTCACGATCGTCGCGCTGGGGCTGACCTTCTATCTGGCGTGGAAGCAGGGGCGGTCGCCTCTGGAGATGGTCTCGAGCGCCGCCGATCGCGCCTTCGTGACCGCCCTGCGTGGAAGGTTCGGTTCGCCCGGGAGGCGCCCGGCGTGACCTGAGGCAGCGTCCCGGCGTCGGCGGATTCCACGCGGCGTCGGGACAGGCGCGTCGGGCTTCCTGGCGTGCGATGGTCGAAATCCCGGGCTGAAGGTACCATGCGGCGTCGCCGACCCCATGGGAGGAGGTCCCCGATGACGAGGGCTGGACGACGTCTCGCGCCTTTCGCTCCCCTGCTGCTGGTCGCGGCGTGCACCGCCCGCGGGCCCGCGGGGCCGCCCGCCGTCCGTCTCGTGGACGCTTACAAGCCGGATCTCGTCGAGAACCGCGTGGCGCCCGCGCCCCAGCCGCCCGCGACGGTGTGGCGGTTCGACGGGCCCGCGCCATCCCCGCCGGCGGCGAAAGCACCGGTCACGCGCGGCTGGGAGGCCTTCCACGGCGTCTCCGATCTCGCCGTGCGCGAGGGGCGCCTCGCCGGCCGCGCCACCGACGACCTGCCCATCCTGCACTTCGAGCGCACCTCGGGTCTGGAGGAGCCCGACCTCGTCCACGCGCTCGAGATCCGGATGCGCGTGTCGGCGGGCAGCAACCTCTCCGTCTCCTTCGCTTCTTCCGAGAAGGTCGAGACGGACCAGGTCATGGACTACGCCCGAAACTTCCCCTGGGACTTCACCATCCCCGTGGTGGCGGACAGCGAGCTTCGCACGTACACGCTCAAGACCTCATTCCACGTGAAGACTTCGAGGACGCGCCACATCTTCCTGAAGCCCACGGACCGGGCGGGTGCGACCTTCGAGATCGAGTCGGTCCGCATCATCTCGCGCAAGGAACACCTGGCCGGCGTGGCCTCCGGCGTGGGATGGCAGGGCCTCTCCGAGGTCTACCGCGAGACGATCGTGTCGCGATCGCCGGAGACACTGCGCCTGCGCGTCGATCTGCCCGCTCGCGCCCGGCTGGACCTCGGCGTGGGCACTGTAGAGGACTCGCCCGTCACCTTCCGCGTGGGCGTGCGCGCTGCGGGGGCGGTGGAGGACACGGCGCTCCTCGAGCGTACGGTGACGCGGCCCCACCGCTGGGAAGAGGCGCCCGTGGACCTCGCGGCCTTCGCCGGGCGCGAGGTGACCCTCTCACTCACAGTCGCCGGCGAGAAGCCGGGGATGATCGGATTCTGGGGCGCCCCCACAATCCGCAGCCCGGCCGGAGCGCTCGGAGCCGCCGCCAGGGCCGGCGACCCGCCCCAGGGCATCATCCTGATCTGGGCCGAGACTCTCCGGCGGGACCACATCGGCGCGTACGGATACCAGCGCCCTACCACGCCTCACATCGACCGCATGGCGGCGGAGGGCACGCTCTTCCGCGATTGCGTGGGGCAGGCCTCCTGGACGAAGGTGGCGACCCCCTCGCTGCTGACCTCGCTCTACCCCACCACCCACGGCGTCCTCGACTTCTTCGACCGTCTTCCCAGCGCGGCGGTCACGCTGGCCGAGGCTTACCGCGAGGCCGGCTTCGCCACGTTGTCTTTCTCCTCGATCCTCTTCACGGGCAAGTTCACCAACCTGCACCAGGGCTTCGAGGAGGTCCACGAAGGCGGGTCGCTGCCCAACCCGGACACGAGCAAGACCTCCCGGGAGTACGTGGACCGCCTGCTGCCCTGGCTGGAGGCGCACCGCGACGTCCCCTTCTTCGTCTTCCTGCACGTGGCCGACCCCCACGACCCCTACCGCCCCTACCCGCCCTACGACACCCTGTGGGCCGACGCCGCCCGCAACGAGGAACAGGAGAGGAACGGCAAGGCGCTGCTGAAGGTCATCGCCGATCCGCTGCTCCGCCACATGGGCTCCCCCATGCCTACGCGGGAGGAGCTGGTGAAGGCGGACCTCGACCCCGAGGCCTACGTGGCCCACGACCGCGACTGGTACGACGGCTCGATCCGGGGGATGGATGCGGAGATCGGCCGGCTCCTCGAGCGCCTGCGCGGGTCGGGCCTCGCCTCCCGCACGCTCGTCGTCTTCACTTCCGACCACGGTGAGGAGTTCCTCGAGCACGGCCGTACCTTCCACGGCCAGAGCGTGTACGGGGAGCTGAACAACATGTCACTCATCCTGTGGCGGCCGGACACGGTGCCGGAGGGGGCGGTCGTCGACCAGACCGTCGAGACCATCGACATCATGCCGACGCTGCTCGAGATGAGCGGCCTGAGCGCCCCCGAGAAGATCCAGGGGCGAAGCCTCGTGCCGCTTCTTGCCGCGGCCGCGGGCGCGCAGCCCGGCACCGCCTGGGCCGAGGGCAGCATGGGCGGCTGGACGGATCGGCCGGCCATCTCCGAGAAGGCGCCCACGTCGAGCACGACGTCGGGAGGCAGCCCCCCGCCCCGCGACACGGAGTCCTTCGCCGTCGTCCTCGACGGCTGGAAGCTCATCCACAACACGAAGCGGCCCGCGGGCAAGCCCGAGTTCGAGCTCTTCGACCACCGGAAGGATCCTCTCGACCAGCACGACCTCGCCGCCCAGCAGCCGGATATCGTGGCCCGGCTGTCCAAGGAGCTGACCGCGTGGCTCGCCATGGCCCAGAAGGAGCGCCTCAAGCCGGGCGCCGAGGCGGCCGAGAGCGTCAGCAAAGAGGATCTGGAGCGGCTGCGCAGCCTGGGCTACATCCAGTAGGGTCTCATCTTCCGGCCCGCGACCTTGCCGCCGGGAGTCCGAGACCGAGATCCCGGCCATGAGCTCGCGCATGTTGACCGCGGGTGACCGAGGGCGGTAGGGTTGGCCCGCGCGCTCATCACAGATCGTTGACGGGCCGCGACGCGGGGCGGCCTGGCTCATCAGGCGACCGGCATGGACGCGATGGAGTCGAAAGGCGTGAGCGAAGACAGTGCTCAGGGGGCCGTCAGTCTCAGGTCGCCACTCGTGTGGATGGACCTCGAGATGTCCGGTCTCGATCCGGGCACGAGCACGATCCTCGAGATCGCCACACTCGTCACCGACGGGGATCTCAACATCCTCGCCGAGGGCCCCGACATCGTGATCCACCATGCGGAGCCGGTGCTGGACGCCATGGACGCATGGAACAAGGAGCACCACGGCCGGAGCGGGCTCACGGATCAGGTGCGCTCCTCCGGCGTGACGCTGGAGGAGGCCGAGCGGCGCACGCTCACGTTCCTGCGCGGGCACGCGGCGGAGCGGGAGTCGCCCCTGTGCGGCAATTCCGTCCACCAGGACCGGCTCTTCCTGCTCCGGTACATGCGCGACCTGGACAGCTTCCTCCACTACCGCAACATCGACGTGTCATCCCTCAAGGAACTGTGCCGGCGCTGGTACCCGGATCTGAAGCCGCCCCCCAAGCGAAAGGCTCACCGGGCGCTGGACGACATCCGCGAGTCCGTCGAGGAGCTGCGCTTCTACCGCGGGCGGATGTTTCGCGAGAGATAGGAAGAGGCCCGGTTCCCGCAGGCCCTTCACTTCCCCGTGGCGTCCTCGATCGCGCGGCGGGCGGTGCGCGTCACGAGCGTGGTGACGACGACCGTGGCGACCAGCCCCAGCACCAGCACCGTGTAGTAGCCGGCGTCCTTCCGCACGGCCATGCCGCCGGCGAGGGCGGCCACGTCGCCGGCCAGCTTCCCGTAGTACACGTACAGGACGGTGCCGGGGATCATGCCGAGCGAGGCCACGAGATAGTCCACGTACCGGACCTGCGTCAGCCCGAGCGCGTAGTTGAGGAGGTTGAAGGGGAAGACGGGAGAGAGCCGCAGCAGGAAAACGAGCTTGCGCCCCTGCGCGCCCACCGCGCGGTCGATGGCGGCGAAGCGCGGGTTGCCCGCGATCCGCCTCTCGATGGCGCCGCGGGCCAGGTGCCGCGACACGAGGAAGGCGGCCGACGCACCCAGCGTCGCCGCGATGAAAGTGTAGACCGTGCCCTTCACCAGTCCGAAGATCGCGCCCGCCGCGAGCGTGAGGACCGACCCCGGCAGGAAGGCGACGGCAGCGACCGCGTATCCCGCGATGAACACGATGGGCCCCCAGACGCCGAGGGAGTCCACCCACGCGGCGAACTGGGGGAGCAGGGCCGCGCCGCGGCGGCCGGCGAGGACCAGCGCCGCCACGACGGCGAGCGCGATCAGGATGCGTCCAAGGGGAAGGGCGCGTCGCGGCGTCGGGGCGCTCACGGCATCGGCTTTGGCTGTCACCTCCGTCATGGAGGGCCTCCTTGTCGGCTCTCGGATGCCGAACGAGCCTCCAGCGTTACGCGTCCGGGCGCCTCGCCCGGGGGGAGATCAGGACTCGTGACCGCGAGGGGGAAATCCCACGAGCCCTGACAGGGTCCCGGCTGGGCCGGAGTCACGAAATCGCTCCGTTGCAGCCCGATCCGGCGCCCGCCGCGCAGCCGTAACAGTGAGAGGCCGTCGCAATCCGTTCGCCTCCGAGCCCGCCCAGCCCCTCCACGTCCCAGATCGTCCGGCTCCGTCCCCCGAGCGGGATGTCCAGCATCTGGTTGAAGTCGCAGTCGTAGAGCGAGCCGTCGTACCCCACCGAGAGGAGCGAGCGGCACATCACGCCGCCCACGGAGTCCGGGTTGAAGTGGTTCACCAGGATCGACATGTACGCGCCGTGATTGCCGCGCCGCACGAGATCCTCGGCGAACCGCTTGATCGGCATGTTCGTGATGGTGAGCAGACGGTTGAACTCGATGCCGAAGAGTGCACCGAGCTCCCTGCGGTAGTCCGCCTCGAGCTTCGCCTGCGGCGGCGGGAGGAACGCCCCCACGGGGTTGTAGACCAGATCGAGCGTCAGGCGCGATCCCTTCCGGCCGTAGCCCAGGCCGTTCAGCAGGCGCAGCGCCTCGATGCTCCGGTCGAACACGTGGCGCCCGCGCTGCTTTTCCACGTTCTCCTTCTTGTAGCATGGAAGCGAGGCCACGACGGCCACATCGTTCTCCGCCAGGAACGCCGCGGTGTTCTCCTGGCCCGGCACGAAGAGGACCGTGAGGTTGCAGCGGTCGATGACGCGGCGGCCCAGGGCGCGCGCCCCCAGAACGAGGAAGCGGAAGTGCTCGTTGAGCTCCGGGGCGCCCCCGGTCAGGTCGAGCGTGCCCAGATCCGGGTTGGCTTCCAGGATCGCCAGAACACGTCCGGCGGTGCGCTCGTCCATCTTTTCGGTGCGCTTCGGCCCCGCCTCCACGTGGCAGTGATGGCAGGCGAGGTTGCAGAGCTTCCCGACGTTCACTTGAAGCGTCGTGACGGCGCCGCGGCGCAGCACCGGAAGACCGTGAAGCGCCAGCGTCTCGTCGAAGGGAGGCACCCATGTCGCCTCTACCTCCACGGCCGCGGGCCTCTCCGAAAGCACCTGGATACTCATGCCATCACCCACATGGCCGCGGCGCCCAGCGCGGCGGCGAGGGGCAGGGTCGTGACCCAAGCGGCCAGGATTGCGGCCACCGGCCGCCAGCGAAGCTCCCCGGCGGCGGAGCCGACGCCGAGGATACCGCCCGTGGAGACGTGCGTCGTCGAAACCGGAAGCCCGAGGCGGGAGGCGCCGACGACGAGCAAGGACGTGGCCAGATTGCCGGCGAGTCCCTGGCCTGGGTTCAAAGGCGCCACCTTCTTCGCCAGCGTCTCAGCCACGCGGCGAGCCGCCACGACGCCGCCGAGCGCCATGACCGCCGTGACGGCGAGGGCCCCCATCCACGGATCGAGGGCCGAGGCCCCCACGATCAGGCCGAGGATCTTGGGCGTGTCGTTGAAGCCCCGGGCGAACCCCACGAGCCCGGCACTCGCCACGTGCCCGGCGGTCGCGATTGCGTGGGCCGACACGCCGGCCACGGCGCCGACGTAACGCTCCTGGCACCGCGCGGGGGTGCCGATCCCCACCGTGAAGCCCGATCGCGCCAGCGCCGCGGCAGGAGCCCGCCCCAAGGGGACCCACTCCTCTCCCACGCAGAGGCACGTCGCCGCTTCGATGCCGAGCCCGCGCCGGGCCCACCGACCTGCGCGGTACCCGGCGCTCGCCAGCGGGACGGCCAGGAGCGGCCCGGCAACGAGCGGGAGTACAAACGTCGCGGAGAGGACGCCGAGGTTCAAGGCACCGCCCGCGGCGACGATTCCCGCACCCACCAGCCCGCCCAGCAGGGCGTGCGTCGTGGACACGGGCAGACCCGAGAGAGTTGCGGCGAGCACCGTGAGGGCGGCCCCCAGGGCCGCCGCCGCCAGAAACTCCGGGGAGAGCGCCTGGTCGGGGACGAGCCCCTTCGCGGAGAAGGCCTTCACGAGGCTGGGGGCGAAGAGGACCGAGGCCAGCGAGCCCAGAGCCGTCGAGAGCGTGGCCAGCGCGAGGGCGCGCCGGTACGAGAAGACTCCCGAACCGTAGAGAGTGGCCACGCCCTTCATGTTGTCGTTGGCGCCGTTCACGAAGGCGACGAACAGCGCGGCCGCGAGCACCAGCGCGCTCATCAGCAGCACTCCCCCGGCGCGCAGCACGCGCCGGCCGCCCCGCCGGTGACGGCGTAGTCCTCCCCCTTCGTCTCGCGCGGATGCCGCGGCGCCGTGCGCGAGCAATCGAATGGCCGGCGCTCCGGAGCGGGGATCTCGAGCCTCGGCGGGACGGGGACGATCTGGCCGGTGTAGGGCGCCGACGTGAGGATCCGGAAGGTCTTGTCGCACACGGCCGCGCGCTCGCCGCGGCGCAGCACGTGGCCGTCGTCGTCCTCGACCTTCTTCCAGGGGCCCTTGTAGATGACCGCCTGGTTGGCCTCCCGGCAGAGTCCCTCCTTCCCCTTGAGCGCGGTGACGGTTACCGAGCGGAACTCGATGCCGCGCACCACCCGGAACGGCTCCTCGGTCCACTTGTCTATGGCGATGCCGTAGAAGCCGGCCGATTCCAGCGCCCTCAGCAGCTCACCCTCGTGGAAGGCGCCGGAGACGCAGCCGCTCCACAGATCGGCGTCGGCCTTCAAATCCTCTGGCACGACTTCGTCGCTGACGATGTCCGAAAGCGCGATCCGCCCTCCGGGCTTGAGCACGCGGAAGATCTCCCGGATGAGGCTCGGCTTGTCGCCCTCGCGCACGAGGTTCAGCACGCAGTTGGACACCACGATGTCCACCGAGGCGTCGGCCACCAGCGGGTGCTCGCGGCGCAGGAGATCGCAGACGTCCTCCATGGCCGACAGGTCCGAGGCGCCCCGCACGGGGTTGTCCCTCAGCCACGCCTCCAGGCGATCGAGGTCGAGGCCGAGGTCCTGGATGCGGGCCCGGCGAAAGGAGACGTTTCCATGGCCGATCCTCTCCGCCACCTCAGGCGCCGTCCGGCGCGCCAGGGCGAGCATCGGCTCGTTCATGTCCACACCGATGACGCGCCCATGGGGGCCCACGATCTGGGCGGCGATGAAGCAGATCTTGCCGGCGCCGCTGCCCAGATCGAGGACCGCGTCCCCCTCGCGGACGTAGCGGGATGGATCCCCGCACCCGTAGTCCCGCTCGAGCACTTCCTGAGGAATCGGTGTCAGGTATCGGGGGTCGTAGTCCACGGGGCAGCACAGCGCCTCCTCGCGCTCCCGGGCGCCTCGCGAGTAGCGCTCCCGGACCGCCCTCTCGACTTCCAGCGTGGACGCATGCGCGGGTGGACTGGGTTGGTCCTCCCCCAGTGCGGCCGTTTGCGGGTATGGGCCTAGCCGGTCCTCTTCCAGCGTGGACGCCTGCGCGGGTGGGTTCATGGCCGTTCTTCCTCCGAAAGGGGCGAAGGGTCCCGTATCCTCGAAAGATTGGGCGCGGGGCCCGCATGGAACGTGGGATGCAACGCGGGAGAAATCGTTTCCATTCCCCGGCGCCGATTCCGAGCTCGGAGAATGGCGGGTGGAGCGGCTGGAGCCGGAAGCGCCTCTGCGGAACCAGGGGCGGGCGGCACGGCGGCCGGGGGGCGGAGGCCTGGCTGGTCCGGCGACGTCCCGGGGACAGGCCGGTAGGCGCCGCCGGGTGCGATACGCCGCCCTACCGGTCCCTCCAGAGGGCGATGCCGCCCTCGATGCCCGCCTGGTTCGAGACGATCTTCGCGTCGGGGGGGAGCTTGAAGGCGATCTTCTTGGCGTTGCCCCCCCCGAGGTAGATGCGGTCGAAGTTGACGAGGCTGCGCAGCGTGTCGATGGCGAGCTTCACGCGCCGGTTCCACTTCTTCTTGCCGATCCGCTTGCGGGCCGCCTCGCCGAGCTGCTGATCGTAGCTCTCCCCCTTACGGAACGGGTGATGGGCGATCTCGAGGTGCGGGGCGATCCGCCCGTCCCAGTACAGGCCCGTGCCGAAGCCCGTCCCGAGCGTGACGACCATCTCGATCCCTCTGCGGCTGATGACGCCGAGGCCCTGCATGTCGGCGTCGTTGATGATGCGCGTGGGCTTGCCGAGTCGCTTGGTGAGAGCCCCGGCCAGATCGAACCCCTTCCAGCGGGCGTTCTTGAGATTGGGCGCGGTGAAGACCTTGCCGTCGCGAACCACGCCCGGAAAGCCCACCGAGAGCCGATGGAACGACGGAAGCGGGCTCACCAGTTTCGCGAGCGTGTTCACGATGACGTCGGGCGAGGCGCCGACGGGTGTGTCCACGCGGACCCTGTCCACGACGAGGCGCCCCCGCTCGTCGAGCACCGAGGCCTTGAGCCCGGTGCCTCCGATGTCGATGGCCAGTGTGCGCTTGCCCGACCTCGTCCCGGCGACGCCCTCTCCATGTCCCGCCGCCGCGGGCTGATCCTGCCTTGACGCTCGCCTTCGTCGCGCCATCGCGCTTCCCTCCAGGGACATGTGATCCATCGCGCAGCCGGCTGCCCGCCCCGGGGGGTTGGATGCCCCCGGCTCAGGCCGGTTTCTCCCGCCGCGAGGACAGATTAAACCGCTTGGCGCGGGCGGCGTCCACCCCTCGCCGAGGGCGGCCTCGGAGGGCGTCCGCCGCGGTGTCCCGGCGGCGAGCGGCCGCGTAGAAATCGCACAGCGGCGCGACGGGACACTGCTCACAGCGCGGACGCTGCGCCTTGCACACACGGCGCCCGTGGGTGATCAGGTTGACGTGGAACGGATACACCTCGGCGGGGGGTGTCACGGTTTGAAGGATCTCGTGGGCGCGCTCGGGCGTCGCCTTCGCGGGAAAGAGCCCGATCCGCTTGCCGATGCGGAAGATGTGCGTGTCCACCGGGATGACGGGCTTGCCGCACGAGAAGAGGAGGACGCAGCGGATCGTCTTGAGCCCCACCCCTTTGAACGCGCGCAGGTAGGCCTCGGCCTCCGTCACGGAGAGATCTTCGAGGAAGTCGAGGTCGAAGGCGCCGCGATCCGCCTTGACCTTCTTGAGGACGCCCTGGATGCGCGCCGACTTGGTCGGGGCGAGCCCGCCGGCGCGGATCGTGGCTTCGAGCCGCCGCCTCGGCGTCGCGACGACCGCCTCCCATGTCGGATAGCGGCGCTTGAGAGCCTCCCAGGCGCGGTCGCGGTTCAGGTCCGACGTGTTCTGCGAGAGGATGGTGAAGATCAACTCGTCGAGCGGGCGCAGCCGGTCGCGCTCATCGAGCGCGGGACGGCCGTAGGCGGCCTCCAGCGTCCGGATGAGCGCGCCGAGGCGGCGCGCCGCCGGCATCGCGTGCCGGGTGACGTTGCTGCGCGAAGACGGCTGCGCGGAGCGGACCCTGGGCGCCCGCGACGCCGCGCCGTCGCGGTTCATCCTTCCCGTCCCGGCCGCGGATGCCACTCGACCGCCGAGCCCGGATCGGCCGCGATCGATTCGATCAGCCACCCCGCGGGCGACCTCATCCCGGCGGGAGTTCGGCTCAACGTCCAGTCGATGTCCACCGAATCCAGCAGGTGGTGGTTCTTCGGCGAGTCGAACCCCACCGTGATCATCTCCAGGCGGCCCAGCGGGTAGCCCATGAGGTAGATCCGCACGCCGTCCGGAAGGCTGTCCAGGTGCAGGGTCTCCAGGTTCGTGACCACGCGAGTCCGGACGCGCGCGGCCCCGTCCCCTTCCCCGATTATCGCGCTCACCGGCAGCGACACCGCCCCCTTGCCCAGCCCGAGCGCCCGGAACATGGCGACCCCCAGCGGGTCGGGCGGCAGCGACCCCTCCTGCTTGGCCCGGTCGAACATCCGGTTGGCGTCCCGGAGGCGATCGCGGAAGGCCTGGAAGAGCCTCGGCTGTTCCTCGGGCGTCAGCGACGCGTACTCCCGCCGGTGCGGGGCCCAGAGAAGCGCGAGGAAATCGTCGTCGTGCTGCTGCACCGCGGAGAGGTATCGCTCCACGGTGATGTAGAGGGGCCGGCTCGGGTTGGAGCAGCCGAAGCCTGCGATGAGACCTGCGGCGAGCGCGGCGGCGGGTGCGAGGC
The DNA here is from genome assembly GCA_964400605.1 of uncultured Acidobacteriota bacterium. Classification (GTDB taxonomy): domain Bacteria; phylum Acidobacteriota; class Polarisedimenticolia; order JACPZX01; family JACPZX01; genus CAYNUH01. Next base: position 33,378 of record CAYNUH010000008.1, on the reverse strand, counting down.
GTCTCGCCGGCCGGAAGGATGCGCGGAGCCTCATGGGCCGGGCGGGCTTCCACCTTCGATGAGGACGTCGTCTGCGGACCCCGGCGCGCCGTCCTCCCCGGCCGAGCGCAGCGAGAAGCCTTCGCGGCTCGACCGGCACTCGTAGGCGGCACCCCACGGATCCCTCTCGGGAGCGGCCGGCCGCCCCCGCGCCGGGAGAGCGGCGGCCAGGGCGGCGCAGGAGTCCGCTTCGGGATACTCGGATCGATCGGCTGCGTACTGCTCCAGGGCCCGGCGCGCGGATTCGAGGTCTGAAAGGGCCCGATCGCGCTTGCCGCGCTCGATGCCGCGGCGCAGCCCCTTCGCGTAGGCCTCGGCCGCATCGGACGCCGCCTTCGCGGCGGCCTTGCCCCCTGGCGGCGCGGAGGGCTCCGAGGAGCATCCGGCCAGGACGAGCGCCGCGAGGGCGCCTGCGGCCGCGGAGCGGATCGCCTTCGACGCCGCCGCGGGAGTGGAGGGCTTCATGCTGCATCGATGATTCGCCAGCCCCGGCGGAGAGTCAAGGCAGCCCACGGCCCGCGCTTGACCCCCGTCCGGCGGCGGTGGTACCGTCTCCCAATAAGCCCGCGCTATGAAAAGCAGACCCGTCCGCGGAACTCGGACCCGGACATTCTCGATGCGCTACCGGCGTCTGCACCCCTGCATCATCGGCCTCCGCCGCGCCGCGCTCATCCAGCGGAGCCTCCGCTCACGCCCCTGCATCCCGGTCGCATTCAGAGGAGGTCCATGAAGGAGGGGCGGGCCCTCCGGGGAATGATCCTGATGCCATGCTGGATGATCCTCCTGCACGCCTCGGGCCCCGGGTGCCGCACGGGGGACGACGCGTGGGTCGCGGGCGGCAACGGCCACCTCGCGGGCCCTGGCGGCGGTGCGGGCGCCGCCACGGCCACGGAGCCGAACCAGCCGCAGCCCCCACCCGCCGCGCCGCCCGGTGCGACGGTGCCGTCCACTCCCGCGCCTCCGCGCTCGGAGGATCCGGAACTCATCTCCGCCCGGCTCCGGATGGTGCGCGAGCAGATCGAGTCGCGCGGCGTTCGCGATCCGCGCGTGCTGGAAGTGATGCGCAGGGTCCCGCGCCACCTCTTCGTGCCGCAGAGCCTCGGCCCCTACGCCTACGACGACTCTCCCCTGCCGATCGGCGAGGGCCAGACCATCTCCCAGCCCTACATCGTGGCGCTCATGACCGAGCTCCTGAGACTGAAGCCCGGCGACAAGGTGCTCGAGGTGGGCACAGGCTCCGGCTACCAGGCGGCGGTGCTGGCCGAACTGGGCGCGGTGACGTACACCGTCGAGATCGTGGAGCCTCTGGCAGCGGCGGCCCGGCGGCTGCTGGAGTCGATGGGCTACGGCAGCATCCAGTTTCGCACCGGTGACGGGTACCGCGGGTGGGCGGAGGCGTCGCCCTTCGACGCGGTCATCGTCACCGCCGCGCCGGATCACGTCCCGCAGCCGCTCGTCGATCAGCTCAAGATCGGCGGCCGCCTTGTCATCCCCGTCGGCGTCGCGAGCCAGGACCTCCAGGTGATCACGAAGACCGAGCGCGGCACCCGCGTGGAGGAGGTCATCCCCGTCCGCTTCGTCCCCATGACCGGCGAGGCGCAGCAGAAGCCGCACTGAGTCCGGCGCCAGCTCCGGGATTCATCCCACTGCCCGCCGTTGGGGAGTGACCTACTTTGCTTGCGTGAGACGGCCTGCGCGGGCCACGAGTAGCGCGAGCCGGCGAGCGCTCGGTACGAGATCCGGCCCGCCGCTCTTGCGGGCCGGAGGGGCGCTCGGCCTCCGTTCGCTCGGCCACCCGCCGTTGGACCCCCCCACCCGCACACTCCTATAATGCTGCGCCGTCAGGGATCCACCGCTCGAGCCGGAGACACAATGGCCAACGTCATCACGCCCCGATCCGAAGACTACTCCCGATGGTACACGGACGTGGTCACGCAGGCCCCCCTCGCCGACTACTCGCCGGTGAAGGCCACCGGGCACGAGAACGCCTACTTCCCGCTGTTCATCCCCGAGTCGTTCCTGATGAAGGAGAAAGAGCACGTGAAGGGGTTCGCTCCCGAGTGCGCCGTCGTCACGCACGGCGGCGGCAAGGAACTGGAGGAGAAACTCTACATCCGCCCCACCTCCGAGACCATCATCCACACCATGTACGCGAAGTGGATCCAGTCGTACCGCGACCTGCCCATCCTCATCAACCAGTGGGCCAACATCGTCCGCTGGGAGATGCGCACACGGCTCTTCCTGCGCACCACGGAGTTCCTCTGGCAGGAGGGACACACAGCGCACGCCACCGAGCAGGAGGGCATCGAGGAGACGATGCGGATGCTGGACGTGTACGACACCTTCGCTCGCGATTGGATGGCGCTGCCGACGGTGAAGGGGCTCAAGACCGAAGCGGAGAAGTTCGCCGGCGCGGTGAGGACCTACTGCATCGAGGCGTTGATGCAGGACAACAAATCGCTGCAGGCGGGCACCTCCCACCACCTCGGGCAGAACTTCTCCCGGGCCTTCGAGGTGAAGTACCAGACCGAATCCGGAGGCTGGGAGTACGTTTGGAACACGTCGTGGGGCGTCTCCACGCGTCTCGTTGGTGCCATCGTCATGGCTCACGGCGACGACAACGGGCTCGTGCTGCCTCCAAAGCTCGCCCCCGTGCAGGTCGTCATCGTGCCCATCTTCAAGGAGAACGAGAAGAGCCGGGTGCTGCCCGCCGCCGAGGAGGCTCGGCGTGCCCTGGAGGCGGGCGGCGTCCGCGTGAAGACGGACGCGCGGGAGGGGATCCGGCCCGGCTGGAAGTTCAACGAGTGGGAGCTGAAGGGCGTGCCCCTGAGGCTCGAGCTCGGCCCCAGGGATCTCGATGCGGAGCAGGCGACGGCGGTCAGGCGGCATAACCGCGAGAAGACGCCGCTGCCGCTCGCCTCGCTGGCCGACATGGTCCCGCCGCTGCTCGACCGGATCCAGCGCGAGCTCTACGACGCGGCCCTCGCGCGGCGCGAGAAGGCCACGCACGTGGTGGACGACTACGCGACCTTCAAGGAGACGATCGAGTCTCCGGGCGGGTTCCTTCGCTGCCACTGGTGCGGATCCCAGGAGTGCGAGGCCACGATAAAGGAAGAGACCAAGGCCACGATCCGCTGCATCCCCCTCGACGCGCCCGAGGAGAAAGGCCGATGCCTGGTGTGCGGGAAGGACTCCTCCCGCCGCGTCCACTTCGCCCGGGCGTACTGAAGGGCGCCGTGACGCGACGCCTCGCGCGGTGCGCCGCCTGGTCGGTCGCTGTGGCACTGCCTGTCGCCACGATTATGGTCGCCATGCTGGCCGCCGCGGGACCGGCCGTCGCGGCCACCATCGCCCGCATCACATCGCCGAGCGCGGCTCGCCCCGTCCTCGGGAAGGTGACCATCGAGGTCGAGGTGGAGACGCCCCCCGGCGTGGCGACGCTCAAGATTGAGGTGTTCGTGGACGGGCGGCTGTTGGCCACGCTTCTCGATCCCCCGTTCCGCGCCGAGTGGGAGGCCGGAGACGGCCTCGATGAGCACGTGATCCGGGTGAAGGCCTACGCCGGCGACGGGAGCTCGGCCGTCGCCGAGATGCGCACGACCCCGCCGGTCGGGATCCAGCATGCGCGGGTGCTGCTGGTGGAGGTGTACGCCACCGTCAAGGACCGCGACGGGCGGTTCATCACCGATTTGAAAGAGCCCGACTTCGCGCTCAGCGAGGACGGGGCCCCCCAGAGGCTCAGCCTCTTCACCTCCGAGCGCAAGCCGGTGACAGTGGTGCTGCTGCTGGACGTCAGCGCCTCCATGAAGCGGGAGGACCGGCTGGCCAGCGCGCTGGCCGCCGGCCGGATGTTCGTGGAGGCGCTCGAAGCGCAGGACCGGGTCTCCGTGGTCGTCTTCAGTGACGAGGTGAAGGTGATCGAGCCGTTCACGCCCGACCGTGGACGGGCCCTCGCCGCCATCGACGGCCTTCAGCCCGAGCGCGGCACGGCCCTCTACGACGCCATCTTCGCAGGGGCCGGGATCCTCGGAAAAGAAGAAGGCCGCCGCGCGCTGGTGCTCCTTTCGGACGGGCAGGACCTCGCTTTCGACGGGATGGGCCCGGGAAGCGCCCGCACGTTCGAGGACGCCGTGACCGAGACGCTGCGCCATCAAGTAATCGCCTACACCATCGGGCTGGGCGCCAATCTCGAGTCCGACTTCGACTTCAACCACCGCCACTCCGCCGAGGAGATCCTCACGCGGCTGGCGTCCGACACCGGGGGCCGCTTCTTCGCGGTGCAGCATCCCGGGAGGCTCCGCGGCGCCTTCGAGCGCGTGCTGGAGGAACTCCGCTTCCAGTACACGCTGGGGTACCACCCCTCCAACGACCGGCGCGACGGGACCTGGCGCGGCATCGACGTGAAGGTCACCCGCCCCCGCCTCATCGTCTCCGCGCGCAAGGGCTACTTCGCTCCCACGGAGTGAGCCGCGCGCGCGGCTGCCCGGCTATACTCCCACCCTGACGTCTGGACCCCGACCCCGCAGGGCCCCAGGCGGTCGTGGAGGATCCCGTGGACGAAAGGTCAGCACGGCACTGCGGTCACGCCTTGAGAAACGCGTCTCTCTTCATCGCGGCGACGCTCATCATGATTCTCGCCGCCGTGGGCGTTGCGGGCTCGACTCACCTGCTCATGCCGGCCCTGCTGACGCCGGCGCACGCCGCGGGAGCCGCCGCGATCCGCGGGGAAGTCCTCGTGAAGCTCCGGCCGTCGGCCACGGCTTCGCAGATCGCGGCGCTGCACGGGCGCACGAAGGCGGCCGTCTCGTACCGGTCGCGGCTCACGCGGTGGCAGGCCGTCAGGCCGCCTCAGGGGACGGATCCACAGAGTCTCCTGCGAGCCTATCGAGCCGATCCGTCGGTCGAGGCGGCCGAGTTCGTGCGGGCGCGCCGGATCACCAAGTTCGCCAACGACCTCAGGCGCGACCAGTGGGCGCTCCACAACACCGGCCGCACTCTGAGCGTCTGCTGCAGCATGACCGCGTGCTTCCCGTGCAGTCCAGTGAGGGCGGACTTCCTGGTTCCCACCACTCCGGACGCAGACATCGATGCTCCGGAGGCGTGGGACCTCTCCGTGGGATCGACGAATGTGGTCGTCGCGATCCTCGACACGGGGGTCGATCACACGCGCGGGGACCTCTCGGCCCGCCTGGTCGGCGGCTTCGACTTCGTCAACAACGACTCCCGCGCCGACGACGATCAGGGACATGGGACGGCGGTGGCCAGCGTGATAGGGGCCGTCGGCAACAACGACGCGGGGATGACCGGCGCGGCGTGGAGGGTGAGCCTGATGCCCTTCAAGATCTGCGACTCGCAGGGCTTCTGCGACTTCTCCGCGGAACTCGCGGCCATCGACGAGGCCGTGGCCTCGGGAGCGGATGTCATCAACATGAGCCTGGGCTGCGACGAGCACCAGGACCCGTTCACGGGGGCGTGCACCGCTTCCCTTCCCGGAAGTTGCTTCACCCAGGCCGAGAGGGACGCCCTGGCCGCGGCGGAGGCGGCCGGCGTCACCGTCGTGAGCTCGGCCGGCAACTGCGGCGCGGACAACGACGACAGCACGTCCCTCTACCCCTGCGCGCACGACATCGACGGCCTCATCTGCGCGGGGGCGACGAGCTTCGACGATTCAGCCTCCTTCTTCAGCAACTTCGGCCCGGTGACCGTGGACATCGGCGCGCCCGGCGAGCTGGTCCTGGGCTACGGCATCTCTCCACCGGGCGGCTTCTTCTACCTGGACGGGACGTCCTTCTCGGCGCCGGTGGTCTCGGGGGTGGCGGCGCTCCTGCTCTCGCGCACGCCGTTGACGCCCGCCGCCGTGCGGGAGCGGATCGTGGAGGGAGGCGATCCGGGCGCGGGGACGACGACCTCGTTCGAGGGCGGGCGGCTGAATGCCTTCAACGCCCTGCGGGACGTCTTCCTCGACGGCCTCGCCTATTCCTCCGAAGCCCCGGGCGACGTGAACCTCCTGGCCGACCTCAACGGCGATGGGCGCGCCGATCTGATCCGGGGCACCGCGGGCACGGGGTTCCAGGTCGCCTTCGCCCTCGCCAAGCCGCGTTTCAGGACGTCCGTGGCGTGGTCGGGGACGTCGCCCACGAGCGTCGTGCTCGCGGGCGACGTGGACGCCGACGGCCGGTCGGATGTCATCCTCGGGGACGCGACCGCCGGCTTCCAGGTGTTGCGCTCGGCCGGAGCGGCCGCCCTCCCGGTGGAGGACTGGAGCGCCGAGGTCCCGGGGACGCTGAACGCCGCGGGGGATTTCGACGGGGACGGCCTCACCGACATCATGCGCCACGCGGGGGACTTCGAAGTGCTCCTCTCGACGGGGAGCGCGTCCGGCGGGTTCGCCGCCCCCGACGTCTGGAGCATGGACACGGCGGGCGACTTTATCGCGGCCGCCGACGTGGACAGCGATGGCATGGACGACCTCGTGAACTGGGCCAACGTGGGATCGGAGAGCCGGATCGACGTGGGGCTGTCCAACGGGGCGGCCTTCGACGCCTCCACGCGGTGGCTGACGGCGGAGCCCCTCGATCCCAACGGCACGCTGGATCTGGCGGGCACGGGCGACTTCGACGGCGACGGGATGGAGGACCTCCTCGGCCTGGACTCGGGGTCGGGCTGCCTGATGGTGCTGCGCTCGACAGGGAGCGACTTCGAGGATCCGAGGGCGTGGTCCTGCCCGGCGGGCATCACGACCATCCTCGCGGGACGGACCGACACGAGCCGCGACGCGCGCGCCGACGTGGTCGTGCACGCCGGGGCGGCGGGGTGGCGGATGCTGCGTTCGGTGAGGTGAGGGGGCTCTTTCGATTCGGCCGGCGACCGCCGGCCCTCAGACCCCTCAGGTGCCCCCGAAGCCTATCGTGACCTTGCCGTTCTCCACGATCACGGGGACTTCCCTCTTCCCCTTGGAGTGCTTCAGCATCACGTCGAGCTGGGCCTTGTCCTGCTTGACGTCGTGGTAGATGAAGGAGATCCCGCGCTTGCCGTAGTCCTCACGGGCGGCTGTGGTGTAGGGTCACGTGTCCTTGCCGAAGATCAAGACCTTGTCGGCCATGGATCTCTCCAATCGGGCCGCTATCGGCCCGTCTCGATGGTCGGGAAGAAATAGCGGATCTCGTCGGCCGCCGTCTCCGGGGCGTCCGACCCATGGATGATATTGCGCTCCACCGACGCGGCGTACCGCTTCCGGATCGTGCCCTCGGCGGCCTTCGCCGGATCGGTGGCGCCCATCATCTCCCGCAGCCGGGCGATGGCGTCCTCGCGCTCCAGCACCATGGGGATGCAGGGGCCCGACGACATGAAGGCGGTCAGCGAGTCGAAGAACCTCTTGCCCCGGTGGACCTCGTAGAACCCCTCCGCCTCGCGCTTCGTCATGCTGATCATCCGCGCGGCGAGGATCCGGAAGCCGTCCTTCTCGAGGATGCCGAGCACCTGGCCGGCCACCTTCTGCTCGATCCCGTCCGGCTTGATGATGGTGAGCGTTCTCTGGATCAGGGCTGCCTCCCCTCGTCTCTACTCTTGACCAGGTTGTTTGGCACGACGTTGAGACCGCGCCTTGTTCACCGGTACCCGTCGCGGCCCCTTCTCAGCGGCCGCCCCTCATCGCCTTCTCCACGGTCTCGCCTAGCGCGGCCGGGCTGTCCGCAACCGCGATGCCGGCTTCGCGGAGCGCCGCCACCTTCTCCGCCGCGGTGCCGTGGCCGCCCGCGATGATGGCGCCGGCGTGCCCCATCCGCTTGCCGGGCGGGGCGGTCTTGCCCGCCACGAATGCCACCACGGGCTTCGTCATTTTCGCGCGGGCGAACCCCGCCGCCTCCTCCTCGGCGGTGCCCCCGATCTCGCCGATGAGGAGCACGGCCTTCGTCTCCGCGTCGGCCTCGAAGAGCCCGAGGGCGTCGATGAAGGTGGTGCCGATGATCGGATCGCCCCCGATGCCGATGCACGTGCTCTGCCCGATCCCACGGTTGGTGAGCTGCCAGACGGCCTCGTACGTGAGCGTGCCGCTGCGCGAGACGACGCCCACGGGACCGCGCTTGTGGATGTAGCCGGGCATGATCCCGACCTTGCACTGATCCGGGGAGATGATGCCCGGGCAGTTGGGGCCTATGAGGCGCGTCGGGCGTCCCTTCAGGAACGCCGTCACCCGCACCATGTCGAGCGTGGGGATCCCCTCGGTGATGCACACCACAAGGCGGACGCCGGCGTCGGCCGCCTCCATCACGGCGTCGGCCGCGTGGGCGGAGGGGACGAAGACGAGCGAGACGTCGGCGCCCGTCTTGGCGCGCGCCTCGGCGACGGCGTTGAAGACGGGGATGCCGTCCACACTCTGCCCCCCCTTCCCGGGGGTGACGCCCGCCACCACCCGGGTGCCGTAAGCCGCGCATTGCCGGGCGTGGAAGGTCCCCTCCTGCCCGGTGAGACCCTGCACCACGACCCGGCTGGCGCCGTCCACGAGGACGCTCAGGACGCCCTCACCGACGCCAGCGCCACGACCTTGGACGCGGCGTCCTTCATCCCCTCGGCCACGGTGAAGTTCAATCCCGATCCGCGCAGGATGGCGGCGCCCTCCTTGCTGTTGGTCCCCTCCAGCCGAACCACGATGGGTACCTTGGCGGAGACCTTCTTGACGGCCTCCACCACCCCCTGCGCCACAACGTCGCAGCGCATGATCCCGCCGAAGATGTTGATGAGGACAGCTCTCACCCTCTCGTCGGAGAGGAGGATTCGGAAGGCGTTCTCGACCTGGCCCGCCGAGGCGCCGCCGCCCACGTCCAGGAAGTTGGCCGGCTCGCCCCCCGCCAGCTTGATGATGTCCATGGTCGCCATGGCGAGCCCAGCGCCGTTCACCATGCAGCCCACGTTGCCGTCAAGCCTGATGTAGTTGAGCGAGAACTTCGACGCCTCAATCTCGAGAGGATCCTCCTCGTCGAGATCGCGCATCTCCTTGAGGTCGGGATGCCTGAAGAGAGCGTTGTCGTCGAAGTTGATCTTCGCGTCCAGGGCCAAGAGGTCTCCGCCCTTCGTGAGGAGCAGCGGGTTGATCTCCGCCAGCGAGGCGTCGGTCCCCTCGAAAGCTCGGTACAGCGCCGCCATGAGGGCGCCCGCCTTGCCCAGGAGCGGCCCCGTGAGTCCGAGCGCGAAGGCGGTCTTCCTTCCGATGAACGGCTGGAAGCCGGCGGCGGGATCGATCCACGCTTTCAGGATCTTCTCCGGGGAACGTGCGGCCACTTCCTCGATGTCCATCCCTCCTTCCGAGGAGGCCATCATGACGGCCCGCGCGGCGGAGCGGTCCACCACCAACCCCAAATAGAACTCCTTCTCGACCTCGGCCGCCTCTTCGACCAACACGCGCCGCACGATGCGCCCCGCCGGGCCGGTCTGGTGCGTCACAAGCGTGCTGCCGATCATCGCCTTCGCGATGGATTCCGCCTCCTGGGGCGTCGAGGCCGCCTTGATGCCTCCCCCCTTGCCCCGGCCGCCGGCGTGGATCTGCGCCTTGACGACGACGCGCCCACCGAGGCGGCTCGCGATCTCGCGAGCCTCGGACGCGCTGCGGGCCACCTCTCCCCGGGGGACGGGCACGCCGTACCGGGCGAGGATCAACTTGGCCTGGTACTCGTGGATTTTCATCGGGCGGACACCTCCAGCGCGGGACCGGCTTCGCGGGAAAGGGGCCGCATTATAGGGACGCCCGCTCGGCCAAGTCAAAAACGACCGGATCGCAGCGAACGCCGGGACCACAATCGTGAGGCCCGCTCTCCCCTGCCATCGCCGCGGCATCGTGTGCTAACTTCGGGCGGCCCCGCCTGGGGACAGGATCTCGGAGGCCGAGATCTCGCAGGCGATGGAGGGATCTCTGGAGCGCGCTCGACCGGAACGGCTGGGCCCACGGACCGCCGCCGCTCTGATCCTCTTCTTCCTCAGCACGGCCTCACCCGCACCGCAGGCCGCCTCGGCCGTCGATGTTCCGCTGGAAGCCTCGCTGCGGCGGATCGTGGAAAGCCAACCCCTCTCGACGGCGCGGACGTCCATCCAGGTGCTCGACGCAGCGACGGGGCTGAGCATCTACGCCCACGATCCGGATCTGCTGCTCAAGCCCGCCTCCAACATGAAGATCGTCACCGCGGCGGCCGCCCTCGCCCTCCTCCGGCCCGAGTACCGGTTCCGGACGTCGTTCCATTCGGCCAGGCCGCCGGACGCCTCGGGCGTCATCCGGGGCGATCTCCACGTCAAGGGGGGAGGCGATCCCGGCCTCGTCGGCGAGGAGTGGTGGCTCATCGCGCGCCGGATGCGGGTCCTGGGCGTAACGGCCGTCCAAGGGGACCTCGTCGGCGACGACTCCTTCTTCGACGGCGTCCTCCGGGGCCCGGAGTGGGCGCCGGCGAGCGTGGACAATCCTTACAATGCGCCGGTGAGCGCCCTGTCATGCTTCTACAGCGCCGTCGCCGTGACGGTCCGGCCGACGCTGGAAGGGAGGCCGCCGGAGGTCATCCTCGATCCCTTCTCCTCATACTTCAAGGTGGTGAACCGGGCCGTCACTGCCGGCCGGGGATCGGACCTGCGAGTGGGAAGGCACTGGGACGGCCGCGAGAACTCCATCCACGTGGACGGGCGGATCGGCACCAACTCGGGACCCATCATCGCCTACAAGAGCGTGGAGGAGCCCACGCTCTACGCCCTGAGCGCCTTCCGCGAGGCGGCGGGCAAGGAAGGGATCTCGATCACGGGCGCCGTGAGGCGCGGCGTCGTGCCCGCCGGGCTGCACGTCCTCGAGGTCCACGAGTCGAAACCCCTCGCCGACCTGATCCAGGACATGAACAAGGAGAGCAACAACTTCATGGCCGAGTCGATCCTCAAGACGATCGGCGCCGAGACGATGGGCCGGCCGGGCACCGCGCAGAAGGGCGCCGTCGCCGTTCGGCGCCACCTGGAAGGCCTCGGCGTCTCGACCTCCGGGCTGGTGATCGCCGACGGATCCGGCCTCAGCTCGGAGAACCGCCTCTCGGCCAACGCTCTGGCGCGCATCCTGCTCGCCATGCACCGCGACTTCCTCTCCGCCCCCGAGTTCATGGCCTCGCTGCCCATCGGCGGGATTGACGGAACGCTCGATCACCGGATGATCGGAACCGCCGCCGCCCGGAAGATCCGGGCCAAGACCGGCTTCATCAACGGCGTCTCGACCCTCTCCGGCTACGCCTGGAACGACAACGGGCGGCTGCTGGTGTTTTCCATCCTGGTCAACAGCCCGCGCGGCGGCGGGGATGTGAACGGCGCGTTGGACAGGCTCTGCGCCGCCATGGTCCGTTCGGCGCTCCCGGCCGCCGCTCCGGCCTCCGTGGCACCGGCGGCTCACGGCGGCTGAGGCGGTTGGGATGAGCGAGCTTCCCGTCTCCCCGCTCCGCGGGGGGCGCCAGATCACAGTGCACGGCTTCGAGGTCGTGGTCCACACCGAGCGCGTCTCCACGGCCCGGCACCTCTGCTTCGTCTTCCTCTCGGATCCGTACGACGCGCGGCGCGAGCTGAGGATCTTCAAGGGGCGAGGGTCCACCGCCGAGGAGGCGGAAGAGGCCACGCTTCGGGAAGCCCTTTCCTACCTGGATCGCCCCGGCGGCGCCGGCGTCTCCTCCATCCTGGCCGGCCGTAACACGCTCGACGTGGCGGGGCGGAAGGTGGACATCTTCTGCGACGTCGTCGGCGACGGACTGTACCAGGCCTTCCCCTTCCTCTACCGCCCCGACGGATCGCGCGTGCTGATCCTGAGGTTCCACTTGCAGGAGGCCATCACCGGAAAGAGCCCCGGGGAGGCCATGTCGGCGTGCGTGAGGCGCCTCGAGGAGTTCTTCCGCAGGGGCGATCCGGACGCCGGCGAGATGGGCGACGCCTGAGAGGGGACCCTCGGGAACCGGACCTCGCCCGCCCTGCGTCTCCCACACGGCTCCTGGCAGCGCCCCAGACCGTGCGGTCAGGCCGGTCGGCGAGGCAGGCGCCCCGCCTCAGACCTTGATGATCCCCACCAGCTCCCGCACCGCCGCGGCGGAGCGCTCGAGCATGGCGCGCTCGGAGGCGTTGAGCGGCAGTTCGACGATCTGCTCGATCCCCTTCGAGCCCAGCTTGACGGGAACGCCGCAGAAGACCCCCTTGATCCCGTACTCCCCGTCCAGGTAGGCGGCGCAGGGAAGGATCTTCTTCCGGTCCATCAAGATGGCGTCCACCATCTCGACGACGGCCGAGGCGGGAGCGTAGTAGGCGCTGCCGGTCTTGAGGAAGGCGACGATCTCGGCGCCCCCGTCCTGGGTTCGCTTCACCAGCCGCGCGATGGCCTCGGCGGAAAGCAGCTCCGTGATGGGCACGCCCGCGACGGTGGTGAAGCGCGGGAGCGGGACCATCGAATCGCCGTGGCCGCCCAGCACCAGCGCCTGGATGTTCTCCACCGACACCCTCAGCTCCATGGCGATGAAGGTCCTGAACCGCGCGGAGTCGAGGATGCCGGCCATCCCCATGACGCGCTCCCGCGGGAAGCCGGAGACCTTCATGGCGGCCTGCGCCATGGCGTCGAGGGGGTTGCTCACGATGACGAGGACGGCCTTGGGAGATCGCCGGGCGATCTCTCGCGTCACGCCGCTCACGATGTCGTAGTTCTTCATCAATAGGTCATCGCGGCTCATGCCGGGCTTGCGCGGCAGCCCGGCCGTGATGACCACCAGGTCCGACCCGGCCGTCTCGTCGTAGCCGTTCGACCCGGTGATCCGCGAGTCGTACCCCTCCACGGGCCCGGACTGCAGCAGATCGAGCGCCTTCCCCTGCGGGACGCCCTCGATGATGTCCACCATGACGACGTCGGCGTACCCCTTCTCGGCGATCCTCTGGGCCGCCGTCGCGCCGACGTTGCCGGAGCCCACCACGGTCACCTTGAAGCGCATCAACGGACTCCTCTCACCTCGATTGCGGGCTCAGCCCACCCTCCGGATGATCTCGTCGGCGAAGCGGGAGCAGGAGACCTCCGTCGCCCCCTCCATCTGCCGGGCCAGGTCGTACGTGACGGTCTTCGCGAGGATCGTCTCCTCGAGCGACCGCGTGACGAGATCGGCGGCCTCCTTCCAGCCCAGGTGATCGAGCATCATGACCCCCGAGAGGATCAACGAGCCGGGGTTCACCTTGTCCTGCCCCGCGTACTTGGGAGCCGATCCGTGCGTCGCCTCGAAAACCGCGATCTCGTCGCTCATGTTGGCGCCGGGGGCCATGCCCAGCCCCCCCACCTGCGCGGCGCAAGCGTCCGACAGGTAGTCCCCGTTCAGATTCGGCGTGGCCAGGACGCTGTACTCGGTGGGCCTCAGCAGTAGCTGCTGGAACATCGCGTCGGCGATGCGATCCTTGATGACGACCTTGCCCGCAGGCGGCGCGCCTCCCATCGTCTCCGTCACTTCCTGCTCGGTGACGGTCCGCTCCTTGAACTCCGAGGCGGCCACCTCGTATCCCCAGTCGCGGAAGGCCCCCTCCGTGTACTTCATTATGTTCCCCTTGTGGACGAGTGTGACGCTGCCGCGGCCGCGGTCCAGCGCGTACTGGATCGCCCGGCGAACGAGGCGCTGCGAGGCCGCGCGGCTCATGGGCTTGATGCCGATGCCCGCATCGGCGGGGATCTCCCGTCCCATCTCCCGGGCCAGGAAGCTCAGGATCTTTCGCGCCTCCTCGCTCCCCGCCTTCCACTCGATCCCCGCGTACACATCCTCGGTGTTCTCGCGGAAGATGACGACGTCGAGGGCCTCGGGGGACCGCATGGGGCTGGGCACGCCGCGGAAGTAGCGCACCGGACGGATGCAGGCGTACAGGTTCAGCTCCTGCCGCAGCGTGACGTTGAGCGAACGGTAGCCGCCGCCCACGGGAGTCGTCAGGGGGCCCTTGATGGCCACGAGGTGGTGCTTCACCGCCTCGAACGTGTCGCGAGGGAGGATCTCGCCGTACTTCTGCTTCGCCTTCTCCCCGGCGAAGATCTCGAACCAGACGATGGCGCGCCTGCCGGAGTAGACCTTGCGGACGGCCGCGTCGAAGACGCGCGAGGCGGCGGCCCAGATGTCCGGCCCCACGCCGTCGCCCTCGATGAATGGGATGATGGGCCGGTCGGGGACCACGAGCCGGCGGTCGCGCCGCTCTATCCTCTGCCCCGCTCCGGGCGGTGATATCTTGTCGAGCTTCATGGGTGCGGGTTCTCTCCGAGTTCTGCGGGCTCTCCGGAGGGCGGAACGTCCTCCGGGCTGCGATCCGGATGCGGTGCGGGGTTCGGGTCGCTCGGACTGTACCACGCACCTCCGGACGCGATCAACGCGGAGCGGCCGGTGGCTGTGATGGGATCAGCAGGAGGTGAACGTGGCTGATGATCGACGGAACACGAAGGTGACCCGGCGCTCGGCGCTGCGGCTGCTGGCGGCCGCTCACGCCGCTGCGGCGCTGGGCGGCGCCGCGCTGGCGGGACCGTCCCAACAGGAGAAGGGCGCCGCCCCCGTGTCCCCCGAGGCGGCCACGACGCCCGCAGCCAAGGAGCCGGAGGCGGCTTCTCCACCCTCCAAGCCTTCCAGGTACGCCAAGTTCGTCGCAAAGAACGAAGAGGGCCTGACCTCCGCGGAAAGGAAGCGGCTCGAGAAGCAGCTTCCGGGCATCGAGGGGGCGCTCCGGAAGATCCGCGACTTCAACCTCCCCGACGACGTGGAGCCCGCGCTCACGTTCCGCGCTCTGCGCGCGGCCCCGCCGAGGCGGCCGTGAGCACTGCGGCGGTCATCTCCACAGCCGAAGGCCTTCTCGATCTGACGGTCACCGAGCTGGGGGAGCGGCTGCGCGCGCGGGAGGTCACGCCCACCGAGCTCGCGGAGGGGTTTCTCGCCCGTATCGAGCGGCTGGATCCGACGCTTCACGCATTCGTGACCGTCACGCGCGATCTCGCCATGCAGCAGGCGCGGGCGGCGGAGCGCGAGATGGTGGAAGGGATCGACCGCGGCCCCCTTCACGGCATCCCCTACGGCGCCAAGGACCTTCTGGCCACGGCGGGGATCCGCACCACCTGGGGGGCAAAGCCCTACGCCGATCAGGTTTTCGAAGCAGACGCCACCGTCATCCGGCGTCTGCGGACAGCGGGGGCGGTGCTGCTGGGAAAGTGCGCCATGATCGAGCTGGCCGGCGGCATGGGGTACGACGTCGCCTCTGCCTCGCTCACCGGCGCCGCGCGCAACCCCTGGGACACGACGCGGTGGACGTGCGGATCGTCATCAGGGTCCGGCGCCGCCGTCGCCGCGCGCCTCAGCCCCTTCGCGATCGGATCCGAGACCTGGGGCTCCATCGTCTGCCCGTCGTCGTTCTGCGGCGTGTCGGGGCTGCGGCCGACGTACGGCCGTGTCTCGCGGCGCGGCGCCATGGCTCTGTCGTGGACGATGGACAAGATCGGTCCCATGGCCCGCACCGCCGCCGACTGCGAGACGGTGCTGGAGGCGATGGCCGGCCCCGACGACGCCGACCCGGCCTCCGCCTCGGAGCCGCTGGGCCCCGCCTTGAGTCTCGAGGAAGCGGCCCGGCTCAAGGTGGGCGTCCTCAGGGCGGAGCCTCCGAAGGGGGCCGACCCGGCCATCTCCCGCGCCTTCGAGCAGGCCCTTCAGGACCTGCGCCGCGCGGGGCTCAAACTTCCAGATACCAAGCTCCCCAAGTACCCGTTCGAGGAGGCAGCCTGGATCATCATCATCGCCGAGGGGGCGGCCGCCTTCGAGTCGCTGTTCGACAGCGGCCGCGTTCGAATGCTCGCGGACGAGGGGGCGCCACTGGCCTACCCGGCCTCAAAGCTCGTTCTGGCGAGCGACTACTTGAAGGCGATGCGGATCCGCACGGCGGCGCAGCAGGCGATGGCCCGGTTCTACTCGGAGTGGGACGCGGTTGTGGCCCCGGCGCTTCCCTTCACCGCCTCGCCCATCGACAGGAAGCTCAGCGAGTACTTCTCGGGATCGGATCTCCCCGGCGGCGCCGGAAACCTGTGCGGCCTTCCCGGCATGGCCGTGCCCTGCGGCTTCGGATCGGACAACCTGCCGGTGGGGTTGGTCTTCATGACGGGCGCCTTCGAGGACAGGAAGGCGCTGGCGCTGGGGAGGCTGTACCAGTCCGTGAGCGACTGGCACGCGCGCAGGCCACCGCTCGTCGCGGAGGGTGCCTGAGCCGATGCGGCCCGGCAGCCGCGTCCGCCTCAGTACTGGACCAGCGTGCCGTCGCGGCGGGCGGCGCGCAGCGCCCAGCGGAAGACGAGAAGGCCCAGGGGAACCAGCACGGCGACGAAAACGATCAGGACCCGGATCTCGGGAAGGAGGTCGCCCGTGGAGGCGCCCGAGAGCAACGCGCGGCGGATCCCGCGCAGGGCGTACGTGATGGGCAGCAGGGCCGAGGCGGAGACGAGCCAGGCGGGCATGGCGTCCACCGGATAGAAGACGCCTCCCAGGAGGGCGGAGGCGCTGAGGATGAACGAGTTGATGGGCTCGCCCCGCTTCAGGTAGATCACCACCGAGGCCACGATGATGCCGATCCCGCAGAAGGCGAGAATCGTCAGCGACAGGATCACCGCGAACGGCACCAGACCGCCCCAGTGGATGCGGATGGGCCGGTCGGTCAGCCACGAGATGCCCACGCCCACGGCCAGGTACACGACGACCCGGAAGGATGTGAAGACGAAGTCCCACAGCGACGAAGCCAGGATCACCATCGGGGTGCGGGTGGGCGACACAAGCATCGCCTCCAGCGTCCCCGTGAGCTGCTCGTTGCGCACGCGGGAGGCGAACGAGGTGAGCGCGACGGTGAGGTAATGGTAGAAGGCGATCCCCACCAGGATGAACGGGAAGTAGTCGCCCCCCTCCAGCCGCTTCATGTCGGGCGCGAAGCCGCGGATCATGCCCGAGAGGAAGTACCAGATCCCCACCGACACGAAGACGCCCGCGAGCTGCAGGACGAAGGCGCTCCTGTAGGAAATCTCGATGAGCAGGTCCCGGCGTATGAAGGCCCAGGCCTTGTGCAGGAACGACGGGATCCTCACGGAGCCCACTCCTGTTCGGCCGGGTCCTCCCGCAGCCGCGCGGCGGCATCCTCGCGTCCGGCCGTCTCTCCGGACCCTTCAGAGGCCACGAGGTCGAAGACCTCCTGCAAACTGGTCTCCCGGTGGGTGCAGGAGACCACGGTGGCGCCGGCGGCGATCAGCCGACGCAGCAGTTCCGTCAGCGCGTGGCCTCCCCTCTCCAGATCGGCGTGGATCACGGCCCCGTCCGGTCGAGCGGCGGCAGCCGGTCCCACGCCCGCCGGCCCCGCATCGGTCGCCTGCACCTCGATGCGGCACCCCCGGAAGGCGAAGCCGGTCTCCTCCGCCGCGTTCTCCGGCCCGAGCGCGCCGCTCGAAAGGATGCGTGTGGGCGTGAGCCCGCGCACCTCGATGGTGTAGCGCTCGCGGGTGCTCCCCCACGAGCGGACCTCCTCCACCGTCCCCATCCGCCTGACGCGCGCCAGGTGCAGGATGGCGAGCCGGCTGCAGAGCGACTCCGCCTCCGGCAGGTTGTGCGTGGCCAGCAGGATCGTCTTTCCCTCCTTCTTGTTGAGGGTGTTCGCGATGAACTCGCGCAGGTGCCTGGCGGCGGTCGGATCAAGGCTGCGCGTGGGCTCGTCCATGAAGAGGACGGGAGGGTCGTGCAGCAGCGCCCGGGCCACGGCGAGGCGTTGCTTCGTTCCCGTCGAGTATTCCATGAAAGGCTGGTCGGCCTTCTCAGTCAGATCCATCTTCTCCAAGAGCGCCTGGCATCGAGCGCGCGCCTTGCCCCGATCGACGTTGTAGAGGGCCGCGAAGAAGTGGAGGTTCTCGCGCCCCGAGAGTCGCCAGTAGAACGACCGCTCGTCGGAAGTCACCAACCCGATGGAGCTCCTGACCCGGTGGTGCGCGGAGGTCACGTCGTGGCCGCTGACGCGGGCGGTGCCCGCCGTGGGGGTGATGAGGCACGAGAGGATCTTGAGGAGGGTCGTCTTGCCGGCGCCGTTGGGGCCCAGCAACCCGAAGATCTCGCCGGGGAGGACCTCGAGGCTCACGCCCTGCAGGGCCCTCACCTGCCCCGGTTCCGCGAACGGGCGGGTCAGCAGATCACGGATCGACCGGCGCTTGTTGAAGACCTTGTCGAGGTCCCGCGTCTCGATGGCCGGCGGCATGGCGCGATATTGGGTGGGGCCCGCCGGGGTGTCAAGCCGCGCCTCTCTTTGACACCCGCGGGGGGTTCCACTAACATCCGCTAATGCCAAGTCACTTGGATGCGCCGTCATGGCCGCTGCCGTAGGGATCATCCCGGCGCGATACGGCTCCACCAGGTTCCCCGGAAAACCCCTCGCACCTCTCGAAGGAAAGCCCCTCATCCAGCACGTCTGGGAGCGGGCCGTGCGCGCGCGGAAACTCGAACGCGTGGTCGTGGCGACGGACGACCAGCGGATCCAGGCGGCCGTGGCCGCCTTCGGGGGCGAGGTCATCATGACCGCGCCCGATCACACTTCGGGCACCGACAGGGCGGCCGAGGCCGTGCGGCGGATCGAATCGCGCGGGGAGCCGATCGAGATCGTGCTGAGTATCCAGGGGGACGAGCCGCTCCTCGATCCGGCGGCCCTCGATGCCCTGGTGGGGGTCCTGGAGGAGGACCCCTCGCTGGAGTTCGCGACTCTCGCCGAGCCCTTCACGTCGGTCTCCGACGTCCTTGACCCCGGCACCTGCAAGGTCGTGACGGGCGCGGCCGGCGATGCGCTGTACTTCAGCCGCAGCCCCATCCCCTTCCTCCGCTCCGCCGGCCCGGGCGGGATCGCGCCGCTGGCTGCGGCGCTGGCGCGCAGGCCGCAGCCTGTCTCCGGCTATTTCCGGCACGTGGGGATCTACGCCTTCCGGCGCGAGGCGCTGGCGGCGTTCTCGCGCCTGCCCGCGGGGACCCTGGAGGCCATGGAGGGATTGGAGCAGCTCCGGGTGCTGGAGGCGGGGCGCCGGATGCGGGTCGTCATCTCTTCTCACGCCACGGTGGACGTGGACACACCCGAGGATCTCGAGACGGTCAGGTCCTTGCTTTCGGGAAGTCCTACGAAGCGGAGCGCCCGGGAGGAGCGTTCATGAACACGAAGTACATCTTCATCACGGGAGGCGTGGTCTCGTCGCTCGGCAAGGGGCTCGCGGCCTCATCGATCGGACGCCTTCTGGAGAGCCGAGGCTTCACCGTGACGCTTCAGAAGTTCGACCCCTATCTGAACGTGGATCCGGGGACCATGAGCCCCTTCCAGCACGGGGAGGTGTACGTCACCGACGACGGGGCCGAGACAGACCTCGACCTCGGCCACTATGAGCGCTTCACCTCCACCGTCACCACTCGCGACCACAACTGCACCACGGGCAAGATATACGAATCAGTCATCACGAAGGAACGGCGGGGCGACTACCTCGGCGCGACCGTGCAGGTCATCCCTCACGTCACCGACGAGATCCTCTCCGCCATCACGAAGGTCTCCGAAGGCGTGGACATCCAGATCTGCGAGATCGGAGGCACCGTGGGCGACATCGAGTCGCTGCCGTACCTGGAGGCGATCCGGCAGTTCCGCCTCGAGCTGGGGCTGCGTAACTCCATCACGATCCACCTGACCCTGGTCCCCTACATCGCCGCGGCGGGGGAGCTGAAGACCAAGCCCACCCAGCACTCGGTCAAGGAGCTGCGCGCCATCGGCATCCAGCCCGACATCCTCCTGTGCCGGTGCGATCGGCCGATCTCGAAACAGCTCAAGAAGAAGATCGCGCTGTTCTGCAACGTGCCGCCGGAGTGCGTGGTCACCGCCCAGGACGTGAAGTCGATCTACGAGGTCCCTCTGGTCTTCGGGATGGAGGGGCTCGACGCCATCATCCTGAAGCTCCTCGACCTCCCCTACCGCGACAAGGACATCCGCGACTGGGAGCGGCTCGTGGAGACGATCCGCAACCCGCGGGGAGAGGTGACCATCGGCATCGTGGGCAAGTACGTCGGCTACGAGGACTCCTACAAGAGCCTCAACGAGGCCCTGGTGCACGGCGGCGTCGCCAACAACGCCAAAGTCAACTTGCAGTGGATCGAAGCGGAGGAGATGGAAGGGGCGCGGCTGGAGGCGAAGCTCTCCTCGGTGGACGGCGTCCTGGTGCCCGGAGGGTTCGGCATCCGCGGCGTCGCCGGGATGATCGAGGCCATCCGTTTCGCGAGGGAGCGGCAGATCCCGTTTTTCGGAATCTGTCTCGGCTTGCAGTGCGCCGTCAT
>CAYNUH010000008.1:0-12981 GCA_964400605.1 uncultured Acidobacteriota bacterium | reverse complement strand
CTCGCCGTCCTGGCGGTGCCGGCTCCGGACGTGCTGGCCACGCTCAAGCAGTGCCTGGGAGAGCGCGCCGACGCGTTCCTCCGGCGATTTCTGGACGGGCGACACCCCTTCGAAGCCGACCAGGACCACTTTCACGATCGGGTCGAGCGCCTCTTCGCGCTTGGCCCGCTGTGCGGGATCAGCGACGCCGACTCGTCCGAGTTCAACCCCGACACTCCCAACCGGGTCATCTACAAGCTGCGGGATCTGCTGGGCGTGGATCAGCTCGGCGGGACCATGCGCCTCGGCAAGTACGACTGCGTCCTCGCCCCGCGCTCCTTCGCGTCCGAGGCCTACGGCACCCGTGAGATCTCGGAGAGGCACCGCCACCGTTACGAAGTCAACAAGGACTACGTCGCGCATCTCACGTCGCGGGGGCTCCGGGTCACCGGCACGACTCCCGACGGGAAGTTCGTCGAGATGATCGAGATCGAGGACCACCCCTGGTTCCTCTCCTGCCAGTTCCACCCCGAGTTCAAGTCGAAGCCGCTGCGCCCGCACCCGCTCTTCGTTCACTTCGTCAAGGCCGCCTGCGCCTACCGCGACGGGGGCCGCCGGACGGGAGCCGCGCGCGAAGGCCGAGCAGCCGGCGCCTCCCCCGGCCCCACCGCGGCCGTGTCCCCTTCCGCGGCGCGCGGCGTGGCCGCCGGCGCCGCGAGAGAAAACCCGGAGGGCCGGAGCGGTCGCTCCGAGGAGTAGGAAGCCTTTGGCAGATCGCCGCGCCTCCGCCGCCCCCGGCTTCCACGACGTGCTCGGCGCCACCGCGGCCGACACCGGCCGCCGCGTCCTCGAGATCGAGATCCGCGCCATCCGCGAGGTGGCCGAACGGATCGCCGCCGATGCTTCTCCTTTCGAGAGGGCCGTGGAGGCGGTGCACGCCTGCAAGGGGCGGGTCGTCGTCACCGGCATGGGGAAGTCCGGGATCGTCTGCCGGAAGATCGCGGCCACCCTCGCCTCCACCGGCACTCCGTCGCTCTTCATGCACCCGGCGGAGGCGGTGCACGGCGATCTCGGGATGGTGGTGCCCGGCGACGTCGTCCTCGCGGTGTCCAACTCCGGCGAGACGGAGGAGCTGCTGCGCCTCCTGGAGAGGATCAAGCGGCTCGGGGTCACGCTCATCACGATGACGGGGCGGCCCACATCCACCCTCGCGCGCGAGAGCGACATCCACCTCCACACCGGGATCTCTCAGGAAGCCTGCCCGATGGACCTGGTGCCCACGGCCTCCACGACCGCGGCGCTCGCCGTGGGCGACGCCCTGGCCATAGCGGTGCTGCAGGCACGCGGCTTCCGCCCGGAGGACTACGCGGCGCTGCACCCGGCCGGCCGGCTGGGCGGGCAGGTGCTGCGCGTGGAGCAGGTGATGCACTCGGGCGATCAGCTCCCCGTGGTGGCCCCCGGCACACTGATGAAGGACGCCATCCTCGAGATGACGAAGAAGCGGTTGGGGCTGACGGCCGTGTGCGAGCCGGGCGGACGCCTCGCGGGCGTGATCACGGACGGGGACCTGAGGCGGCTGATGCAGCGCTCCGCCGACCCACTCTCACAGAGCGCCGGGGAGATCATGACCCGCACGCCCGTGACCATCGGCCGGCTGGAGCTGGCGGCCGTGGCCCTCAAGAAGATGGAGGAACGCCGCATCACGTCCCTCCTGGTCGTCTCCGGGGACGGCCGTCTCGAGGGCGTCGTTCACCTGCACGATCTCTGGCGCACGCAGCTCGTCTGACGCCGACCGGCGGTCCGACCGGGTCCCGACCGGCACCCACGTTGGCGCCGGTTTGACATACACCCATCCGCCGCGTATGGTTTTCCATATGAAGACGACCCTCGTCATCGATGACACCGTGCTGGATCGCGTGCGCGAGGAGGCGACGAAGCGGGGGCGGACGATCTCAGAGTTGGTCGAGACGGCGCTCAGGGACTTCCTCACGAGGAAACCGGAGACCCGACCGCTTCCCCCGCTCCCCGTTTGGGATGGAGGCGGCCTGCTCGTGGATGTCGCCAACCGCGAGGAGCTCGACGAAATCCTCGGAGACGACTAGTGTTCCTCGTCGACACCAACGTTTTCGTTTACGCCGCTCACCAAGGATGTCCGGAACACGAGCGGTGCCAGGAGCTTCTCGACGAGTGGCGCCGACAGCCGTCTTCATGGTTCACAACGTGGCCGATCCTGTACGAGTTCTTGAGGGTCGCCACCCACCCTCGGGCGAGCCGGAATCCCTGGAACGCGGCCGAGGCGTGGGATTATCTGGAAGGCCTCCTCTCTGTACCAAGCCTTCACGTCCTTGTCGAGACGGAACGTCATGCCGAGGTCGCGGCCCTTACGCTCAAGGAGATCCCGGCGCTGCGCGGGAGCGTCATGCACGATGCTCATACGGCCATCCTCATGCGGGAGCATGGCCTGAGCAGCATTATCACTCGGGACAACGGGTTTCACCGTTTCCCGTTCCTGGAGGTGATCGACCCGCTGGCCGGGCAGTACGGCGGAGGAGAGAGTATGGGCGGTCTCAGCGTCCGGGAGGGCGTGGGATCCCACGGGAGAGCGCACGGTCGCGTGCAGGCTTCACCCCGGGCCGGGAGATCTCGCCGATCACCTTCGCCTTCACGCCGCGGACGGTGAGGATCAGATCGGCGACCTCCCTCACCGCGCCGTCGCCGCCGCGGCGCGCACAGACATGGTCGGATTCGGCCTTCACCTCGGCCGCGGCGTCAGCCGGGCATGCGCGGAAGCCGGCGCGCCGCAGCACAGAGAGGTCCTGGACGTCATCGCCGACGTAGGCCACTTCGGACTCGGCGAGCCCCATCTCCCGGAGGATCTCGTCGAACCCGGCGGCCTTGTCGTAGAACCCCTGCTTCACGACTTGCATACCCAGCTCACGCGCCCGCCGCTCCACGATGCCGGACACGCGCCCCGTCAGGATGCCCACCTCGATGCCGGCTCTCTTCAGGAGATCGATCCCCATCCCGTCGTGGATGTGGAAGCGCTTCATCTCGGCGCCCCCCTCGCCGAAGTAGATCCCTCCGTCCGTGAGGACGCCGTCCACATCGAGAAGGAGCATGCGGATTCGGCGGATCCGCGCGGTGAGCGCACTGCCTCCTCTCGCCGGACGGGGTCGCGGCCGGCGGGGGCCTCCGGCCTTCACCGGCCTCCCCCCCGCACGATCTCGGAGATGCGGCGGGCCTGGTCCAGGATCGTCTCCATGCCGTCGAGGGGGTACTGGCTGGAGGCGTCGCAAAGCGCCCGCGGCGGGTCGGGATGCGTCTCCATGAAGAGGGCGTCGCAGCCGGAGGCGACGCCGCAGCGCACCAGGTACGGCACGAAGTGCGGGCGGCCGCCGGACGGGTCGGCGCTCGGGATGCCGTAACGGCGCACCGAGTGCGTGGCGTCGTAGACCACCGGGCAGCCGGTCTCCTGCATGGCGGGGATGGCCGTGAAGTCGTTGACGAGGTTGTTGTAACCGAACACCGTGCCCCGCTCGGTCAGTAGGATACGATCGTTGCCCGTGCTCAGGATCTTGCTGACGGCCCCCTTCATGTTGTCGGGCGCCATGAACTGCCCCTTCTTCACGTTGATCGGCTTGCCGGACCGGCCGGCCGCCAGGAGCAGCGAAGTCTGCTGGCACAGGAAGGCCGGGATCTGGATGATGTCCAGCACCTCGGACGCCGCGGGGATGTCGGTTTCCCGGTGGACGTCCGAGATGACCGGCACGCCCAACTCCTTCCTGATGCGCGCCAGGAGGGCGAGGCCCTTCTCCAGCCCCGGACCGCGATAGAAGACCTCGTTGCTGCGATTGTCCTTTTCGAAGGAGGACTTGAAGATGTAGGGGATGCCGAGCCGCCGCGTCACCGAGACCATCTTCTCAGCGGTGCGCAGCATGATGTCGTCCGACTCGATGACGCAGGGCCCCGCCATCAGCGCCAGCGGCCGGCCGGGGCCAATCACGACCCCGTCCGCGATCCGGACCTCGCGCGCTGGCGCGGACTTCGGAGCGCCCGTACCCTCCACCGGCCTTCCGGCTTTCATTCTCCTCCCTCGCCTTCCCTCGACGGGATGCGGCGAGTATACCGGTGCTCGCCGGCGGCCATCAACAAGCGCAGGGCGGCCGGAGGCCTTGTGGTAACATGGCGCGCGGAACGCGATGGCGCAGCGGCCGCCCCGCCGCCGCGACAGACCCCAAGGGCCCCCGGAGAGGAATCCACCCGCACCATGCCCAGGGACGATTCGCCGGAGTACGCTTCCGAGCCGCGCCTGCACCCCCAGGCCGCGGCGCGGGCGCGCCGGGTGAAGATGGTGCTGATGGACGTGGACGGCATCCTCACCGACGGCCGGATCGTCTTCTCGGGATCGATCGACGAGACGAAGCTGTTCGACGCGCAGGACGGCGTGGGGATCAAGCTGGCCCAGCGCGCCGGACTTCTGACCGGGCTCATCACCGGACGGGTCAGCGAGGCCGTCGAGCGCCGCGCCCGCGAGCTGGGCATCTCGGAGATCCACCAGAACTCGTTCCGGAAGATCGAGGCGTATGAGAAGATCCTGGCGGCGCGGGGGCTCGAGGACTCCGGCGTCGCCTACGTGGGAGACGATCTCGTGGACATGCCCATCCTCACGCGGGTCGGCTTCGCGGCCACCGCGCCGGAGGCGCGCCCCGAGGTGATCCGCACCGTCCACTTCGTGTCGAGCCGGCCCTGCGGCCGCGGCGCCGTCCGGCAGATCCTGGACTTCATCCTCATGGTCCAGGGGCGCTGGGCGGCCGCCACCCGCGGGTACCTCTGATCGCGCCCGGGAGGGATCATGCGCCTCGCCTTCACGTTGGTGTTCCTGGCCCTGATGATCTTCTTCATGGTTTTCGCCTGGCAGAACCAGGGCGAGGAGGTCCACGTCGTCTTCTTCACCTGGGACAGCGGCAACCTCCCGGTTTTTCTCCTCATCCTCCTGTCCTTCGGAGCGGGAGTCATCATCACGAGCGTCATCGGCATCGTCGAAGGGATGCGCATCCGGATGACCAACGTGAAGCTGCGCCGAAAGCTCAAGAAGCTCGAGGCGGAGGTGGACTCGCTGCGGAACCTGCCTCTCGGCGCCCCCCTGGCCGCACCCGCCGGGCCGGGCGCGGCCCGGGCCCCCTCCGACGATGAGGACGTCCTCTAGCCCGCCGGCCGGGGATCGCGGATGCCTTCAGCCGGGTGGGTCGCCGGGATCCTGGTCGCGGGGTTCCTCCTCGGGTACGGCGCCTCGGCCTTCCTGTCGTGGTGGCGGCGCGAGGAGGAGCGCGAGGGGGAGGCGTTCGAACGGCTCTTCTCCTCGGCCATCACCCACCTGATCGCGGGGCGCTCCTCGGAGGCCATCGAGGAGCTCACGCGGGCCGCACGGCTTCGCACCGACGTGGTGGGCGTGTACCTGATCCTGGGGGACCTGTACCGCGACCGCGGCCAGTTCGACCGCGCCATCCGGATCCACGCCACTCTCGTCGGGCGCAGCGATCTGAGCCGGGCCGAGAGGGCCCTCGCCGTCACGAGCCTCGGCGAGGACTACCGCGCGGCCGGGCTAGGCGATCGCGCCAGGGAAGCGTTCCGGCAGGCGCTCGATCTGGAACCGCGGTCGCTGGTGGCGCTCAAGGGCCTGCTCCGCTACGAGATCGAGGAGCGCAACTGGGCTCTCGCCGCGGAGCACGAGGAGAAGATCCTGAGGCTGGACCCGCCCCGCTCCGGGCACACCCTGGCCTTCATCCACTACGAGATCGGCCTGGAGGCCCTCCGCTCCGACGACGAGAAGGCGGCCTTCCGCGCCTTCCAGAAGGCCGTCGCGGTGGACGAGCGCGCCTACCCCGCGCACCTCTTCCTCGGGGACCTCCACCACAAGGAGGGCCGGCTGAAGAAGGCCCGCGAGGCGTGGGAGAAAGTGATCGAGCTGAAGCCGCAGCTCCTGCACCAGGTCTACGACCGGCTCGAGCAGGTGTACGGCGAGGAGGGGGACCACGGCCGCCTCGATCTGATCTGCCATCGGCTGGCGGAGAAGGATCCAGCGGATTGGCGCGTGCGGCTGCTGCTGGCCCACCGGGAAAACGATCGGGGCAATCCGGAAGCGGCTTACCGCCACCTCCTCGACGCGGCCCGCGTCCATCCAGGATCCGTGAGCGTACATAAGGAATTGTGGAAAATGACCGCCCAGCGCGGGCTGGACCGCAAGGTCGCTCAGGAGATGGCCGATCTCACGAAGGGCGGCGATCTCTTCGCCGATGGGTTCGTTTGCGGCACTTGCCGATTCCGCTCCCGGACCTACCTTTGGCGCTGTCCCCAGTGCCACGGATGGGACACGTTCGCGGACGAGGCGGCGCCCTCGCCGCTGCGGGCGGGGCTTCAGGAGCCGACGGCCTCCTCAAGTCGCGCTGGGAATCAGCCGATTCGGTAGAAGGATCGGCGTTCGATTCGGGTTTTCTTCTGGAGTGTCAGATGCTTGACGCACGCGCATCAGCACCAACCACCGCGACCGAGTCCCCCACCGGACGCCTCGGACCGCTCACCTTCCCATCCCTCATCCACGACCTCTGCGAGGATCGCCAGACCGGGGTTCTGTCGGTGCAGGACGGTGATGCCGAGAAGTCGGTCTACATCGACACCGGGCGGATCGTTTTCGCGACCTCCAACGAGAAAGAGGATCGGCTCGGCAGCCTCCTGATCAAGCGCGGAATGGTCTCCGTGCGCGCGATGGAGGAGGCCGACCGAATCGCCCGCGGCACGGGCAAGCGACTCGGCGGGGCCCTCGTGGATCAGCACCTGATCCGGCCTCAGGACCTGGTGTGGGGGGTGCGGGAACAGGTCAAGGAGATCGTCATCGGATTGTTCCACTGGACGCGCGGCACCTACCGGATGGACTGCGGCCCCCTTCCCACCAACGAGGTGATTACGCTCAAGATGTCCACGGGCGATGTGATCCTGGAGGGCGTGAGGCGGGTCGACAGTTGGGTGCGGATCCAGGCTGCTGTCGGGGGACTCGAGACGCGCTACAAGGTCAGCCCGCGGGTGGAGGAGCTGGGCCGCGCGATGACGCTGAGCCTGGAGGAGTGGACACTCCTCTCGCGGTGCGAGGGGCCTGTCACCCTCGCCGATCTCTGCGAGGCCACCCCCATGAAGGACTTCGACGTCTGCCGCCTGGTGTGGGCCTTCGCGGTGGTGGGGATGCTCCAGCGCCTGGACTGAGAAGGCCGCGCAGGTCGATCTCTCTGAGTGGGCGCGTACCGGCTCAGGGGAGCGTTGGCGACCCCGCCGCGCCGGCGAAATCGGGCAGGGCCACCCTGCGGGACATCTCCGATTCCACCTGGGCCGGATCCGACGGCACGCAATCGCTCAGCGGCTCGTACCCTCCCTCCGTGATCAGAAACATGTCCTCGATGCGCACGCCGATGCCCTTCTCGGCGATATAGACCCCCGGCTCCACCGTGAGCACCATGCCGGGAGCCAGAGGTGTGCTCCGATCGCCCACGTCATGCACGTCCAGCCCGACGAAGTGGCAGCACCCGTGCAGGAAGCGGTCGCCGAACCCCTCCTCGTCGAGCACCTTCGCCGTCCTCGCCTGGATATCCGCGATCCTGGCCCCCGGCCTCACAAGCCGCCGTGCTTCGCTCTGCGCCCGCAGCACGGCATCGTAAACGCGTCTCTGCTCGTCGCTGAACCGCCCCGAGGCCGGCAGCGTGCGCGTGACGTCCGCGGCATAGTGCGCGTACTCCGCTCCCGCGTCCAGGAGCACGAGGTCCCCGTCCCGGATCGTCCTGTCGTTCCGGTCGTAGTGCAGCGTGCAGGCGTTGGGTCCGGACCCGACGATGGTGGGGAAGGACGGAAAGCGGCCGCCCGCTCGGGTGAAGACGTACTCGACGATCGCCTCGACCTCGTGCTCCTTCATGCCGGGGCGCACGGTGCGCATCGCAGCGCGCTGGGCCTCGCACGTGATCGCCGCCGCCTTCCGGATGGCCTCGATCTCCTCGGCCGATTTCACGACCCGCAGCCGCGCCAGGGCCGCTCCGGCGGGCACGATCCTGACCTGGGGGTAGCGGGCGCGGACCTCGGCCACCAGCGCCGACTCGCGGGTGGGGGGATCGTCCAGCGCCGGCGGCTCATAGGCGAGGAACAACGCGGCCCCGGCGCCCAGGCGCGCCGAGAGGGCCGCTCTCATGGCGGCGATGGCCTCGACCCCCGCCGATCCGCCCTTCCCGCCGCCGCGGAAGCCGGTCGCCTCGAGCGTGCGGCGGCGGTCTCCGTCGGGAGCGAGAGTCGTCGGATCCACACCTCCCGGCCCAAGGGCGACCCCGCTCCACCTTTCGGCGGCGGGATCGCGCGCGGGCAGGAACAGGCTCTCCACCATCGAGGTCTCGTCGAAGGAGATCAGCATCCCGGCCCCGGACTTCTCCAGCCCTGTCAGGTAGTAGAAGCTGCTGTCCTGGCGGAACTCCTCGAGATCGTCCGCCTCGGCCCCCCTCAGGTGGAAAACGCCGCTCTCCCCGCTCCGCAGCTCCTTGCGCAGCTCCGCCACGAGCCGGTCGCGCCTCTCCCGGGCGGCTTCCACGGGGACACCGGCGGCGGTGAGGGAGGGAGGCGAAGCGGCGGAGGCGGCGGCGAGGATGACGGCCTGTAGGGCGGTCCGGGAGGGGAGCATGGGCCGGACGATACCATAAGCCGGCGGGCCGCCTTGACGGCCTCCGAGACCGGGTGTACGGTTTGTCCACCTCCGACACCCTAGGGAGTTCCTCCTCATGGCCTCACGCAAGCTGCAGTTCGTCCTGCTGACTCTCGGCCTTTCCATCGTCTTGGTCACCGTCATGGTAGCCGCCTCGGGAGGCGGATCTCTCCTCTCGCACGCGCTCGGCCAGCGCGCCACCGCCATCCCCTGGACGAAGGCGGCCGGAGCCGAACGCGCCGAGCCGCGGGAGATCCCGCCCGAGCGGCCCGACGCCGTCGTGGTGGCGCCGAGCTTCGCCGACATCGCGGAGCGGGCCAACCCGGCCGTGGTCAACATCACGGCGACCGAGATCGTGCGCTCCAGCGACCGGAGGCGGTTCGAGGGGCACGCCCCGTTCGAGTTCTTCTTCCCGAATCCCGAGGGACGGCCGCGGGGCGAGGAGGAGGACGATCCCGAGAGACAGGACCACGGCGGGTCCGGCTTCGTGATCAGCGACGACGGCTACCTGCTGACCAACTACCACGTCATCGAGGACGCGGACAAGATAACGGTCCGCCTCCTGGGCGACAGCCGGGATTATCCCGCCCGCAAAATCGGGTCGGACCCCGACACCGATCTGGCCCTCCTGAAAATCGACGCCGATAGGAAGCTGCCGGTCATTCCGCTGGGCGATTCCGACCGGATGCGGGTGGGCGACTGGGTCCTCGCGATCGGCAACCCGCTCGCCTACGAGCACACGATCACGGTGGGCGTGGTCAGCGCCAAGGGACGGAAGCTCTACGCGCTGAACCGCGACAGCGCGCTGGACAACTTCATCCAGACCGACGCGGCCATCAATCGGGGCAACTCCGGCGGGCCTTTGCTGAACGCCCGAGGAGAGGCCATCGGCATCAACGCCGCCATCACGGTGGCGGCCCAGGGGATCTCCTTCGCCATCCCCATCAACATGGCCAAGGAGGTGCTGTCGCAGCTGATGAGCAAGGGCCGGGTCTCCCGCGGCTTCCTGGGCGTGGAGATCCGTGACGTGGAGCGGGACCTCGACGCCGAGAAGCGGGAGTACTTCAAGATCGAAGGACGCAGGGGCGCCTTCGTGGAGAACGTCACCCCGGACCTGCCGGCCGCCCAGGCCGGGCTCAGGCGCGGGGACGCCATCATCAGCGTGGACGGCAAGCCCCTGGCCTCGGGCGACGATCTCATCCGGATGATCAGCGCCAAGGCGCCGGGAGAGACAGTCACCCTCGGCATCATCCGCGACGGCAAGGAACAGACGCTCAGCGCCGAGCTGGCCGATCGCACCGAGTGGGCCCGCGTGGCGCGGCGTGCGGGCGCCCCCACCGACGAACCCGAGAGCGACGAGCAGAAGTTCGACAGGAGTCTCGGCATCGTCCTGCACGAAATCACGCCCCAGCTCCGCAGGGAGCTGCGGCTGAGCGCCGAAGCGAAAGGGCTCGCGGTGGTGCACGTCTCCACCACGAGCCAGGCCTGGGAGAAGGGCCTGAGGGAAGGGGACGTGATCGTGGAGGTGAACGGCCGACCCGTAGCGGCCATGGAGTCGTTCCGCGCGGTCACGCGCGATCTGCGGCCAGGCTCGCTGGTGAACCTCTACGTGGTGGGGCAGGGCGCATCCCGATTCGTCACCCTGCGCATCGAGGAGGAATGACCTCGCTCTCGGGGAGCGTCTGACCGCCACCCGGGGAAGGCGGCGGCCCGGGGCTCCCGCCCTCTCCTCCCGGTTCCTGGGCCCGGGCCCGCGGCCGAGAACGCCATGACCCCCGCCTCCACAGCGCCGACACCGCGGCTCCTCGTGATCGACGACGAGCCGGACATCCGCAAGACCCTCAAGATGACCCTGGAATACGAGGGTTACGAGGTCCTCACCGCCTCGGCCGGCAACGAGGGTCTCGAGCGCGCGCGCGCCGGGCATCCGGACGCGATCCTTCTCGATATCAAGATGCCCGGCCTGGACGGTCTGGACGTGCTGGAACGACTCAAGGCGCAGGGGTCCGACGCTGCGGTCCTGATGATCTCCGGGCACGGCGACATCGCGGACGCCGTGAGGGCCACCAAGCTCGGCGCCATCGACTTCCTCGAGAAGCCCCTCGAGCAGGAGCGCCTCTCGATCGCTCTCCGGAACGCGCTGGAGCAGAGGAGGCTCGGCCGCGAGGTGGCCCGGCTGCGCGCGGCGGGCGAGGGGCGCTTCGACCTCGTGGGGGACAGCCGCCTGATGGCGGGCCTGCGCGCCGTGATCCAGAGCGCCGCGGCCTCCACGGCGACCGTCCTCATCACCGGCGAGAGCGGCACGGGCAAGGAGGTGGTGGCCCGGGCGCTACACCGGGGAAGCCCCCGCGCCGAGGCGCCGTTCATCAAGGTGAACTGCGCGGCCATCCCGGAAGACCTCATCGAGAGCGAGTTGTTCGGCCACGAGCGCGGTTCGTTCACGGGCGCGACCGGCCGGCAGGTGGGCAAGTTCGTGCAGGCCGACCGCGGCACGATCTTCCTCGACGAGGTCGGCGACATGAGCGCACGCACGCAGGCGAAGGTCCTCCGGGTCCTGGAGACGGGAGAGGTGGAGCCGGTGGGCGCGGCCCGCGTGGTGGTCGTGAACGTCCGCGTCATCGCCGCCACCAACAAGGACCTCCTCGCCGAGATCGGCAGGGGGAGATTTCGCGAAGATCTCTACTTCCGCCTCAACGTCATCCCGGTCAACGGCCCGCCCCTGAGGGACCACCCTGAAGACATCCCCACCCTGATCCAGCACTTCGTCGCGTCCTACGCGAGCGAGAACAACCTTCGCTCGAAGATCTTCACCCAGGCGGCCGTGGTCCAGCTCTCGCGGATGCCGTGGAAGGGCAACGTGCGGGAGCTGCGGAACACCGTGGAGCGGCTGCTCATCATGACCCCGCGCGAGACCATCGACGTGGCCGATCTGCCGGGCGAGGTCGCGGCCGTCGCGTCGGGTTCGGCCCCCCTGCCCGCCCCCGCCGCCTTCACCACGCTGCGCGAATTCAAGGAGGTCGCCGAGAAGGCCTTCATCATCGCCAAGCTCGAGGCCAACGACTGGAACATCTCCAGAACCGCCAAGGAGATCGACACCCCTCGAAGCAACCTCTACAAGAAGCTGGAACAGTACGGTCTTGCCAAGGAAGCCCGCGACGGCGAGACGGAGCCGGCGGAGGAAAGGGACTGATCCGGACCCTCAACGATCTGTTCCTGCACGCGACCACCGCCCACCGCAAGCCGGACGCCGTCGTGCACTGGACGCCGGCGGGCGCCCGGGGCCTCGACACGGATGCGGTGAGGGAGGCGGTCGCGCGCCTGACCCTGGCGTGGCGGGGCGCGGGCGTCGAGAGGGGCTTCCGCGTCGCCATCCTCTCCGAGAACCGCCCCGAGTGGCTCCTCTCCGACTACTCGCTCCTGGCGGCGGGCGCCGCCTCGGTCCCCATCTACACCTCGCTGTCCCCCGCCCAGATCGAGTACATCCTGGAGAACTCGGGCGCCTACGGCGTGATCGTCTCGACGCGCCCGCTGCTCGAGAAGGTGGCCGCCGTGCGGGGGCGCCTCACGCGGCTCAAGCACGTGGTGCTCATGGACGCCGAGGGAGGGACCGACCCCGGGGTGACGTCCTTCCGCGATCTCGCGCGCGGCGGCGGTGACCTAAAGCTGCGCGATCCGGACGCCTTCCGGCGGATCGCCGCCGCGGCCTCGCCGGGAGACCTCGCCAGCATCATCTACACGTCGGGGACCACCGGGCCGCCCAAGGGCGTGATGCTCACCCACGCGAACTTCATGTCCAACATCGAGTCCACGGGCCGTCTTTTCGACTTCACGCCGGCGGATCGGGCCCTCTCGTTCCTCCCCCTCTGCCACGTCTTCGAGAGAACCGCCGACTACCTCTATATGCGAGACGGGGTGACCATCGTGCATGTGGCCCTGGAGCACCTGCTCGGGGCCATGGCGGCCGTGCGTCCCACCGTCATCGCGAGCGTCCCGCGTCTCTTCGAGAAAATGCGCGAGCGGATCGAGGCGAAGGTCGCCGATTCGCCGCCCCTGAGGCGGCGGTTCTTCGCGTGGGCCCGCGAGGCCGGGCGCGCCGTGGGGCGCTCCCTGGTGGCGGGAGCCGCGCCGCCCGGGCTCGGCGCGCGGCTCCGCGGGGCCGTCGCTGACCGGCTGGCGCTGCGGCGGGGGCCGGGTCTAACATCCAGCAATTGATACCCGTCGTGTGGGTTTCGCCGTCCTCAAATCTGAGCCAATACATACCCCCGGCAATATACCGG
>CAYNUH010000007.1:73757-75123 GCA_964400605.1 uncultured Acidobacteriota bacterium | reverse complement strand
ATCACGCTTCTCCGTGCGTCGTCTACAGCTTGTCCGCGGGGCTGAGGACGCCGCGACCGCCGCGGTTCAGCACGTGCGTGTAGATCATCGTCGTTGCGACGTCGCGGTGGCCGAGGAGCTCCTGCACGGTGCGGATGTCGTAGCCGTCCTCCAGCAGGTGCGTCGCGAACGAGTGGCGGAAGGTGTGGCAGCTTGCGGGCTTCGCGAGCCGGGACATGCGCACCGCATCTTTCACGGCGCGCTGGAGCGCGGTTTCGTGGAAATGGTGCCGGCGGCGGCGTCCGGTGAGGGAGTCGATGTGGAAGCGCGTCGCGGGGAAGACCCATTGCCATCCCCACTCGCGCCCCGCGTTGGGGTACTTGCGCTCGATCGCATGCGGGAGAGCGACCCAGCCGGCGCCGATGGCGATGTCGGCCTCGTGCTGTCGCCGCGCGAAGTCGATCTGTTTCCGGAGCGGTTCGATGAGGCTGGAGGGCAGCATCGTGACGCGGTCCTTGTCCCCCTTGCCGGCTCGCACGACGAGCTGCCGGGTCTCGAAGTCGATGTCCTTCACGCGGAGGCGCGCGCACTCGAGCAGCCGCAGCCCCGACCCGTAAAGGAAAGTCGCCATCAGCTTCGGCACGCCGTCGAGATGGTCGAGCACGTGGCGCACCTCGTGGCGCGTCATCACGACGGGGAGCCGCTTCGTGACTTTCGCGCGCGTGATGTCGCTGACCCAGCCCATCTCGCGGCCGAGGACGTCCTTGTAGAGGAAGAGCAGCGCGGCGAGCGCCTGGTTCTGGGTCGAGGCGCTCACCCGTCCTACCGTCGCGAGGCTCGTGAGGAAGCGCTCGATCTCGGCGACGCCCATCATCTCGGGGTGGCGCTTGTCGTGGAAGAGGATGAACCGGCGCACCCACGCGACGTAAGTTTTCTCGGTGCGCGGGCTGTAGTGACGGAGGCGGATCGCGGCGCGCACCTGATCTAGAAGCCGGGGCTTGGGCTTCGTGCCGTAACCCGACGGCGTCTCCGGGGCCGGTTCGTGCACGCCCGCGGTCGAGGGCCGCTCCGATGGCGAACGCAACGGTGCGGGGTAGGCGATGGATGACTCCTCGAGCGTCAGGAGGAGCGCGCTCGGGGGGGAGGGATCCGAACGCCTGCGCGCGGGTGGGTCAATCGAGGCAGAGTTGCGCGCGTTCGACAGGCGCCCGGAAGAAGACGCGCGCCTGGAAGAAAGGGGCGCGTGCGTGGAACGCGTGGAAGAGATCAGAGAAGCAGCCGAAGGTGCCATGTGGAATCGCTCCATTTTCATGGCAGGGAATCGATGAACTATACGCTGCCGCGCTGGGGCGGGCAAGGGGAAGGGAGAGAGGGAACGGGAAGGGGG
>CAYNUH010000007.1:71291-73657 GCA_964400605.1 uncultured Acidobacteriota bacterium | reverse complement strand
TGGCCGAGGCCGCCCTCCTGGTGGAGAAGATCACCGCGCCCCACCACGAGGAATCCGGAATTCGTGAATCTCTGTTGATCTATCCCTCGCCGTATGATATTCATTCCAGAGAATGATTCACTCCGGCGTGTCCGGAGCCCCGCGCCAATCGCTGCGGATATCCCGCGCCTTGTGGAGGCGAGAGGCCCATGGGCCAGAAGGCTGGAGCCGGCGCCCCGGCCGACAGACGGGATCGAGGAGCCGTCCTCATCATCGAGGATGACCCGCGAGTGCGCGAGGTCGAGCAAGAGATCCTCGCGAAGGCGAGGTTCCAGGTCAATGGCGTCGGCTCGGCGGAGGAGGCGCTGGGCCTCGTCGCCCACCGGTCGTACGAGGTCATCCTCCTGGACCTCGATCTCCCTGGGCTCTCAGGCATCGATCTCTTGGAGCGGTTTCGGGAGATCTGCCACGACACGCCGATCGTCATTCTCACCGGCGACGCGGATCTGCGGACGGCCGTCGAGTGCATCCGCCGCGGCGCGTACGACTTCCTGACCAAGCCGGTTGACCCCGCGCTCCTCGGCGTCACCATCGAGAAGGCAGCGGAGCACGGCGAGATGGCCAGCCGCCTGGCCGCCATCGAGAGCGCGACCGGCGATCCGATGGGCCTCGGAGATCTCATGGGCCGGGGCCCGCGCATGAAGCGTGTCTTCAACATGATCCGCCGCGCCGCGCCTCACGACAGCCCGGTCTTGATCCTCGGGGAATCGGGCAGCGGAAAGGAGCTGGCGGCCCGCGAGATCCACCGGCTCTCTTCGCGCTCCGGCGCCCCTCTCGTCACGGTGTCCTGCGCCAACATCCAGGCCACGCTCCAGGAATCGGAGTTCTTCGGCCACGAGAAAGGGGCCTTCACGGGCGCGGAAGCGCCACGCCGGGGGCTCTTCGAGGCCGCCGACGGCGGCACGATCTTCCTCGATGAGATCGCGGAATGCGCGCCGTCAACGCAAGCGGCCCTCCTGCGGGTCCTGCAGGAGGGTGAGATCAGCCGTGTCGGGGCCAGCAGGCCCATGAAGGTGAACGTACGGGTCATCGCGGCCACCAACGCGGATCTAGACCAGGTGACCGGGAGCGGGCAGTTCCGGAACGACCTTTACTACCGCCTCAGCCGCGTCGTCATCGAGATGCCTCCTCTCAGGGGCCGTCCCGAGGACATCGTCATGCTGGCCGAGAGGCTCCTGACCCGGGCCTGCGAAAGGCTGGGACGCCCGCCTCGCCACTACTCCCCGCGGGCCCTCGAGATCCTCCTCGCGCACTCCTGGCCCGGCAACGTGCGGGAGCTCGAAAACCTCTCGGAGAAGGTGGCGCTCTTCACCGACAGGGCCATGGTCAGGCCCGCCGATCTCGAGTCGCTGGAGGGGTGGAACTGGGCCGTCCCGTCCCGCGTGGAAACGCTGGACGAGATGGAGAGGCGGCACGTCCACGAAGTGCTGAACCTCACGCGATGGAACTTCAAGCAGGCGGCGCAGCTCCTGGGCATCCCCAGGTCCACGCTGTACCGCAAGGTCCGCAAGTTCGCTCTGGCCCCGGCGCCGGGAACGCAG
This sequence comes from uncultured Acidobacteriota bacterium, assembly GCA_964400605.1. GTDB lineage: Bacteria > Acidobacteriota > Polarisedimenticolia > JACPZX01 > JACPZX01 > CAYNUH01. The sequence goes on along the minus strand of CAYNUH010000007.1, from coordinate 72,077 downwards.
CCTCGGATCTGAGAGGGCGCCGGCGGTAAGCCCGTCCGGACCCGCGCCGGGATCAAACCCCTTTCGAGGGGTTTCGCGTGAGCCGGACCAGCGACCAGAAGGGCGGAAGGTTGACCTTCTCGATGCTTTCCACCGTGAAGTGGCCGTTCCCGATGAGGCGATCGAGGTGCAGGTCGAGGACGAAGCCGATCTTCCGCGTGACGGGGGTGAGCGCCCCCTCCCCCAGCGCGAGGAGACGGTGGCGGCTGCGGAAGTGGTTCAGCACGACGATGGTTCCGCCCGCCCGGCACACCCTCCACAGCTCGTCCACCACGCGTCCCGGATCGGCCACCGTGCTGAGCACGTAGGAGGCGAGCACCCGGTCGAATGCCTCATCCGGGAACGCCATCCGCTCCGCCTCCATCCTCGCGAAGGTGGCGTGACGCATCCCGACCTCGCGCGCTCTCCTCTCGGCCTTCGAGAGCATCGCCGCCGAGATGTCGATGCCCGTGATCACGCACCGCGCCGGGTAGAGGGGCAGGGAGAGGCCGGTGCCCACGCCGACCTCCAGGACGCGCTCCCCGGGAAGGATGTCGAGCGCCGCGACTGCACGCTGCCGGCCTTCGTGGAGGACGGTGTCGAAGAGGAAGTCGTACACGCCGGAGTAGCCGGTGTAGATCCTCTCGGCCTTGGCGATGGACATGCCCAGGCTGTCCAGCACCATCTCTTCTCCAGTCGCGGGGGCATCGTTCCGGGTTCGCACTCGGCTACCCCGGACGACCGCCCGTCTCCGGCGTCGGCTGCACG
>CAYNUH010000007.1:46628-71191 GCA_964400605.1 uncultured Acidobacteriota bacterium | reverse complement strand
AGTATAGAGGAAAGGAGATCGAATCCGCGCGCCGATCTTGGGCGCCATCCGCAGCGCCCGAGTTTGACGCTCCCGGCGAGGCGTCCGTATAATCCGCGCCGCCCCTCGGCATTCCGCGTCCTCTCGTCTCCCAAGGAGGCAGCCCATCAGTCCGCCCCCGCTGCGCGTCGCCCTCCTGTGGCATTTCCACCAGCCGCTTTACGTCAACCCGGGCACGGGTGTGGCCTCCCTGCCGTGGGTGCGCCTGCACGCGCTCAAGGACTACTACGACATGGCCGCGCTCGCCGCGGATCAGGTCGGCCTCCAGGTGACCTTCAACGCCGTCCCCTCTCTGATCGATCAGCTCCAGGATGTCGCGGAGGGGAGGATGCCGGATCCGGCGCTCCTGCTCGCGCGGCGCGACGCCGACAGCCTCACGGAAGAGGAGCAGAGGCTCATCCTCGATCTGTTCTTCTCGGTCCCCTACAAGACGCTCATCGCCCCGCACTCCCGCTACGTGGCGCTGTACCACAAGCGGGGGACGAAAGGGCCGGACGGCGCTTACGGGGAGGCGGCGCGCCGCTTCAAGCCGCACGACTACCGGGACCTGCTCGTCTGGTTCCACCTCGCCTGGTCGGGGGAGACCCTGAAAAGGCAGGGGGTCGTTCGCGACCTCATCAGGAAGGGTGAGGGATTCACCGAGGGCGAAAAGGCGGCCCTGCTTGACGCCCAGCAGGAGTTCCTGCGGGGGGTGATCCCGTTCTGGAAGTCCCTCGGTTCGGCAGGCGCCGTCGAGATGATCACCTCTCCCTATTACCACCCGATCCTCCCCCTCCTGTGCGACACCGATTCAGCCCTGGAGGCGGGACCTCAGCTGAACGTCCCGCGCCCCGCCTTCCGCCGCCCGGCCGACGCGGCCGAGCAGGTGCGGACGGCGCTCCAGCGCCACCAGGAGGTCTTTGGGGCCCGGCCGGCGGGGATGTGGCCCTCGGAGGGCTCTCTCAGCGAGGAGACGGTCCGGATCCTCTCGGCGGAGGGGGTCGGGTGGGCCGCCGGCGACGAGGGGGTCCTCGCCGCGTCCCTCGCGGCCTCCGGGGAGCGGGCCTGGTGGGGAGGCAGGCTTTCTTATGAGCGGATCTGCGCCGCCTACCAGCTGCGCGGAGAGGGGCCCGCGCTGTTCTTCCGCGATCGCGAGCTCTCCGACCTCGTGGGCTTCACTTATGCCGCATGGCCCGGTGAGAAGGCGGCGGAAGACTTCACGCAGCGGCTGCTCGGGATCCGCGACGCGTTGGGGTCGGCCTGCGGCGACGCCGTGGTGCCGGTGATCCTGGACGGGGAGAACGCGTGGGAGCATTACCCGGACAACGGCACGGAGTTCCTCCGAGCCCTGTACCGGCGCCTCACCGGCACCGAGGGGATCGTGGCCACGACGTTCTCGAGGTACCTCGCCGCGGGGCCCGCGCTGAGGAACCTTCCGCGGCTGCGGGCCGGATCGTGGATCCGGTCGGACTTCACGACCTGGATCGGGCATCCTGAGAAGAACCGCGGTTGGGATCTTCTCCGGGACGCTCGGGACGCCTTCGACCGGAAGACGGGCGCCGTCGCCGAGGCGGATCGCCGGACGGCGTGGCGGTGCCTGCAGGCGGCGGAGGGGAGCGACTGGTTCTGGTGGTTCGGGGAGGAGCACTCTTCCGAGGAGGATCCGATTTTCGACGCTTCCTTCCGCGATCTCCTGAGGGAAGCGTACCGCCTCCTCGGCGAACCGCCGCCCGGAGCGTTGTCCGTGCCCATCATGGGGGGCCGGCGGAAAGCGTACGACTCGCCCACGGGCGAGGTGCGCCCGACACTCGACGGCAAGCGGACCGACTACTTCGAGTGGCTGCTGGCCGGCGTGTGCGAATCGGCTTCGGGGTTCGGCACGATGCGCCCAGGCGTGGCGCCCGTGGAGCGCGTGGCCTTCGGATGGGGGCCGGGGCACCTCTACCTCCGGGTCGATCCGCTCTCGCCGACGGCCTTCGAGTTCATGCAGTCGGGGGATCTCGTGGTCGAGTTCACCCGTCCCGCGCCGCGGCGCGTCACGATACGGTGCCGGGGGGACGCCCGGGATCTCTCGGCCGACCCGCCGTCGGTGCGGTGCGCGGCGGCGAGGGTGGTGGAAGTGGCCATCCCCCTGGAGGCCGTCGGAGCCAAGGACGGCGACACTCTCGCCTTCAGCGTCACGTATCAGGGTGCCTCAGCACCCATCGAGCGTTTCCCTCGGGATGGCGAGATCGTCATGGAGGCGGCGCCCGGCGAGGACTGGAGCGTCTGAGGGCGGCCGCGGCGCCGGGGGCCTGGGTCGGTCGTGTCGGCTATGCCATATACTATTTGGTGGGCTCACGCGGGTCATGGGTGCGTGCAGCCGGCGGCGCGAAGGACACGCCGCGGCTGACGCCGGCGACAGAAGGCGCGGAGTTCAGGGCGGGTGAAAAGCTGCGCCGCATGAAGAGAGCGCAGAGGCCGCCAGCGATGATCCTCCTGGCGAAGAGGCGCGAGGCATGACCGACATGACAGAGTTGAGGCACGACCCGATCCAGAGGCGGTGGGTGATCATCGCCACGGACCGGAGCAAGAGGCCCACCGATTTCCTGCAGGAGACGGCCTCCATGGGCGGCGGGAGCTTCTGTCCCTTCTGCGAGGGACATGAGGACAAGACGCCCCCGGAGATCGTCGCGCTGCGCCGGAACGGCGGGTCGCCCAACGGCCCGGGTTGGACCGTGCGCGTCATCCCCAACAAGTTTCCGGCGCTGATGATCGAGGGCGGATTGGACAGGAAAGGCGTGGGCATCTACGACCGCATGCGTGGCGTCGGCGCCCACGAGGTCATCGTCGAAACGCCCAACCACATCATGGACCTGCCGGAGATGCCCGAGAACGACCTGGCCGTCGTGCTGGGCGTCTACCGCGACAGGCTCGTGGATCTCCTGAAAGACCGCCGGTTCAAGTACATCCTCATCTTCAGGAATCATGGCGCGCTGGCCGGTGCCTCCCTCGCGCACCCGCACACGCAGATCATCGCCACGCCGGTGACGCCGCTTCAGGTGGCCGTCGAGCTCGAGTCGGCGAAGGGCCACCACCAGCTCAAGGAGCGGTGTCTCTTCTGCGACATCATCGCCCAGGAGATCGACGAGGGGAGGCGCATCGTCTACCTGGACGATCACTTCATCGCTTACACGCCCTACGCGTCGAGGTTCCCCTTCGAGATCCAGCTCGCCCCGCGCCAGCACCTTCACTCCTTCGCCGAGGTCTCCGACGCCGACATCTCGAGCCTGGCCCGCGCGCTCAAGGACGTCCTGTCGCGCCTGCGTGCCGCGCTCAAGGACCCTCCCTACAACTTCGTCTTCCACACCGCGCCCAACACCGAGACCACCCAGCGGCGGGCCGGCTACTGGCAGAGCCTGCCGTACGACTTCCACTGGCACCTGGAGATCCTGCCCCGCCTGACTCGGGTCGCGGGGTTCGAGTGGGGGACGGGCTTTTACATCAACCCCACCGCGCCGGAGGACGCCGCGCGGTTCCTGAAGGAGGTTGAGATCTGAAGATCGCCTGCATCGCCGCAGAGCTGGCTCCGATCGCGAAGACGGGCGGGCTCGGGGACGTGACGGCGAGCCTCTCCACGGAGCTCCGCAAGAGAGGCCACGACGTCCGCGTCCTGATCCCCCGCTACGCGTCCATCGACGCCGCCGCGCACCCGGCCCACCCGGTGGACTCTCTGGCGGCCCTGCCCGTGCCGCTGGGCCCGCGCATGGTTCAGGCGCACGTGACCGCATCCCGGCCGGCGGGGTCGTCCGAGGTGTACTACATCGGCCATGAGGCCTACTTCGGCCGGAAGGGGATCTACGACGACCCCGACACCAAGGAAGGGTATCCGGACAATGCCGAGCGCTTCATCTTCTTCCAGCGCGCCGCCCTGGAGACCTTGAAGCGGACAGGGTTCCGCCCCGATATCATCCATTGCCACGACCAGCACACGGCCCTCGTCCCCGGATACCTGAAGGTCCCGCCGCGGTCCGATCCGTTTTTCGCCGGCACCGGCACCGTGCTCACGATCCACAACCTCGGCTACCAGGGGATCTTCCCTCCCGACGTCATGCGCCTGACGGGATTCCCTCCTGATCTTTTCGCACCCCTGAGCGCGTTCGAGTTCTTCGGCAAGGTGAACCTGATGAAGGCGGGCATCGTGTACGCCGACATCGTCACCACCGTGTCGCCGACCTACGCCCGCGAGATCTGCGGCGAGGAGATGGGCTGCGGTCTCGAGGGCGTGCTGCGAGCGCGCGGGCCCGACCTTGTGGGCATCCTCAACGGGATCGATCCCGACGTGTGGAACCCCGCCACCGATCCGCACCTGCCGGCCCACTATGACGCCTCGGACCTGGAGGGGAAGGCCGTGTGCCGCCGCGAGCTGCTGCGCCGGATGTCGCTTTCCGCCGCCCGGGGCTCGATGGTCGTCGGCATGGTGACTCGGCTGGCGGAGCAGAAGGGGCTCGACCTCATCGAGGCCGCCGTCGAGCGTCTCATGCAGCTCGACGTGCAGATCGTCGTGCTCGGCACGGGCCAGGCCAGTTTCCACAGAATGCTGACGGAGGCCGGCGCCCGCTGGCCCGCGAAGGTCACTGTCAAGTTCGGTTTCAGCGAGGAGATCGCGCACCTGATCGAGGCCGGCGCCGACGCCTTCCTGATGCCCTCGCGCTACGAGCCGTGCGGGCTGAACCAGATGTACAGCCTGCGCTACGGAACCGTACCCATCGTGCGGGCCACAGGCGGGCTCGCCGACACGGTGACGGACGATGACGCCCACCCGGATACGGGCAACGGCTTCAGCTTCACGGAGTACACGCCGGAGGCGCTGGTGGACGCCGTCGCTCGGGCGGCGGCCGCCTACAGGAATCCCACCCGGTGGCTGCGAATCCTCCGCTCCGGCATGGATCGTGATTCCTCCTGGGCCGTCTCGGCCTCCTCCTACGAATCCGTTTACGAGCGCGCGGCCGCGGCGGCGCGCGCGATGGTGTAGCGTCGGGCCGGGACGGTGGGGGGAGAAGACCCCATGTGTGGAGGCCCTCGAGGCCGCCATTCTCGAGGGGGCGATCTCGGTAGAGCGGAGAGCGCCATTGTCTGATGTCGAGAAGGTGGGGGAGAGCCTGGCCTCGGCCGGCATCGGGGTCTTCATCGCCGGCGCCTCGGGGCATCTTCTCTGGACCAACGGCGCGTTGAGGGAGGCCATCAAGGGCCTCGGCGGCCGTTCGCTCTCCGAAATCTTCGAGGGCGGCTGGGGGACGGCGGGGGCCGAGGGCGGCCCGGCCTGGCCTCTCCCCGGGGCCGAGCGCACGGTGCGGCTTCGGGGCGAGCCGCCGCGCTACTACGTGCTCGTCACCGCGCCGTGGGGCGAAGGCCCGGAAGGAGCCCGCCTCGGGATCCTTGTGGACTGCACGCGCCGGGTGCTGGGCGACACGGTGCGGAGGGAGAGAGAGATCTACCTGGCCCGGGCGGCGCAGGACTCCGCCGACGCGTTCGTCAGTCTCGACAACGACGGACGGATCCGCCAGTGGAACGACGGCGCTCGGCTGATGTTCGGTTACACCGATGAGGAGGTGCACGGCCGAGGCTACGACGCGATCCTCGTGCCGGCCCCGGAGAGAGCCTCTGGCGACCTGGCGCGCATCGACGATCTGATGGCCCGGGACGGCTTCGTGCGGGGGTACGAGACCAACAGGCTGGCCAAGGACGGGCGGTTGATCCCGGTCGAAGTGACCGTCACGCGCCTTTTCGATGAGTCGGGCACGCCCGCCGGCCGGTCGGTGATCTACAGGGACACCTCGGAGCGCATCCGTCTCGAGACGGCCCTCCGCAACACGGTGGAGGAGCTCCGGGAGGCCAACAAGAACATCCGCCGGAACCAGGAGAGGCTGATCGCATTGGAGAAGCTCTCGGCCATCGGCGAGATGTCGGCTCGCGTGGCCCACGAGATCCGGACCCCTCTGGTCACCATCGGAGGCTTCGCGAACACGCTCCTGAGGGAGATCCCCCCCGAGTCGCCGGCGCACCGCTACCTGGAGATCATTCGCGAAGAGGTGCGCCGGCTCGAGGCCATCGTCTCCGAGATCCTGGAGTACGTCCGACCGATCCGCACCGACCTGGAGCCGTGCGAGCTGAACGTGGTCCTCAGGGCCGCCCTGAAGCCGTTCGAGGAGGCGGCGGAAGCCAGGAGTGTGGAGGTGGTCTGGCGGCTCACGGAGGGCCTGCCGTCCGTCCCGGCCAACCGCTATCAGATCCACCAGGTCTTCAGCAACCTGCTCCAGAACGCCGTCCAGTCGATGCAGGCTGGCGGCGTCCTCACCATCGCCACAGCCGCGGGCACGAACCACGTCAGGGTCTCCATCGTGGACACAGGGCACGGGATCGCGGAGCGCGACCAGAACAAGGTCTTCAGGCCCTTCTTCACCACCAAGCCCACAGGGTCGGGGCTGGGGCTTGCGATCGCGTCCCAGATCGTGGCCCAGCACAACGGGACAATCACCTTCGAAAGCGCCGAGGGGCGGGGCACCACCTTCGATGTCCGGCTACCCCTCGAGCGGGAGGCCGTGACGTGACGCAAACTGTCCTCGTGGTGGACGACGAACGCAACATCCGGCTCCTGTACGAGAAGGAGCTCCGGGAGGAGGGGTATCAGGTGCTGCTGGCGGCGGACGCGAAGGAAGCGCTCGCGGTGCTGGAGCGGCGGCGCCCGGACATCGTCGTACTGGACATCAAGATGCCGGGGATGGACGGCATCGAGGCGCTCGGGCGCATCCTGGCGAGGGACAACACGATCCCGGTGATCCTCAATTCGGCCTACTCCTCATATCAGGATTCGTTCCTGTCCTGGTCGGCCGACGCCTACGTGATCAAGTCCTCCGACCTGGGCGATCTGAAGTCCAAGATCCGTTCCCTCCTGGCGTCGAGGTCCGGCGCGTAGGGCCTCCGGCATGGTCGTCGAAGCGAGGGATCTACCGGGGTCGCGGCTCAGGCGGTGGGTGTACCATGGCGCCGTGGCCGCCATCGCGCTCATTTCGGGATGGATCGCGTTTGGCGCCGTGTCGCGCTCCCGGGAAGCGGCGGCGGAGGTGGCGGCCGCGGTGGAGTCGCTGGAGACGCACAAGGTCGAGGCGGACGGTGTGGCCGCCGAGTGCGGACTTCCGCCCTTCAGCGACAAGAAGTCGCTGGAGAGCTTTCCGATGCGGATCCCGCCGTTTCCGACGAAGCGGGAATCGGCCTGCGCGAAGAAGGTCACCGAAGCGAGAGCCAACCTCATTGAGGACCATTTCAAGCTGGAGCAGGCGACCCCTCGATCGTTCGAAGCGAGCCGCACCGCCCGGCGCGGGGTGACGGCGGCCCTCGGGCTCGCCGCAGTGTGGGCCGCCGGCTTCTACGTTCTCGAGATCCACTTCGGCCGCGCGGCCTCGCGCCGCAGGGGGGCGCCGTGAACCTGCGCCACGCCCGGCGCGGCGGGACCGGAACGCGATGATCCGTCGGCAGGCGCTGCGCGAAACGCTCGTGATGGTGCTGGCCGGCGGCCAGGGGGAGCGGCTTTACCCGCTCACCAGGGATCGCAGCAAGCCGGCCGTCCCGTTTGGCGGCCTGTACCGGATTGTGGACTTCACGCTTTCCAACTGCCTGAACTCCGACCTCCGCCGCATTTTTGTGCTCACGCAGTACAAGTCGCATTCTCTGGACCGGCACCTCAAGGTGGCGTGGGACATGTTCGACGCGGAGATCGGGGAGTACCTGTACTCCGTGCCCCCTCAGTTGCGCCTGGGAGAGCGGTGGTACCTGGGGACCGCCGATGCCATCCATCAGAACATCAATCTGCTGGAGAGCGAGCGTCCGGCGCGCGTGCTGATCCTCTCGGGGGATCACGTCTACAAGATGGACTACTCCGACATGATCGTGACGCACATCGAGCGCCGGTCGGCCCTCACGGTGGCGGCGGTAGAGACCGCTGTCTCGCAGGCGTCCTCCTTCGGCGTCCTCCAGGTGGATGCGGAAGACCGGATCGTGGGGTTCGAGGAGAAGCCGGCCGTGCCGACGCCCGTGCCGGGGCGGAGCGACATCGCCCTCATCAACATGGGCATCTACCTCTTCGAGACGGAGACGCTGGTGCGCGCGGTGATCGAGGACGCCAAGCGCCCGGACACGCAGCACGACTTCGGCCGTAACATTATCCCCGCGCTGTTGCCTCAGGGGGGCGTTCACGCCTTCCGCTTCGTGGACGAGAACCGCAAGGACGTCAAGTACTGGCGGGACATCGGGACGCTGGACTCGTACTACGACGCCAGCATGGATCTTGTGTCGGTCACGCCCGTCTTCAACCTGTACGACCGCTCCTGGCCCATCCGCACCTACGTCGGGCAGGACCCGCCCGCCAAGATGGTCTTCGCGCAAAGCGAGTCGGAGGGCGGCCGGCGCGGCGAGGCGCTCGACTCGCTGGTGGCGCCGGGCGTCATCGTGAGCGGCGGCCGGGCCGAGCGCTCGATCCTCTTCCCCCGGGTTCGCATCAACTCCTATGCCGCCGTGGAGGACTCGATCCTGATGGAGGGGGTGGAGGTGGGGCGCAAGGCCCGGATCCGCAAGGCCATCCTCGACAAGTACGTGAACGTGCCGCCCGGATACACCATCGGCTACGAGCCGGCCGAGGACGCCCGACGCTTCGTGGTCTCCCCCGGGGGGGTCGTCGTGATTCCCAAGGGGGCCCGTCTCGACGAGACCTGACCGGCGCGGCATTGCGGATCCTCATCGCTCCCGACAAGTTCAAGGGCACCTTCACGGCGGCGGAGATCTGCCGCCACCTGCGCGCCGGGATGCTCGCGACGAACGCCTCCATCGAGGTGATCTCCCACCCGCTCGCGGACGGGGGGGAGGGCACCCTGGACGTGCTGCTCGCGGCGCTCGGAGGGACCCGGACGCCCGTAGCCTCCACCGGCCCGCTGGGAGATCCCGTGCGCGCCGACGTCGGACGGCTTCCCGACGGGACGGCCGTGATCGAGTCGGCCCTTTTCTGCGGGACCGCCCTCATCGCCCCGGAGCGGCGGAACCCGCTGCGCGCGACCACGTACGGTCTGGGTACGGCGGTGCGGGAGGTTCTCTCGTGGAAGCCGGCCAGGCTGCTGATCGGTTTGGGAGGCTCGGCCACCGTGGACGGCGGGCTCGGGATGGCGAGGGCCCTTGGCTACCGGATCCTCGCCGAGGGAGGGAAGGACCTCCCGGGATGCGGCGCCGACCTCCTGAGGCTCGTGGAGATACGCGCGGGAGACCTGCTGGTGGACATCGACGTCTGTCCGATCGAGGCGCTGTGTGATGTCGCCACCCCGTTGTCGGGCCCGGAGGGAGCCGCCCTGACGTTCGCACCTCAGAAGGGCGCCTCGGCGGAGGAGGCGGCACGGCTCGATGCGGGCCTCCAAAGGCTCGAGTCGATCCTCGAGCGCGACCTGGGCGCGAGGCTCGACGCGCTCCCCGGGGCGGGCGCGGCGGGAGGCGTGGGTGCCGCCGTCAAGGCGTTCCTGGGCGCTGAGTTGACCCCTGGGGCGCGACGCATCATGGCCCTCACCGGGTTCGAGAGGCGGCTGCCGGAGGTCGATCTCGTTGTAACGGGCGAGGGTGAGTGCGATCTGCGCGGCCACCCGGGCAAGGTCGTTGCTGAGGTTATCGACGCCGCAACCCTGCAGGGGGTTCCGGTTTTTGTGGTTTGTGGAAGGTGGACAGGAGATTCTCCGGTTGACGGCGTCCAAGTGATTGCCGGCCACGGCGTTATGGGAGTCTCCGAGATCGAGTCTGCTGGGAAAAGGCTTGTGCGCCAAGCGTTTTCCGGGACCTCCTGAACAGGCGGGGCGAGCCCGTCCTGGCAGGCCCTCCCCTCGCTATAAGATATTTACTATCAAGGTGTTACGTTCAGGTCGAAAAAGTCTCTCCTCGCCTTGACAGCGTTGTTCCGCGGAGTATGATTTCCGCATCTGTCGGTGTATCCGGGGTTTGTCCGAGGTGCTTCCCACCTTCTCGAACCCGGATCACCCATAATTCAGCATTCCTCTTCGCCCGGCGTGTAGGCAGGCCGCGGCAGAACGAGGAATTAGCGGAGGACCAAGGGAGCGCGAACTTTCACCGCTCTTGTGGCCATCTAGCCGGACGGTCCCAGGTGCGGCCGACCGGCGCGAGAACCGAGACATCGCCGGGAGAGCATCCGAGCCTCAGGCGCGCACGATCCAGAGTCCCACTACACGCTGTCGTCCGAGTCGCTCCATCTCGCGTAGAAAGTTCCTGCGATACCACGGGCAGCGCAGGCCCCGGGATAGAAGGAGACCAGGGGCCGGCATTCTGATGCAGATCGATACAGCGAATGTTCCAGTCGGTAGGTCGAGGTCGCTGAGGAGGCATCTGGATGAAGTCGGTCAAGCCGATCCTGACGAACCAGCGCCGCAGGGCGTCGGCGGTTGATCCGCCCGTCGCCGGCGCGTGGCAGCCCGGCGCATGGCCCGAGCGGGGGAAGGTCCCGGGGATCTCGATCCCCACGAAGAGAATGAACACCGACGGCGAGTTCGACGACAACACTTCATACGAAGGCACGCTCATCGACCGCGAGGCCTCCGATACCGCGGCCGCGCCGGAGCCCGCGCCGCAGCCTGCTCCGGAGGAGAAGGAGGAGCACGTCGAGAAGGCGGACGATGACCGCCAGGCGGGCCTGCTCTCCATCTATTTCCGCGACATGAGCGAGACGCAGCTCCTCACCAAGGAGCGTGAGGTCGAGCTGGCCAAGCGGATGGAGCAGGGCAAGCTCGGGCTGAATGCCGTCATCCGCCGGTGCTCCGCCCTGTGGCGCTCCAAGGTCCCGCCCGACGTCAACAAGGACTTCACCAAGGGCGAGATCCCTCGCCAGTACCTCGACCTCTTCGTGGAGAAGCTCGTCCGGGCGGCGCGACGCACGCAGGAACTCACTGAGCGCATCCGCATCCTCAAGCAGAGGGCGAGTGTTCTGCACGAGGGGCCGGCCGCCGCGGGCGGCAGGCCGAAGCGCGTGGGCAAGAGGCTGCGCGTGGGACCGGCGTCCAACGAGGCGCGCCTCGAGAAGATCCGCGCCGAGATCAAGAGCTATCGCACGGCCATCCGGACCGCCGCGCGCGAAGTATTCCTCACTCCGGACGTGCTTCTGGAGCAGGCCGAGAGGGCGCTCAAGTCGCGCGACATCCTCGACCGCGCCCGCGAGGAGATGATCCGCGCGAACCTGCGGCTCGTGGTGTTCATCGCCAAGCGCTACGTGAACCAGGGGCTCTCCCTCATGGACCTCATCCAGGAGGGGAACCTGGGGCTCATGAAGGCGGTGGAGAAGTTCGAGTACAAGCGCGGCTACAAGTTCTCCACCTATGCGTTCTGGTGGATCAAGCAGGCCATGGATCGGGCCATCGCGGACAAGTCCCGGATCATCCGCATCCCGGTGCACATGAACGAGAAGTACAAGAAGGTCTCCGACGCGGTGCGTGAGCTCACCAAGAGCCTGGGTCGGGAGCCGTCGCCCAAGGAGATCGCGCGCAAGATGCACATGCCGATCCCCAAGATCAAGGAGATCCTCGAGCTGGTGAAGGATCCCATCTTCTTCGAGAGGAATGGGGACGACGACGAAGGCGGCGGGCTCCTGCGCTTCATCTCCGACGACAAGGCCATTTCGCCGTTCGAGCAGGCGGTGACGCGGGACAGGAGCGAGAAGATCGAGGAAGCGCTGAAGACCCTCTCGGAGAAGGAAGGCAACGTCATCCGCATGCGATTCGGGATTGGCGTCCACAGGAACTACACGCTGGAGGAGGTGGGCCGCGATATGGGGCTCACCCGCGAGCGCATTCGCCAGATCGAATCCAAGGCCCTCAAGAAGCTCCTCAAGTCGAAGAAGCTCCGGGAGCTGCTCACCTGAAGGAGCCGCCTGGCTGGGCGGAGGCCGTTTCGCCGTGAACGGAAGGCGCGGCAGACCCCACAAGTATCACGAGCCGTCCCGTCCGGATCACCGGTTCCGCGGCCAGCCACGAGGCGGCGGCCCGGCGGTGCCTGCGGCGCACCCCCAGCGAGGCGGCCGCCCCACGGATGCGGTGGTGGCATCGCCGACGCCCCCGCTCGCTCCCTCCGGCCCGGTGTACACCCTGCAGGCTCTGAAAGAGGCGCCCGTCCCCGATCTGGTCCGCATCGCCAAGGAGCTCGACGTCCCCAACGCGACCGCCGCCCGGAAGCACGACCTCATCTTCCAGATCCTCAAGCACCAGACCGAGCAGAGCGGGTACATCTTCCTACAGGGAGTGCTGGAGGTCCTGCCGGACGGCTTCGGTTTCCTGCGGGCCCGCGAGCACAGCTACCTCCCCGGACCCGAGGATATCTACGTCTCGCCGTCGCAGATCCAGGCCTTCGACCTGAACACCGGCGACACCGTCAGCGGGCAGGTGCGCCCGCCCAAGGACGGGGAGCGCTACTTCGCGCTCATCAAGGTGGAGGCCATCAATTTCGATCCGCCTGAGCGTTCGAAAGATCGCATCTTCTTCGACAACCTCACGCCGCTCTACCCGAATGCGCGGTTCCGGCTCGAGACCGCCTCCGAGAACGTCTCAGGCCGCGTGATGGACCTCCTCACGCCGATCGGCAAGGGGCAGCGGGGGCTGATCGTGTCGCCCCCCCGAACCGGCAAGACGATGCTGCTCCAATCAATCGCCAACTCCATCTCGACAAACCACCCCGAAGTCGCCCTCATGGTCCTGCTCATCGACGAGCGCCCCGAAGAGGTCACCGACATGGAGCGCACCGTGAAGGGGGAGGTCATCTCCTCGACCTTCGACGAGCCGGCCTCGGAGCACGTGCAGGTCGCCGAGATGGTCATCGAGAAGGCCAGGCGGCTGGTGGAGTACGGCAAGGACGTGGTGATCCTGTTGGACTCCATCACGCGGCTGGGCCGCGCCTACAACACGATCGCGCCGCCGTCGGGCAAGGTCCTCTCAGGAGGCATCGACGCGAACGCGCTGCAGAAACCGAAGCGGTTCTTCGGGGCGGCCCGCAACATCGAGGAGGGGGGGAGCCTCACGATCATGGCCACCGCCCTCATCGACACCGGCTCACGGATGGACGACGTCATCTTCGAGGAGTTCAAGGGCACCGGGAACATGGAGCTGCACCTGGACCGGTCGCTGGTGGACCGCCGCGTCTTCCCCGCCATTGACATCACGCGCAGCGGCACCCGCAAGGAAGAGCTGCTTCTCTCCAAGGAAGACCTGAACAAGCTGTGGGTGCTCAGGAAGGTGCTCCATCAGCTCTCGGTCGTCGAGTCGATGGAGCTCCTGCTGGACAAGCTCGGCAAGACCAAGACCAACGCCGACTTCCTGAAGATGATGGTGGATTCGTCCCGCGGCGGCTGAGACGTCTCGGCCTATCTTGACTCCACGCCCAGCATCAGCTTTCTCACCGCGCGCGGCGGGATCGTGCCGTAGGAGAGCAGCTTCTCGTTGAACTCCTTCAGCGAGAACCCCTTCCCCTTGAGCGCCCGGTACTCCTCCATCAGGTCGCCCAGCTCCAGGAATCCGACGAAGTACGTGGAGAGCTGCGTCGAGGTGACCTTGGCGCGGCGGAGCTTGCCCACCGCCTCCGCTTCCTCCTGGAAGCCGTAGCGCTGCATCAGGTCGAGGGCCCACCGGTCCGCCTCCTCGTCCGTCATGCGCTCCGTGTGGAGGCGGGCGTCCAGGATCGCGTTGATGGGCGAGCGCAGGTTGATCTTCTTATGGATGAGGAGGTTCTCCGGCTCGCCGTCGGCGTAGCCGGCGCCGTACAACTGCTCCTCGCACAGAACCGCCCATCCTTCGGCGAAAGTGCTGTTGGCGTAGATCTTCTTGTAGATGGAGGCGTAGGGCGAGTTCAGCGCATAGTAGAACTGCACGTAGTGTCCGGGAAGGGCCTCGTGGATGGTCAGGCTCTGCAGCCCGTAGTCGTTGTATTCGCGCAGGAAGGACTCGGCGCGCTCGGCGTCCCTGGAAGGGTCGCCGCTCTTCGGGATGGAGGAGATCCAGTACGACTTCTTGAGTTGGGGCTCGAAGGCCGGCGGCGGGTTGAAGAAGGCCACCGCCAGACCGTCGAGAAAGCCCGGAGTCTTCTCCACGATGAAGTTGTCCGCGTCGGGCGGGAGGGTCAGGATGTCCGCCTTGCGGATGAATGCCTTCGCGCGGGGGACCCACTTCTCCTTGACGTCCCGGAAGAGCGTCGCCGGAGTGGAGTGCCGCTTGCTGACCTCCCCGATCACCTCCTTCACCACCACGTTGATGAGCTCGTCGCCTGTCTCGGCGTGCGCGTGGCCCGGGAACATGTTGGCGTGCAGCGGCCGGGCCAGCCGGAGCATCTCCTCCCGCTCGGATCGCAGCCGCATCCACGCCCGATCGAGGATCTCCCCCGGCGACATGTCGCTCTGGAGAGTGTAGCGGAGCTTGCGGATCCACTTGTCCGTTCCGAGCCGCCAGTCTCCGGTGGAGCGCGCCATCAGCTCGCCCTCCAGGAACCTTTGGTATTCCTCGAGGGCGGCGACGGCGCGGGCGCCTTCGGCTTCGAGCTGGGACCTGAGGGCGGGCGCCCGGTCGTAGAGGGAGGGCAGCGTGTCCTTGAAGAAGGAGATGTTGCCCACGTTCTGCTGCGCAATGAACCGGGTGAGGATCTCCGAGGGCGTCTTCAGATTGGCTCTGGCGTCCGCCAGGAACTTCGGGATGGCCCTCGTCCGGGACAGCAGAGCGCCGAGGCGTTCGGGCCAGGCTGGGTCCCCCTTGTCGAGGATCGTCAGGAACAGCGTCCCGTAGCCAATCGTGTCGTTGTACAGCGAAGGGTCGTTCTCGTGGGGCCTCAGCTCCAGGACCTGAAACAGGCTCCCGTTGATGTCGTTGAGGATGAGGTCGAGGTCGATGACGGCTCCCGGCGACATCTTCGTCCGGTCGAAGGCCGCGAACTGCCGCAGGGTGTTCCCGTAGAACGCGCTGCGCGCCGAGATGCCGGACGGGCTGAGATCGTCCATCTCGCCGTCGTACTTGTGGTAGCCAAAGTAGGTGGCCGAAGTCGGGTTCAGCTTCAAAGACGCGTCCAGGTAGCGCTCAGCGGCGTCATAGAAGCGGATGTCCTCGGGCTCCTTCACGTCTGGACGCGGGATGGCCTGCGGCGGGAGGGCGGGCATGCTAGCGATGAGCGCGGCCAGGACCGGGGTGAAAGACAAGGTCACGGCGGGTCGCCCACGGCCGGCGGCCCGGCGTGGGGACAGGGCCGGGCTCATCGATCCTCCGCACGGGTGATCGGCTCAGCAAAGGTGGCGGCCTCGTGTGCTTTCGTTCGGATGTGACGGCTCGCGGGCCCGCATGCGTATCACGCGCAGGCTTGACGTGTCAATGCCGGAATGCCGTGGGTGCTATGATCGGGCCATCATGGGCGACGGGACGTTCGAGATCACCTGTCCCTGCTGCGGCGCTCTCCTGAGTCTGGACGTCGCCACCGGCGCCCTCCTTTCCCACACGGCCCCCCGGAAGGAGCTCCACTCGTCCTTCGAAGAAGCGGCCGGGGAGTTGAAGGCCGCGAGGAAGCGGGCCGAGTCCAAGTTCGAGAAGGCCCTGGAGGAGAGTTCCCACCAGAGCGACATCCTCGAGAAGAAGTTCCGCAAGGCGCTCGAGAAGGCGGCGGAGGATGACGCCCCGCCCGGGCGGCCCTTCGACAGGGACTGAGCCCCGCGCTGGCGGAGAGGGTGGGATTCGAACCCACGTGCCGGTTTCCCGACAACCCGCTTTCGAGGCGGGCCCGTTACGACCACTTCGGTACCTCTCCGCGGGGCGTGGCGCCTGAGGGCGGAATCGTCGATGGGAGTATAGCCGGGCGCGTCCACCCGGCCAACCAGCGGGCGCCGCGGGCCCGCGGAAGGAGCCGGAGAATCCGTCCTCCAGCCCAAAGAATCAGTCCTATGTCGCGAAAGCAGGCGTCAATGCTCACGGAACATAATCACGGACCGTGCTTGCCCCGGGAGCGACTTGCGCGTATATGAGATGCGGACACCGTAGCGGAGGGGAGGGAGCAGGCCACTGATAGACCCGGAGGAGAGCGTCTCCCGGATCGGCCTCTCGGGAGACGCAGTGGCAGGGCCGGCGCCGTGGAGGATCGAAGGGAGCGGCGCCGGCCCTTCACGTCTTGGCACCTTCCACCCGGGCCCGGCGCGGCTCTGAGGGATCACGGCCGCCGGGCCCGGAAGAACCCCTTCAGAAGATCCGACGCCTCGCCCTCGAGGACCGATCCGCTCACCTCAAACCGGTGGTTGATCCGCGCCGCCACGGCGGCATGGTCCAGCAGCCCCAGAGCCCCCCACTTCGGATCTGGAGCCGCGTAGACCAGCCGGCCGATCCTCGCCTGGATCATGGCGCCCAGACACATCAGGCAAGGCTCCAGCGTGACGTAGAGGGTGGCACCGGAGAGCCGATGGTTTCCAGCCTGGCGCCCCGCGCGGCGCAGGGCCGCGATCTCCGCGTGCGCCGAGGGGTCTCGCCCGGCGATGCTGGAGTTGCCCCCGCGGCCCATCGCCTCTCCGCCGCGCACGACGACGGCGCCGACCGGGACCTCCCCGCGCCTCGCGGCCGCGCGGGCCAGGCGCAGGGCCAGGCTCATCCACTTCTCGTCGTCGCTGAGGGGGGCGCTCACGGTGGCTCCGCACGCTTCGTGCCCGAGCCGGGAACCGGAGCGCGCACGGCAGGGAAAGGCAGATGGTAGGCCCAGGAGGGTTCGAACCTCCGACCTTCGGATTCGTAGTCCGACGCTCTATCCAGCTGAGCTATGGGCCCGTGCCAGGAGGGCACCAAACGTAACACAGCGCCCCGGGCACCATCAATGCCGGGCGATGGATCAGGCGCCTCGCGGTGGCCGCGCCGCGCGCCGAGGGTCACGATCACGCCGCAGCGGCGGAAGGCGGAGTCAGGGAAAGAGTCGTTCACCTCTGTCGTTGAAGAGGGAGATGGCCTCGGTGGGGCAGGCCTCGGCGGCCTCGAAGAGGGTCGGATCGTCGTGCGCCGCTGCGTCCAGCACGACGGCCTTCTTTTCCTTGTCGAGCCGGAACGTCCCGGAAGCGATTCCGGCGCAGTTGGCCGCGCCGATGCACTTCTCGCGGTCCACGATGACTTTCACGGATCACCTCGGATACGCAGGAAGGCGTGCAGCGCGCGCACCATATCACACCCTCCCTCTTCACCTCCCATCCCGGCCGCGCGACGTGTACCCGAAGGAACACTCGGACCAGGTGGATCCGCGGGCGCCGCACGAGAGAATCGGAAGCCCGCCACGGGATCGGAAGGTGACGGCCCGCCATCGAACCCTCGAAACCCAGCGCGAACAAAGGTGAATGATCGCTCAGTGGGTGACGAATATTCATAAAGTGACGATTTGACTTGTCTTTTCAAGAGTCTACATTTGGAAAGTCAAGAAATAAGATATTCAGTCTAAAGGCTGGAAACACTGAGTTCTAAAGAATTCAACCGGGGAAACCCAGGGCCCTACAGGGCAGGGATCCTCTCATAGGGGAGAGGAGAAGGGAACCGATGAACGACAGACTTCTCACCACATCCGAGGTCGCGCAGTACTGCCAGGTCACAAACGACGGGGTCGTGAAATGGATCAAGGCCAAGAAGTTGAGGGCCTACTCCACCCCCGGCGGCCACTACCGCATTCGCAAGAGCGACTTCAAGGACTTCCTGGGCCGCTACGGCATGCCGGTGGACACCACCTTCTTCGCCGAAGAGAAGAAGCGGATTCTCGTCGTTGACGACGAGTCGGGGGTCGTGGAGGTCATCAGCCAGGCCCTGGCCGACGCGCAGTCCTTCCAGATCGCTTCCGCCCGCGATGGGTACGAGGCGGGACTCAAGATCGGCACTTTCCGGCCCGATCTCATCATCCTCGACATCATGATGCCGCACATGGACGGCATCGAGGTGTGCAAGCGCATCAAGGCCGACCCGGACACGGAAGCCATCAAGGTCGTCGCTATCACGGGCCACCCCGAGCAGGGAAACATCGATCGCGCCTACCGCAGCGGCGCGGACCTTTGCTTGATGAAGCCCTTGCAGATCGAGCACCTGCGCCGCGAGGTGGCGAGGCTCCTCGACCACGCCGCCTGAAGCGATCGTGTCACGGGTCGCGACGAGGACATGATGCCGCAGACGGCGTCGGCCACGGACCCCGTGCGCGTGGCGCTCGATGCGCTGAGCGTGCACGGATCGGCCTGCCTCCTGAGACGCTCCGGGTCTGTTCTGATCCCCGAGGCGCTCCCGGGATGGATCGCCCCACCGCCCGCGGGCCCGCTGTCGCTGTCTCTGGTCCTCTCGCGGGCGACCGCAGCGACCGGCGCGGCGTTGCACTTCGCGGACGAGGCCTCGCTCCTCCCGTGGCGCGACGTCGTCGGCCCCGGAGCCACCGGCGCCCTCATCAGCCCGGTTCCTCCCCCTTCCCTTCAAGGCGCCCACGACCTCTACCTGCTGGTCTGGTACCAGGCGGAGGCTCCGCCGCTGCCGGCCTCGGGGGTGTGGCGGCTTCAAGCGAAAATGCGTGATCTCGCCGCCTCGATGGCCCCGCCCGTCGGGAGGGATCCGGGCCGGGGCGGCATGCAGGAGATCCGGCAGGCCGCCTTCGAGTCGAGCAGCCAGGGTCTGATCCTCGTGGGGCCGGACGGCGAAATCCTCCTGGCAAACCGCGCGGGCACGCGGGCCGCGGGGCCGGAGTTGCGTCTCCAGGTGGGCGACCACCTCATGGACAGGATCACGCCCGAGGCGGCCGAGCGCCTTCGCAGCCTGATGCAGGCGGCCGAGGCCGGCGCCTGCGCCGCGGAGGAGATCGATCTGGCGCCTCCGGCGGCCGACCGGCACGTCAGCCACGTGAACGTGGACAGGATCGTCTTCGGGGACGAGACCCCGTTCCTGCTGTCGCTCCGTGACCTCACCGAGCGCGACCGCCTCATCGATCTTTTAAGGAGGGAGAAGGACTTCACGCGGAGCCTTCTGGAGGCCGCGAACGCCTGCGTGCTCGGCTTGGACCTCCAGGGGCGCGCGATCCTGTTCAACAAGATCTTCCAGGAGCTGACCGACTACCGGCTGGCGGATGTCCTCGGGAGGGAGGCCATCGACCTGATCGTGGCCGAGGGCAACCGTCCGGCCTGGCGGGAAGCCCACCTCAGGGCGCTCTCCGGCGACCCGGTGGGCGACCAGGACTTCGCCGTCCAGACCAGCTCCGGGCAGGAGCGCGTGCTCAGCCTGAGCGCGGGCCGCATCAACGACGCATCAGGCGCATGCCGCGGCGTGCTCTGGACGGGCCGCGACGTGACGCAGGAGCGCATCCGGGCGCGGGAGCTGCGGGCCCGCGAGGAGACCACAAGCCGTTCCCTGAGGCAGCTCAAGGAATTCAGCCGAATCAGCAGCATGATCCTCCAGGAGAAAGACCTGGACACCGTCTGCCGCATGTTCGTGAACGCCGTCAGCGAGATCAGCACGTTCCACCGGGCGATCCTGACGCTGTGCGATGACGACTTCCGAGGCTACCAGTGGTACTTCGCCGGACTGAGCCAGGAGGAGATCGAGACCTTCCACCGGAACAAGATGACCGGCCGCGAGCGGATCACCATTTTCCAAGAGCGCTACCGCCTCGGGAACTCGTACTGCATCCCCCACACCGAGGGATGGCACTACGAGGGGGTCCGGAGCCGCGCCGAAGCGGTCGAGATGGTGGACTGGCACCCCGACGACTTCCTCTTCATCCCGCTGTACGGCACCAGCCGGAAAATCGTGGGCATCGTCTCCGTGGACGATCCGGAGGACGGGCGCCGCCCGACGGCCGAGTCCATCTCCCCCCTGGAGCTTTTCGCCAACCAGGTCGCCCACTCGATCGAGGAGAGGAAGCTCGACCAGAAGGTCCGCCAGTCCACCGAGCGTTACAGGACGCTCGTGGAGGCCATGTACGACGGCGTCTTCACGGTGGACCTGCGTGAGAGGCTCCTGTTCGCCAACGCCGCGCTCGCCCAGCTCGTCGGCCTGCCGGAAGCGCTCATCAACGGCCGGCCGCTCGCCTCCATCCTGGATCCCGAGG
The DNA here is from genome assembly GCA_964400605.1 of uncultured Acidobacteriota bacterium. Classification (GTDB taxonomy): domain Bacteria; phylum Acidobacteriota; class Polarisedimenticolia; order JACPZX01; family JACPZX01; genus CAYNUH01. The sequence continues at coordinate 51,052 of CAYNUH010000007.1, read as the reverse complement.
ATCTGGCGCTCTTCCGGTCGGAGACGGCCATGAGCAGAGGCGGCCGGTCGGCCCGGTTCGAGATGCGTTTGAGGGCCTCTTCCGGGGATCTGCTCCCCGTCCACGTCTCAGCGAGCCCCTTCCAGGAGAACGGTGCGCTCAAGGGCTGCTTCGCCGTGGTGCGCGACCTCAAGGAACAAAAGAAGGCCGAGGCCGATCGCAAGGCCATGCAGGAGCAGCTCGTGCAGGCTGAGAAACTGTCGGCCCTGGGAGAGCTGATCTCAGGTATCGCCCACGAGCTGAACAACCCTCTGACGGGGGTGATGGGCTACTCGCAGCTCCTGCTCGCCTCCGACTGTCCGCCCGAATCGAAGAAGGACCTTGAGAAAATCCACAGGGAGGCCGTCCGCTGCCAGAGGATCGTGCAGAACCTCCTGACGTTCGCAAGGAGGCGGTCACCGGAGAGGAAGATGATCAACCTCAACGCGCTGGTCGAGGCGACCCTCGAACTGCGTGCCTACCAGCTCAAGGTGGACAACGTCGAGGTGGTCCTCGATCTCGACGAGAGGATTCCGGAGACGCTGGGGGACTTCCACCAGCTCCAGCAGGTCTTCCTGAACATCATCAACAACGCCCACCAGGCCATCGTATCCGCGGGCCGGGCCGGCCGCCTGACGATCCGCACGGGCCTCGGCGCGGGAGGCATCCTCGTGAGCATCTCTGACAACGGCCCCGGCATCCCGGCCGATCACATCAAAAAGATCTTCGATCCGTTCTTCACCACCAAGGAGATCGGCCAGGGGACGGGCCTCGGCCTCAGTCTGTCCTACGGCATCATCAAGGAGCACGACGGGGGGATCGACGTCAGCAGCCTCCGCGGCGAGGGAGCGACATTCACGGTGGAGCTGCCCGTGCGGGAGGCCGGGTCCGCGCCGTGCGCGCCGGAGCCGTCCGGTGAGGAGTCCGCCCCCGTGGAGGGCAAGCACATCCTGGTGGTGGACGACGAGGAGACGATCCTCGATCTCCTCGAATCGGTCCTGGAAGCTTCGGGCCACCGCGTGGAGAGGGCGGGCAACGGAAGGCAGGCCCTGGAGAAGATCCGTGGCACCGACTACGACATCATCATCACCGACGTGAAGATGCCGGACATGGGCGGCCAGAAGCTCTACGAGAGCGTCGCCGAGATCAAGCCACACCTCACCAAGCGCGTGGTCTTCACGACGGGCGACACGGTGAACCCCGTCACGCAGGCGCTCTTCCAGCGCACCGGCAGCCCCTACCTCGCCAAGCCGTTCCGTCTGGAGGAGGTGGACGCGATCATCCATCGCGTCCTTGACGCCGCCGCCGCGGCCTCCGTTCCCAACCCCTCCTGATCCTCTGCGCGGTTCAGGCTTCGCCCCCGGCGGCCTCCCGCAGCAGCGCGGCGGCCTCCTGGGCCCTCTCCTGTGCGCGGCGCGCCCAGTCGGCCACCTGGGCCATGGTCTCCGCACCGGGCCTCGGCGCGCAGAGAAGGGCGATCCCCGCACCCACGAGGGCCCCCGCGAGGAAAGTGAACGCAAGCGCGAGATCGGAGTGTCCGCGATCGTCAGGCATGGCTCTGACCTCCTCCTGCAGCCGGCGAAGGCGGTGCACCTGCCTGCGGCGCCGCGCCCACGACGCTCCACGCCGACCAGAGCCCCGACAGAAGGCTGGCCAGGGCCGAGAGCAGGGCGGCCCCGGACCCGCTCGCCGCGGCCGGACGCAGCCCCGCAAGGAGGGCGCCCAGGCTCCCCATGAACCCGGCGATCCCGCGGGTACCCTCCTCGAAGCCGCGCATCACGCGGTCGGCCCTGCCGAGGACCGAGTCGAGGTTGGAGGTCGCGTTCTCGATCCGCGGCGTCACGCCGCGGACGAACTCCTCCACCACGCGCGCCGTCCTTCGGACCTGTATCAGCGCCGGCACGGCGAAGCCGACCAGCACGGCCATAAGGACGACCACGGCGAATCCGACGATGACCGGTGGCGTCACCTTCCTACCTCCTTTCGTGTCATGGGACTCACGCAGCCCCGCCCCTATCCGGCATCAGGCCGCGAAGGCTTCATTATAGTTGCGCGGCTCCGGGCGATCGGACATGCTGCTCTGTTCGATGGCCCCCCTCCTCCGGTCCCGCTTCCTGCCGCCGGCGATCTTCGCGGCGGCGCTGACCCTCAGGCTCCTCCACCTGGCCGATCTCTCGTCGCTGCCGGTCTTCGACCATCCCGTCATGGACCAGCACTACCACGACGAGTGGGCGCGCCATGTGGCCGGGGGGGACTTCGAGGCGCAGCGTGTTTTCTTCCGGGCCCCGCTCTACCCCTACGTGCTGGGCCTTGTGTACGCGCTCGCCGGCCCCAGCGTCGCCGTCGCGCGGGTGGTCCAGTCGCTGACGGGGGCAATCACATGCCTCCTCGTGGCGTCCCTCGCCGAGCGGATCTTCGCCTCCCGCCTGGCCTTCGCCCTGGGAGGGTCCCTGGCCGCAGCGTCGTGGACGCTGATCTACTTTGACGGGGAGCTCCTGGTGGAGCCTCTTTTCATCCTCCTGACGCTCGCGGCAATCCGCCTCACCCTGATCGCACGGGAGAGGCCGGCTCCGGCGTTCGGGGCCGCCGCCGGTTTCCTCTTCGGGCTCGCGGCCATCACGCGGCCGACGATCCTTCCCTTCACGCCCGTGGCGCTCGCACACATAGCGATGCCCGCTCCACGCCGGCGAGCGAGGTCGGCGGCCGCCTTCGCCTGCGCCCTGGCGGCGGGCGTGGCGCCCGTGACGCTGCACAACCTCGTGCGCGGCGGCGACTTCGTCCTCATCGCCTCCCAGGGAGGAGTGAACTTCTACATCGGAAACAACCCGCTCTCGGACGGCAAGACGGCCGTCGTCCCGCGCACACGCCCCACGTGGGAAGGGGGCTACGCCGACACGATCCGGATCGCGGAGGCGGCCGCGGGCCGACCCCTCAGGCCCTCGGAGGTGTCGCGCTACTGGTATGGGAAGGCGTGGGACTTCATCCTCGGCTCGCCGCTCGAGGCCCTCTCGCTCACGGTCCGCAAGGCCGTCCTTTTCTGGAACGCGTTCGAGATAGGCAACAACGAGGACTTCGACGACCTGCGAGCCCGCTGCCGCCTGATCTCCCTTCCGCTGCCGGGGTTCGCCGCCATCGCCCCTCTCGGGCTGGCCGGAGCACTGCTCGCGCTCGCCGCACCCGGCCCGGGCGGGAGGGCGGCCGCCGCGCTTCTCGCCGCCTTCATCGCCGTGCAATCTGGGGTCACCGTCGCCTTCTTCGTGAACACCCGGTATCGGCTGCCTGCGCTTGCGGCGCTGGCCGTCTTCGCGGGCGGGGCGCTCGCGGCGTGCGTGGAGGCGCTGCGCGCGCCGGCGGGAGAGGCGGGGAAGGCGGCGCGGCGGCGTGGGGTGCTGGCGGCGGTGACCTCGGCGGCCCTCGCGCCTCTCATCGCCCTGAACTGGTACGGCCTCCGTCCCAACCCCGGCGTGGGGGAGCACCTCATGGGGATCGCCTACGCCCAGGCGGGCGAGCCGGAACGCGCGCTCGACGAGTTCCAAAGCGCCGCCGGGCGGCCGCGCAACCCGCTGGCCTACGCGTCCCTCACCGAATCGGCGCGCATCCTGATGTCGCTGGGACGGAGCGCGGAGGCGGAGTCGGCGCTCGGGCGCGCGGTGGACCTCGCGCCCGGCGATCCCGACGCGAGGGTCGATCTGGCCGGCGCGCTCTTTCGAAAGGGCGATCTCGGAGGCGCCCGGGCGCAGATGGCGGCGGCGCTGCAGGCCCAGGACGGCTCCTGGGAGGATGCGGACGCCCGGTACCGGCTGGGACTGATCTGTCAGGCGCAGGGAGACACGGAGGCGGCGCAGCTCGCCTACCGTCGCGCGCTCGCCCTCGATCCGTCCCATCCCGAATCCGCCACCAACCTGGCGCTGATCCTCGAGCAGCGGGGCCGCACCGGAGAGGCGTTGCGTCTCCTCAAGCAGGCGGTGATCGCCGCGCCGCGTCTCGCCCCCGCGCGGTACGCCCTGGCGAGGGTCCTTCTGAGAGCCGGAGATGCGGCGGCCGCCCGGGAGGAGGCCCGGCGCGCGGAGTCCCTCGGGGCCGTGCTCGATCCCGGCTTCGTGGCCGCCCTCGAGGCCGGAGCCGCCCCTCGGGATCCTTGAGGGGGACCGCCGGGGAGGGGTGTCCGTGCGCCGGCCGCGGCCGGGCGATCACTCGTATCGCAGCGCTTCGATGGGGTCGAGGGAGGCGGCGCGATGGGCGGGGTAGTAGCCGAAGAAGATCCCCACGGCCGCCGAGAAGACCACCGAGACGAGGATGGAGGCCGACGAGATCAGCATCGGCCAGCCCAGCCCCCGGGCCATCGCCAAGGAGATGCCCATCCCGAGGGCGATCCCGATCACCCCCCCCAGGATGCTGAGGACGAG
>CAYNUH010000007.1:19590-46618 GCA_964400605.1 uncultured Acidobacteriota bacterium | reverse complement strand
CGGCTTCAATGAGGAACTGCTGCAACACGTCGCCCTCGGTCGCGCCGATGGCCATGCGGATGCCGATCTCGCGGGTCCGCTCGGTCACGCTCACCAGCATGATGTTCATGATCCCGATGCCGCCCACGATGAGCGACACGCCGGCGATGCTCCCGAGAAGCATGTTCATCGTCTTCTGGGTGGCCTCGGCCGCCTCCGCCATCTCCGAGAGATTCCGCACGAAGAAGTCGTCCTCCTTCCCGGGCAGGATCTTGTGGCGCTGGCGCAGGAGTTCGCCCACCTGCTGCTCGGCGGTGTACCCGGCGCGCGACGACACGGCGGACACCATGATCCCGCTGACCCACATCGTGGAGGACGAGAGCTTCTTCTGAACGGTGGTGTAGGGGACGATGAGCGTGTCGTCCTGGTCGCGCCCCCACTGGTTCTGTCCCTTGCGCGCCAGCACCCCCAGGACGCGGAAGGGGAGGTTGCGCACGCGGATGGTCTGCCCCTCCGGATCGACGCCCTGGAAGAGCTGGTCCGCGACGGTCCTGCCAAGCACCGCCACTCGGGCGGCCGTCCGGACATCGGCCTCGGCGAAGAAGGCGCCCGACTCCGTCGGCCAGTTGCGGATGTCGGGGAAGTGCTCGCTCACGCCTTCCGCGCGCGTCGCCCAGTTCTGGTTGCCGAACACGACGTTCACCGTCGATCCGACCATGGGCGACACCCACTTCACGGCGGGGCACTCCCGGCGGATGGCCTCCGCGTCGGCGGCGGTGAGGGTCTGGACGCTGCCCGCGCCCCGATTCATTCCCATGGTCCGGCTGCTTCCCGGCCACACGTACAGGATGTTGGCTCCCATGGACGCGATCTCGTTGGCGACCTGCCGCTGCGCGCCGGCGCCCAGGCTGACCATGGCGATCACGGCGGCCACGCCGATGATGACGCCCAGCATCGTGAGGGCCGAACGGACCCGGTTCCGCCCCAGCGCCCTCAAGGCCAGCTTGAGAGTCGTCATCAATCCCATGGCTCTCTCCCGCCTCCGGCGCGCCTCAAGAGCCGGTCTCCCTCTCGACGAGGCGGCCGGCCGGTGCGCGAGCGCCCTCCCTGGCCTGTTCCATCTCTCCCTCCTCTTCCGCATCGGGCGGCATGGCCGAAAGCGCAGCCCGCGCGTCGATCCTCTCGGCCACCTCCGAGTCCGACCGGATGTGCCCGTCGCGGAAGGTCACGATCCTCCTGGCGCAGCGCGCGATGTCGTCCTCGTGGGTGATGAGGAGCACCGTCACCCCGAGTTCCGCGTTCAGATCCTGGAAGATGCCGAGCACGTCGAGGGAGCTGCGCGTGTCCAGGTTGCCGGTGGGCTCGTCGGCGAGCACGAGGGCGGGCTGGTTCACGAGCGCCCGGGCGATGGCCACGCGCTGCTGCTGGCCGCCGGAGAGCTGGCTGGGCATGAAGGAGGCGCGTCCCGACAGCCCGACGCGCGCCAGGGCCTCCTCCGCGCGGCGGCGCCTCTCAAAGGTGTTGACGCCCGAGTACACGAGCGGCAGCTCGACGTTCTCCAGCGCTGACGTACGCGGGAGGAGGTTGAACGTCTGGAAGACGAACCCGAGGCGGCGGTTCCTGATGTCGGCGAGGTCGTCCCTGCCCAGGGCGGAGACGTCGCCTCCTTCGAGCTCGTAGCGGCCCCGCGTCGGCCGATCGAGGCAGCCGATGATGTTCATCGCGGTGGACTTGCCCGACCCGGAGGCCCCCACGATGGCGACGAACTCGCCCCGTCCGATGGAGAGGCTGATCCCCCGCAGCGCGTGGACCTCCACATCGCCCGTCCGGTAGATCTTGTGGACGTCCCTGAGCGCCACAAGCGGGTCGGCGGGCGACGTCGTCTCCAAGAGGTCCCGCACCCTACCGCCCGGACTTGCCCGTGGATTGTCCGCCGCGACGCGGGCCCATGGGGCCCATGGGCGGCGCGAAGGGCGAGTTTCCTCTCGCCGCCATCGCCTCTGGGGATGTATTCCGGCCGATGATGACGGCCTCCCCGGGCTTCAGATCCCCTTCCACCACCTCGGATGCCGATCCGTCCGAGATGCCGATCTTCACCACCCTCGGTTCGGGGCTCCCTTCGGGGCCGAGCACCCAGATGACGTGGGGCCTCGCGGTCGCGGGCCTGGCCGCGGGGAAGCGGATCACCTCCCCCGCGGCGGGCAGCGGAGGCGTCTCCGGCACAGCGTCCGGCCTGGCCGCGGCGCCGCCGCCGATCATCTCCTTCTCCTCCCCCCGCGGCGTGCCCTCCGGCCAGAAGCGCAGCGCGGCGTTGGGGAGGCGGAGCGCCTCGGCGCGCTCGGCGATGAGGAAGGTGGTGTTGGCGGTCATGCCGGGCCTGAGGTTCAGCGACAAGTTCCCCACGTCGATGATGACGCTGTAGGTGACCACGTTCTGCTGGGTCTGGGGGTTCAGGCGGATCTGGTTGAGCGTCCCCGTGAAGGTCTCGCCCGGGAAGGCGTCCACGGTGAACGAGACGCGCGAGTCGGGAGTGATGGACCCGATGTCGGCCTCGTCGACGTTGGCCACGACCTGCATCTTCGTCAGGTCGTTGGCGATGGTGAAGAGCGTGGGCGCCTGAAGGCTGGCGGAGACCGTCTGCCCCACGTCCACGCTGCGCGAGATGACCACCCCGTCCACGGGGGAGGCGATGACGGTGTAGAAGAGGTTGATCTCCGCGATGCGCACGGCAGCTCTGGCCTGATCCACGCGGGCCCGCGCCTGCTCCAGGGCCGCCTCGGCCGAGCGGACCTGGGAGTAGGCCTGCTCCAGACGCGCGGCGGCCTGATCGGCGGCCGCCTCGGCGACCTCCAGCTCCCGCGAGGAAACGACGCCCTCGGCGCTCAGCTCGCGGGCGCGCCGCAGCGCCCTCGCGGCGTCCTGGGCGGTGACCTTTGCGGCCGTGTCATTGGCCTTCTGCATCGCCACGAGCGCCTCGGCGGTGCGCACGCCGGCCCGGGCGTCGGTGAGGTCGGCCTTCGCCCGCTCGAGCTGCGCTTCGAAGTTGGCGGGGTCGATGCGGGCCAGGATCTGCCCCGCCCTCACCACCGAGTTGAAGTCGGCGTGCAGGCTGGCGATACGCCCGGTGACCTGGCTGCCGACCTGCACCGTGAGGACGGCCTGCACCGTGCCGGTGGCGGCGACGGTGTTGCGGATGGGGCCCCTCTCCACGGGCGCGGTCAGGTAAGCGTCGCCGCCGGCGCCGCTGCCGTTGCCCAGCCAGAGCCATCCGCCGGCGAGGCTGACGACGGCGGCGAGCAGGATCCAACGGCCCATGCCGTGCGTTGCGCCGCGGAGGGCGGCTCCCATCATGTCACGGATGTTCACGTCCCTGCCTTCACTCCGCGCACATGGACGATCGATCGGAGATGCCGATCCGTCCTGGGATCGATGGCGGGCCCGGTGCGGGCATCATATCGCATGGATCCGGCACCGGCCACGAGCCGCGCGCGGGCCCGCGGGCGGGGCTAGGGCTCGAAGGCGGGGACGAGGAGAACGGCGTTGAGGAGCATCCGGTTCAGCCCCTCCCATCCGCCGCGGAAGTTCGGATCCTCGGAGAAGAGCACGACGCTGCCCCGCCCCACCCTCTCCACGACGAGGTATGCCTTGCCGGCGAGCAGATCGAGCGACTCCTTCCAGGCGAAGCCTCCCAGACGGATGCGGTCCCTGGAAGCGAAGACTCCGGCGTTCACCCCGTCCTTGGACAGCGAGAGGACCAGATTCGAGTTCACCAGCACCGGCACCTCCTCGGCGTAGCCGAAGGCCACCGGGTGCGACGGCTCGATGAGGACCCGAAGGATCGCCCCGGGGATCGCCTCCGGCTCCTCACCCTCTTCTCCGGGTTCTTCCTCGGACGGGGACACCGTCCCGGCGTTCCCGGATCCTCGCGCGGCGAGGGAGGGCGGAGTCTCCTTGGAGGGCTCCTTCGCCTCCTCGGGAGGCGCCGCGGCGGCGGGCACGATCGGGGCCCCCCGGGGCCGCTTCACGGCGCGCGCGCCGGTCCAGGCGACGTTCTTGTCCGCGGCGAAGGCGGATGCGCCCTTGATGGTCACCACCGTGCCGCCCGCCTCGATCCAGGCCTTGAGCTGCTCGACGCCCTTCTTGCCGAAAACGTCGGCGTAGCCGGAGGCGCTCCCGTCGGGGATCACGATGACGTCGTAGCGGCGCAGATCGGCGTAGTGGACGAGCGTGCGCGCGCGCACCGGCACGAAGGGCACGCCGTACCGCTCCCCCAGCGTGTACGTGAGCCACCCCACGGACGTGGGAGAGGCCGGCTCGCCGTACACGACGGCGATGCGCGGCATCTTCGCGGCCACGACGGAGCTGCTGCCAAGATCGATACCCTCCTCCGTCAGCCCCGTAGCCGCCGCATCGAAGACGGCGCCGAACCGGGCGGCGGCCTCGGCGACCGCCGCGTGAAGAGCCGGCGGGTTGCGGTGAACTTTGAGGACCGCCGTCCCCGGTGGGCACGGGTTTCCGGCCAGCGTGAACTTCTTGGCTGCGACCTCGACCGAGAGATCATCGTGGGCGAGGAGGAAGACGAACGCGGCCAGCGCGTCATTCCCGGTGGGCCGCAAGAGGTAGGCGTAGGAGGCCTGCGCCACCGGCGGTGCCGCGCCGCCGTGCGCCGCCGCGGGCGGCCAAGCGCCAAAGCCAGGCGGCGGCTGCGCGTGGCCGGGAAGGCCGGAGGCTCCCGGCTGTGGCAGCGGCGTGAAGGCGCCCCGGGGCGCCTCCGTCGCGGCGTATGCCTGCACGTTCATCGCGAGGGGCAGCGACCAGGCCGTGATGTCGAAGAAAGGCAGATCCTCGTGGAGCCGCCTCCTCTCCGTCGCTTCCTTCAGGGTCGCCTCGTCGAGCCTGGGGTCTCTCTCGAACAGGGCGGTGACGAGGCGCCTCGCGCTCTGCGCCAGGGGCACCACGAAAGACCCACGCGGGAACCGGCGTGCCTCGGGGCTCGCCGCGGCGTCGGGAGCGGCGCGGACCGAGAACTCATCGTCGAACCGGCGCACCTCCACCCCGTGCGCCGTCAGCAGCCGCGCCATGCTGTCCGCGCCGCCGGTGTCGGCCGGGATGACGTAGGCCTTGACGCCGGGTGCGCCTTCGTCAAGGGCGGCGCGCCGTGAGAGGAAGTAGTCGCGCAGGATCTCCTCGCGGTGCGCCGCCGCGGTCTCAGCCGTGGCGAGGCCGGCCGCGATGTGCCGCCGGGCGGCGTCGCGCAACGTGAGCCGCGAGCCGTCCTTCTTCTCGATGGCGAGTCCGGAGGCGCTGGCCTCCTCGTAGGTCATGCCGACGGCGCCGTTGAGGGAGGGCCAGGAGTCGCCATAGCCGGGGTAGAAGAGGTCGAAGACTTCCTCGGTGAAGTAGTCGAACCCCAGCGCGTCGAAGACCTTCGCGTTCCCCTCGCCGAGGACCTTGAACCACTTCAGGATCGACTCGGAGACGTTTGCGTTGATGGGGGCCCGGGGCGGAGCGAAGTAGTACGTCTCGTCGGTGCCCATCTCGTGGTGATCCACGAAGACCTGCGGCCTCCAGGCCAGGAAGGCGGCCACTTTGCCGCGCGTCTCGGGCTGCGTCTGCCAGAGCCAGTCACGGTTGAGGTCGAAGAGGTCGTGGTTGAAGCGCCCCGAGGGCCACGGCTCATCGTGCTCGACCGCCGCCGGGTCGAAGGCGGGGGCGCCGCCGGCGGCCTGCGAGTAGCTGCTGATGAACCGATCGCGCCCGTCCGGGTTCTGGATGGGATCGACGGCGATGATGGCCTTCTCGAGGATCCGGAGCGTGCGCTCGTCCTGCGCTGACGCGAGGTGGTAGGCGACGGCCAGCGCGGCCTCGGTGGAAGAGTGCTCGTTCCCGTGCACCGAGTAGGACAGCCACACGAGGACGGGAGTGGCGCGGATCAGAGCGTCGGCTTCCGCGGCTCCCAGGCCCGAGGGGTTCGCGAGCCGCTTCAGGGCCTCCCGGTGCTCGTCCAGCCGCGCCATGTTCTCCGGCGAGGAGAGCACGGCGTATCGGAGGAGCCTCCCTTCGTGCGAGCGGGCGTAGCCGAAGAGCCGGACCCGATCGGAGGCGGCGTCGAGGGCATCCAGGTAGCGCTCGGCGTCCGCATGGCCGATGAGCCTTTCGCCGATCCGGTAGGAGAGGACCGCCTCGGGCGGGGGTACCTCCGCAAGTCGCGCTCCCTCCCAGGGATACAGCGATGGCTCGGCGCCGCGGAAATCGGCGCCGGGGGCGGCGAGGAGCAGCGCCGCGAGGAGAGCGCGCGCAGCGGAAGCGAGGGGTCGCGGTGCCGGATCGGAATAGACGTCACGCTCGGTGTTGGGCACGGGAGGCTCATGGGACAAAACAAAAGGAGCGGTCGCCCGGAGTGCTGCGCCCGACCGGGGCTCAGGTTTTCTCGAGGTCCCGGCGGAGATCCTTGCCCGGAGTGAACCGGGCGACCGTGCGCGCGGGGATGCTGATGGGCTCGCCGGTCTGCGGGTTGCGGCCGACGCGCGCCTTGCGCTTCGACGCCGCGAAGGTGCCGAAGCCGGAGATCGTGACCCTTTCCCCGTGCTTCAACGCCGCCGTGATGCCGCTGATGACGGAATCGAGCGCCCGAGCCGCCTGAGCCTTGGAAACCTTGGGGCCCTGCTCGGCGAAGATCTTCTCAATCAGGTCCGCCTTGTTCATCACCTCACCTCACTTGAGAAGGCTGGTCGGAAGCCCAGCGAAGCACACCCCTCTACGGGGCCAGCGTCAGAGGTGTCAGGCCCTGCATGCTGAGCCCGGCTCTCCTAGGCCGCAACACATTCACATTAATTGATGTTCGGCTCGGCTGTCAAGCACTTTCCCGTGCGCCTTTTCGGGTGACGGGCGGACCGAGGCAGACTGAGGCCTGGAAGTCCAGGCCCTCAGATGGCGTAGAGGATCCGCTTGCACTGCTCGCAGAAGCGCACCTTCTCCAGGTCCGCCGCCGAGTACTGCGTCGGCTGCTTGATGAAGCAGGCCAGGCAGATGCCGTTCTTGACGGGGACGATGGCTCGGGGGTAGCGCTTCATGAGGCGCTCGTAAGCCGACAGCAGATCCTTGTCCACCCGGGAAGCGATCTCGTTGCGCGCCTCGTGCAGGGTGTTGGCCTCGTCGAACTCGAAGCCGATCTTGCGGAGTTGCGACGTGGTCTTCTGGTCGCTCATCTCGCGCATCATCAGGTCGAGGTCCTGGAGGATGATGATCTGCTCCAGGCGCGAATTCATTTCGCCTTCGCCTCCTCCAGGACTCTGAGGAGATCGTCATGGGTGTCCGCCTTCATCAGCTTGCGCCGCACGGTCGCGTCGCGGGCGCACTCCACGATCTTGCCCAGCAGAGGGAGGTAGTGGTTGTCCTTCTCCTGGTGAGGCGCCAGGATGAGGAAGATGAAGTGAACGGGCTTGTGGTCCAGGGAGTCCCAGGGGATCCCCTTCACCGAACGGGCATACAGCATGGTGAGGGCGTTCGTGACCGTCGTGCGCCCGTGCGGGATGGCGAGGGTCTTGCCGATCCCGGTGCTGCCGAGGCTTTCCCTCTTCTTGAGCGCCTCGAGGACGATGGTGCCGCTGCGGACCCGCTTCTGCTCGACCAGGTGGGCGACCATCCGCTCGAGAGCGCCGCTCTTTTCGGTGGCATCGAGGTTGGGAATGAAGAGGTCTCTCTGGAAATACGAGAGGAACTCCTTGTGCGTCATAGAACGCTCGGTCCCCGGCGACGCTTCCGCCGCACGCGCAACGCGTCCCGTCTGCCGCGTGGGCCCGCGGCGAAAACCAGAGGGCTGGCCTTCCACACTTCTCTCCGCTGATGCCGGTAGGCCGCCAAAAAGCGCTGCATTCTACCACAGCGGCTCCATCGTGCTCCCACCCGAGCCCCTTCCCGGAGCCCGCGGGAGCCGGCCGAGGTTGCGGATGTGGATTCCGGACGTATAATGGCAGGCAATAGCTGGCCGAAACAGACCTTCCCTGTGCACCCCGCCCCGAGCGGGTGTGCCGGCCCCCCAGGAGGGCACCATCGTGCGATCCCGGAAAGTCCTCGTCCTGTCGGCCTGCGCGCCGATCTTGATGGCGGCCTGCCTCTCCGCCTACTCGCAGCAGATCTTCGTGGCCAACTCGTCCAACGGCCGCATCACGGTCTTCGATCTGTCGGGAGCCTCCACTCCCTTCAACGGGAACACTTCGTCGCTGGTGACGCCTCTCGGCATCACCCTCGACGCCGCGGGCGGGCTGATCGTGTGCGACAACCAGAGAGGGCGCATCGTCCGGTACGCGCCGACGGGCGCGGGGCCGTCCGTCCTCGCCTCCGATATCGCCCGCCCCGACGGGCCGTCGTTCGGTTCGGGCGGCGATCTCTTCTTCGTCACCTCCCCCGACGGCGCCAGCTCCTCCAAGGTGAAGGACGTCTTCGTCCTGCCGGGAGGCTCGGGGCCGCCCGTGAAGATCGCCTCCCTCTCTGACTCGCGCCTCCTGCGTGACACGGCGGTGGTGCCGCTGGGGCCCTTCGCGGGCCAGCTCCTCGTGCTCTCCTCGAAACCCGCCTTCATCGCCAGGTTCAGCCAGGTCTCTCCGACCTCCTACGTCCGGGAGCCCAACTTCGCCTCGGGGTTCTCCGGCGAGCCCAGTGGCATGGCCATCACGCCTCTGGGGGACCTGCTGGTCTCGGGCACCGACGGGGTCGTGCGCCGGTTCGATTCGGCAGGCAACCGCCTCGCCGATTTCGCCGCCGGCCTCGGCAACGGGCAGACCCGCATCGCCGTGGGCACCGACGGGACCGTGTACGTCACGAACCGCAATCGGCCCGCGCTCTTCCGCTTTGACGCCTCCGGCGCCCGCCTCTCGGACTTCGGCGGCAGCTTGCAGTCGCCCGCGGGGGTGGCAGTGCACGAGTTCGCGCCGACCCCGGTCGGTCAGAACGTGACGGTGACGCCCATCCCGGGCGTGGTGGTGACGTACGACAGCGTCGTGGAGGCCGGGTTCACCAGCGCGGAGCGCACGTTCCTCGATCCGGGCGAGACCACCACGCCCTGCGGCAACGTGATCCCCGCCTTCGCCGCGCCGCCCGCGGGCGACGACCACTTCACGGTCATCCAGATCGAGACGACGGCCGGCACCACCGACAGCATCGAGATCGATCTCGCCCATCCGGACGGCAACAGCCGCGGCTTCCACGCCGCGTGCCCCCCGCACGCCGACGGCGGGTTCGTGGACGTGACGGTCCTGGCCGTCCCCGGCGACCCGCGCATGCACATCCCCCAGTTCTCCGAGTTCGCGATCGTCACGGATACGCGGCCCAACAGCGACGTCATCCGGTTCAAGCTGAACTCACTGACGATCATGCTCGGTCCGGGATCACCGTCCGAGCAGTTCATCGAGCCGGCGACGCTCCAGACGCTGCGCACGTTCCTGAACAATGCCTCGTTCCATATCGGCGTGGGGGACAACCCGAGGGCCATCGAGGAGCTCCGAGGCCTCATCGCCGCCGTGCGGGCGGGGAGCGGCACCACCATCCCCAACAGCGCCTCCTCGCCGGGGGGCAACATCGCGGGCGGGCTGGTGTCGCTGGCCGACACGCTGATCTTCAGCCTGAGCCTGTAGCGCGGCCCGAACGCATCGCCGGCGGGCCCGTGGGCGGAGCGCGGCCGGCCCGCTCGTTCCGTGGGCGGTCACGGCGTGAGAAGGGCTTCCAGGCTCCGCGCGTCCGCCTCGCGCCCTGCCCTCCGGAGCTGATCGGCCACGCCGCGGCACGCTGCGGCGTCGATCCCGCGATCCAGGAACGCTGCGGTCCTTCCTGGCGGCAGGTCCTTCCGGATCGCCTGAAGCGAAGCGATGAGCGCGGCCGCCACAGGTGGGATCTGGTTCTGCTTCCCCGCGCGCGCGAGAGCGGCCACTACGACCGGCGCGGCGCGCGCGACGATGTCGTCCACTCCCGCGAGCCCCGCCTGCTCCACGAGCGTGATCCCGGCGGCGGCGGCACCGGGGTCGCCGGCGGCGGCGAGCGCGTGGACCCGGACGGAGGCGGCGTCCAGCGCCTCGAGCCGGAGCCCCTTGGCCGACGAGCGGGAAGCTGCTTCCGCGGCGAGGGAGGCCGCCTCCGCCGCCCGGCCGCCCGCGATGGCGCTGAATCCCTTCAGCAGCGCGCAGGAAGTCTCGAGCCCGGGAAGGGAAGTGCTCGCGGCGCGCTGGCAGACCGAGCGTATGAGGGGCTCGCCGCTCTCGGGAGATGACTCCTTCAAATGGATCTCGGCCCGCGTGGCTTCCAGGGCCCCGGAGAGCGCCGGATTGCCGAGCGCCAGGGCGGTGGCCATCCCGGCGTCGATCTCGCGCGCCGCCTGCGCGGGATCGCCGGCCCGGAGGAGAGCGATTCCCAGCACGGCGCGGCACCGGGCGGTGTTCAGCTTGTCCTCCGCCTTCTCGTAGTCGGCGAGCGCCTGGCCCGCAAGCGTAAGAGCCGTCCCGTACAATCCGCGGCGGAGCGCGACCATCGCCTGCCTGTACCGCGTCTCCGAGACGCCTTCCGGCGACTCGAGCGCCTCCCACTGCGAGGCGGCGCGGGAGAGGAGACCTTCCGCCGACTTCAGGTCGCCGGACGCGAGAGCCAGGAGCCCTCTGTCGGAAGTGACCTGGGCCGTCCCCTCCTCGATGCCGAGCCGCTGGTAGAGGTCCGCCGCCGACGTGAGGTCCTTGCCGGCCAGGCTCATTTCGCCGAGCTGGAGTCGGAGACGTCCCAACCCATCCAGCAGCTCCGCCTCGATGGCCTGATCCCCGAGAGGCCGTCGCATCTCCAGGGCCTCTTCGAGCGATCGGAACGCCTCGCGCAGGTCGCCGCGGTCCTCGAGGAGGCTCGCGAGGTTCGTGAGGGCGGCGGCGGTTCCCCTGAGGTCGCCAATCTCGCGGCTGAGATCGATCGATTTGCGGGCGGAGGAGAGGGCCTCCTCGAGCCGTCCGGTAACCTGGTAGATGTAGGCCTCGCTGCCGAGGCTGGCGGCGAGCCCGCGCTTGTCGCCGATGGCCTCCTTGATGGCCGCCGATTTGCCGCAGAAGGTGAGAGCCTCCTCCCACTGCCTCAACCCCTTGTGCGCGTTGCAGATCGCCTGGTACGCCGTGGCTTCGCCCTCCTTGCTCCCGATTGCGCGGTACATCTCCAGCGCTCTCCTGAATGGATCCAGGCTCTCGTCCGGGTGTCCGCTTCGAATCTTGATCCGGCCAATGGCGACCTCGGCAAGAGCGTATTTCGGGTCCAAATCCCGGGCCTTGCGGAAAAACACCTCCGCCTTGTCCCATTCCCCGGTCCCCTCGTACGCGAGGCCGAGGTTGTAGGCCGCGGTGGGGTCGAACGGGTCGGCCTTGACCATCTCGTCGTACGCCTCGATGGCGTCCTGCCCCTCGTGGGAGGCCGCGGCGTGTGCGGCCCGGATGAAGGCGCGATCCGCCGGTGTCACCCGATCCACCGCCTTGAGCACCTTCGTGAGCGCCTTGTCGCCCGCCTCCCGGGCCTTCTCGTCGTACCCGGCCTGCCGGTACGCCTGCGAGAGCCGCGCGTAGGCGAGCGCGAAGTCGGGGTCCTTGGTCGTGGCTTTCAGCAACGGGTCCACGGCCTCCAGGTTGCGCCCCTGCTGAAGCAGATCCACGCCCTTCTGGAAGAGGCTGGCGGCCTCGACGGACGACGTTCGTGCGGAGGCGATGGCTGTGTCCACGTCGGCGGCGATCTTCTCCTTGGAAACGCTGAGGATCTCCTTCGTGCGCAGCGTGAGCTGATCGATCATCGCCAGAACGTCGACTTCCCGCCCCGAGACAAAGGCCGAGCCGATCCCCTCGCCCGTATCCGGGTCCTGGGCCCGCAGATTGATCCGAAGAGCGTCGCCGGCCCCCACGAACGACCCGGTGATGACGGCCTGCACGCCGCCGTACTCACCGACGCGGGCCAGGGTCTCGGCGTCCAGCGCCGCCGTCTCGGCGCGACCGAGGTCCCTCAGGATCTGTGAGAGCCGTTCGCGCGTCAGCACGCGGAAGTAGCGGGATTGGGCGAGGTCGGTGGACAGATTCTCGGCGAGGCCGGTCCGCAGCCAGTCCAGATCGGCCCGGCCGGTCTGATTCTCGAAGGGGAGCACGGCCAGGGAGGTGCGCCCCCCCGGCCCCAGCGGGATCCCCCTCGGCCACAGCAGGAGCGTGACGGCGACGGCCGCGGCGGCCACGGCGGCGGCCCCGGCCGCGAGGGCGAGCGTGCGCTTCTTCGGAGCGTACGCCTTCATGGCGCGGGTCGCCTTCTGGCGATCGATGTCGCGGAGGATCTCGTCGGCGCTCTGGTACCGGAGCCCCGGGTCCTTCTCCAGGCATTTGAGGACCATCGTCTCGATCCAGGCTGGGATCTCGGCGCGCAGCTTGCGCGGAGGCCGCACGCGGTCCTGGATCTGCCTGCGGATGACCTCCCACTGCGTGCTGCCGGAGAAGGGGACGACGCCCGTCAGCGCCTCGTAAATGGTGATCCCGAGCGAGTAGATGTCCGAGCGGTGATCGACCTTCTTCCCTTCGGCCTGCTCGGGCGACATGTACTCCGGGGTCCCGACGATGGCGCCCGTGCGCGTGAGGCCCTTGGACTCCTGGCTCATGGCGATGCCGAAGTCCATGAGCCGGACGTCGCCGGCGGCGTCGATCATGACGTTGTGCGGTTTGAGATCGCGGTGCACGAT
The DNA here is from genome assembly GCA_964400605.1 of uncultured Acidobacteriota bacterium. GTDB lineage: Bacteria > Acidobacteriota > Polarisedimenticolia > JACPZX01 > JACPZX01 > CAYNUH01. Next base: position 33,915 of record CAYNUH010000007.1, on the reverse strand, counting down.
CCCCATGGCGTGCGCTTCGGAGAGGGCGGCGCAGCACTGCCTCAGAATGGAGACGATCTTCTCGATGGGCAGGGGCGCGTCGCGCTCGATGATCCGGGCGAGGTCCTGCCCCTCGAGGTATTCCATCGAGATGTACTTGACGCCCTCGGCGTCGCCGAAGTCGTAGATGCGGGCCACGTTCCTGTGCGTGACCTTGCGCGCGATGGTGATCTCTTTCTTGAAGCGCTCGACGATCCCGTCGGCGCTGGCGTACTCGGGGCGGATGACCTTGAGCGCGACGGGCACCTCCAGCTCGAGGTCCAGGGCCTTGTACACCCGGCCCATCCCGCCCGAGCCGATCTCGTCCAGGATCCGGTAGCGGCCGCCGAGAATCGATCCCGGAGACAGGGCGACGCCGGGCCCCGTCGGGCTGATGAAGCCCTTGGTGACGCCGCTTCCGGTCTCCGTGTCCCCGCTGCCACCTGTGTGCAGGTTCTCGCCGCAGGTCGAGCAGAAGCGGTTGTTGGGAGGATTGGGGGTCGCGCACTTCACGCAGAGCATGGGAACCTCGGCGCCTCGCGCGCGGGGCGATGCTGCCGGCGCTGATGCCCTTGAGGCCGGCACTATACCAGAGCCTCCGTTCGGCGTGCCAAGGCCGGCCGGCCCGGGTGGGCCGCGGATCGCCGGTGTGGCTCGAAGATCCGAGGATAGTGTAGGCTCTGGCCCTCTTCGTCACTCGGGAGTCCGCTTGGAGCGCCTGAAACGCCCGACGAAATGCACGACGGGGCTCCTCGCCTGGGCGGCCGTGCTGGCGGCGAGCGCGGGTCCTCCGATCACAGCCGCGCTGCCGGATCACGCCGAGCGCGTGGTTTCCTACCGCATCGAGGCCTCCCTCGACCACGCGAACCGCGCCGTGCGCGGCCGCGAGACCGTGACCTGGCGGAACACCACCCGCGAAACGGTCGCCGATCTGCAGTTCCATCTCTATCTGAACGCCTTCAAGAATGAGAGGACGACGTTCATGAAGGAGTCGGGGGGCACGCACCGCGGCCAGCGGGTGCGGGAAGGCGAGTGGGGGTACATCGACCTCGAGTCCCTCATGCTTGCGGGCGGGACGGACCTGATCGAGCGATCGGAGTTCCTCCGCCCCGACGACGCCAATCCGGACGACGAGACGGTCCTGCGAGTGCCGCTGCCTTCGCCGGTGCCGCCGGGCGGTGAGGTGACGGTCGAGGCGGCCTTCACGTCCCGACTGCCCAGGGTCTTCGCGCGCACCGGGTACAAGAACGACTTCTACCTGGTGGGACAGTGGTTCCCCAAGCTGGGCGTGTACGAGGCGGCGGGCACGCGCGGCCGGCCCGAGGGGGGCTGGAACTGCCACCAGTTCCACGTGAACAGCGAGTTCTACGCCGACTTCGGCTCCTACGACGTCACGCTGGTCGTGCCGACGCCGTTCGTGGTGGGCGCGACCGGGGAGCAGGCTCAGCCGCCGCGTTCGTCTCCCGACGGGACGACGGCGTACCGTTTCGTCCAGGAGGACGTGCACGACTTCGCGTGGACCGCCGATCCCGACTTCATCAAGGAAGTGCGGACGTTCTCGTACGCGGCCGAGCGCGACGCCGCCGAGGAGCGCCGCATGGCGCGCATCCTGGGCCTCGACGCCTTCTCGATCCCGCCACAGGGGGCCGCCGACCTCGCCGGCGTCCCGGATCAGATCCGCCTCGGCGACGTGGCGGTCACGTTGCTCATCCAACCCGAGCACCGCTCGCAGATCGACCGGCACTTCAGGGCCGCCTTCAACGCCATCCGTTACTTCGGCACCTGGTACGGGCGTTACCCATACCGGACGCTCACCGTGGTGGATCCCGCCTACGGCGGCCGCGGCGCCGGCGGCATGGAGTACCCCACGTTCATAACCGCCGGGACCTCCTACATCGCGCCCGCGCTCCGGCTCAGTCCCGAGAGCGTCACGGTCCACGAGTTCGGCCATCAGTTCTGGTACGGGCTCGTGGCCACGAACGAGTTCGAGGAGGCATGGCTCGACGAGGGATTCAACACGTACTCGACGGGGAAGGTCCTCGAGAAGGCCTACGGGCCGAACCACGACACGATGGAGATCGCGGGGGTCCCGTTCGTGCGGTCCGTGCTGGTCGAGATCCCGCGCGATCCGGACCCCGCCCTGGAGGGGACGGAGGAGGGGGGAACGGAGGAGGGCTTCACGAGGCTGCTGTACCTCCGGTGGGCCGGTGCCTCCAATGACTCCCTCCTGAACGCATTCAGGGACCTTCCCTTCCTCACGTTCCCGTCGCGCGTGGCGATCCACGAGCCGTGGGGGCAGCGCCGCCGCTATCTGAAGGATGGTCCCCGGAAGGACGAGCTTCACCGGAGGGCGTGGGAGTTCTACGACCGTGAGTCGTACGCGCTGAACGTGTACTCCAAGACCGCCGTCACGCTCCGGACGCTCGAGAGCGTGGTGGGCGAGGACGTGGTGGCGCGCGCGCTGCGGCTCTACCAGGAGCGGTATCGCTTCCGCCACCCGTCCACCGACGACTTCATCGCCGCCGTCAGCGAGGCCGCCGGCCGGGACATGGCGTGGTTCTTCGATCAGACGTTCCGCGGCAGCGATCTGCTCGATTACGCGGTGGTGAAATCATCGGACGGCAGGATCCGGCCCGCCGCCGGCCTGTTCGGGCCGCCGGGGGCGAGGCGGGAGGTGAGCACGGCGGAGGCGCGCGCGGCCGCCGAGGGAGAGACGGACAAGCGCGAGATCGACGTCACCGTCAGGCGCCTCGGCGAGGTGCGTCTCCCGGTGCGGATTGAGCTGACGTTCGAGGGTGGGCGCACGGAAGTCCGTGATTGGGACGGGCGGTACCGCTGGTTCCGGATCAGGGAGAAGTCCTCCGACGCTCTGGTGTCGGCGCGGTTGCTGCCGCCGGACGGGCGGCCGCTCGAGGCCAACTGGTCCAACGACGCCCGCTCGGCCGCGAGTGATCGCTGGAGCGCGCTGAAGTGGTGGACGCGCCTCGTCACGTGGGCGCAGCAGGTCCTGTATCTCTACTCGGGGATCGCCTGACGTGGCCGACACGCTCGTGAGGAACGGCCCGGGGCCGGAAGCGGCGCCGGGGGCGCCGGAGAGGAAGACCTCTCTGCCCCTGCTCGGCACCCCTGAGACTTCGTCGGGGCCGCCCGCCGCTCCTCCCGCCGATGTGGCGGGGAGCGTGGCGGCGCTGAGGTGGGGCTTCGCCTCAGCCTGGGCCTGCCGGCGCGCCCTCCTCGTGGTCCTCTTCGCGAACCTGGCTCTCGCGGCCGCCGTGCTGTACCCCCTCTACGGGGTCCTGGACGCCTCCCTGAGTCCTCATCCCGAGGCGGCGCGCATGGGGCGCGAGCTGGACTTCCGCTGGTGGACCGATCTCACGACGGGCCAGCCCGGCCTCTTCAAGGAGAGCGTCGATCTCCTCGGGATCGCGGCCTTCGCGACCGTGATCGCCGGGACGTTCTTCGCCGGGGGGCTCCTGCAGGCGCTGCAGCACGGCCCCCACCCGCGGCTGACGTTCGAGCCGCTTCCGGGCCCGGTCTACCGGGGGGCGACCCCCGACTGGCGCGCGGCGGCGCCCGGCCCCGCCTCGGTGCAGCTCTTCCTGCGCGAGTCGGCTCGGCATTTCCCCCGCTTCCTCGCGCTGCTCCTGCTTTCTCTTCCGGCGTACTGGATCGTCCAGATCGTCTTCAACCGCTGGGCCGTGCTCGCGCTGGACCGCGTGCTCGAGAGCGTCGAGGACGAAAGGATCGGACTCCTCCTGACGGTGACACGCGCGTCGCTCTTCGTGGCGGCCTTCTATGCCGTGACCGTGGTGTTCGAGTACGCGCGCGCGCAGGCCGTGCTGCGCCCGGGCGCCAGCTTGGGGGAGCTCTTCGCCCTGCCCGCGCGGCTCGTGAGGCGGCGCCCGGCAACGCTCATCGGCATCGAGGCGGGCGCCATCCTTCTCCAGGGGGCCGCCATGCTGGCCTTCATCCCCCTGGACCGGCTTCTGGGGGCGTGGCCGCCGGCGGCCGCCACGGCTGGCCTCGCGGCCTCGCAGGTCTTCCTCTTCACCCGCCTGCTCGTCCGCGCCGGCACCCAGGGCGCGCAGATCCGCGTCCTCCAGGGGGCACGATGAGGCGGGGCTGAGTCCCCCGGATCAGTCCAGGCCGGGGGGGCTCACCCCTCGCGCCCGACCCTCACTTCACGTACCCCAGGGCGCGCAGCCTCTGAAGAAGCTCTTCGTCGAGAGGGGTCTCTCCCGAGACGCCCGCGCGCGGCCTCCGGGCCCACGCCTCCAGCCTCTCGCGCAGCGCCGCGGCCTCGGACGCACGCTCGGAGGCGACGTCGCGCTTCTCGCCGGGATCCTCGGCGAGGTCGTAGAGCTCCCACTTCCAGGGCCCCTGCCCGCGCAGGTGGAATGTGCTGCCTATCAGCTTCAGTCGCCCCTGCCGGAGACTCCGGTACCGGTGCCAGGAGTTGCGAACGTTGTTGGTGTAGCCGTGCTCGATGAAGACGTCGCGGGGGGCGAGCGGCTCTCCGCGGGAGGCGGCGCCCCAGAACGAGGCGCCCTCGACGGGCGTGGGGAAGGACAACCCGGCGGCCTCCAGGATCGTGGGCGCCACGTCCACCTGCCGGGCGGGTCCCTCGAGGACGCGGCCGCCTTCGACGCCGGGCCCCGCGATGATGAGCGGGATGCGCACCAGCTCCTCGTGCAGCGTGTGGATATGCCCCAGATCGCCGTGCTCGGCGAACTCCTCTCCGTGGTCAGACGTGAAGACGACCAGGGTCCCACGGGTCGGATCCCTTCGCCCCAGATCCTGAAGCAGCCTCCCGATCTGGGCGTCCATGTACGTGACGGCGCCGTCGTAGAGGGCCGTGAGGCGATCCAGGTCCGCGCGGCCGACCGGGCGCCCGCCCTCCATGATGGAGGCGAGCGTCCCGATCCGCATCGTGAGCGGCGCCGAGCCTGCCCCGCCGACGGCAGCCGCGGTGGACATCGTGTCGAAGGGACCGGGCGGGAAGTACGGGTCGTGCGGGTCCATGAGGTGCAGGTACATGAAGAACGGCGCGCCGCTGCGCGCGTCGAGCCAGGAGAAGGCCCGCTCGATCACCTCCTCCGCGCGGGGAAACCTCTCCAGGGGCGCCCACAGCCCGAGCGACGTCAGCGTCCGGTACATCGGCGTGTCGCCGTGCCTGTCGAGGAGGCGCCCCGGGGTCCTCTCGAGGACGTCGAAGCCCGGATCGAAGCCGTACTGGCTCGAGATGAGGCCGTTGGCCACGAAGCCAGCCGTATCGTACCCCGCGTGCTTCAGGACCGAAACGAGGCTCACGGCGTCCTCGCGCATGTGGTCGCGGTGGGTCATCAGTCCGTGGCTGGTGGTGTTCAGCGCGGTCAGCAGGGACGCCGTCGCGGGCAACGTCCACGACGCCGCGGCGTAAACCTGCTCGATCCGCACGCCGCGGCCCGCCAGGGCGTCGAGGTTCGGCGTGCGCGCCCTGGAGGCGCCGTACACGCCGAGGCGGTCGGCCCGCAAGGTGTCGGCCACGATCATCACGATGTTGGGGACTCTTGTGGGCCGGGGAGGCTCCTCGGCCCGGATGGCGCCGGGGGGCCGGCCGGCCGCCAGAGCGATGCCCAGAAGGACCACCGCGAGAAGCGCGGGAGCGGAGCCGGCGCCACGGCGCGCCGCCAAGGAGCCTCCGGAAGACCGGAGGCTCCCGATCCGGTAGCGCAGGCGATCGCCGGCGCCGGAGACGAAGAACAGACAAACCGCGATGAGGAAGCCGGGGAGGAGAAGGCCGCCGGCATCCCAGGATCCCGAATCGATCCGCTCGCGCAGAGCCACCCAGCACATCCACGCTATCTGGAAGACCGCGAGGCCTGAAAGGCCGAGACGCACCAGCCCGGCCGTCACCGGCGAGCGTCGCACGCGGATCATCAGCCGGAAGCAGGTCCCCCCGGCCGCCGCCGCCACGCCCGCCGCCACGGAGGCGTCGAGCAGCATCCCGGCCGCTCTGAAACCGAGCCGCTGGTCCCGCGAGGCCAGGATCGCGAACGTGAAGAGAGCGGCGGCCGAGGCGGCGGCCGCGCCCGCGTGAGAGGCGGCCGCGCGATCGCGGACGGCTTCCTTCCTACGAAGGAGAAGCCGCCTGACGAGGGCGACGATCACCACACCGGAGGTGATGAGCGCCGCGTAGATGGCGAAGGAGAGGGCCAGGAACTCGGCCGTGCGCATCGGATCGTCCCGGTAGTGCCCCGCCGAGCGGCCCGCCATCTGCGTGAAGTTCCAGTAGGCGAGGACCGAGGCGGCCCAGAACACGGCTGTCGCGGCGGCCGCCAGGGACGAGAGGGTCCCCCCGCGCGCCCCAACCGGGTTCACCGTCGCGACGCCCACCCTTTCGCTCACTCGATGTACCCCAGTGCCCGGAGCCGCCGGAGTGATTCAGGATCCGGCTCGGATTCCGCCTCGGGTCGATCCTCATACTCCGCGATCCACTCCCGTAGCCGGGCTTCCAGCCGCTCGGCCTCGGGCGGCGGCGAGGCCAGGGGCGACGCCTCCGCCGGGTCCGAAGCGAGGTCGTAGACCTCACGCGTCCAATCCCCGATCCCGAAGACGTCGCTCGAGGAGAGGATCACTTTCCACGCTCCGAGCCTCGCCGCCCTCACCCGGTGTCCCGTGGTCCTGAACCGGCGCCCGGCCGTGTCCTCCTGGCTGAAGATGGGCTCATCGCTGCTTGATCCCGCCTCCCCGCGGATCAGCGCGGCGAGGCTGCGGCCTCGGAACGACTGCTCGGGAGCGAGCCCCGCGAGATCGAGGAGAGTCGGGGCAAGATCGAGGTGCGAAACCGGCGCGTCCACCACGGCGCCCGGAGGCACGATGCCCCCGCGGGCGATGATGAGCGGCACCTGAAGCAGCTCGCTGTGCAGGCCATGGCCGTGCCCCATCCAGCCGTGCTCGAGGAACTCCTCGCCGTGGTCCGACGTGAACGCCACGATCGTCCGCCCGGATCGGATCCGGTCCCGGAGGGCGTCGAGGAGCCGGCCCAGGTCGCGGTCCATCGAGGCGATCTCGGCGGCGTAGAGCGCGCGGGCGTGCCGGAGGTCCGCCTCGTCGAGGTTCACGTCGCCGAGGAGGATCGAATGCAGCGTGCCCGCCTGGAAGGTCAGCTTCCCCGCGTAGTCGGGGTCGGCGGAGCGGGCCAGATCGGCGGGGGGGGCGTACGGATCGTGGGGATCCATCAGGTGGAGGTAGAGGAACCGCGGGGCGCGCGACGGCCGCGACAGCATGGAGAGCGCCCGGTCCACGAGATCCGAGGCGCGCGGCTTGATCCCATCATCGCGGCCCAGCCCGGCCGCGTTCAGGATGCGCGACGAGAGGAGATACGGGTGCCGGGCTCGCACGTGAGGATCGGCGTCCTGGTCCCAGCGGCGGAAGCCGCGGTCGAAGCCGCCTCCGCGCGAGACGATCAGGTTTCCCGCGATACCCGTGGTGTTGTAACCACGGGCGGCGAGGGCCTCGGCGAGCGTCCGCACACCGCTCCGGATCCTTCCCTCATGGCCGCGGACGCCGTGCTCCGAGGGCAGGCGGCTCGTGAGGATCGAGGCCGTGGACGGCAGTGTCGCGGAGGCGTGGGCCGTCACGTCTGAGAAACGGACTCCTTCCGCCGCCAGAGTGTCGATGCGCGGCGTGGGGAGGGAGCGGCCGCCGTAGCCGGAGAGGCCGTCGGCGCGCAGGGCGTCGGCGACGATCAGCACGATGTCGGGCGCTCCGGGGGGCGCCTGCGGGATCTTCTCTCTGACGAAGGGAAGGCCCGCGGCGCCGAACACGGAGATGGCGGGAAGGACCGCGGGCGCGAAGGGGATGAGACCCAGGAGCGCGAGCCGTAGCGCGGGGGGGCCGCTGCGCCCGCAGGCGCTCGCCGCGCCGGCGACCGCCCACCCCGCCGCGAGGGATCCGAGCGCCGCGATCTGGGCGTCCGCCGTCCATGAAGGCGTCAGCCATCCCGCCGGACTGCGGCGCTCCCCCATCGCGCACAGAAGGCTCACCAGAGCGAAGGCGGCCGCGGCGACGCCCGCGTAGAGGGGGAGGGTCGAAGGGGATCTGCCGGCCGGCCGGGATGATCTCCGGCGCCGCAAGCCGAGCAGAGCGGCGGCGAGTTGGAGGACGACCAGAGAGGCGATGCCGTAGTGAAGGAGCCCCGTCCCGGCGGCCTCGATGACGTAGGCCCACGCGCCGTGGGCCGGGAGCAGCTCCAGAGGGAGCCGGGCGACGTCGTACGCGATCAGGAGCAGCGTGACCCACAGGGCGACGGCGAGGCCGCGACGGAACTCGAGCATGGGACGCTCCAAAAGGCCCTGATTCTATACCTAAGCTCCGAAGATCAGGCCACGGCCCCCGCAGTGACACCCCCAACTTGGGCACGGGCCTTGCTGTTCGGAGGGGTGGAAAAGCAGCGAGGTCGGCGCGGCCGGGCCGGTCCGGGGCCTGCGGACTCTCGGAGCGCAGAGGGCTGTGTCCCTTCCCGCATCCGCGCGATATGCCGCACCTCGCTCGCGGTTCAGGCGCGCGCCCAGCCGGGCATGAGAGGTCCAAGGCAGGCCGTTCCGGCAGGCGGATCTCGGTGAAGCGACGACAGACCAGGGTGTGGCGCAAGGGAGTCGAGGGGGTGAACATGGATTCCGTCTCTCCGGCAACGATGGATCGGGTCGCGGGCCCATCATCCTGGCAGGAGGCCCATCGAGCCCTCGAACCGCACTTCCCCCACTGGGAGGTGGCGAAGGACGTCGTCGATCAGCTGATCGATCTGATGCTCAACTACCGGCAGTCGGGCCACCCCGGGGGATCCCGCTCCAAGGTCCACGCCCTTCTGAGCTTGATGCTGTCGGGCGCGATGAAGTGGGACATCCGGCGCCCCGACAAGCCCTTCACCGACCGCTTCGTGCTCGTGGCCGGACACACCGTCCCCCTCGTGTACGCGACGCTGGCCGCGCTCAACGAAGCCCTGCGGCTCCGGCACCGGGAGACCGGCGACGAGCGCTACCTGGTGAAGAACGCCTCGCGGTGGCAGCTCACCTGGGAGGACCTGATCGTCTTCCGGCGCCGGGGCGGCCTGCCCGGCCACGCCGAGTTCGCGGGGAAGACGCTGAACTTGAAGTTCAACACGGGGCCGTCGGGGCACGGCTTTCCCGCAGCCGCCGGGATGGCCTTTGCGCTGAAGCGTTCGGGCGGAGGCTTCGCGAGGGTCTTCGCCCTCGAGGGTGAAGGGGGAGCCACGACGGGGGCCACGCACGAGACGATGAACACCGCCTGGGGGCTCGGGCTCGACAACCTCGTCGTCCTCCTCGACTGGAACGACTACGGGATCGACCCGCGGCCGACGTCGTCGGTGGTCTTCGGAACCCCCGTGGACTGGTACGGCAGCCACGGCTGGCGGACGTATGGCGCCGGAGACGGCATGGAGTGGGGGCCTGTGAGCCGGGAGATTCTCCGCGCGGTGCACGAGCCCGAGACGCAAGGTCGCCCTGCGCTGGTGTGGTTCCGCACGCGCAAGGGGCGCGGCTACGGCAAGTTCGACTACGCCTCGCACGGGTCGCCGCACGCGCTGAACTCGCCCGAGTTCTGGGAGACCAAGCGGCCGTTCCAGGAGAAGTACGGCGTGCGGTTCGCGGGATTCGGCGAGCCGGCGCCGAAGGATCCTGAAGCCTTGCGCGATCAGGCCGCGAGGAACCTCCGGATTGCGGTCTCGGTCCTGGGATCCGATCCGGAGGTGTACCGTGACCTCGCAGACCGCCTGGTGGAGATCGGCGAATCGGTGCCCGGGCGGCCGGCCGCCGTGCCGCTGGGCCGGCCGCGCAGCCCCTGGAGGGACCCGCGCTTCACCGACTTCCGAGCCTATCCCGGCGAGATGTGGGCTCGGCCGGGCCAGAAGGCCCCAAATCGACAAGCACTGGGCGTCTGGGGCTCCTACGTCAACTCCCTGGCGAGGAGGGAATACGGCCGCCCGCTCTTCATCGCGATGTCGGCCGACCTGGCGGAGTCCACAAACATCGCCGGGTTCGGCAAGCCCTTCGCGGGGATGGACAACGACGGCGTGTACGACCGCAACGCCAACCCCGGCGGCGTCCTCCTCCTGCAGGAGATCACGGAGTTCTGCAACGCGGGATTGTGCGCCGGGATCGCCTCCGTGAACTTCCGCGAGGACCCGGAATCCGAGTGGGACGGCTTCGGTGCCGCCGCCTCCACCTACGGGTCCTTCTCCTACCTCAAGTACGGCCTGATGCGCCTGTACAGCCAGCTCGCGCAGGACTGCGACTTCAAGGTGGGCCCCATCATCTGGGTGGCCGGCCACTCGGGGCCCGAGACGGCCGACGACTCGCGCACGCACTTCGGCGTCTTCGAGCCTTCCGTCACGCAGCTCTTCCCGGAAGGGCACGTGGTGGACCTGCACCCGTGGGAGCCCAACGAGGTGCCGGTCCTTCTCGCGGCCGGACTCGCCACCGGCGTCCCGATCCTGGCGCTGCACCTCACGCGGCCGGCCATCGAGGTCCCCGACCGGCTGGCGCTCGGCATGCCCTCCCACTTCGAGGCGGCGATGGGGGCGTATTTGCTTCGCGACTACGCCCCGGGCAGGCGGCGCGACGGCTGCGTCATCGTCCAGGGCACGACCAGCACGGCCAACATCGTGAAGATCCTCCCCGATCTGGCCGCCCGCGGACTCAACGTGAAGATCGTCGCCGCCGTCTCGCCGCAGCTCTTCGCCCGGCAGAGCGAGGCCTACCGGCGCCGGATCCTGCCCGGCGCGGACCGGCTCGATTCGATGGGCGTCACCAACCGCAGCCGGGACTCCCTGAGGCGCTGGATGGCCACGGAGGTGTCGCTCGGCTACACGCTCTCCGCGGACTGGGACGACCGGTGGCGGACGGGAGGGACCCTGGAGGAGGTCGTCGAGGAGGCCCGCCTCGACCCGGGCCACATCCTCGAGGGCATCGAGACATTCGTGCGGGAGCGCGAAATCCGGCTGAGCCGGATCGAATCGATGCTCGCCGCCGCCCGCGGCGTGTGATCAGGAGGACAGCCATGCGAACCGTCAGCCGCCGCGCGGCGCAACTGGGCACCGAGAACGCCTTCGTCGTCCTGGGCGAGGTGAACGACTTGGTGCGCCGGGGGAAGGACGTCGTCTCGTTCTGCATCGGGCAGCCCGACTTCGTGACCCCCGACAACATCCGCGAGGCCGGCATCCGCGCCATCCGGGAGGGGAAGACCGGCTACACCCCCTCGGCAGGGATCCCCGAGCTGCGCGAGGCCGTGGCGCGGGAGATCGGCCGTCTGCGCGGGATCGACGTCCGACCCGACGACGTGGTGGTCGCGGCCGGGTGCAAGCCGTTCATCGGCTACACGATCCTGACCGTGACCGATTCGGGCGAGGGACACGAGGTGATATTCCCCGTGCCCGGCTTCCCGATCTACGAGTCGCAGATCCGCGCGTCGGGCGCCGTGCCGGTGCCGCTGTATTTGAGAGAGGCGCGCGGCTTCGCGTTCGACCCCGAGGATCTGAGGCGCGCGATCACGCAGAAGACGCGCCTGGTCATCCTGAACTCGCCCCACAACCCGACGGGCGGGATCCTCTCGCTCCGCGACCTCGAAGCCATCACGGAGATCCTGAGGTCCCAAGACGACGTCTGGGTCTACGCGGATGAGGTGTACGCGAGGCTGGTGTACGACGGAGCGTTCGCGTCCATCGCGACCGCGCGCGGCATGATGGAGCGGACGATCATCGCCGACGGCGCCTCCAAGACCTGGGCGATGCCGGGCTGGCGGATCGGCTACGCCGCCAATCGCGCCCTCGCCCCCCACTTCAACCGCTGGGTGACCAACACCGAGTCGTGCGCCGGACACCCGAACCAGTGGGCCGCCCTCGAAGCCATCACGGGCCCTCAGGACGAGGCGGAGAGGATGAAGCGCACCTTCCACGAGCGGCGCGATCTCATCGTCCGGCTCCTCAACGACCTCCCCGGCTTCTCCTGCCTGCTGCCGGGCGGCGCCTTCTACGTCTGGCCCAACGTCACCGAGGCGTGCCGCATGGTGGGGGCGGAGGACTCCGAGGCGCTGCGGAAACGGCTCCTGCACGAGGCCGGGGTGGCGGTCCTGGCCGACATCCACTTCGGCCCGCGTGTCCCGGACGAAGGGCAGCACCTGCGCTTCTCCTACGCCTCCTCCACCGAGGCGATCCGGGAGGGCGCGGCGCGCATCGCCGGGTTCATGGGTCGCAGCACCCGCTGACCGCGGTCATGGTCGCCGCACGGGCACGGAGCAGCGGTGGAGACTCACCGTCGGCCGCGGCGCGGGAGCGCTGACGGAGCCTACCCCGACAGGTGCCCGGGTACTCGAACGTGAATCCGGGCCTCACTTCCGCGTGTAACGCCCCTCCATGAACAGCGCCCAGGTCTTCCTGTCCTGCGAGTGCTCGATCCGGAACGCGTACCTCCCGTCGCCCTCGAACGTGTACGCGTAGCGGCTGTGGCCCATGGCGTGGCTCTGCTCGAAGGTGAGGGTGTTCCCCTCCCAGCGGCCGGAGGGCCCTCGAGGGGAAGAGCGAGGCCAGCCTGATCGTGGCCATCATGGAGCGAGGCCCGCCCGCGATGTCGGCGCTCCAGCCCCTGAGGCCGCCGGGCGGCGCTCAGTTCGAACCGGGCTGGAGGGAGTGGGAGTACACCGCGATGTCGGCGACCTCCGGGTCAAGGAGGATATCGCCCTGGAAGAGAGGCATGCGCCCCTCCCCGGCGCGGATCAGGTCCGCGATCTCCCTGGGCGTCATTCTGGACGTCACGAGGTCCGGGCCCGGGGAGGAGCCGCCGGAGGCATGGCAGGTCGCGCACGCGCGGCGGAAGAGGTCACGTCCGCGCGCGGCGTCGCCTTGGTTGATCTCCACCTGGCCGGGCGGCCTGCGCTGAAGAATCAACGGATTCGAGAAAGGGGCGTCCTGGGCTTTCATGAAGAGCACCAGGGCCGTGCGATCATTCGGGTCGAGATCCTCGCCTCCCTGGTACCGCTTGGAGCAGACGGCCGCCGCGTCGCCGCAGTCGGTCGTGACGCGGCCGTTCCACCACGTGCCGCGGCCGAAGGCGTCGAAGAGGGAGTGGCCCGGCCGGATCCGATCGTCCGGAGGGGTCCCCGCCGGGTTGGTGATCAGATGGCAGTCGGCGCATGCCACCTTCATCCGGCCCACCTCGCGGCTTTGGAAGAAGCGCTCGCCGTCGGCGCCGGTGGGCGCGCGCGCGGGCGTCGGTGCCGCCTGCGTGGCGAGGAGGGGGAGTGCCGGCGAGCCCAGCAGGGCGCCGGTGACCGCTACGATGGCGGCCATCCAAAGGCGTCCGGTACGCTCGCGGCCTTCATCTCCACCTTTCATGCACGATCCGCCGATCATGTCGCAACCCTAGCGCGCGAACCGGTGGGAGGCAAGATGTTCGCTCGAAGCGCCGCGGCCGCCGCCCGGCGCTCCGCCGGCGCGTAGTTCAGGACGACGATCTCGCTGATGCGCCCGCGCCTGTCGGATTTCGAGTTGATGCTGCGGCGCGCCCGGACCTCGCGGACGTCGAAGTCGCGATAGAGCCGGTGGATGAAGGGGGCGTCGGAGTTGCTGAGCATCACGCGGCATCCCCTGCGAGCCAGCGCGGCGTACACCGCGGCGAGTTCTTCCTGATCCGGCTCCCCGAAGGCGCACCGGCCCGCGTTGACCGCATACGACGTGAACGACGACGTCCGCGACAACGGCAGGTACGGCGGATCGAAGTAGATGAAGTCGCCCCGGCGCGCAGTGTCGAGCGTGTCGCGGAAGTGTGCCGCTCTCAGAGTGACTCCCCGCAGGGCGGCTCGGACCGCGCGGAGGTTGTCGGCGTCCAGGATCGGCGGGTCGGTATAGCGGCCTATCGGCACGTTGAACCCACCCCGGCTGTTCACCCGGTAGAGGCCGTTGAAGCAGGTCTTGTTGAGGTAGATCAGGCGCGCGGCGCGGGCGGAGTCTGAAAGGCGGCCGGGAATCTGGCCGCGGACGCGGTAGTAATGGTCCTTCGAATGCGCCGCCTTGTGCGCCGCCAGGAGGCGGATGACCTTCTCGAGGTCGTCGCGGACCGCCCTGTAGGCATTGATCAGTTCCTCGTTGCCGTCCGCCAGGATGAACTCCGCGGGCTTGAGGATCTGTCTCACGTGGAAGAAGACGGCGCCGCTTCCCACGAACGGCTCGATGTAGCGGCGAATGCGCCCGGGCGGGTAGAGAGGCTCGAACTGGCCCAGAAGCTGCGTCTTGCCCCCGGCCCACTTGATGAACGG
>CAYNUH010000007.1:0-19490 GCA_964400605.1 uncultured Acidobacteriota bacterium | reverse complement strand
TGTACCGCGCATCGTCCCGGAGCGGGTCGAGGTCGGTGTCATTGAGCGAGTAGGGGATGAGGGTGGGGTTCTGTGCGAACCCCTTCTGGAGGTTCGCGATCGCCGGATCCTTCATCCCCGCCAGCGAGTAGAAGCAGGCGAGATCGTAGTACGCGCCGCCCTTGTCGGCGTCACTCGCCTTCGGGTCGGAGACGGCCCGCGCCGTGGCCTCCTCCATCATCCGGACGGCCCGTGCGGGATCGCCCCGCTCCATGAAGAACCGGGCGTCGGAGAAGGCGTTGACGACGTGGTGCATGTCCAGCAGGCGCTTGAGTTCCTCGATCGGTTTCGGGTGATCGTCCACGCGCAGGTCTATGTAGCGGTCGTTGAAGGCCGCGTAACCGCCCTTCTCCCTCACCACCAGCAACGCGGCCGACTGCTGTCCGCGCGAGTCGCCGCCGGCCGCCTGTCCTGCCAGCAGCGCCGCCACGAGCCGATCGGCCAGGGGCGACCCGGCGCCCGACTCGAACGTCGCGGCCATGGCATCCACGACTTCCTTTCCCGTGAGGATGTTCCCTTGCGCGGCGTAGTGCGCTCCGGTCCTTCCTCCGGCCCACGCGTTGCACTTCCCCCCCGTCCACGTGGCCGGCTCGCCCTTTGCGTCCACAAGGCCCACCTGGCGGCGGTCGGCGAGGGGATCGCTCTTCACCAGGATGTCGAGCGCCTCGGGCGCGGAGAAGCCCATCTCCAGCAGGTGCAGCCCGCGCGCCCCGAACGTCGTGTTCGCGAACGCCTGGCTCGCGACGGCGCCGACTCCCGCCTTCGCCCAGGGCACCACGGCCCCGACGGCGAAGAACTTCGACTCGACCGCCACGCCCCACTCGCCGGTGCCGGGGTCGTGCGCGACGATGCTGAACGTGGCGACGTCCTCACCGGCCCGGTTGAGGGAAGGGGCGGCGAGGAACAGGACGATGGCGGATAGGGCTGACAGGCGGCGGAACCTCATCGCGTCATCCCTCGCATGGGCCTCCGGTTGAGGGGCCCGCGGGCGGCCATTATAATCCGAGTTCATCCTGCACAACCGCACTCAGGCAGCCGGCAGGGCCGGACCGGCTGCCGGGCGCGGTGCGACCCGCCCGTGGAGACAGCCGAGGTCCCATGCGAAAGCCTTTCGGCGAGATGCTCAAGGACAACATCGTCGTCTTCGACGGCGCGATGGGGACCGAACTGTACGCGCGCGGGATCTTCATCAACCGCTGCTTCGACGAGATGAACCTGTCGAGCCCGGACGTGGTCCGGGAGATCCACAGGGCCTACCGCAAGGCCGGGGCGGACGTCCTGGAGACCAACACGTTCGGCGCCAGCTCCATCAAGCTCAAGGGGCACGGCTTCGACGACAAGGTCTACGAGATCAACAAGGCCGGGGCGCTTCTGGCCCGGGAGGCCGCGGGCGAGGACGTCTACGTGTGCGGCTCCATCGGCCCGCTGGGGATCAAGATCGAGCCGTGGGGCCCCACGTCGGTGGAGGAGGCCCGGGAGGCCTTCCGCGCGCAGGCGAAGGGGCTTCTCGACGGCGGGGTGGACCTGTTCTGCATCGAGACGTTCTCAGACCTCAACGAGATCCAACAGGCGATCCGGGCCGTGCGCGATCTCTGCGATCTGCCCATCGTCGCGCAGATGACGCTCGAGGAGGACGGCACCAGCCTCTACGGCACCGAGGCGGAGGTCTTCACGGCGCGGCTCGACGCCTGGGGCGCGGATGTGGTGGGGGTGAACTGCTCGGTGGGCCCGCACGCCATGCTGGCGGCGCTGGAGAGGATGGCGAAGGCCACCGAGAAGCCGCTCTCCGCCCAGCCCAACGCCGGCACCCCGCGCAACGTGGACGGCCGCAACATCTACCTCTGCTCGCCCGAGTACATGGGGACGTACGCGAAGCGCTTCATCATGGCGGGCGCCAAGGTCGTGGGGGGCTGCTGCGGCACCACCCCCGATCACATCCGCCACATCGTGAAGTCCGTCCGGATGCTCCGGCCCTCGCGACGCCACGTGGAGATCTTCGTCCCGCCCGAGGAGAAGAAGGAGGTCGAGCCGATCCCGAAGCGCGAGAAGTCCCGCCTCGCCCGGAAGATCGCCGACGGCGAGTTCGTCACCGCGGTGGAGCTGAACCCGCCGAAGGGGATCTCCGCGGCCAAGGTCCTCGAGAACGCGAGCATCCTCAACGGAAAAAAGGTGGACGTGATCAACATCCCCGACGGGGCGCGGGCGGCGGCGCGCATGGGCGCGATGTTCCTCGCGATCATGATGGAGCAGAAGGCCGGCATCGAGACGGTGCTGCACTACTGCTGCCGCGACCGCAACCTCATCGGCATGCAGGGGGACCTGCTGGGCATGTACGCGGTGGGGCTCCGGAACATCCTGATCATCACCGGCGACCCGCCCAAGCTGGGCGACTATCCGGACGCCACGGCCGTCTTCGACGTGGACGCCATCGGCCTCACGAACATGGTGACGCGCCTCAATCACGGGCTCGACCTCGGAGGCAGCCCCATCGGCAAGCCCACCGGATACCACGTGGGCGTGGGCGCCAACCCGGGCGCCGTGGACGTGGAGTACGAGCTCAAGCGCTTCCGCTACAAGGTGGAGGCGGGCGCCGAGTTCGCCGTCACGCAGCCGGTCTTCGATATGGGGCAGCTCAAGTCGTTCCTGAAGGCAGTGGAGGGCCACCGGATCCCCATCATCGCCGGCATCTGGCCGCTCGCCTCGCTGCGCAACGCGGAGTTCATGCGCAACGAGGTGCCGGGCGTCGTGGTGCCCGACGCCGTCATGGAGCGGATGCAGAAGGCCGAAGCCGAAGGGAGGGCGCGCGAGGAAGGGATCGCCATCGCCCGCGAGACGCTGGAGGAGGTGCGATCGCTCGTCCAGGGCGTCCAGGTCTCGGCCCCCTTCGGCAAGATCCAGGGGGCCCTCGACGTTCTCTCGGTCGTCGGCGTCGGGTAGCGTCGGCTCCGGGTGGCTCTCGAAGGACGGGAGCGATCACGCGGTGCGATGGTTCCTCCGATGCGCGGTGACCGTGATCCCGCTGCTCGCGCTCATAGGCCAGGCGGAGCCTGAAGATGTAGGCGACGGAGCCGCGGCTTCCTGGATCGTCACGCGTCTAGCGCTCAAGGTTCACCTGCGTCCCGATGACGGAAGCCTCTCCGCCCGGGCCGACGTCGCGCTGGTCCCCGACGCACCCGGCGCGCCGGGCACGACGATCGACTTCTTCCTCAACCGCGACCTCGCGCTGAGCTCCGTGGAAGTGAACGGCGCCGGCGTGCGCTGGTCGCTCGACAACGACCTCGACCGCACTCCCTTCGCTCCCGCTGCCCGGCGGATCACGGTCGGAGTCCCGGCGGCGATGGAGAGCCTGGAGGCGGAGGAGGGGGCAGGGGGCCCGGGGGCTCCCGCGCCGGTCTGGCTGGCCGTCGCCTACGAGGGCCGCCTCTCCGGGGATCCGGGATCGGCCTCCCGGATCGCCTCCTACCTGACCGAGCTGAACCTCTATGCCGCGTGGTTCCCCATCTTCGAGGGAGCGCAGGGGTTCCCCTACGAGATCGAGGTGACGGCGCCCGCGGGCTACACGGTGGTGGGCAACGGCGAGACGGCCGGCCCCGTGGAGCCGGTCCCGCCTCCTCTCGATGAGCGCGCCTCGCGGATCGGCTCGGGCGCCGAGCCGTACGCGGGAGACCATCCGGGAGCCGGCGAGTCCGCGACGCCGCAGATCGGGGCGGGCTCGGTCAGGGGAGAGTGGAAGCAATCCTTCCGCGGGTGGTCGGCGGCCGGCGATGTGCCGCTCCTCGCCTTGCCCGATCTGACGTCCCCGCCCACCTCGGGGAGCGGGAGATGCCGGGTGGACTTGAAAGCCGCGGATCTTCCCGAGGGGACCGCTTCCTGGATCGCCTCCGAGGCGACGTGGGTCTGCGGCTTCCTCGTGGAGAGTGTGGGAGTGCCCTCGTGGAGCTCGGGCGATCTCCCCGGCGCGGGCGCGCCGCCCGGCGGACCTGCCTTCCGCCGTGAAGGCGGCGCCGACCGCGGCGGGGTCGACGCTTCGCGCGGCGGCGCGGCCGGGAGCTTCAACATGAGGATCGTCGTCGTGCCCAGGGACGGCGGCGGCTACGCGCGCTTCCCGCTCGTAGTGATCCCGGCGGCGTGGTTCGCGGAGGGAGGGATCGGGGTCGCTCCGACGAGCGATGAAGAAGAAGACCGGATGCGCCGCCTCTACCACGAGATCGGGCATCTGTTCTCTCCTCTGGCCGACACTCACACCTACGATGACTGGATGAACGAGGGGCTGGCTGAGCACCTCGCGCTGCTGGCGCTGGCGGCGCGGCGCGGGCCCGACGCCGCTGCACGCTACGTGCGGGAGTACCTGCTCGACATCGCGGAGAGATCGCCCACCCTTTCCACCCAGGGCGATTCCGGAGACAGGGTGCAGGCCGAGAAAGCCGTCGGTGGTGGGAGCGGAAAGACGAGTGATTCCCGTCAGGCGGCGACGTACGACCGCGATGACCAGACGGCCGCTCACGAAGGGGAGGCCGCAGGGGATGGGCCGGCCGCGGCGTCCGCCGCGCCCCAGGACGCCGCCTCCGTATCGAAGGGAGAAGCGCCGGCCGATGAGAAGGTTTCCCAGCCGCCCGCGGCGCCGGAGCGTGAGCCGGTGACCGCGACGATCCTCGTGCCCGGGAGCGAGGCGGCGGGGGCGCTTCCCCCCATCTCCGGCACGCGCCGCACCGATCCGGAGGCGGCGATCCTGTACTACCGCAAGGGAGCGCTGATCTTCCGGATGCTCTCCGGGATGCTTGGAGAGGATCGGTTCTCGGAGGTGATCCGATCGCTCCGCGTGACGTACCCTCCGGCCGCGCGCCGGCGTCTGAGCACGCCGGATCTCATCGCCGCGGTGCAGACGGCTGCCGGGCGCGACCTCGGCTGGGTGCGCGAGGGCTTCATCGACCGCGCCGGCCTTCCGGAAATCGCGGCCACGCTGGAAGTGAAGCGCGGCGCGGGGGGACGGCACCTCGTGACCGGCCACATCCAGCAGACCGGACCGAGTCCGTTCCATCTCCTCCTCCCGCTGGTCGCCCGCGGTTGGAACGCCGTGGCCTCAACGGTAGCGGAGATCGACGGCGAAGCGACCGATGTCGAATGGGAGGTCCCGTTCCGCCCCGCGCACGTCGCCGTGGATCCCGATCTCGTCGTCCCGCGCATCGACGGGACCGTCGAGGAGGCGCTGCGTCTTCTGGCCGTCGCCACCCGAGGCGTCGATTTCACGCGGGAGGGCCTCGCTGCGGAGCGGCGCGGTGACTTCCAGACCGCCATGGAGCGGTACGACCGGGCCGTCGCCGCGGACCCCGAAGCAGTCCTCCCTCGGTATCGCCGGGCGCGAGTCCTCGCGGCGCTCCATGAGTTGGACGCGGCCCTGCAGGCGCACGAACTCGCCGGCCGGGCGGCGGAGACGTTGGCGCGAGTCCGCGCGCGACTCGCCCCACGGCTGAGCGGCGCCGCCGGCCGCGGCCGTGACGGAGCCGGCGAGGCGCCGCCGGCGGCATGGCTCCCGGTCTCCCCCGACCTGCGCTGCTGGAACTGGCTCCGCATCGGCCAGATCCACGATCTGAAGGGGGAGCGGCGCACGGCCCGCCGCGCCTACCGGCGCGCCCTTCACGTCCCCGATGTGTACGGCGCCCACGGCGAGGCGCGCCACTACTTGTTGACGCCGTACCGCCCGCCGGCGCGTCCCGCCTCGTACCCCCAGTGATCCGCCGCCGGCACACCGGCTCGGCCCATCTCAGATGTCGCGCCGCTGGTAGCGCGCGAAGGCCAGGGCCGCGGCGGCCGCGAAGATCGCCAGCAGCACGACGGGGTTCTCCGGCGGCGTGAGGGGTGTCACGGAGGCGGTGACCGGCTTGAAATAGTGGAAGGGACTCATCCAGCGGATGTACCTCAGGGCGGGCCAGGCCTCCGCCAGGATCTCCACGACGAAGGATCCGAGCGTCAACCCGACCGCCTGCGCCACGGCCGAACCGCGCCGTTTGGCGCCGGCCGATATCAGGAGCGTGCAGCCGCCGATGGCCAGCAGCAGCGTCGAGAGCCCGAGCGCCGATGAGATGTAGCGCGTCCAGGGGAGCTCGCCCGGGAGGTCCACGAGGGCGAGCCCCACGCACGACCCGGCGAGTGTGGAGAGAGGGAGCACCGCGGCGCCGAGGATCACGAGCACGAGGGTTGCGAGGAGATAGCGGCTTCGCGGGACGGGCCGGGCCTGGATCAGATCGAGGAGCTTGGTCTCGCACTCGCCGGCGGGTATCGTCGCCACGACGACCACGAAGGCCACGGTCGCCGCCAGCACGAAGGGATGCTGGAAGCCGAAGGCCACGGCCGAGGCGAACGAGATGAGGCTGAACTGGGACGCGAAGGCGTCGCGGAAGGCCGGCGGCAGCATCTGGAACAGGGTGCGCAGTCCCGTGCTCGACTCGATCTGGGCCGCGGCATACGTGAGCGCCACCTCGAAGGCGGCGACGCCGAGGGCCAGCGCGAGGATCAGCCTCCCGTGATGCCGGAGGTTGCGCGCGAGCAGGGTCGCCGTCATCACGGGCGCTCCTCGCCGCCCCGGTAGTACCGGGCGAAGGCCTCCTCGAGGTCGCTCTCCGGGAAGGCGAGGTCGCGGACGGAATGGCGGGCCAGCACCCGAAGCAGCGGATCCAGCTCGCCGGCCACGCGCAGCACGGCCCGCTCTCCCTCGTGCTCGACCATCTCCACGCCGGGCAGCCGCAGCTCGGATTCCGGGACCGGTCCCGCGAAGTGGATGACCATCCGCCGGATCGAGGCCCGCCGCATGGCGTCGATCCGCTCCACGGCCACGAGGCGCCCCGCGCGCACCACCCCGACGCGCGTGCACGTGCGATCCACCTCCGACAGCACGTGGGAGGAGTGGAAAACGGTGCGCCCCGCGCGCCCGGCCTCGCGCAGCAGATCGAACACCGCCTCCCGCACCAGCGGATCGAGTCCCGTCGTCGGCTCGTCCAGGATGAGCAGATCGGGATCATGCTGCAGGGCGCAGGCGAGCCCGATCTTCTGCTTCGTGCCTCTCGAATCGTCCCGGACCAATCGGTCGAGATCCGCGCCCGACAGCCCCAGTCTCTGGCAGATCTCGTCGCGCCGCGGCACCGAGGCTGCAGGCGCACCGCGCGGCCGCAGCGCGTCGAAGAAGGCGAGCGTCTGGCGCCCGGTCAGCCGCTCGTCGAGGCTGAGATCGTCGGGCAGGTACCCGACGCGGGCGCGGGCCTCGGGATCGCGCACCCGGCGCCCGAAGAGACGCGCCTCCCCGCGGGTGGGCCGGATGAGGTCGAGCAGAAGTCGGATGGTCGTGGTCTTGCCGGCGCCGTTCGGCCCCAGAAAGCCGAAGACCTCTCCGGGTTCCACGGTGAGCTCGAGCCCCTCGAGCGCCGTGGTGGCCCCGTAGCGCTTCGTGAGATCGCGCGCTTCGACGATGGGTTCGGCCATCGATCCCCACGCTCGCGAAATTGCGGTGCGCCTCGATCGCCGCGAGGTTCGCGCCGCTCGTGGCGCATCGAAGACGGCCTGGTGCCGGAAAGCCCCCTGCCCCCCGCGCCGTGCCTGCGGCGCCGCGCAGTGTACCCGACGTCCGGCGCGGACGTGGATCGCGTCAGCGGCGCTCGAGGATGGAATAGTCCCCGTACCGTGCGACCGGCCGGAAGCGATCCCGGATGAAATCGTCGAGCAAGAAGACGCCGGAGCTGACGCTGCTCAGGTTGGGCTCCCTGTGATCCTCGAAGCCGGAGTACAGAACCAGGTACCTCACCCGCGCTCTCTCCAGATCCTCGACGATCTCGCGCTGGATGTCGGCTTCCGTCGCCAGCCCCGGCATGATGTGGTATTTCGTGGCGCTGCGGCGGCCGGAGAGGAAGTACAACGCCACGTCGCTAGCGAAAACCCGGTCGTGGGTGGAGACCCCCGAGAAGATCGGGTCCGAAAGACTTGTCCTCGCGCGGAGGAACGCAACCGCCCGCGCCTGGCCCTCCTCCAGCCGGGCGCATCCCTGGCGCTCCATCGGATCGGGGCACGACGGCGGCCAGGACGACACGGCGGTGGCCCAGAGCCTGCCGGCCGGCGCGGCGACCCACCCGGCTCCGACTCCCAGGACCAGCACGGCCACGGTGATCGTGACGGGAATCCTCCTGGCGGTCGCGACGACCTGCGAGACGAGCCGCGTCAGGAGGATTGTCGTCGGGAGGGAGGCCGGCAGAGCGTGGACGGGATCGAATCGGCTCAGCGTCTGGAGGAAGAAGAGCGCGCCGAGGGCGACGAGAAGCGCCACGGCCCACGGCTGGGCGGATCCCTGCGAAGGGGCTCCGCGCTTCCCCGTCCTCCAGCCGAGATCCAACGCGGCCCACAGGCAAACGCCGGGGGGCAGGTAGAACGCGAGCCACCGGTACCAGACCTTCTCCGTCCACATGGCGACGCCCGGGAAGCCGTCCCGCAGGCTCGCGACCGCGCGTCCGAGATCCGGGATGAGGGCCGGGTACGCCAGGCGGCGCCTCGGAGGCAACGTCAGGACCGGGTACTCCACCAGTTGCCGCCACAGATCCGGAGGCTCCACGTGACAGAGGAAGTAGAGCCCCGCGGGCACGATGAGGGCGCCGGCCCCGAGGAGGTACCAGGCGAGGGCCCGGGCGCTCGCGCCCGGACGTATTCCGCCCGGGCCCGGGACTTCAGGCCGTCCGTGTCCGTGGCTCGCCAGGAGAAGAATGCCTCCCGCCAGGAAGGTGTACACCCCGATGTCTTGACGGAACAGCCCCGCGACGCCAGCGAGCAGGCCCGAGGAGAGGATCCACGGCGTCCGCAGCCTCGACCGGAACTCGATCAGACAGACGGCGCTGCCGAGGCTGGCCGCGAGGGCGGGATACATCGGGTAGCCGCTGGGATCGGCCGGACCGAGCCACAGTATCGCGACCGTCGTCGCGAGGAGGGCCTGACGCGCCGGCAGGACCAGGATCGCCAGCCGGTGGAACGCGAACGTGAGGGCCGCCTTGGCCGCCGCGTCCCAGACACGCTCGACGAGGACCGAGGGCCCCAGGAGGCCGAACCATGCCGCCAGCACGTAGGACTGAGCGGGGCCGTAGTTGGTCCAGAAGTCCCTGTAGGGGATCTCGCCGCGCAGGACCCGTTCGGCTTCGTAAAGCGCGAGCCCCTCGTCGTAGATGTTCAGGGGACGGGCGGAGACGAGCAGGCAGACCGCGAGAGTGACGGCGGCGAGCGCGGGCGCGTGGAAGCGGTTCACTGGTGGCGACGATACTAACGCCGCCCCTGGACGGATGGCACTCCGCGGAGGCCGGCGCCGAACGTCGTGATTCCTTGACCGCAGGGGGGTGCTCTCTGCTACGCTGGCTCGTCGCGTCGGGGCGCTAACTGCATGAACAGAGGCCAGATCTCCTTCGCTTTCGCCGGGCTCCTCTTCGGCTCCCTGGTCGGGTTCGTCGTCGCCCACCAGCTCTACGCCGGGCGCGGGCTCGGCTTCCAGCACCCGCCGGTCCCCCCCGGGATGGAGGGGGCGGTGCCGGCGGGGGACCGTCCCGGCGCCACCGGCGCGGCGGGCGCCATGCAGGGAGCCGCCCCCGGCGGGAGTCCGACGGGCGGCGCCCCACAGGGTGGGGGCGGCGACATGGCGACGATGGAGCAGGTGCAGCGCGAGATCCAGGCGCTCAAAGGGCTCCTCGAAAAGGAACCGCGCAACTTGACGGCCCTCACGCGCCTCGGCGACATGTACTACGACGCCGGTATGTTCGACAAGGCGAAGGATTACTACGCGCGCTCGCTGGAGGTGAAGCCCGACGACATCAACGTCCTGACCGATCTGGGCACGTCGCTGCGGAACATGGGTCAGCCCAAGGAGGCCCTCAAGGAATTCGAGGCCGCCGTGGCGGCGCAGCCCGCCCACTGGAGGGGGTGGTTCAACATCGGCATCGTCGCGCTGTACGATCTCGGCGATATCGACCGCGCCCAGCAGGCCTTCGAGAAGGTCGCGGCCCTGAACCCGGGCGCCATCGACATGAACGCGTTGCGGGAGGAGATCGCGCGCGTGCGCGCCGGCAAGGCTCAGGGCGGCGCTTCATGAGGGGAGGCCGGGAGCGCCTCAAGGGAACCCGCGCGGACTGAAAAACGGGTGGAGCATGGACGATCAGAAGGTACTCGATCTCCTCGACAAGGCCAGCCGCGAATACAACGAGGGGAAGTATACGGAGGCCATCGCTCACTGGCAGGAGGTCCTCGCCAAGGACCCCGGCAGCCAGAAGGCCCGTGAAGGGATCCGCATGGCGCAGCTCCTCGTCGTGAACTGGGAGGCGTCCGAAGGGGAGTCGGCCGATGGCGAGCTCGCCATCACGCCGGAGGCCGCCGACGCCGAGAGCAAAGAGAAGATCGACGTCGGCATCTCGCGCGTGAGGGAGCTGCTCGCCGAGGGCCGCTACCAGGAGGCGCTCGAGGGGTGCCACCTGCTCTCGGAGCTGGCGCCCGGGATGGACTCCGTGAAGCACCTGCTGGAGGAGGTCACGCAGGTCCACGAGGCCCAGCCCTTCATCAAGGAGCGCCTGGATCGCGCCAAGAAGTTCATCGCGCAGGGCAAGAACAAGGAAGCGGCGGAGGAGGCCCGCAAGGCCCTCTCCGTGGACAAGACCAACATCGCGGCCCTGGCCATCCTGAATCGGGTTTCCGGGGCGCCTGCGGCCGTGGCCAAGCCGAAGCCGCCCTCGGCCTTCCAGGTTGAGAAGGCGGGGAAGGCGCCGCCGCCCTCGCCCTTCTCGGGGCGGGGCGGGGGCCGCGAGTCGGACGCCCTGCTCGCGCAATTCGACTTCGAGGAGGGAGCGGCGCCCGGCGCGGCGCCGCCCGCTGCCGCGGGGGCGGGCGAGCCCGCTGTGCTGGAGCTGGAGCCTGGGGACGCCGACGCGACGGGCCGTCAGGCGGCGGGCGGCGACGTCGAATCGAAGATCCGCGCCCTGATCGGCGAAGGAGAGAAGCTCTTCGTCAAGGCCCGGTACCAGCCGGCCATCGACACCTGGTCGCGCGTCTTCGCGCTGGACGCGACCAACGCCGAGGCGGGCACGCTCATCGATCGCGCCAAGGCGCAGCTCGAGGACCACGCGCGCCAGGCCGACGAAGCGTACTTCAAGGGTGTTGACGCCTTCGAGTCGGGCCGCACCAAGGAGGCCAAGCAGTTCTTCGAGGAGGTCGTCGGCATCCACCCCGAGCATTCCGATGCGCGCGAATATTTGAAGAAGATCGAGGCGAAGGCGGCGCCATCTGCACCCCGGCCGGAACCCGCGCCCGCCGCAAAGCCCTCCAAGCAGCAGTCCGCCAAGGCGGCCGCCGAGAAGGAACTCATCCCGATGGAGTCCGTTCCGCTCGCCGTGTCCCGCGACGAGCCGGCCCACCCCGAACACAAGGCAACGCCCGCCGTCTCGGCCGGCCCCATGAAGAAGAAGCCGGTGGCTCGCGCGCCGGGGGCGAGCCGCTCGCGGACGCTCGTCCTTGCCGGTGTTCTCGCCGTGGCCGCGCTCGGCGGGGGCGGGTACTACGTCCTCTTTGTGATGGGCGGCTCCGCGCCGCCTTCCCCCGCGCCTGCGCCGCCCGCCGATGGCGCTGCAGCGGCCGCGCTCGTGGTCGAGCCCGCCGGGGCACCGGGCGGAGGGGGAGCCCCGGCCGGTCCATCGGGCCCCACCCGGGCGGGCGGGCTCGAGGTCGTCCCGGGAGGCGCCGCGCCCGGCCGTGCTGGAACGCAGGCGCCTGCGCTCGGTGATCCGGCCGCCGTCAAGAAAAGGGTGGACGCGCTGATCAGGGAAGGGCACGCCCTCTTCAGCCAGGAGAAGTACCCCGAGGCCTTCGAACGCTTCGAGAAGGCGCTTGCGCTCGATCCCGCCAACTTCGACGCCGAGGAGATGAGGTCGAAGGCGGCCGGCGCGGCCCAGAAGCAGGCGAAGCTGAACCGCGAGCTGGAATCCGCCAAGGGGGCCTTCAACGACGGCGACTGGGCGGGGGCGCTGTACAAGCTCTACCGGCTGCGCGAGGAGCGGAAGGACATGGCGGCGCTGGCCCGCTACATCAAGAACGCGAACTACAACTGGGGCATCGAGGCGCTTAACGGTTTCGAGCTGGAGGGGGCCGTCGAGCACTTCAAGGACGCGATGGAGATGGCGCCGGGTGACGCGGCGATCCAGAAGCACCTCGACGTTGCCGGCCGCTACAAGCGCCGCAATCGCGACGCCGCTTTCAACGCCTACGTCGCCGGCCTGAAGCCCAAGCGCCTCGACGAGAAATAGGCCGCGCTGCCGCTTCAGTGCCGGAAGTGGCGGCGGCCGGTGAAGAGCATGGCCATGCCGTGCTCATCCGCGGCGGCGATGACCTCCTCGTCGCGCACGGACCCTCCTGGCTGAATGATGGCCGCCACGCCCGCCTTCGCGGCCGCGTCCACGCCGTCACGGAAGGGGAAGAAGGCGTCCGAGGCCAGCACCGCCCCGTTCAGGTCCTCACGTGCCTTGTCGGCTCCGATCTTCGCCGAGTCCACGCGGCTCATCTGACCGGCGCCGATCCCGACGGTTCGCGTCCCGCGCGCGTACACGATGGCGTTGGATTTCACGTGCCGTGCCACGCGCCACGCGAAGAGAAGCGAGCGTGTTTCCTCGGGCGCGGGCCCGCGCTGCGTGACGGTCTTGAAGGAAGACGCCTCCTCGGTGATCCGATCCCTCTCCTGAACGAGGAGGCCCCCCGTGACGCGCTTCAGGTCGTACCCCTCGCCGGGACGGGGCGGTGATCCGGCCTCCATCAGCCTGAGGTTTTTCTTCCCTTTCAGGGCGTCGAGCGCCCCCGCGTCGAAGGACGGCGCGATGATCCCCTCCAGGAACAGAGGCGCGATCTCCCGCGCCGTCTCCCCGTCGAGCGCGCGGCTGACGGCCACGATACCGCCGAAGGCGGAGGTGGGATCGCAGTCGCGCGCCTGCCGGTACGCCTCCACCAGCGTCGGGGCCGTGGCCGCTCCCGAAGGCGTCGTGTGTTTCACGATGACGCACGCGGTCTCATCGAACTCGCCCACCGCCGCCCAGGCGGCGTCGAGGTCGAGGATGTTGTTGAAGGAGAGCTCCTTTCCCTGCATCTGCCGGGCGGTGACGGCCCCCGCCGGGGCCCCCCCGCCGGGCGGCGCCTCCGAAGGATCGGCGTACAGCGCGGCGCTCTGGTGCGGGTTCTCGCCGTAGCGCAGGTCGGCGACCTTGCGCAGCGCGAACGTCAGCCGATCCGGGTGCCCGGGAGGCTTCGGGCCGAGACTGGGAGGATCCCCCGGCAGGACCCGGGCCATGTAGTCGGCGATGCGCGCGTCGTAGTAGGCCGTGTGGGCGAAGGCCTTCGCGGAGAGCCGCAGCCGCGCGGCGGCGGACACGCTCCCCGTGGCGGCGACCTCGTCCTGGACGGCCGGGTAGTCGTCCGGATCGGTGACGACGGCGACGTCGAGGCAGTTCTTGGCGGCCGAGCGGATCATGGACGGGCCGCCGATGTCGATCATCTCGACGACCTCCTCGACCTGCGGGGCGCGCGAGGCCACCGTCTGCTCGAACGGGTAGAGGTTCACCACGACCAGATCGATGGGCGCGATCCCCTGCTCCGCGATCTGCTTCATGTGGGCGGCGTCGCCGCGCCGCGCGAGGATCCCGCCGTGGATCGCCGGGTGGAGCGTCTTCACGCGGCCGCCGAGGATCTCGGGCGAGCCGGTGTGGTTGGAGACCTGCTTGACGCGGATGCCGGCCTCGATCAGGGCGGCGGCCGTCCCCCCCGTGGAGAGGATCTCCACGCCGCGGTCCTGGAGGACGCGGCAAAGATCGACGAGACCCCGCTTGTCGAACACGCTCACCAGCGCACGCTCAATCTTTCGAGGCATCCGTCTTCTCCTGGCCGTTGGGATCGGGGGGAACGGGTGCGTTCGGATCCGCAGCGCCGCCCTTCGACAGCCGCTTGCGGCTCTTGCCGAGGATGGTCTTGGTGATCGGGGCCGCGTTCGGGTCGTCCGGTGCCGCCCCCGGGGCATCCACCCCTGTGGATCCCAGAGCGGCCGCGGCTCGAGGCTTCGCTCCGGAACCGGCGCCCGACGGAGCCTCCGGAGCCTCGTCCTCGGGTCCAGGCCCGGGATCCCACGCACCGTCCGCAGCGGCGACGCCAGGAGATCCGGGCTGCGCCGCCCCCGCGTGAGCCGAACCGAGCGCCCATGCGGCGGCGGCAGGATCGCCCGTGGGAGCACTTGCCGCCGAGGGAATCGGAAGGGCCCCGGCGGCGGCCGGCGTCGCGCCGGGAAGGTAAGGCGTGCCCGCGAGATCGCCGCGCGCCAGCCGCCAGACGTGCAGCCAGGAGCGGGCGATGTCGGTCACGGCGCGCGAGTAGCAGATGGAGGCGACGCCGAAGGGGATCGATCTCACGTCGAAGGAGGCGCTCGACCCCTCGGCCTCCGCGTAGGCGCGTTCGAGATGGGCGAAGTAGCCCCGCGCCCGGCGCTGTTCCTCCGCCGCAACCCGATCCCCCGGCTCCGGAGCGTGCAGATCGTACCCGTAGAAGACCACCGGGAAGCGGCGCGCGTTGCGCTCCGCGTACAGCGCGAAGTCGGGGGCGTAGGCCGAAGAGATTCCCGCCGGCGTCGCAAGGAACGGGTCGTTGAGATCGGCGGCCAGGTGAGCCATCACGCCGAGGTGGAAGACCACGTCGGCCATCGGTCTGTGCCCGTCGAGGGCGGCGACGGCCCGCCGCGCCACGGCCGCGAGCGAGGCGGCGGCCCCCGAGGCCGCGTCGTCGCCGTCCTGGCGGTGCTCCGGGCTTCCTTCCGAAGCCGCCGCCCGCGCCAGCCCCTCCCGCAGGGCGTCGGGGTGCCTGAGGATGATCCGCGCGAGGACCGGAGGCGCGACCTTGAGCGCGTCGCCGACCATCTTCTCGCGCACGTAGGGGGACCAGCACGAGCCGGATGAGAGCGCGGCCGGTGCCCGGGCGGCGGGTGGAGATCCCGCGGTCGGGCCCTCGGCTTCGACCGGCTCTACGGTGACCCCTCCCGGAGCGGCGGGCCACGCTCCCGCGAGCGCTCCCAGGGCGGCGGGCAGGGCCACGGCAATGCACCCACCGACGACGATGCGGCCTCTCATCACGCCCACCCTACCCCGGAGGCGGCCGCCCTATTCCGGCATCGGCTCGAGAGGCAGCGCGAGGTTTCCCTCCTCCTCGAGGTAGCGCCGCAGCCTGACGGCGACGAGATGCCGGTTGGAGATCACCTGGGGGTTGACCTCGGGCGTGAGGAGCTCGGGCTTGTACGCCGCCGCCTTCAGGTACATCTCGATGGCCCCGTCGTAGTTCCCCTGTTCGTCGAGGATGGTGCCGATGTTGTAGTAGCCGAGGGCGTAGCGCTCGTCGACCTTCACGGCTCGCCGGAAGGCGCTCATCGCCTGGCCCCGGCGCCCCATCTTCCGGTACGCCGTGCCCAGGTTGTTCCAGGCGACGGGAGAGGTGGGGTCGAGGTCGATGGTGTCCTTGTACTCGCGTACCGCCTCCTTCATCCAGTTCCGCAGCACATAAAGGTTGCCGAGGTTGTTGTGCAGCGCCGGGTTCCCGGGCTCGGTCGCCAGCCTCAACCTGTAGGAGATGATCGGGTCCTGCGCGGCGTTGGGGTCGAACAATGTCGCCGCATCCACGGACACGGCGGCCGCGTTGCTCTTCAGCGCCGGCGAGGCGCCCCGCCCGCCGCAGGCCACGAGGAGGAACCCGGCGGCGAGGACGAAGGCCGCGGCCGCGAGTCGCTTCATGATTCCCTCTCCTTGACGGGCGCCGCCTTCAGCGTGACCGCCCCCTCCTTGACGACGATCTTGTAGATCACCGAGGCGCATCCCGACCTCGCCTTGATCGACTCCGTCTTCTGCGCGATCTGCTTCAGGAACGCCGAGTACGGCACCACGGCTCCCGGACCTCCCACCGAGCGCCGCGCCTCGAGGTACCTATCATAGAAGGTCTTGAAGGCGTCGTCCTCTGTCGTGGGGTCCTTGAAGCGGGACTTGAATACCACGGCCTCCGCGGCGGCCCTGTCGGGCGAGGAAGCCGCGGCCGAGGCGGGCGCCTGCGAGGCGGAGCGCGCGAAGTGGCCGCGCCCCTCCTCCTTCATGCGCAGCGTCTTCATCCAGAGCTCGCAGTACGTCTGGAACTTGCCGGCGAGGGCGTTGTACCGGTACCGGTCGGAGAACCTCTGCATCGGCGTGTTGGCGAGCTGCTTGACGAGGAGGTCCACCTCCTTGCGCGTCTCGAAAGGCTGGCGGGGCGCGGCTCCCGAGAAGAAGATGTCGTACTGCTTCTTGAGCTGCCTGAGGGTGACCTCGAGGCGGTTAATCTCTTCCTCGATGGGCGACAGGGGCACGGTCATCAGGAAGGCCGTCTCCGAAGCCGGCTCGGCGGGCCGCTGGACCGGCCCGCGATCTCGGCAGGGCAGGTCCGCGGGGAGAAACGAACGCCTATAATATAGCGGCCTCTCTGACGGAGGATCAAACAAGGAGGAACGGCGCTCGTGGCTCGAACCGGACAGCAGAAGGCGGCCTCACCCCTGCGGAAGATCCCCGCCGTGAACGCGCTTCTCGAACGCGACGAGGTCCGCGCCCTCGCGCGGCGCTACTCGCCCTCCTTCATCACCGATCTGGTCCGCGAGGCCGTGGACGATCTCCGCCGGGCGGTGGCGGCCGGGCAGGCCGACGGCGCGGCGGTGGAGCGCTTCCCCGAATCGCTCTCCGGGAGGCTGGAGGCGGCGATCTCGCGCCGATTCAGCCGGAGGACCACGCCGGTCGTGAACGCCACCGGCGTCATCGTCCATACGAACCTGGGTCGATCGCCCCTTTCCAAGGAGGCCGTGTCACGCGGCGCCGCGGCGGCCGCGGGGTACTGCGATCTCGAGTACAGCCTGGAGGAGGGCGATCGCGGATCGAGGCAGGAGCACATCGAATCGCTGCTGCTGCGGCTCTTCCCGGGCACGCGCGGCGTGGCCGTCAACAACAACGCGGGTGCCGTCATGCTGGCGCTGAACACGCTCGCCGAGGGGCGCGAGGTTCTGCTGTCGCGGGGGGAGATGGTCGAGATCGGCGGATCGTTCCGCATCCCGGACGTGATGGTGAAGAGCGGCGCGATCCTGCGCGAGGTCGGCACCACCAACCGCACGCGCCTCAAGGACTTCGAGGCGGCCCTCTCGGATCGCACGGGTCTCCTCCTGAAGGTCCACACCAGCAACTACCGGATCATCGGCTTCACGGAGGAGGCGCCGCTCTCGGAGATGGCGGCCCTCGGGCGCGCGCGCGGCCTGCCGGTCCTTGTGGACCAGGGAAGCGGCAATCTCCTGGATCTCTCCCCCTACGGCCTCAAGGACGAACCGACCGTGGCGTCGCTGCTCGCGCAGGGAGCCGACGTCGTGACGTTCTCCGGAGACAAGCTCATGGGCGGCCCCCAGGCGGGGATCATCGTCGGCCGCGAGGACCTCGTGGTCCGGATGAAGGCGAATGCTCTCTACAGGGCGCTTCGCCCCGACAAGACCACGGTGGCGGCGCTGGAGGCCACGCTGGAGACGTTTGTCGCGGGCCACCCGTTCGAGGAGATCCCGACCCTTCGCATGCTCTCGCTGCCTGCGGCCGGCATCCGCGCCCGCAGCGAGGCGATGGCGGGGAGGCTGGCGGGGCTCATGGGGACGGGTCCTCGCCTCGAAACCCGGGTCGAAGAAGGCGTCTCGCGCGTCGGAGGCGGCGCCGCCCCGATGGAAGACATCTCCACGTTTCTGCTGGCCCTGAAGCCCCGTGACATCACCGCGGAGGCCTACGAAGCGGCGCTGCGCCGCGGCCGCCCCCCCGTGGTCGCCCGCGTGCGCGAAGGCTGGCTCCTCCTCGACCTCCGCACCGTGCTGGAAGATCAAGAAGAGGCGCTCGCCGAGGCGCTCCTCGCCGCCCTGAAGAAGTAGTCCCGCGCCCCGCCCCGTTTGCCCCGCACATCGCAACAGGAGTATGATGGCGACGATCTTTGCTTCCTTCACAAGAAGAAGTAGAGGACGCTGTGGCCGATTCAAGGCGGCGCCGCGCAGGTTCCCAAGGGCTCTTGCCGCTTTTATCCGGATCTACTGCAAGCGGACCCTTATCCGGATACACCGCCAGGCTCGCAGTGCTTATCCGACTACGTTTCAGCTTGGTCGTCTATGCAATGGGGCTCTCATCCTGGCGCTGGCCAGTCTCACGCCGGACGCGATCTGGCGCTCACTTATAGGAGCCGGCATGACACGGCGGCCGAAGAGTTTGGTTGACCGCTCAGGCGAGGGCGGCCCAAAAGCCGCGTAAACCTGTCGGTCCTTCGCGTCACGGCGCTTGCGCGAAGACGCAAGCGTCGCGCCGCCCGGCCCGCGGGTAATGGCCGGCGTTGGACGGAGCTGGCCCCGCCTACAAGGAGCGCGACTTGGACAGATGGTGCCTGGATGCCCGAGAGGTGATATCGGGCTACGATTCGACTGCGCCGCCGCATACGAGCCTGGGCGAGTTGCCAAGCGATGGCGACGTGAGACGGTACATCGTGTGGCTTGAGCACAAGGTGACCGGGATACGCGTGGAAGGAATGGTCCCGGATGGTCGCTACACGCGTCGCGAACTGGAGCTGCTTGAGATCGAGCTGCGCAAGAGCCTGTTTGCGGAGCTTGAGCTCAAGGTGGCTCGGCGCCTTCGTGTACCAGGAGTCTGAGGATGTGGCCAGGCGGTCCGTCCAACCGCGTGAACATGCCGGCCGGCGTCGCATGGACCGGATGGGGTTCGCTCTTCATCGGCGCTCTCATGGACTTCTCCGCGCTCATGTTCGTCGCGGCGCAATCGTTCCTGGGTGACGAGCGGCTTGAAGATCTCGTCGGGGCTGGCGAACTTTCCGACAGTGCCATCACCATGTTGCGCCACGCCGGAGGCGTCGCCGTAGCCCAAGGGTGCACGGGAACGCTGCTCCTCGTCACCGGTGTCTACTTCCTGCGGCGCAGACGCTGGGCCCTCGTAGTGATCGAGGTTTCCTCGTGGCTGGCGATCGTGTACACCTTGGTGGCTGGGCCGTTCTTGCTGCGCTCCGTCCTTGGAAGCGGCATCCTTGCGTCAACGTCGGCACTCGTGCCCGTAGCCGCGATGGGTGCGGCCGTCATCGTGCTTCAGGTGGTCCTGCTCGGCTATTTTATTAGATACCTGCGGCGTCCGAATATTCGCAGCATCTTCGATTCCGGTCGTCAAAGTCATGAGCCAGCCTGACGGCGTGAAGTCGGCGGCGGGCGCTTGGGTGGCCCGCTGTCCGCGAGGGCCGGACGCGGACCCGCATGTCCGGTGGTGTGGCAGGGGGCGCATCCCCTATGCCGATTAGCCGCACGACACTGGAGGGTGAGAGGGTGGCGAGGTCGAGGAAAGAGTACGCGC
>CAYNUH010000006.1:29953-80200 GCA_964400605.1 uncultured Acidobacteriota bacterium | reverse complement strand
ACGTCCTTCGCGCCTGACGGGTAGGCCGGCAGCGTGCCACCGAAGCCGAACCCGACCGCGAGCACCTTTCCTCCGGCCGGCGTGACCGCGGCCCGCCGCTGTTCGACCAGATCGGCCCGCGACATCGCTTTCTCCATCACCCAGGGGAGGATGCGGTCGGTGGAAAAGCTCACGGAGATCGCGGGGCGGCGTGCGCCGTGGCACCTATGGCCGATTGGTCGTGCGCGAGACTCTAATCCGCCCGCCGCGCACGGTGATGACGGCCTGCGACGTCAGGGCTTCGCCGTGATGCGTGAGAACCTTCCTCAACACCTCAAGCCGCTTGTCCGCCGGGAGGTCCGGCAGGCGGATGAGGCCGGCGTGAACGGCCTTGTCGACAAAGATGAGCTGGCCGAAGTCCTTGTCCATGGTCACGAGCACTCGGCCTTCGGCAGCCGCCCATTCCAAGATTGCCCGATCGCCGGCGTCCGGGCTTCTCTGGCGGGATTCGAGGACATCGTGGCCGTGTTGGCGCAGCCAGTCGGCCAAGCGCCGACCGGCGCACCTGTCGACAAGGAACTTCAACGGCCGGGAACCTGCACGGCGTCAAGCGAGTCGTGAGCTATCACCGCATGCGCGTACGCAAGGCAGGCTCGGATATCTTCAGGCTCCAGATCGGGGTAGTCGGAAAGGATGGCATCGGCAGTCTCACCTTGGGCTAGGAGACTGAGGACAAGCTCCACCGAAATACGCATCCCACGGATGATCGGCTTGCCGCCGAAGATGTCGGGGTCCGCGGTGATCCTGCCGAGCAGATCCATATGGCTAATGTCACTCCGTCGTTCGTTCTGAGGCCATGCTAGCACTGGAGCGCCACATTCTCGATGTACTCCGTACCTGTCGTAGCTGGCTGGACCATTCACTTGACCGCGCGGATCTGCTCTTCTGCCAACGATCGAGCGGCATAGGCGAGGGCCGCGAGGACATCCTCGCGCATCAAGCCATAGTCCCGGGCCACCTCCTCCACGGTCATCCCGCCGGCCAGCTTGCCGATGATCGTGTCGACGGGAACGCGCGTTCCTCGGATCACAGGCCTCCCGAAGTGGACTTTCTCGTCCACCACGATGCGGGGCGCGATTTCCGTCACGGAGAACCCTCCTTGTTGGTCGGTGAACTATACCGCCGCGGAGAGGTGAGAGCCTAGCCGGCGGGAGAACACCAGGAGGGCCCGATGTCGGCGTCTCCCGGGGTCCAGGATCGCGCGGTGCCTCTGCATCGCCGTCGTGTGAAGGATCATCTCACCACGAACAGCACCTGGCCGTGGCGGACCTCGGAGGCGTCCTCCGCGCGGATCTCGACGACCTCGGCCTCTTCAGGGAACCCTGCACCGCCGTACGTGATGGCGCTGAAGCACTTCATGGCCTCGATGAGGGCGAGGGTCTGGCCTGCGTGGACGCGGACGCCCACCTCTGCGTAAGGGGGGTCTGTGGCGCGGGGACGCCGGTAGAAGATACCGTCGGCCGGGGAGACGACGGCGTGGCAGCCGGCAGGGAGATCCTCGCGTCGAGGCGCACCACGCGCGCCGCCGGCCGCTCGCGTGGCCGGCCCTGCTCCTTCCCCCGGCGCCGCCCGATCGAGGGGTGCCACAGTGAGGATCGGCTCTCCGTACTCGACGGAGATCGCGTCGGCGCCGAAGCCGTCGAGCGTCACCTCGGCGACGACGCCGGAGACGCCGTCCGGGGCCAGCAGCGGATGGGCCCTCCCCAGGATCACCAAGCGGGCGAAAGGCTCTCCCGGGGAGATCAGCCGGCCCGGCGGCGGGGCGCCTTTCAGGATCCCGACGGCCGGAGACAGGAGCAGCACGCCGCCACCAGGCATCCCGACTTCGCTGACGAGGGCGATCAAGGGTTCCGCCATGCGCGCCCTCCGCCCAGCACGCCGGTCCGCGCCGGGGCGCGCGACCCCCGCCGCGCCCGAGATGATCTCCACGGGCCGGCCGTCTCCATCATGACCCCATCAGCACCTTGAGGTCGTGGAGCGACCAGATGCGCGGGTTCTTGATGCGGCGGTGGCCGTACGTCTGGTACGCCATCTCCACCACGGCGGAGACATAATCGCGGATCTCGGGCATCAGGACCACTTCATCGGTGTCCATCTGCCGGGCCGACAGCACCGGGTCCATGTCCTTGGTGATCCGAGCCTCGACCTCCTCCATCCCGCGCACGACGGCCTCGCGCTCGTTCGGGTCGTCCGAGATGACGTTGAAGTTGTCGTCCAGCTTCGTGCGGAAGGCGCCGATGGCGAGCGTGCGTCCCTCCATGACGGCCAGGCGCGTCAGCGGCGTGGAGATCTGCAGCACCGGATCGTAGGGCATCCCGGCCATGGCGTAGTACCCCGCGCCGGAGGCCTTCCGCAGCAGCACCGAGATCATCGGTGTGACGTTGGTGGAGTTCGTGTAGATGAGGCTGGATCCGTAGCCGAGCAGCCCCTGCCTCTCCGCCTCCTCGCCGATGTCGAAGCCGGAGATGTCGTGCATCCAGACGATCGGGAGCCCGTCGTCGTTGCAGGCCCTCGAGAAGGCCGCGATCTTGGCGATCCCCTCCCGGTAGAGGATTCCGCCGGGCCTGCGAACCCCCTCGCGCTCAGGATGCTGCGTCAGTGCGAGGTTGTTGGCGATGATGCCGGCGTAGAGCCCCCCGATGCGCCCCACGCCGCAGATCATCTCGAGCCCCACTTCGGGGAGAATCTCCCAGAACAGCCCCGCGTCCAGCAGCCTCGAGAGCACCTGCCGCATGTCGTACGCCATGCGGTGGTCGGCCGGGAAGAGCGCGTCCAGCTCGCCGGGGTCGAACTGGGGCGGCTCCGGCTCGGCGTCGCGCCTGTAATAAGGAGCGGCCGATCCCGAGAGGCGGGCTATCTCGGCGCGGATGCGCTTCAGGCAGGCGTCGTCGTCGGGCACCCGGTGGTCGGCGCAGGCCGAGAGGTGCACGTGCACGTCGGGGCCGCCGATGTCCAGACTGGTCACCTTCTGCGCCTTGCCTCCCTTTATGAGGGCGGCCCCGGCGATGACCATGTACGCCTGCTCGGTCATGAAGACCACGTCGCTGATGATGGGCATGTAGCCGCCGCCCGCGATGCAGTCGCCGAAGACGCCCGCCACCTGAGGCACGCCGCCGGCGGAGAGCAGCGAGTTCATCTGGAAGATGGCCCCCGCGCCCGTCTTGCCGGGGAAGGTGCGAGCCTGCTCGGGCAGATAGAGCCCCGAGCAGTCCACGAGATAGATGACCGGCGCGCGCAGGCGGAGCGCCATCTCCTGCGCCCTCTGGATCTTCTCGGGGGTCCGCGGCCACCACGACCCCGAGGCCACGGT
Source organism: uncultured Acidobacteriota bacterium (assembly GCA_964400605.1). Lineage (GTDB taxonomy): Bacteria > Acidobacteriota > Polarisedimenticolia > JACPZX01 > JACPZX01 > CAYNUH01. The sequence continues at coordinate 76,851 of CAYNUH010000006.1, read as the reverse complement.
GTTGTCGTTGGCGATGACGATGGTCCAGAGCCCCGCCACGCGCACGTAGGCGGTGACGACGCCGGCGCCGGGGGAGGTGCGGGCGGACTTGCCGTCGCCGAAGGTGAGGCCGTAGTTCACGAGCGTGCCCACGGGCAGCACGGCCGTGCCCGGGTCCTTGAGGCGCTCGATGCGCTCCCACGTGGTGAGCTTCCCCTTCTCGTGCACGCGCGCGACGTACTCGTCCCCCCACCCCGCCCGCACCTCGTCGCGCTTCGCCAGCAGAGCGGCGCGCAGCGCGGCCATGTTCGAGGCGTTGGACTCGCGCTGCCGCGCGTCGAGGACGCGCTCCAGCGGGTCGCCGATGGGCAGGAGGATCACCTTGGCCATCGCACCCTCAACGTTGCGCCACGGCGGCGCCTCGCAGCCGCTCCACCAGCGTGACGTCGTAAGTGCCGCTCCGGAAGGCGGCGTCCTCCAGCACGGTGACGTGGAAGGGCGCGGTGGTGGGCACGCCTTCGATGCGGGCGCCGCGCAAGGCGGCGGCCATGGCGTCGATGGCCGCGCCGCGGTCCTCCCCCCACGCGATCACCTTGGCGATCAGGGAGTCGTAGTGGGGCGGGATGGAGTATCCCGGCTCCACGTGCGTCTCGATCCGGATCCGCGTGGTCCGCGGAGGCCGCGCGGCCGGGGATCCAGGGTCGGAGGCCCCGCCCGGCACGCCGGCCGCGCGGGCCGGCGCTTCCCCGGCGGCCCCGGCGATGTGGAACGCGGTCAGCGTGCCCGGGGCGGGCCGGAAGCCGGCCGCCGGATCCTCCGCGTTGATCCGGCACTCCACGGCGTGACCGCGGATCTCCACGGCGCTCTGGATCAGGCGCAGCGGCTCGCCCGCCGCGATCCGGATCTGCGCCTTCACGAGGTCGAGCCCCACCACTTCCTCCGTGACGGGGTGCTCCACCTGGAGGCGCGTGTTCATCTCCATGAAGTGGAGGCGGCCGGCGGCATCGCGCAGGAATTCCATCGTGCCGGCGCCGGCGTAGCCGACGGCGGCCGCGGCGCGGGCGCAGGCGGAACCGACCCGGTCGCGCGCGGCGGCGTCGAGGACCGGGCTCGGCGCCTCCTCGATCAGTTTCTGGTGGTGGCGCTGGACGGAGCACTCGCGCTCTCCCAGGTGCACCGCGTCGCCGTAGGTGTCGGCCAGGATCTGGAACTCGATGTGGCGGCCTGACTCGATGTACTTCTCGAGGTAGAGGGCCGGACTGCCGAAGGCGGATTCCGCCTCGGCGGCGGCCTCGGTGAAGAAGCGCCTCAAGGCGGCCTCATCGTCACAGCGGCGCATGCCCCGCCCGCCTCCTCCCGCCACGGCCTTGAGCATGATGGGGTAGCCCGCCCGGCGCGCCTCGCGCGCCGCCTCATCCGGGGAGCCGAGCGCTCCCCGCGAGCCGGGGATGACCGCGACGCCCGCCGCCTCCATCGTGCGGCGCGCTTCGACCTTGTCGCCCATGCGCCGGATGGCGGCGGACGGGGGGCCGATGAAGGTGACCCGGTGAGCGGCGCACCGCGCGGCGAACAGGGCGTTCTCCGCCAGGAAACCGTAGCCGGGGTGGATCGCCTGGCAGCCGGTCTGCTCGGCGGCCTGCAGGATGGCGCCGGCGTTGAGGTAGGAGTCGGCCGCGCGCGCGGGGCCGATGCAGATGGCGCGGTCGGCCAGCCTTAGATGGGGTGAATCCGCGTCCGCCGTGGAGTGCACGGCCACGGTCTCGATCTCCATCTCGCGGCACGCGCGCAGCACGCGCGCGGCGATCTCCCCGCGGTTGGCCACCAGGATCCGCCGGAACATGGGCGCATTCTAGGATGAATTGGCCGTCCGCGGGGCCGATGCGCCCAGCGGCGGAGGCCGCGCTCGTGCGCTGGCGGGAAGGCGGCTCCGGGCGGACCCCATCCCCTCCTGGATCTCCCGATTCGTCAAGGTGACATGTATGGCTGCGACAGCGAGGGCGGATCATCCGGCTCGCCGATCATGAACGGCGCGGCGGCGCGCGAGACGGCGGCCGTCAGGCGCACCGGCGGGGCTATAATGCCGCCCCATGGTGCGCGGCGTCGTACGCATCGGCAACGGTCAGGGGTTCTGGGGCGACTCGGTGGACGCGCCCGTCCGCATGGTGCGCGAGGGCCCCCTCGACTACCTCACACTCGACTACCTGGCCGAGGTGACGATGTCGATCATGCAAAAACTCAAGCGCCGGAGCCCCGACGCCGGCTATGCCACCGACTTCGTCGATCTCGTCCGCACCATCCTTCCCGACGTCCGCGAGAAGGGCATCCGTGTCGTGGCCAACGCGGGCGGCGTCAACCCGGCGGCGTGCCTCGAGGCCATCGGCCGTGTCGCCCGGGACGCCGGCGCCTCGGGCCTCAAGGTCGGCTCTGTGTCGGGGGACGACATCCTCCCGCGGCTCGACGGGATCCTCTCCTCCGGGGTGACGCTGGCCAACATGGACGACGGCCGGCCGCTGTCCGCCATCCGGCCGCGCGTGGAGGCCGCGAACGTCTACCTCTCGTCATTCCCGATCGCGGAGGCGCTGTCCAGGGGCGCTCAGATCGTCATCACCGGGCGATCCACGGATCCGGGGCTCGTTGTCGGCCCACTCATCCACGAGTTCGGCTGGGGGCGCTCCGACTGGGATCGCCTGGCCTCCGGCACCGTGGCGGGCCACATCCTCGAGTGCGGCGCCCAGTGCACCGGAGGGAACTTCACCCGATGGTGGGAGGTCGAAGGGTGGGAGCATCTGGGGTACCCCATCGCCGAGGCGGCAGAGGACGGCACCTTCGTCGTCACGAAGCACGAAGGGACGGGCGGCCTCGTCACGCTGGACACCATCTCCGAGCAGCTCTTGTACGAAATGGGCGATCCGGCCCGCTATGTCACGCCGGACGTCGTGGCGGACTTCACATCGATCCGACTCGGTCAGGCGGGACGCGACCGCGTGGCGGTGAGCGGCGTGAAGGGCGCCCCGGCCACGGACACCTACAAGGTCTCCATCTCGTACCTGGACGGCTACGCGGCCACGGGGCACCTCACCGTCAGCGGCCCGCAGGCCGTGGAGAAGGCGAGGGTGGCCGCCGAGGCGTTGTGGGGGAGGTTGAAGCGCGCCGGCCTGACCTTCGAGGAGACGCTGACGGAGATCGTGGGCTCGGGCGTTTGCCACGGGACCGCGGTCCCCGGTGCCGGCGATCCTCCGGAAGTCGTCCTGCGAGTGGGCGTGAAGGACCACGACGAGAAGAAGGTGGATCGTTTCGGCAGGGAGATCGCGCCGCTGGTCACGGCGGGCCCGCCGGGCGTCACCGGCTTCGCGGGGGGCAGGCCCCGTCCGCGCGAGGTCGTGGCCTTTTGGCCCGCGCTGATCCCGAAGGATCTGGTCCGAGCCGAGGTGCGCGTGGAGACGCTGTGAAGAAGATGCGCCTGTACTGCATGGCGCACGCGCGCTCCGGCGACAAGGGCGACGCCAGCAACGTGGGGCTCATCGCGTACGACGACGCGGGATACGAGATCCTGAAGCGAGAGGTGACGCCGGAGCGGGTGAAGGCCCACTTCGGCGAGGTCGTGCGTGGGAAGGTCGCCCGGTACGAGGTCCCCAACCTCCGGGCGCTCAACTTCATCCTGCACGACGCTCTCGGCGGGGGCGGCAGCGCCAGCCTCAGAACCGACGCGCAGGGGAAGACGCACGGGATGGGGCTGCTCCTCATGGAGATCGCCGTGCCGGACGCCTACGAGCCGCCGCGCGCCGGCCGCGACGGCAACGAGTACGCGGCCACCGGCCCTGCGAGGAAGCCTCGATGACCCTAGGGAGGCGATGCTTCGCCGGGGAGCCGCTGGCCGTGGGGCCTGTCCGATGACGATCTCGGGCCTGAAGCATCTGGCGTTCGAGGAGCATGGCTCCGGGATCGGCGTGCTCACGATCGATCGACCTCCGGTGAACGCCCTGGGCCGCGAGCTGGTCGAAGACCTCAACACCGCCTGCGCAGCCCTGGAGCCGGCCTCGGGCGTCAACGTGCTCATCCTGGCCGCGGGAGGGAAGACTTTCTGCGCGGGGGCCGATCTCAAGGAGCGCCAGACGATGAGCGAGGAGGACGTGAGGGCCTGGGTGCCTTACCTATCGGCCACCTTCACGCGAATCGCGCACCTCCCGATGCCCACCGTGGCGTGCGTGCAGGGTTTGGCCGCGGGCGGTGGGCTGGAGCTGGCGCTGGCCTGCGACCTTCGTGTGGTTGGCGCCGAGGCGACGTTGGGACTGCGGGAGGTGAGCCTCGGGATCATCCCGGGCGCCGGCGGCACGCAGCGCCTGCCCCGGTTGATCGGCGAGGCGCGGGCCAAGAAGTGGATCTTCACCGCGCGGATGTTCGCGGCGACGGAGGCCTATGCGGAAGGTGTGGTAGACAAGATCGCTCCAGCCGGCAAAGCGCTCGACACCGCGCTGCAGCTCGCCGCCGAGATCGCCGGCAACGCCCCCCTGGCTCTGAGAGCCGCGAAGCGGGTCGTGCGCGAGGGCCTCGATCTCCCGTTGGACCAGGGGCTCGCCGCCGAGCGGCGGGCGTACGAGACGATCGTCCCCACCGAGGACCGGCGTGAGGCCCTGCGGGCCTTCGCCGAGAAACGAAAGCCGGAATTCAAGGGACGGTAGCGGCCGCGGCGCGCGGCTTGGCCCGTGTCGCCGTGCGTTCCGCGGATCTCTCCGATCCCTCAGAATCTTCCCGCGATCCCGGCCCGCGCCGCCTGGCCGGTGAACTCCACGTCGAAGGGAAGGAAGCGTCGTGAGTGGGTCCGGTCCGGGTTGTCGAAGTTGAGATCGTTCCACCCGTACGCGGCGTTGACGGCGAGGTGCGGCGTGAGCCGCCAGTCCCATCGCACCTCGGCGCCCCTCGCCCACGAAGCCGCACGGAGCTCCAATCTGAGTGGGGGGAGGCCTTCCACCTGGATCACGGACCGGGCGACCGACGTGCCCAGGAGGTAGTACCCGCCGTTGACGCCCAGCGAGATTCGCTGGTGGCGGGTGATGTCCAATCCGTAGGCGGCGCTTCCATTCAGCCCCAGCGTGCGCAGCCGCGCGTTCACGCGGGCGCCGACGAAGTTCAAGGGTATGTTCGGATCCGGTGAGTTCAGGTTCAGCAGGGCGCCCGCGAACGTGCCCTCGCCCGTGCGCCGGATCTCCAGCCGGTCGAGGCCGAGTGCGAACCGGAACCGCTGCGCCCTCCACGGGTGATAGGCGGTCTCGAGCGTCGCACGCGAGGCGTACTCGTCCTCCTCGAGTCCCGCGGCCCGGAAGAAGTCGTTGATCTGGGACTCCTCCACGTCCACGGCGCCGCCCCGCACCTCGATGGAGTGCTCGCCGCCCACGTCGGCCCGGAGCCAGGCCAGGGGCGTGCCCGGCTGCGTTCGCCGGACCTCCCGCTCCGACACGTGATGCGAGAACTCCTCCATCGCGTCGCGAAGGAGCGTGCGACGGCCCGATTCCAGCGCGCGCTCGGTGCGGGAGCGGCCGGCGACCTCGCCGGTGGCGCAGTTGCGCATCTCGATGTCGGCCTGCAGGAGCGTCTTGCGGGCGAAGTCGAGCAAAGTGTTCCCGCCCCTCTTGCCCGGGCAGACCGCGGTGATGGCGGCCTGGATCACGACGGCCGCGGGATCGGCGGCGCAGACGTCGGCCACCGTGCCGGACAGGTGCGCGCTCACGCCCCGGCGCTCCAGATGCTTCGCGATCGCCGCGGCGCAGGCGGCCGGGTCGAGATCCGGCGTGGCCGGATCGAGCCCGCAGCCGGTCGTCTCTATGCGGCAGTGCGGCACGACGACGACGGGGCCGCGGGCGTTGCCCGTGCCCGGCGCACTCCCGCTTGCGGCTGCGGCCGCCGCTGCCGGCGGGAAGATCAGGGCCATCAACGCGAGCGCCCCCGCGATGAGACAGGACCTCGAGGGGGGAAATATCCGAGACCGGGGACGGCGCCCTGGCATCCCCGGCGCCGATCTCGGTCGCGCGCACGGGGGGCGATGGGTCTGGTCCGTCATGGATGCTCCGGGGATGCGGTCCCGGTCGTCCGGCCCGGCGCCTCGCCTCCGGCGCCGGCCGCGCGCGGAACCCGCCGCCTGACGCGGCTCGGGAAGCGCAGGAGTCTAGCATAGGCCCCGGAGCGGACTCGGAGTCTGCGTGGCCGGCCGCCTCAGCCGGCGCTACTTCTGCCGGGTGAACTCGAACGTCTCGGGCTGGTCCTTGCCACCCTCCGTGTACGTCCACTTCTGGTTGATGTGGTCGGGGTCCTTGAAGGTGAGGGTCAGGGCGACCATATGGGGGTCCGTGGGCCTGGTGAGATTGGTCGCGTCCAGGAACGCGAAATCCAGCGTCTTGCCGTCGGCCGTGAGGCCCGTGGTTCGCATGCGGGGCTGGTTCTTGGCCTCGCAGTAGTGGGTCAGCATCAGGTGACCACCGTCGAGGTGATACATCGTGACCATGCTGCCGTGGCTCATCTCCTCCATCACGGCCGAGCCGCCGGAGATGACCTTGTACGTGAGGGTGACGGGCTTGCCTTCGGGGTCCTTGCCCTGCCAGTCGCCGGCCAGGGACTTCACCTTCTCGAAGCCGGCTTCGGCGGCGCTGAGGTCGGCCGGGCGGGCGAGGGCGGGTGCGGCCGCCAGGGCGATGGCCAGGATGGCGATCAGAACGCTCGCGGGTCTCTTCATGGTCTCTCTCCTCGGGCCCCAGCCCAGGCTGGGGCGCGTCTTGGTGAACGAAGCGTTGTGCTCCGGCAGAGCCTCCTCGACGGGATCCGATCGCAGTTTACTTCCCCGAAAGGTAGCCCGCGATCCGGTCGAAGCGGCCTTCAGGGGAGGCTCGCGACGAACTCCCGGGCGACCTCGCGCGGATCACGCAGATCGCCGTCCACGGCGAGGTTCATCCGGCGCATGCTCTCTTCGGCGATGGCGCCTCCGAGCGCGGCCAGGATCGGACCGATACGCGGGTGACGCTCCAGCGTCTCGCGCCTCACGACGGGGACCGCGTCGTAGGGAGGGAAGTAACGCCGGTCGTCTTCCAGCGCGACGAGGCCGAGGCTCGCAATCACGCCGTCCGTCGAGTTGCCGGCCACCACGTCCACCTCGCCCTCCGCCAGCGCCCGGTAGATCAGCCCCAGGTCCATCTCGCGGGGCCTGCGAGCGAAGCGCAGAGAGTACGCCGCAGCCAGGCCCGCGTAGCCGTCGGCGCGCTCGACGAACTCGTAGCCGAACCCCGTTCGGAAGGTCTCCTGCACGCGCGAGAGATCGGAGATGGCCCGCAGGCCGTGCCGCCGGGCCGCCTCGAGCGTCACGATGAGAGCGAACGAGTTGTTGAAGCCGAGCGGGTCGGTCCACACCAGGTTGAGGTCCTTCTCGTAGGCCTCGCGCACGATCCGCAGCGCCTCGGCCCTGTCGGCCACCGGCGGATGGCGGAGGATGGCCGTGAGGGCGGTGCCGGTGTACTCGACGTAGAGGTCGATCTCGCCCGCCTTCAGCGCCTGGTGGCAGATGAAAGTCCCGCCCAGGTTGAGCCGGCGCGTGACGGGGATCCCGGCGCGCGTCTCGATGAGGGCGGCGAGGATCTCCCCCAGGATCACCTGCTCGGTGAAGTTCTTGGATCCGATGACGATGCCGCCGCCTGATCCGCCGGCCGAACGGCAGGAGGCGCCCGGCGCGGCCAGCAAGGCGAGCGCAAGGGAGGCCGTCAGGCTCCTCAGGCGGGGAGCGCGGCCGTTGTCAAGCACCGGGCTCGCCAGCGCTCGGCTGCGGGGCCGCTTCTCCGCGCGCGTTCCGGCCCGGCTGGATCGCCTTCTCCACCCACGTCAGCAGCAGGTCGGCCGCCACGGCCAGGAGCGCGGCGGGCACCGCGCCCGCCAGCACGAGGCGGTTGTCCACCATGGCCACGCCGCGGAAGATGAGCGTCCCGAGCCCTCCGGCGCCGATGGCGGCCGCGATGGTTGCCACGCCCACCGACACCACCGTGGCGATCCGGACGCCCGCAATGATCACGGGGGCGGCGAGCGGGATCTCGATCCAGGTGAGCACCTGCCGCGGCGTCATCCCCATCCCCGTGGCCGCCTCCACGATGGGCGCGGGCACGCCCCGGATCCCGGCGTAGGTGTTCGTGAGGATCGGCAGCAGCGCATAGAGGACCAGGGCCACGATGGCCGTGCGGGCGCCGATGCCGCCGAGAAACGGAAGGGGGATCAGGAAGCCGAACAGGGCGAGGCTGGGGATCGTCTGCACGACGTTGGCGACGCCCAGGACGCCGCGGGCCAGGCCGGGCCTTCGAGTGAGCCAGACTCCCAGAGGCGCGCCCAGCAGGACGGCGATGGCGGTGGAGGCGGCCACCAGCATTAGATGCTGTCCGGTGAGCACGAGGATCTGGTCGCCGCGCGCGGCGATGAACTCAAGAAACGGCATGCGCCCCCGAGGAGACGAACTCGCGGACGAAGCCGTCCGCGGGACGCTCGGTGAAGTCCGAGGGGCTCCCGATCTGGTGCACGCGCCCGCTCTTCATGAGGGCGATGCGCGTCCCCAGCCGGAACGCCTCCACGATGTCGTGGGTGACGAAGACGATGGTCTTGCCCAGCGAGCGCGTCAGGGCGCCGAAGTCTTCTTGGATGCGCGCCCGCGTGATGGGATCGAGCGCCCCGAACGGTTCGTCCATGAGCACGATGGGCGGATCGGCCGCGAGCGCCCGCGCCACGCCCACGCGCTGGCGCTGCCCGCCGCTCAGCTCGTGCGGCATCTTGTGGCGGTGCCGCGCGGGGTCGAGCCCCACCAGCCGGAGCAGCTCGTCGGTCCTCTCCGCGCGGCGGCGGGCGTCCCATCCCAGCAAGCGAGGAACCACCTCCACGTTGCCGGCCACGTCGAAGTGCGGGAAGAGCCCCGTCTCCTGGATGACGTAGCCGATCCGGCGGCGCAGGACGAACGGGTCCCACTTCCTCACGTCGCGGCCCTCCACCGTCACCTCGCCCGAGTCGGCCTCGGCGAGCCGGTTGATCAGCTTCAGCGCCGTGGTCTTCCCGCAGCCGCTCGGGCCGATGAGGATCAGCGTCTCGGCGCGGAGCACCGCGAGGTCCATGCCGTCGAGGATCCGCGGGCCTCCGGGGTACGTCCGCGTCACGCCGCGGAACTCGATGACGGGCGCGAGGGCCTGGGCCGTCGCTTCACCATGCGCCGAAGCGCCAGCGCGCAGGGCACCGGTCGGCGGCCCGCCGGTCCTCCCGCTGAGAGGCCGCCCGGCGCCCTCCCCACGCCCGGCCGGGCCCCCAGAACCTTCATTCGATGTCATGCGCCGGCCCTGCGGACGACGGCGAGGATGAAGCCGCCGTCGTCCGAGACGAAATCCCGCTCCACCGCGAGGGAGCCGAATCGGCGCAGCACCTCGGCGAAGGCCTCCCTCGTGTACTTGCAGGAGTAGCCCATGTCGATCCGGGCGCCCTTGGGGACCGGGATGGCCGCCTCACCGGCGCGAAGCACGAGGTCGCGCGCGGCGCGGAAGTGCTTGCGCAGGCGCCTGAGGCCGCGCGGGTCGCTCTCCTCGATCATCTCGAAGACCACCTCGCCGTCCTGCTCCGCGATCCCGAGGGAGCGGAGGGGGCCCGTGGCGAAGCGCCGGTTGTCCGGGTTGAGGTAGCCGGGGAGGGTGGCGGAGGCGTCGTAGATCTCGGCGTCCACGGCGAGCCGGTCGTCCTTCTCGAGGACGGCGCCGAGATCGGCCAGGAAGGTCGCGTGATCGAGCGCCCCCACCGTGTTGCCGAGCAGCGTGTACAGGCGCGGCGCGCCCGCCCGCTCCGAGGCGATGGCCTGGAGGTGGGCGCGGTCGGTGAGGTCGGCCTTGATGCCGCGCGCGCGGAACCCGGCCTCGGCGGCACGCTCCAGCGCCGCCTCCAGCAGCCACTGGCTCACGTCCACCGCGACGTAGGGCGGGCTCGCGCCCAGCCTCCCCATCGCCTCGAGGAGGGGGATCTCCTTCGAGCCGTCGCCGGCGCCCAGCGACACAACCTCGGCGGGACGGCCGTCGAAGGCTTCGAGCAGGGCCGCGGCCCGCGACGTGAGGAGCGTGAGGGAGCGGCGGTAGTTGAGGTACGCCTCCGAGCGGCACAGGTTGATCCACGCGGAGGCGGACTGGGGAGACCAGTAGAAATACTTCTCCGGGATCCGCCCCCCGCGCAGGTCCTTCTCGAGACCCGCGAGGATCCTCGCTTCGGTCAGCAGCACGGAGATGGGCAGCATCTTCTTTGATCGTTCCGGAGGGGCCCGCGCCACGCGGGACGCCCAGCCTATCGGGCGCTTTCGTCGGGTGTCAAGCAGAACGGCGCGCGTGGGGCGGCGGCGCTATCCTGAGCCGCCTATGGCCGACGCCGAAGACCGGCCCCGTCGGATCAGCACGTTCGAGAGCCTCGCGCTGGTCTTCACCAGCCCGCGGACGGCCTCGGTCGCGCTGCAGTCGTTCTTCTCGGGGCTCCCGCTGGGTCTCATCTGGATTGCGGTCCCCGCCTGGATGGCGCGCGTGGGGATCGACATCAAGACGATCGGCATCCTCACGCTGGCGCAGTCGCCCTGGACCTTCAAGTTCGTCTGGTCGCCGCTGATGGACCGCTACTCCCCGCCGCTCGTGGCGCGCAAGCGCGGCTGGGCGCTGGTGGGCCAATCGGGCCTCCTCCTCACCACGCTGACCCTCGCGTGGGCCGCTTCGCGATCGATGGAGGAGACCTGGGCGCTCGGCTCCGTGAGGCTCGAGTGGGTCTGGGTCATCGGCGCCCTCACGCTCGCCATCGCCTTCGCCTCCACGGTGCAGGACATCGCCATAGACGCCTACGCCGTGGAGGTGCTGAAGCCCGAGGAGCACGGCATCGCCGTGGGCGCCCGCACGGCGCTGTACCGCGGCGGGATGATGCTGGCGGGCGCGGCGTCCATCACCATCGCGGCCGCCGTCTCCTGGCCGCTGACTCTCGCGGGGCTGGCCGCGCTGTACCTCCTCGCGATGCTCGTCACGGCCCTCTCGCCCGAGCCGGAGACCACCGCGGCGTCCCCGAGGTCGCTGCGCGAGGCCGTTTGGGAGCCGCTGGTGGGGCTGCTGGCGCAGCACCGGGCGATCGAGATCGCGGGGTTCCTCTTCCTCTTCAAGTTCGGGGACAACGTCGCGCAAGCGCTCCTGCGCCCCTTCCTGGTGCAGACGGGCTATGACGACTTCGACGTCGGGATCGCCACGGGCACCATCGGCATGGTGGGGACGCTGACGGGCGCCATCATCGGCGGCGTCCTCACGACGCGCATCGGACTCGGCCACTCCCTGTGGCTGTCCGGCCTGCTTCAATCCCTCTCCAACCTCGGCTACGTCTGGATCGCGTCCATAGGTCCCGACCGCCCGGCGATGTACCTGGCCATCGCGGTCGAGACGTTCACGCAGGGGCTGGGCACGGGGGCCCTCGGCGTGCTCCTGCTGCGCCTCACGCAGAAACGCTTCTCCGCCACGCAGTACGCGCTTCTTTCCAGCGTCTTCGCCCTGGGTCGGGTGCTCACGGGGCCGATGGCGGGCTTCCTCGTGGATGCGATGGGGTGGCGGCCGTTCTTCGTCCTCACCATCGCGGCGGCGGCGCCGGGCCTCGCCTGCCTGCAGCGGTTCGTACCGCTGGGATCGAGAGAGCCGGTGATCGCGCCCGAGGCGCCTTCGCGGAAGCCTCCGGTGGGGCGCGCGGCGCTCGTGGGCCGCGGCCTCGCGGGGGCGGTGATCGGCTTGCTGGCCGCGTCGCTCATCAGCGCGACGCTGCAGGCGTTCAAGGCCTACCACGCCGCGCCCGCGGCCGGCTTCCCGCTCGGGGACGAGATGGCCGCGCTCGTCCGGCCGGAGAGCGTGGCGGCCTGGTTGGAGACGATCGGCGTCGCCCTGTTCGGGATCTTCGTGGGGCTGGCGGCGGCGGCTCTCACCGCCGCCCGCCGGGGCGTCGCGCGCGGGTGATGGTGGTGGGTCCGACGGAATCGCCATGAAACCCGGCCGGAGCCAGGACGAGGGCGCCGGCGAGCTCCGGCGCGAGCTGGGCCTCCTCGACGCGGCCGCCTTCTACGTCGGCACCATCCTCGGGTCGGGGATCTTCGTGGCTCCCTCCGCCGTGGCAGGCGCCGCGCCCTCTGCGGTGGCCGCCCTCGCGCTCTGGATCCTGGGGGGCGTCGTGGCGGCCTGCGGCGCCGCCTGCTACGCCGAGTGCGCGGCGCGCCTCCCGCGGACGGGCGGCTTCTACATCTTCTACCGCGAGGCGTACGGGGAGCCGCTCGCCTTCCTCGGCGGCTGGGCGGCCCTCCTGATCACGTATCCCGCCTCCATCGCCGCCATCGCGCTGATCTTCGCCCGCTATCTGGGCGAGGTCGCGCCGGCTCTCGCGGAGGAGACGGTGGCGCCGGCTGCGGGAGTGATTCTGGTCGCGGGGCTCCTCAGCGTGCTCGGCGTGCGGACGGGCGTGTGGGCGCAGCGGCTGCTGACGGGCGCCAAGGTGGCCGCGCTGGGGACGCTGTGCCTGGCGGCGATCCTGTCGCCCGCGGCGCCCCGCGCCCCCGCGGCTTCCGGCGCCCCGGAAGCGGCCCCGCTCGATCTCGCGGCCTTGCTCGCAGCCATGGTCGTGGTGCTGTGGACCTACGACGGATGGTCCGACATCACGCTGGTCGCGGGGGAGGTCCGCGATCCGGGAAGGAACATCGGCCGCGCGGTCATGCTGGGGACATCGGTGCTGGTGGTCCTCTATGCGATCTGCCAGCTCTCTGTGGCGGTCCTTCTTTCCGCGCCGCGCGCGGCCGCGTCTCAGAGAGTCCTGGCCGAGGCGGTGCAGCAGGGGCTCGGCGCGGGATCCGGGAGGGCGGTGGCGCTGCTCGTGGTCGTATGCACGTTCGGATCGATCAACGCCGTCGTCTTTACCGTCTCGCGTCTCGGTTTCGCCATGGCGCGTGACGGCGTCTTCCCACGGTGGTTTGGCCAGGTCCACCCGAGGTGGGGTTCCCCCGCGCGTTCGGTGGGCGCCGTCGTGGCCGCCGCGCTGGCCTACGTCTTCATCGGCGGCTTCGCCAACCTGCTCGCCTTCTTCTCCTTCAGCGTCTGGATTTTCTACGCGCTGACGGCGGTGGCGTTGCTTCTCCTGAGGTCCCGCGGGGTGGGGGAGCCCGTGGCGTGGCGGGCGCCCGGAGGGGCCGCAGCGCCCGCGGTGGTTCTGGCAACGGCCGCGGTGATGACTTCGGGTCTGATGGGGCAGGACCCGAGGCGCTCGCTGACCGGGCTCGCCCTCCTCGCGGCAGGTATCCCGGCCTACCTGATCTGGAGGCGCGTGCGGGGCCTCCTGGGCGGCGGCGGGCCATCGAGATCGTGAATTCTCCTTGACAACAGGATAGATTTTGTGGACTATCCCTCCTGCCCGCCGCACCGAACGCGGTCGGCGCCGAAGCAGGAGGACTGACCATGATGAAGGATCTTCTCCTCGAGCAGGTCGCCACCGAAGAGCTGGTGCCTACCTGACACAACTAGTAACCTCCGGTTCGGAGGCTACTCAGATGTAAAGACCCGGTCGTCCTGACCGGGTCTTTCGTTTCCGGGCCTCCCCGCGAGGACCGCCCAATGCCCGGAGCCAGGCTTTCGATCGGCGCCTTCTACAACCCGCACCTCGCTCGCGAGACGCTCGCATCCGAGAGCCTCATCGACCACCTCGCCATGGCCGATCCCCCGCGGGCGTCCGATCCCCACTTCCCCCTCCTTCGCGAGCGCTTCACCCTCCTCCTGCACGATTTCCTCGGCCAGCTCAGCGAACCTCTCGAGGGGCGCGCGCTCGAGAGGGCCCGCCGCCTCCTCGCGCTGTACCGATCCCCCTGGGCCGCCGAGCACCTCCAGCGCGTCCACACCACCGAAGGCGATCGCTTCGTGGACTACGTCTTCCCGCCCCTCTACACCGAGGACCTGCTCGCCGACTACGTCGCCAACGCGCGCGCGCTGAGGGAGGCGCTCGGGGCGCCGCTCGCCATCGAGCCGATCCCCACGTACCTGCACCTCGACATCCCGAAGATGAGCGAATCCGAGTTCGTCTCGCGCTTCTACGAGTCGAGCGGCTGCGACTTCCTGCTGGACATCCCCCACGCTTTTCTGTCGGCGCGCTACGCGGGGCGTCCGGCCCGCGAGTTCCTCGCCGAGATGCCGCTTCACAAAATCATCGAGATCCACGTGGCGGGCACGGCCGTGGATCCCGCCCTGGAGGATGCGTGGATAGGGGCGGAGGCCCCCTCGCCCGAGATCCTCGATCTGATGCTCTTCGCCGCCGAGCGGGCGCCGAACCTGCGCGCGGTGACCTTCGATGCCTTCTCGCGCGCGCTGGACGCCCGGACTCTGACGGCCGGGCTGCGCGCGATCCGCGAGCGGCTGGCGGTGTGGCGGTGACGGGCCGATCGCTGCACGATGCGCTGCTGCGCGCCCTGTGCGAGGCGCCGTTGAGGCGGGCCCTCTCCGAGGACCCGGTGAAGGCTGCCGCCGCTCTGGGCTCCGAGGAAGCCTCCGCCCTCACGCGAGCCGACCGCACGCGCCTGACCCGCCTCGCGAGGTTCATGGCGCGCCACTTCTACCGCGAGCGCCTCGTGAGATTGTTCCGGCACACGCGCGCCGTCCTGCGCCGCGCCGGTAAGGATCCCCTCGACGTCCTCGACGATCCGGCGTTCCGAGAGATCCTCGACGCGGCCACGCTGGGCGACGAGGATTCGGCCGAACGCGTGGCGGTGAAGATCGAAGAGCGGTGCCGCGCCGACGCCGGCGCGGCCGGGGGCGCGATCCCCCCGTATTTCGAGGACCTGATCCGGTACGAGGGGACGCTTTTCCGCGTGGAGGCGGGCCCGCGCCGCTGGCGCGACCGTCCCTCGGGCGAACCCGCGGAGGCCGGAGCCGTTGCGCCCCGGCTCTCTCCGTGGGCGCGCGTGTTCGAGATGGAACACGATCTGCCCCCGGTCCTCGACGCCATCGAGGATGCCTCGCGCCCGCTCCCGGACGCCGCCCGCAAGAGAGTGCGCCTGATCGCTTCGCTTGATCCGCAGGGCACGGTCCACGTCGTGCGATGCCCTGAGGGCGTGGCGCGCCTTCTCGGCCATCTCGACGGCCGCCGCGCGCTCGCCGAGGCCGCTGCGGCTTCCGGGCTTCAGATCGAACAGGCCGAGGGCGTCGCGAAACAGCTCCGGGATATCGGCGCCCTCATCGGCTGAACGCGGCCTCCGGCGGGGCGCTGTAGTACCCTGCTCCAGTGGAGATCGGGCAGCTCCAGACGTTCCTGGCTGTGCTCGAGCACGGCGGCTTTTCCCGCGCGGCGGCGGCGCTGCGATTGACGCAGCCCACCGTCTCCTTCCACATCAAGGCGCTCGAGGAGGCGGTGGGGGCGAGGCTGCTGGACCGTGAGGGGGGCAGGATCCGCGCCACGCCGGCGGGCGTCACCCTCGCGCGCTACGCGAAGCGGATCGTGGGGATGCGGGCGGAAGCGCTCCAGAAGATCCGTTCCGGTGAAAACCTCGAGGCGGGGCACCTCCATATCGCCGCCTCGACGATCCCGGGCGAGTACCTCCTCCCGCCCTTCCTCGGTGCGTTCCGCGCCCGCCACCCCGCGGTGCAGATCAAGGTGCGCGTCTCCGACTCGCAGGATGCGCTGGCCGCCCTCCTCTCGGAGGAGTACGAGCTGGGCTTCGTCGGGAGCCGGCAGAACGATCGGAGGGTCGTCTTCAATCCGTTCGCCGAGGACGAGATCGTGGTGGTGGGCCCCCGCCCGAACCCCTTCGCGCCGAAGGGGAGCCTCACTCTCGCGGAGCTGGCCCGTGCGCCCCTCGTCTTCAGGGAGTCGGGCTCCGGGACGCGCCGGTCGCTGGGGACCTTTGCGGAGAAGAACTCACTCAACGGCGCGCTGGAGATGGGCAGCACCGAGGCCGTGAAGCGCGCGGTGCGCCACGGGATGGGGCTGGGATTCGTGGGGCTCGCCGCCGTGGCTGACGAGCTGCGCACCGGCGTGCTGGGAATCGTCAAGGTCCCCGGCACGCCGATCCGGCGAGCCTTTTACTCCGCCAGGTTGAAGGGCTCGACTCCGTCGGCCGCCGCGAGGGCCTTCCTGTCCATGGTCCACGGCCGGAGGGAGTGACGCTGATCCCGAAGCCGCAGGAGCCGGGCGGCCCCGCGCACCGCTCCGCGCTCCGCCTCGCGTTCAACCTCCTCGTCCTGGGATTCGCCTTCTGGTTCCTGTGGAGAGTCCTGGGCGACATCGGCATCGTGGCGGTCGGCCGGCGCTTGCTCGAGGCCGACGCCTTCCTGGTCCTGGCCGTTCTGGCCGCCAACGTCGCGCGCTTCCTCCTGCTGGCCCTTCGCTGGGAGATCCTCGTGAGAGGGGAGGCTCCGGTGGGGTTCGCCGCGATCCAGTCCGTCCTGATGGCGGGCAACTTCGTCGGGCTGGT
The DNA here is from genome assembly GCA_964400605.1 of uncultured Acidobacteriota bacterium. Classification (GTDB taxonomy): domain Bacteria; phylum Acidobacteriota; class Polarisedimenticolia; order JACPZX01; family JACPZX01; genus CAYNUH01. The sequence continues at coordinate 60,386 of CAYNUH010000006.1, read as the reverse complement.
GACCCCGGTGGTCCGCGTCGCCGGGCCGGTGCTGCGCGCCTTCTACCTCTCGAAGGAGACGGGCCGCCCGCGCGCGCGATTCTACGGCACCATCGTGGCCGATCAGACGGCGAACTTCTCGATCTTCGCCACCGCCATGGTCGTGAGCGGCGTCATCACGGCGGGCGCGGGGCACGAGGGGATCTCGGTGGCGTCGGGGGCGGCGCTGCTCGCCGCCCTCGCGGGCGGGCTCTACGTCGGCTGGCGCCATCTCTCGAGGATCCGCAACGGTGAGACGTCGCAGGTCGTCCGCTTCCTGCGCACGGCGGCGGCCTCGCGCGTCGTGGAACGGATCGGCGGGCGGTGGCGGGCGGGGGAAAGGTTCATCGCCTGGTGGGAGCACCTCCTCGAGGCCCTCGCCGAGACGCTGATCGGCCGGAGGACCTGGTGGCCCGCCCTGGGGGTCTCGGCGGTGCTGTTTCTGCTTCTGGCGGCGGCCCAGGCGCTCGCCTTCTCGGCGGTGGGCGCGCCGATCGGATTGGCCTCGGCGGCCTTCGCCGTCTCCGCCGCCTCCTTCATCCAGATCCTCGCCGCGGCGCCGGGCGGTCCCGGGATCACCGAGGCGTCGCTCGTCGTCATCCTCCTGGCGCTGGGGGTGGACGCGGAGTCCGCGGCGGCCGGCGCCTTCCTCGCGCGTTTGATGAACTACCTCGTCCTCATCCCGTGGGGCGGAGTTTGCTTCTACCGGCTCCAGCGCCGGTACGGGACGGTGCGCGAGCCGGACGACGCCTCCGCCGTGGAGGCGTGAGGCGGAGCGCGGGAGGGAGCGGCGGGTGCTGCACCGGATCCTCGCGAGGCTACAGGAAGCGATCCTGATCCACCCGGGGCGTGTCCTGGCGGGCTCCGTCGCGTTGACGGGGATCGCCCTCGTCCTCGGACTAGGCGTCGAGTTCCGCACCTCCCGCAATGATCTCAGCCCTCAGGATGACCCCGAGCAGCAGCGCCTCGAGCGGCTGGTGGGCGACTTCACCGGTTCCTCGGATCTGATCGCCTGCGTGGAGGCCGCTCCGGGCGCGTCGAAGACGCCCGCGGAACTGAGGGCCTTTGCCGACGCGCTCGCGGAGGCGTTCCGCGCTGACCCGGAGGTGGCGAGGGTCTTTCACAAGATCGACCTCGACTGGTTCCTGGAGCGAGGGCTCCACCTGGTGCCGCCACCTATGATCAGGAAGGCGGCGGCCGCGGCCCTGGAGGAACGCGCCGCGCTGGAGGTGCTCGCCGGCGTCCGCGACCTGGCGGACCTCAACGAGTGGATCGCACGGCGGCTGGAGACCGGCCTCGCTGCGGCCCCTTCCCCGGGGGCGGGCGAGGATGTCGCGTCTGATGCGATAGGGTGGCTCTCGGCGTTCCTGACGTGGGAGCGGCGGCTCATCACGGCATCCGGCGCCGCGATGACGGACCTCGAATCGGCGCCTCCGCTCCTCGCGCTGGCGGGCGCCCACCCGGCGCTGGCCTCCCGGGGGTATCTGGCGACGCATGACGGGGCCACGCTCTTCCTTCTGGTGACGCCGCGCAGCGACGACGACAGCCTGCCGTCGCTGCAGCGGCTCGTCGGCGCCATGCGGCGCCGCGCCGGGGAGGTGATCGCCTCGCGGCCGGGGTTCCGCGTGGCCTTCACGGGGGAGCCCGCCATCACCGTCGAGGAGATGGAGGCAGTGCGCCGGGACACCTTGTTCACCGCGCTAGTCTCCGGCGCGGGCGTGACGCTTCTGACGCTCCTGGTGTTCCGCTGGAAGAGCCACGCCCTCCTGGTGCTGATCGTCCTGGCCGCGGGCGTGACCTGGTCCTTCGGTGCGGTGCGTCTCGAGCTGGGGTATCTGAACCTCATCACATCGTCCTTCATATCGACGCTGGTGGGCGTGGGAGTGGCCTACGGCATCCATCCGGTCTCCGAGTACGAGCTGGAGGGCGCGCACACGGTGGACCCGGTGAAGGCGGTCCGCGGAGCCTACCGCGCGACGGGGGCGGCGGTGACCGTCGGGGCCGTCACGACCGCGGCGGCCTTCTTCTCGATCCTCCTGATGCGGTTCCGAGGGTTCGCGGAGCTGGGGCTCGTCGCGGGAGCGGGCGTGCTGTTGTGCCTGGTCGCCTCTCTGGTGACGCTGCCCGCACTGCTCGTGGTCTACGGCCGGTGGCGGAGCGGGCGCGATCGATCGGCACGCGCCGGTCCCGCGACGGCGGTCGTGGATCGCCTCTGGGTCGAGCGGGGCGCGGGCCGGGTGTGCCGCTACCCGAGAACGGCGACCGCGCTGGCGCTGCTCCTGACGGCGGCTCTTGGGTGGGCTGCCGCGGGGGTCTCGTTCGACACCAACATCCTGAACCTCCTCCCGAGGAACGCCGAGTCGATCCGGTATCAGAACCGGATGATCCTGGATTCCGATCTCACTCCGTTCTTCAACGTGGTGGTGGCCGATGACGTGGGAGCCTTGCGCGACCTGAGGCGGCGCTCGGCGTCGGAGCCGGCCGTCGATCGGTTCGAGTCGGCGCTGCAGTTCCTGCCGGAGGATCCGGAGGGATCGCGCGCGGCGCTGCTGGATCTTTCCGAGCGGCTCGACGGGATCCATCTGCCGGATCGGACGCGCAGCATCGGCCGGGAAAGGCTCCGGACGTCCATGCAACGGCTCGAAGAGGCGCTTGGCCGGGCCTCCGAGGCCGCCTTTGCCGCGGGCCTCGGGCGTCTGGCGGGCCCGCTGGAGGAGACGAGGGCCGAAGCGGCGGCGCTGATGAAGGTGATCGAGGAGGCTCCCGCCGGCGCGGAGTCCGCGTGGGACGACGCCCAGCGGCGGCTGCTGGCGTGGGCGCATCGCGCTCTCGAGGATCTCCGCCGCGCGGCCCGATCCGAGTCCCCCGGCGTGGCCGACCTGCCGGAGGAGATCCGGGCGCGGTTCCTCACGAAGTCGGGGCGTCTCCTCGCGTTCCTCCATCCCGCGCACACCGTCTTCGAACAGCAATCGTTGGAGCGGTTCGTGGAGGCCTCCCGGCGCATCTCCCCCGATGCCGCCGGTTGGCCGATGGTCTTCCGGAGCATGTCAGGGCGGATCACCTCGGGGTTCTATCTGGCCGCGGGGGCGGCGGCCGCGCTGGTTCTCCTCATCCTCCTGGCCGACTACCGCAATTTTCGCGAGGCGGGCTTCGCCCTCGTCCCTCTCGTCATGGGCGTCGTGTGGATGATGGGGGGGATGCGCCTCCTGGGGCTGTCCTACAACTTCGCCAACCTGGTCACCGTGCCTCTTATCATCGGAGTGGGGATCGACAACGGCGTCCACGTGATCCACCGGATGCGGCTGGAGGGGGCCGAGGGGATGACGGTCGTCCTGCGCCACACCGGCCGGGCGATCCTCATCGCCGGGCTCACGACCATGATCGGCTTCGGAAGCCTTGCGCTCGCCTCCCATCGCGGGCTGGCCAGCCTCGGATCGGTGCTCCTGCTGGGCGTGGGCGCGTGCCTCGTGACCGCCACCGTCGTGCTGCCGAACATGCTCGTGGCCTTCGGAGTGGCCAGGCGGTGACGCGGGCGCGTGCACGAGCGCGCGCTCGCAGTAACATGACGCATGGTGACCCGCCGGCGTTTCCTGGCCCACTTCCTTCCCGCTGTCCTCCTCCTCCCGGCCCTGGCAGGCGCCGCGCCGCCCCCGCATGTGACGCTTGTCGTCTGCGCGCCGGGGTATCCTGGGACCACGGAGCAGGCGCAGCCCTCGATGGACGGCTTCAGCCGCGCGAGCGAGCGCGCCGCGGGATGGAGCGAGGGCGCGCTCGTCTCGATCTACTTCGAGACGGCCGAGGCGGGGATCGCGCGGCTGCGCGAATCCGACGCGGCGCTGGCCCTCGTGCCGCTTCCCTTCCTGCTCCAGTACGGCGGCGATCACGCCCTGCGCCCACGGCTGCGCGTCGTCGAGGAGTCGGGATCGGACGAGATCTGGAGCCTGGTCGCGAAGCGGGGGCAGGTCTCCTCCTCCGCTTCGCTCGCCGGCTGGGAGGTGACGGGCATGCCCGGCTACTCCCCCGGCTTCGTCCGCGGGCCGGTCCTGGGGAGATGGGGCGCGCTGCCGGCGGAGGCGCGGATTTCCTTCACGAGCCGGCCGCTGTCAGCCCTGCGCCGCGCGGCCGCGGGTGAGAAGATCGCCGTGGTCCTGAATCACGAGCAGTCCGCCGCCCTGCCCTCGCTCCCGTTCGCGGCGGAGCTCGAGATCGTCGCGCGATCGGCGCCTCTTCCGGGCACGATCCTCTGCACGGTCGGGGATCGACTCAAGGGCGTCGCGACCGATGCCCTCGTGAAAGCGCTGCTTCACCTGCACGAGCGGCCGGAGGGAGCGGAGGCCCTGAGATCTCTCCGGATGACGCGCTTCGAGGAGGGCGACGCGGCCGCGCTGGAGGCGCTGCGCGCCGCCTTCGACGGCCTCTCGGGCGCCGCGCGGTGAGGGGCGTCTCCTTCATCCTGACGGCCTTCCTCATGATGGCCTGCGCGGCGGCGGGGTGCGCCCGCGCGCTCAGGGAGCCGCCCCCGCTCGGTGATCTCGCGGGCGCGAAGCTCCAAGCCCCCGCCGAGGCTGTGGGATCCCTTCTCGCGAGGGGCGAGTTCCTGTATGCTGGCCGGACTCTGGAGAGTGTCCGTCAGGCGGCCGAGGTCTATCTGGAAGCGGCGCAGGCCGATCGAGGCCGCGCGGAGGGGTTGGTGGGAGCGGCTCGTGCGAGGGTATGGCTTGCCGATCACGAGACGAGCGCCGCGGAGCGTGAGCGCGCGGCGGAGGGGGCGGTCCATGCCGCGCAGTGGTGCGTGCGGTACGCCTCTGAATCGCCGTCCTGCTCGTACTGGCTCGGGGCCGCTCTGGGCGTCCAGGCGCGCGAGAGGCGCACCACGGCGCTCGACGCCCTGCCGAAGATCGTCGAGGCGTTTCAGCGGGCCGCCGCATTGGAACCATCGCTGGATGAAGGAGGGCCCGACAGGGCGCTGGCGCTCCTGTACGCGAGGGCCCCGGGATGGCCCACGGGACCGGGCGATCCCGATCTCGCCCTCGAGCATGCCCGCGAGGCGGTCGCCATCAACCCCGGCTATCCGCCGAACCAGATCGCCCTGGCCGAGGCGCTCGCGGCCACCGGCGACCGCGAGGGGAGCGTGAGGACGTACAGGCGCGTGCTCGATTTGGGCCGTGAGTACGCGGCGCGCGGCGATCCGGATGCCGCCGAGTGGGTGCTGGAGGCGGAACAGGCGCTGGGGATGCGGCGCTGACGCCGCCCGTCGCGCCCGCAAGGAGGTCGAGGATGCGGAGGTCAATCATGTCGCGCACGCCGGCCGTACTTCTTTTCATCGGATTGACCTCGGCGCCTGCCGTGGCCCTCGCGTTCGCGGGGGACCCTTCCGTGCAGCGGGCACGGCACTCGGAGGTCGTGCTCTCGACGGCGCCGGAGGATCTCACGCGCCCCGAGGGGAGGACGCGATGGGATCTCTCGGCGGTGGCGCGGTGTGCCCCCTTCGTCCGGACTATCAGCGCCGCGGCGGGATCGGTCACGCTGGAGGAAGTTGTGGAGGGGCCGGCCGCACGCGGCTCCTCGCGCACCGTCTACTCGGACCCGCTTGGCGGCGACGCGGCCCTCCGCTGGATCTATCCCGACCGGTTCCGGGACGCGCTGCGCCCCGGATCCCGCGAGACGCTGGAAGTGGAAGAGCGCGAGGACGGCGCCGTGGACCGGCTCCGGATCGACCTCGAGGTCGTCGGCATCGGCTGGCTGCATCTTCCTTCGGGGCCGCGCGAGGTCGTGCTGCAGCGCGCGCTGATCTCCAGAGAGCCGGAGGGGAGCCGCGGCTTCGTCCCCGAGGCGCTCGTCCACCGCTGGGTGGATCCTCTCTTCGGCGTCGCGGCCGAGATCTCCTCTCCGGCGTCCGAGGACGGGCGGGCCCGTGCCGGGGCCGGGCAGGCCTCGGTCCTCGAGGCGGTCATCGAGTCGGCGGCCACGCTCAAGATCCACGTCAGCGAGCTGCTCTCTCCGAACTTCACCGACATCTTCTACGGCCGCGACCGCGGCGCGGGCACGCTGGTGTCGTCGCTGGACCCGGCGGGCTACGGCACCATCGGCGCCCTCATCGCCGCCAGCACGTGGGACTTCTCCGGCAACACCACGGGCGCCGAGATCGCCAGCACCACCACGCCCGTGAACGCCCAGGAGACGTGCAACTTCGCCCAGTGCGGCTACGACCCTAACGCCATCCCCGGGGGCCAGCTCGAGCGCAGCGACAAGAACTTCGGCGATCCCAACACCCTGAGGAAGGTCAACGACGTCGCGCAGCGGGAGGACCGCCCCGGCGACGTCACGGTGTGGCTGCGCGCGGGATCGCAGAACGAAGGCGTGAGCGGAGGCTTCGGCTTGGGCGAGAGCCGGTTCTGCTACGTCACGTCGGGAAGCGTGACGCGCACGCCGGTTCCCCTCTGGCGGATGTCGCATCTCGATCCCAACGGGACGGAGCGGTACTTCCAGGCGGGTGACGCGTGGGAGGGGGGACCGTTCAACTGCGAGCAGAACATCTTCAACCAGGTCTGCGGGGCATCCCAGTTCCTGGACAAGCTCTACAGCAAGGCCTGCGGGACCCACACGGGCAAGCAGTTCACCGACGTGCTCAAGGGAGGCGTGGTCACCGTGCCGTCGGGGCACACGTTCAACGCTCTTCTGGTGCGCACCGTGGCCGACTTCTGCGTCTATGGAGGGTCGAGTTGTTCGGTCTTTGGCAAATTGGATGAGGTGCGGACGGTCAACTACCTGTGGCAGGTGCCCCAGATGGGGACCGTGGCGCGCCTGCAGTCCGCGCAGAACGTCCCCGACACGACCTCTTTCACCACGGTGGCCGAGACCGATTTCAAGTTCGGGCTCTTCCCGCCGAGTTCCATCACGGTCACGGGGATGACGGACACCTCAATCAACCTGTCGTGGGACCCCGGGCTGGACACGCATCGGATCAACGCCTACCGCATCTACTGGGACACCGACTCGGGATCGACGTCCCCCTACGCCTTCGACTCGTTGACCAACCCGTCCCAGGTCTCCTTCGCCGGCACGACAGCCACCGTGTCCGGCCTCGCTCCCGGGACCACGTACTACTTCACGGTGACGTCGAGATCCACGTTCACCGACCCCTCGACGCTGACGTCCACGACGTACGAGAGCCTCCTCTATCCCACGCAGGTCTCGGGCGACCCGAACTTCGTCTATCCCATCGAGGTCCTCTCCACGACGGCGTGCCCGCTCACGGCGGAGGTCACTGGGGTGACGGTGGACCATGCGTCCGGCGACATCGAGATCTGCTGGGACCCCTCACCCGATCCCTGCGTCACCGGCTACCGGATCCTCGGCTCGAACACGGCCGATTCGGACGCGGGCTTCACGACCGTGGCCGACGTGGGCCTCCAGACGTGCTGGACGGGGAACCCCTCCCAGACCTACTTCCTGGTGGTCACCCGCGGAGCGAGCGGGACAGGGCCCTGGGGCCACTACGGGCGGTGAGTGCACGGAGGGGCGACCCCAGGGACGGGCGGAACGGGGCGCCGGAACCACCGCGGACGGTGAGAGGGCGGAGCCTGGTGTCGAGGGCGGGAGGAGCCATCCGCCTCTTCGTCTTGATGTCCTCCGCCGCGCTGTGCCTGCCGCAGGCGTGGGCGCAGACCACCACGGCGGCCATCACGGGGACCATCCGGACGCAGCAGGGATCCCCGCTCCCGGGGGCCGTGGTGCAGGCGCGGTCCGAATCCACGGGCGCCGTGCGGACGGCCGTCGCGGACGCGGAGGGGCGCTACCGGATCGATCTCCTCGAGCCTGGGACGTGGAAGGTCTGGGGGCGGATCGAAGGCGGCGTCGCCGGCGAGGCGCGCGTCGTGACCCTGCGGTTGCAGCAGACGCTGATCCTCGACTTCACGGTCGGCCCGGCGCTCAGCGAGACCGTGACGGTGTTCTCGGTGCCTCCGTTGGTGGACACCGCCAGGACGGGCGGCGAGCTGCGCGTGGAGGGAGGCCAGGCCGATGAGCTTCCCCTGGCGGGCAGGGTCGTCACCGATCTCGCGCTCCTGGACGCCTCGGTCCGGCCCACGCCCCCCGGCAACTTCTACGGCGAGCGCGGGTCGGTGTTCGTCGTCAACGGCCAGTCGGGCCGCGCCAACTCCTTCCTCGTGGACGGCCTGGACAACAACGACAGGACCAGCGGCACCACGCTCAACGGCTACTTTTCGCAGCAGGTGATCCGCGAGTTCGTGGTCCTCACCCGCCAGTACGCGCCGGAGTTCGGCCGCGCGGGCGGCGGGATCCTCAACATCATCACCGAAAGGGGAGAGAACGACCCGCAGGGCGAGGTCTTCTTCCAGGGCGTGGCCGGCGGGCTGAACCCCGCGGGCCATTTCGTCTCGTCGCTGCCGCAGCGGGAAGGGCTCCAGGAGACGAGCGGGCGCTTCCAGACGGGATTCAGGTTCGGGGGACCGCTGCAGCGCGACCGGGCCTTCTACTTCGTGGCCTACGAGCACCAGCAGTCCGACGACGTGGTCCCGTACACCGGCGTGGGAAGGGACGGCCGCTCCGGCGGGTGGATGGTGGCCCCCAGCCGCGACGACAACCTGTTCCTCCGGGGCGACTTCAACCTCGCTCCCGCGCACACTCTCATGCTGAGGCTGTCGGCCGACGACCGCACCACGGGCGGCCTCAACGTGGGCGGCGAGACCACCCCGGAGACGGGGTTCGAGCTGGACGAGCGCGACTTCCAGATCGCTGCCTCCCTGACCTCGGTGATCTCGCCCACCCTGATGAACGAGGTCCGGGTGCTGGTGGGCACCTCGTCGTTCGAACAGTCCGCCAACTCCGACCGTCCCGGCGTGGAGCGCCCCTCGGGGACGTTCGGCGGCAACAACCTCAACCGGCAGGACCGCGGCGAGGATCTGCTCCAGATCGTGGAGAACCTCACCTGGCGCGCCGGCCGGCACACGCCGAAGGCCGGGATCGATCTGGCGCGCTCGCAGACGCGCATCCGGACCCGGTTCAACCCCAGCGGCAACTTCCTGTACGACACCGACCTCCCCTTCGAGGCGGGAGACTGCGGCGACCTGCTCATCTCCCAGGTGGACCCCAACGACCCGTTCGCCCCGATCCCCTGCCCGGGGAACGTCGGGGTGGACGACGACGGCGACGGCGTGATCGACGAGCCGGGGCTCATCGGAACCTACCCCTTCGTGTACCAGCTCATCGAGGGGAGGCCCTCGGCCACCCTCGACGACACGCGCGTCGGGGTATTCCTTCAGGACGCGTGGCAGGCCGGAGAGAGGCTGCTCCTGGATTACGGCGTGCGCTACGACCTGAACACCTTCCAGCTCCCCTCCGGGACGCGCATCCGCTCCCGCATCGACAACGGCGGGGCGGAGCGGGACCGGAACGACATCGCGCCGCGCGTGGGATTCGCCTTCACGCCCGATCCCTCGGGCAGGGCGGTGATCCGTGGAGGCGCGGGGATTTTCTACGACAAGCTCGTGCTCGGCTTCCCCGCCGTGGCCGCCATCACGTCGGGCACGCGCATCGGCCTCACGTTCCCCCAGGGGTTCACGTTCGAGATCAACGAGGACCTAGTGGAGCAGTTCGGTGTCCAGGCGGTCAAGCAGGCGCTCGGTTTCCCCCGGCAACTGACGCTCTTCTTCTCCACCGGGAGCCGCCTCGAGACGCCCTACTCCGTGCAGTACAGCCTCGGCGGCGAGAGGGCCGTGGGCACTCACGGCAGCGTCAGCGCGAACGTCACGCGGGCCCTCGGATATCACCAAGTGCTGCTCCGGGACCTGAACCCGGTGGTGAACCCGGATCCCAACGCGCTCGTGATCCCCGTCCATCGCGATCCGAACGTGGGATCCATCGCCGCCTTCGTCACCGAGGGGAGGTCCTGGTACACGGGGCTCGATCTGGGCTGGCGCTGGCGCGGGGAGGCACGCTGGTACAGCGTCTCGTACACCTGGTCCAAGGCGCTGGACCTCGGGCCGGACCCGCTCAAGGGGGGGATCGCGCTGCCGCCCAACGCCTACAGGGGAGGGCTCCCCGTGGTCCCCGCCTCGGACGATCTCTCGATGGAGAGAGGTCGATCGGACTCCGATCGCAGGCACCGCCTCGTCCTCGCCGGCGCGTCGGGGCTCCCCTGGATGGGACTGAGGGCGTCCGGCGTGATCCAGGCCGCCTCCGGCGCGCCCTTCAACGTCACCACCGGCCGCGACGAGAACCTGGACGGCATCACGTCGGATCGGCCGCCCGGCGTGGGACGCAACACGGGCGCCGACACCAGCCTGGCGAGCGTCAACGCCCTGCGAGGTCGGGCCGGCCTCACCCGGATCGGCTCGCTCGAGGAGCCGTTCTTCGTGCAGGTGGACACCCGGTTGTCGAAGGTCTTCCCGGTCCGTGGCGGCAAGGGAAGCGGCGAGGTCTTCCTCCAGGTCTTCAACCTGCTGAACCGCTTCAACGGGGGCCCCGTGGACGGCGCCGTGACGTCGCGCGAGTTCAGCCGTCCCGTCGGTCAGGCAGGCCCTCCCCGCACGCTGGAGATCGGGCTGAAGATGGGGTTCTCGCCCGCGCCAGCCGCCGAGAAGCATCGCGGCCCGCACTCTTGAGGGAGTCCACAGAGAGCCTCTTCTCTCGGATCAGGCTCGAAGCGAGGTCCGTCCACACCGAGGAGAAGGAGTAGGCTAGACTCCGCGCATGGCGCTCTTCGAGCCGGTTTTCAAGGCGCTGAACGATGCCGGCGTCCGCTACGTCGTGGTTGGTGGTCTGGCCGTCGTGCTGCACGGCCATGCCCGCCTGACCGCAGACGTGGACCTGGTGGTGGACCTCGACGAGGGGCAGCCCCTGCGGGCCATCGAGGCGCTGGTGGGGATGGGGCTGCGCCCGAGGGTCCCGGTCAACCCGAGGGACTTCGCCGATCGATCGGTTCGCGAAGGGTGGATCCGCGATCGCGGGATGCAAGTGTTTTCGATGTTCGACCCTTTGAACCCGATGCGGGTCGTCGATCTGTTCGTCGACCATCCTGTGCCGTTCGAAGAGCTGTGGTCACGCTCCGAGAAGTTCGAGCTCGAGAATACGACCGTGCGGGTTGCGTCGGTCCCCGACCTGATCCACTTGAAGCGTCTGGCAGGACGGCCGCAGGACCAGGCGGACATCGTGCGACTCGAGGCCATCCTGAAAGCCAGAAAGTAGAACGATGAGGACCGACCGCTCCGATTCCGACGATCGTTGGGATGCCACCTGGGAAGGAGCGCGGCAGCAGCTGCTGGAATCGACTCTCGCCGCCACGCCGGCACAGAGGCTGGCGTGGCTGGAGGAAGTGCTGGTGCTGGCCTATCGCGCGGGCGCGTTTGAAACGAAGCCCGCCGATCACAAGACCTGATCGACGCAGACTGCTCCACCTCCATACCTTCCCCCCTCGGGTTCGTCTCGGCTGCCGTGGAAAGAGGCGATGGCGGGTCTTCAGCCCCCCGCTCCTGCCGCGCAGAATCTCAACCCAGCGCGCAGGCGAGGTAGTCGATCAGATCGATGTTGGTGATGACGGCCGTGATCCGGGAGTCTTCCTGCACCAGCGCCACGCGGCCGGACGTGAAGATGGAGGCGAGCTTCCCGACGGGGACGTCCGGCGTCACGATCGTGTAGGTGTGGGCCACCATGTCCCCCACGGGCCGCTCCATCGCGGCGGGGTCCTCGAGCATGGCCTTGAGGAGCGTCACCTCCGCGATGATCCCGAGTAGGCGCTCCGCTTCCAGGACCGGCACCTGCGAGATGCCCTGCGTCTTCATGACGCGGATGACCGCCTGAACGCTGTCGCCCGGAGCGGCGGACACCAGCGGCTGCTGTCTCCGGGCCACCAGGTCGCCCACGGTGCCGTGGCGGCCCCCCTCGTCGAAGAAGGAGTTCTCCCGCATCCAGTCGTCGTCGAAGAGCTTGCTGAGGTAGCGCGATCCCGAGTCCGGAAGCAGCACCAGGATGGTCTTCGCCTCTGGGTGCGCGCGCGCGTACTTGATGGCCCCCGCCACGGCGCCGCCGCCCGATCCGCCGGTGAAGAGCCCTTCCTTCCGGGTGAGCTCGCGCGCGGTGAGGAAGCACTCCTGATCGGAAACCTGCACCACCTCGTCCACGACGGAGAAGTCCATGGAGCCGGGCATGAAGTCCTCGCCGAACCCCTCGACCTTGTACGTCTTCAAGATCTTCGGGATCTTTCCGGTGCGCCAATACTCGTAGTAGATCGACCCCACCGGATCGACGCACACCATCTTGACGGATGGCTTGTGCTTCCGGACCGCGCGGGCGATGCCCGTGATGGTGCCGCCCGTGCCGGAGGCGACGACGATGGCGTCGAGGTCGCCTCCCATCTGATCCCAGATCTCGGGTCCCGTGGTCCTCTCGTGGGCGAGAGGGTTGGAGAGGTTCTCGTACTGGTTGGCGAAGAACGCGTTGGGCGTCTCGGCGGCGATGCGCCGTGCCACGAGGTAGTACGAGCGGGGGTCCTCGGGCGGGACCGCCGTCGGCGTGGTCACCACGCGGGCTCCGAACGCCCGCAGCGCCTTGACCTTCTCGGCGCTCACCTTGTCGGGCATGACGAAGACGCTCTTGTAGCCGCGGGCCGCGCCCACCAGCGCGAGGCCCATGCCGGTGTTGCCGGAGGTGCACTCGACGATGGTGCCCCCGGGCCTGAGCTTCCCGGAAGCCTCTGCGTCGGCGATCATCTGGACCGCGATCCGGTCCTTCACCGACGCTCCCGGGTTGAGGTACTCCAGCTTGGCGTAGATGGCGGCACCCGTGTCGCGGCCCATCCTGTTCAATCTGACGACCGGCGTGCGGCCGATGAGCGCGACGATGTCCGCGTAGACGTCCTTCATGACAGCCGCATTCTAGCCCGCGGGGGCGGAGCGAGGTAGGGCGGCGGTCCGTGCGGTAGAGTTCCTCGGCCCGACGAAGGAGAAAACCACCGGTGAGCACCGCCCGAACGGCCACCCCTCCGGAGCAAAGGCCCGTCATGCTCTACGACGGGGACTGCGGCTTCTGCCGTCTGTGGATCGAGAGGTGGCGCGCCGCTACGGGAGAGAGGATCGACTACGAACCCTACCAGGAGTCGAAGGACCGGTTCCCCGAGATCCCGCTCGAAGCGCTGAAGAGAGCCGTCCATCTTGTGGAGTCGGACGGCCGGATCTCCTCCGGGGCGGAGGCGGTCTTCCGGGCCCTGGCCTTCAGGCCTCCGGGCCGGCTCGCGCTCCGGATCTACGAACGCGTCCCCCTCGCGCGCGCCGTGGCCGAGGGGTGCTACCGCCTCGTGGCGCGGCACCGGGTGCTCTTCTCGAGACTGACGCGGCTGCTGTGGGGCGCCCGGATCGATCGGCCCCGTCACGCCCTCACGCGCTGTGTGCTGCTGCGATCTCTCGGACTGGTGTACCTGGTCGCGTTCCTGTCGTTGTGGGTCCAGATCGACGGACTCGCCGGTCGCAACGGGATCCTGCCCGCCGAGCCGTTCCTTGCGGCCGTCTCCCGCCAGGTGGGGACGGCCGGCTACTGGCTCGCGCCGACACTGTGCTGGATCTCTTCCGGCGACGGGTTCCTTCACTTTCTGTGCGGGGGAGGGGCCGCCGTCTCCCTTCTGCTGATGATCGGGATCGCTCCCGCGCCGTGCCTGATCGTCCTCTGGGCCTTTTATCTCTCGCTCACCACCGTATGCCGGACGTTCCTGAGCTTCCAGTGGGACGCGCTGCTCCTGGAAGCCGGCTTCCTGGCCGTATTCCTCGCGCCGTGGCGGGCGCGCTGCCGGCTTCCCTGCCCCTCGGAGCCGCCCCGTTCCGCATGGTGGCTCATGCGCTGGCTGGTGTTCCGGCTGCATTTCTCCTCCGGCGTCGTGAAGCTCGCGAGCGGCGATGCCACGTGGCGCGGCCTCACGGCGCTGGAATACCACTACCAGACCCAGCCGCTGCCGGCGTGGACGTCCTGGTACGTTCACCAGCTTCCCGGCGCCTTCCAGAAGGCGTCGGTCCTGATCATGTTCTTCGCGGAGCTGGCCGTCCCCTTCCTCGTTTTCGCGCCGAGGCGGCCGCGGCTTCTCTCCTTCTGGATGCTCGCGGGATTCCAGGCCGTCCTCGCGGCGACGGGCAACTACGCCTTCTTCAACCTCCTTACCGTCGCGCTCTGCGTGGCCGTCCTCGACGACGGCGTGTGGCCCGCACGCTTCCGGGAGAGAGGCGCTCCGGCGCCGGGCCCGCGGCGCGGCCGCCTCGGGATCTGGGCCGCACGCTGCGGCTGGGCGGCCGCCGCGGTGGTGACGCTGATCTCCGTCGTGGAGGCGGCCGGAAGGATCGGCGTGAGGGTAGGCTGGCCGGCTCCGCTCGAATGGGTCGCGCAGGCGCAGGCTCCGTTCAGGGTGGTCAATGCCTACGGGCTGTTCGCGGCGATGACCACGACGCGGCCGGAGATCATCGTCGAAGGGAGCAACAACGGGACCACGTGGCTGCCCTACGAGTTCAAGTGGAAACCGGGAACGCCCTCGCGGCCCCCGCGCTTCGTGGCGCCGCATCAGCCGCGGCTCGACTGGCAGATGTGGTTCGCCGCGCTTTCGGAGTGCAGGAGGCAGCCGTGGTTGCGGGACTTCCTGGTCCGGCTCCTTCAAGGATCCCCCGAAGTCCTCGCCCTCATGGAAGTGAACCCCTTCCCGGAGGCGCCTCCCCGCTACATCCGCGCGGTGCTCTACGACTACGCCTTCACGAACGCCGCCGAGCGCCGGGCGACGGGAGATTGGTGGCGCCGGGAAATCAAGGGGCTCTACTGCCCCGTGGTCTCCCTGCCCCGCCGTGAGCCGGCCGTATGACGCAGATCATCCCGGCGCCTCCGAGGAGGCGCCAAGATACGGGCGCGTGAGGTGTCCATGCGGCGAGCCATGAGAGCAGCAACTTGCCTTCTGGGTGCGCTCACGCTGATCCCCGGAGGCGCCGCGACGCAGGAGAAGGCCGAGGGCGTCAAGTGGTCCATCTCGGGCGAGGCGCGGTTCCGTCCCGAGTGGCGCGACAACTTCGATCTCGACAGCGCCTCCGACGACGATCTGCGCGACGGCTTCATACGGCTGCGCCTAGGATTCGTCGTGGACATCGCCGAAGGGTACCGGGTCTTCATGCAGGCGCAGGATTCGCGTGAGGCCGGCGAGGAGTCGGCCACCGCCCCGGTGGCCACCTCCACCAACGAGCGAAACCTGGACATCCATCAGGGCTACCTGGAGATCAAGAAGACGGGAGTGAAGGGCCTCGGCGTGACGGCGGGGAGGCAGGAGATCTTCTACGGCGAGCACCGCCTGATGGGGAACTTCGGCTGGAACAACGTGGGCCGGGCCTTCGACGGCGTGAAGGTCCGCCTCGCCCGGGAGCGGTTCTTCCTGGATGCCTTCGTCGCGAGGATCTCAAACACCGCCGCCGCGGGCGCCACGGAGGGCAGCGACCTCTTCGGCGTCGAGTATCAGGCCGGCGTCCGCAAGGGAGCCGAGTACGGTGCCTACTGGCTCGAGTTCGCCGAGAGCCTGGGCCTCGCGGGCGAGACGGGAGCCCTGGGCACGACGCGGATCGACGCGTTCGGAGGCCGGATGAAGGAGCGCTTCGGGCGCTTCGACCTCAACGTGGAGGCGGTGGTGGAGGCGGGGGAGTTCCGGGGCGACGATCTCTCCGCCGCGGCCTTCGCCGCGCAGGGCGGGTACACCGGGGGGGAGAAGACGAAGACGCGGGCCTTCGCCGGCTACGACTACGCCACCGGCGACGAAGACTCCACCGACGGCGAGCGGCAGGAGTTCTTCAATTTCTTCCCGACCAACCACCTCCACTACGGGTACGCCGATCTCGAGGGGTGGCGCAACATCGTGAGCCCCTACGCCGGCGTCTCGGTGGCGTCCGGGAGGCACTTCGCACAGGCCAAGGTGCATCGCTTCGGGCTTCACGAGAAAGGCGGTCCGTGGAAGGACGCCGCCGGAAACGTCCTCGGCTTCGACGCCACCGGGGCGTCCGGGACGAACGTCGGGACGGAGATCGATCTCACGTACCGGTTCTCACTGAGGGACAAGGCCTCCCTGGAGGGAGGATTCAGCCGTTTCACGCCGGGCCGGTTCGCCGAGAACACCCGCGGCGACGACCCTTCGCACTGGGCCTACGTGATGTTGACGGTCGGCTTCTGAGCCGACATCATCCCGCTCTGAGGAACGGCGGTCCCTCCCATTGGGTCCTGCGCCCGAAGGGTCCGCCGATGGAGGGGGCCGGATGATTCTCTGGTGAAGCTCAGCCCGAAAGCGTCCCTGTTCTCTTCCACCGTCCTTGCATCGCTGACAAGGACAGGGCGCCCGTGCCAGGAATCCCGGCCCTATGAGCGAGCGCCGGGATCCTCGCGGGCAGGAAGCGGCAGGACAACACGGAAAGTAGTTCCCTCGATCGGACGGCTGTCAACGTGGATGTCGCCACCGTGGGATCGGGCGATCCAGAGCGCAATCGACAAGCCGAGACCCGCTCCGCAAGCATCGCCACGTGATCTGCCAGTCCTGTAGAAGCGCTCGAAGATACGGGACTGCTCTTCGGGTTGGATTCCCGGGCCGCTGTCCGTCACGTGCAGCATGGCAGAACCGTCGCGGGACTCCAGACCCACCCGCACCTGGCCCGGGGCCCTCGTGTACTTGATCGCGTTGTCGATCAGGTTGTAGAGCATCTGGCGCAGCCATCGCTCGTCGCCTGAAAGCTCCAGGCTCCCTGGGCGATCCAGCGATAGCGTCACCCCACGGGCCTCGGCAAGCGGCCTCATGGCATCGACGGCTTCGGCGGTCAGCTCGTCCAGCCGGAGCGGCTCACGGTGGAGCTCAAGCGCGCCCGCATCCGCGCGCGCCAGCAACAGGAGGTCGCCTACGATCCGGCCCATCCGCAGAACCTCCTCAAGCAGCTCCGTCAGGACCCGACGGTATTCCTCGGGCTTGCGTTCGCGCTCCAGGGCGACGTCGATGCTGCTGCGCATGATGGTCAGAGGAGTCCGCAGCTCGTGGGAAGCGTCGGCGGTGAACCTGCGCATCGATTCAAAAGCCCCCTCGAGCCGGCCGATCATCTGGTTGAACGTGTCAACGAGGCGCCCGAGCTCATCTTCTGTTCGAGGTGCGGGAAGGCGCCGGCTTAGGTTTGTCGCCTCGATCTCACGTGCCAGCCGGGTGAGTTCGTCAACGGGGCGGAGGGTGCGACCGGCGAGCCAGTAGCCGCCGCCGCCCGCGAAAAGCATGGAAGCCGGTATCAGCAGAAAGAGAGCCCATCGCAGGGCGGCGAGGCCTTCCCGGAGGTTCCCGAGCGAGTCAACGACGCGGACGGCTCCAACCCGCCCGGTCTGCGTGGTGTACCGGACGGAGTAGATCCTCATGGCCCTATCTGGAGTCTCGAGGGTCCGGAATGACTCGGGTTCGGAGAGAAGCTCCTTGAAGTCGGTCTGGGTCCTGGGAAGCAGTGCGGGGTCGAGGCCGGGTGACTGATAGAAGACTTGGCCCTCGCCGGCAAGCTCATGGACGAGGACCAGGCGGTCGAGACGCCCCAGGTCGCTGATCTGATCAGCCGTCAGCTCGGCGCAGTCCGGCTGACGCCCGAGAACGGACACGACCGCCCGGGCCGCTCCGCGGAGGGAGTCGTCATGATGGTGGAGGCTCTGATACCTGAGCACTCCGTACAGGACGCCGCCGAAGCCGACGAGGACCACTGCGAGGATTGCGCTGTACCAGCAGGTCAGCCGGAACCGGATGGAATGGACGAACCCGGGCATCTACGGCTCCCGCACCGAATAGCCGGTTCCCCGTACCGTGTGGATCAGCTTCACCAGGAAGCTTTGATCGACCTTCCTTCGGAGGTAGTTGATGTAAACGTCGACGATGTTGGAGCCGCCCTCGTAGTCGAGGCTCCAGACGTGATCGGCGATCATCCTGCGGGTCACCACGTTTCCCCGGTGCCGCATGAGGTACTCGAGGACAGCGAACTCCCGCGAGGTGAGCGGGATCTCCTGTCCCCCGCGCCTGACCTTCCGGCCGGCCGGATCAAGCTCCAGATCGGCCACACGGAGGATCGTGTGCGGTTCCACCGGCCCCCGTCGCAGGAGCGCACGGATCCGCGCCAGCAGCTCGGCGAAAGCGAAGGGCTTGGTCAGGTAATCGTCTGCGCCCAGATCGAGGAGTCGGACCTTGTCGTCAGTGGCAGAACGCGCGGTCAGGACGAGCACGGGGGTCTTGCGGCCGCGGCGCCTCATCTCCCGGCAGACCTCGGCGCCGTCCCGCAGGGGCAGCATCAGGTCCATGATGATGCAGTCATAGTCGGTACCGAGGGCTAGCTGCAGGGCCTCATGCCCGTCGCGGGCTAGATCGACGGCGTAGCCGTGTTCCTCCATCCCTTGCCGGAGGATCCCTGCGAGCTTCCTTTCGTCTTCCACCACTAAGATGCGCATGGGATCGGGCCTCGGCAGCCTCACCGGGCGGCGTCACGGGGGATTCTAGATCCTCCGGTGTCTGAAGGTTCTTGCCAGGACCCGGCGGTCTTAATCCGACCTTAATCTTCGACAGCGAGTCTGTCAGCGTGATTACGGGCTTGGTGTTCTAACCTGCGTGCTTGTCCACCCTGCTGGCACTCTACGCCTGCTTGATGGAAGCTGGCGCAGACCGCGAAGCGCGGAGCGGGCGGCGCGGCCCCGATAACCCAGGGCCCCAGGACAGAGTCGCGCTGTTGGTGACGCTGCTCAGGCGAGTGAGTCAGGACGGAGGTTGACGTGCGACGGTATGTACCGCTGCTGATCTCAGGGTCCCTGTTCGCGAGCGGTTGTGCCGGCCGCATCACGATCCAGCCGACGCCCGCCGAGCACCCAGCGAGCCCGTACGCGCCCGAGGCCACCTACGTCCGGCCGCGGGCCGCTCTCCAGGAGGATCCGCAGGATGGGGTCAGGACGGGCTCGACGTCGCCGGCTCAGGCAGAATCGCACCCTCATGACTCAGAGGAGGGCATGAAAGATCGGCCTGAGACGATGCCTGCTCATGGCGGCCACCAGCATGCGGGGGAGGCTGGCCGGCCGCCCGGCGAGAACGAGGCTCCTGCTGGCAAGTCCGCCTCGCCTGTTTCCAAAACAAGATACGTCTGCCCGATGCACCTCGCCGTCAGCCGGACAGAGCCCGGAAGGTGTCCGCTCTGCGGCATGAGGCTGGTCGAGAGGAAGGCACCGCAATGATGCGGCGCCTGCTCTTCTCCGCGTTGGTGGCGCTGGCGGGGCTCCCTGTCGGATGCTCCTCGATGCGCGGCGCCTCGGGTGTCCAGGAGGTCCAGGAGACCGTCCGGCAGCGCTCGGGGTTCCAGGTGAACTGGGACCAGCAGCCGACACCGGAAGCGTCCGTGATGGAACGAGTCCGGACCATCCTCGAGGGTGAGCTGACGGCGGAACACGCCGTGGAAGTGGCCCTGCTGGTGAACCGCCGTCTGCAGTCGACGTTCGAGGAGCTGGAGATCGCTCGAGCGGATATGGTGCAGGCCGGTCTGCCGGCCAATCCCATACTCAGTGGCGAGCTCCGGTTTCCTGGAAGGCCCGCGCGGCCGTTCGAGCTGTCGGTCACACAGGCCTTCCTCGATCTCCTCCAGATCCGCATGCGGCGCCGGCTGGCCGAAGCCACGTTCCAGCCAGCCAAGCTTCGGGCGGCCGACGACATGCTGAGCTTCGTGGCCGAGGTGCGTGGAGCCTTCTATGGCGCGCAGGCCGCGGAGCAGGTCGTCGCGATGCGCGGGGAGGTCCTCGAAGCGGCCCGAGTCGCCGCGGAGCTGGCCGTCAGGCAGCACGAAGCCGGCAACATCTCCGATCTTGACCTCGAGAACCAGCAGGCCCTTTACGAGCAGGCGAAGGTCGATCTGGCGCAGGCGGAGAGCGAGGCCTTCAACGAGCGCGAGCGCCTCAACAGCCTCATGGGGCTGTGGGGGCCGCAGACCGATTGGCGCATCGCCGCGGCGCTGCCTGAGCTGCCGCCCGCGGAGCCGGGCCTGGAGGGCATGGAATCACTGGCCGTTTCCCAGCGACTGGACCTCATGGTGGCGAAGCAAGAAATCGAGGTTGCCGCGCGCGCGCTCCCGCTGGCACGAGCGAACGCGATCGGCGACATCGCACTCGGCGTGCATCAAGAGCGGGAGCCCGAGGGGAAAAACACCACGGGGCCCGCCATCGAGGTTCCCCTGCCGCTGTACAACCGCGGCCGTCCCGCCCGTGCGAGGGCGGAGGCGCTGTTGAGGCAGAACCTGCAGCGCTATGCGGCGCTGGCCGTCGAGGTCCGGGCCGAGGTCCGTTCCGTCAGAAACCGCGTTGAGACCGCCCGCGCGAAGGCTGAGTACTACCGTGATGTCATCGTGCCGAGGCGCCAGCGGATCGTCGGGTTCTCGCAACAGCACTACAACTACATGCTGCTGGGTCCGTTCCAGCTCCTGATGGCCAAGCAGGACGAGATCATGGCCCGCCGCGAGTACATCGAGGCGGTGAGGGACTACTGGATCGGCAGGTCGGAGCTGGAGCGGGTGCTTGGTGGACGTCTGGAGGCTGTCGAACCCGCCGACTCGGCCGCGGGAACGCCCGAATTCTCAGGGCATTCGGAGGAGACTGTTGAGAGTCCCGGCCACCATGACGGAGGTGATAGGTGATGAAACACCCGTTCCTGCTTCTCTCCTTCAGCCTGGCTCTGGCCGTGGGTCCGGCCGTGCGGGCCCAGGGCGTCCAGACCGGGACGCATCCCGCGGGGGCGCGTCAGTCACGCCCGTCCGGCTTGCCCTACACGCCGGTCATCACGCCCAACGGCAGCACTCTCCCCTGGGAGATGGTCGATGGAGCCAAGGTGTTCCGCCTGGTCGTCGAAGAGTGCAAGCACGAGATCGCGCCGGGAATGGTCGTGAATGCCTGGTGCTACAACGGCCAGACGCCGGGACCGACCATCGAAGCCGTGGAGGGCGACCGGGTCCGCATCTACGTGACGAACAAGCTGCCTGAAGCCACGGCGGTCCACTGGCACGGGATCCTCCTTCCGAGCGGGATGGATGGCGTGCAGGGTCTGAACCAGAGAGGGATCCCTCCAGGGGAGACCTTCGTCTACGAGTTCACCCTGAAGCAGCACGGCACGCAGATGTACCATTCCCACGGCGACGAGATGGTGCAAATTGGACTGGGCACGATGGGCTTCTTTGTCATCCATCCGAGGAAGCGGGAGCCGAGCATCGACCGGGACTTCGCCATCTTCCTGAACGAGTGGTTCGTTCAGCCAGGATCAGCGACGCCGAACCCCAACGTCATGACTGATTTCAACATCTTCACGTTCAACGGCCGCGCCTTTCCCGGCACGGAGCCGCTCGTCGCGCGGAAGGGCGACCGCGTCCGCATCCGCATCGGCAATGTCGGGCAGGAATCCCACCCGATCCACCTGCACGGGCACTCGTTCAAGGTGGTTGCGACGGACGGCGGAGACATCCCGCCTTCGGCCCAGTGGCCGGAGACGACGGTTCTGGTGGCGCCCGGGCAGACGCGCGACGTCGAGTTTGTGGCCACTTCCGGAGACTGGGCGCTGCACTGCCACCGGCGGCATCATCCCATGAACGCGATGGATCACGAGTTCCCCAACCTCATCGGGGTCAGCCAGGCGGGCCTCGACGAGAAGATCCAAGATGTCCTGCCCAACTACATGGCGATGGGGGAAACGGGGATGCACGAGATGGCCGAGATGCACATGCAGGGGCCGCCGAACACGCTGCCCATGATGGCCGGAGAGGGGCCCTTCGGCGCCATCGGGATGGGAGGCATGTTCACGATCCTCAAGGTCCGGGACGAGATTACTGGCGATGAGGATGCGGGTTGGTACCCGAACCCACCGGGCACGGTGGCCTCTCCCGAGGGCGAGATCGATTCCGCTTCCGGCCACGCGTCCGGGGAGGCGGGCGTCTCGGCCCAGTACGTGTGTCCCATGCATCCCGAAATCATCTCGTCGAAGCCCGGCGCGTGTCCAAAGTGCGGGATGAAGCTGGTCCCGAAGCACTGAGCGGGGAGAAGCGGGAGCGGCCATGTCGGGGCGCCTGAGCCTATGAGAGTGCGAGTCTGGATGCTGGTGCTGGTCCTCGCCGTGCTGGGCCTGGGAGGGGTGATCGTCATGTTCCCGTCGTGGACGCACGGATTCAGCGCCAGGGACGAGCCGATGGCTATCGAAGCGTTCATCGCGCGGCGCATGCGCCGTCACGCTCTTCCGAGAGGCGCTCGCGAGCTCCGGAATCCCGTGCCGCTCACGGAACAGGCGTTGTCGGAGGCGCGGGCCCACTTCGCGGACCACTGCTCGCTGTGCCATGGCAACGACGGACGCGGGCAGACCGCAATGGGCCGGAACCTCTATCCCAAAGCGCCGGACATGTCCTCCGGGGGCACGCAGAGCCTCGCAGACGGCGAGATCTTCTACATCATCAAGAACGGTATCCGGCTGACGGGAATGCCGGCCTGGGGCCAGGACACACCGGAAGATGATCGCCAGTCCTGGGAACTCGTTCACTTCATCCGGCATCTGCCGCAGATCACCCCCGAGGAGGTGGATGCGATGAAGGAGGCGAATCCCAAGACCCGCGAGGAGCTTGCAGAGGAGGAAGAGACACGCAGATTTCTCGAGGGCGGAGAGCCGCCCCAGGGAAAAACGGTTCACGAACATTGAACAAGTATCAGGAGGAACACGGCATGAGGAAAGTCGCTGTGATTCTGGCGTTCGCCGTCGCGTTGCTCGTCGCTGGACCGCTCCTGGCCCACGAGGGCCACGGCCACAAGGTCATGGGCACCGTGGCGGCCGTCGATGCGAAACACATCGAGGTCACGGCCAAGGATGAGCACAAGACGACGATCTTGTTGAACGGCGAGACCAAGTTCCTCCGCGGGAAGTCCGAGACGACGGCCGGTGATGTGAAGGTCGGCGAACGTGTCGTGATCACCGCGGTCGAGAAGGATGGAAAGATGATGGCACGGGAGGTGCTCCTCGCAGCCGCCAGCAAGTAACCACGAACGCGCCGTGGGGGCCTCTGCAACGGGGAGCGGGTTGATGAAGCGAGCGTTCAGGTCGGGACTTCTCGCCCTTGCGACGATCGTTTCTGGCCCGGCATTCGCCTCCTTCCAGCTTGATCATGCCGGGCGCTGGCTTGTGCGAGGAACCGATCTGCGAAGGTTGTCCGGAGGCGAGGCCGATTGGGAAAGTGAATTCGCGACCCTGACCATCGAGGCCCGGCTGCGATGATATCTGCGTCCCGCCGGGATGTCTGATCGCTGATCCCTCCGGGCCAACACCCGGCCCCTGCGCGACCTTGAAGACTGCCCCGGTACCAGGCCCCTGACGCTCCCGGCCGCGCGTGTCCGTTCTGCGCCTTCGGCGTCGAGAAAAACCTCAAGAAGCTGCCTGGAGTCGCAAGAGTGGCGACGACGGTCAGCCCTTCCCACTGGGCCTGCGTGATGTTGACGGTCGGCTTCTGAGCCGACATCATCACGACCCCGGCGGCACCGGAACCTTGGCCCGCGAATGAGGTGGTCTATGACTCTCGTCTCAAGAAGCCTCCTGCTGTGCGCGATCTCGTTCCTGTTCTCGCTTCCGCCACTTGCGCGGGCGGAGGGAGCCGGGCAGCCAGCGGCCCCCAAAGCCAAACCGGCCGTGGAAGAGGAATCCGCCGCGTGCCTCCGCTGCCACGAGCAGAAGACGCCGGTGATCGCCGCCCAGTGGGCTAAAAGCCGGCACGCCGCGGCGGGCGTCGGGTGCTACGAGTGCCACCGCGCCGCGGCGGAGGACCAGGACGCCTACACGCACGAGGGGAAGACCATCGCGACGGTCGTCAGCCCCGGCGACTGCGCGACCTGCCACGACGTGATCGCCCAGGAGTTCGAGCGCTCTCACCACTCGAAGGCAACGCAGTTCATCGGGAGCCTCGACAACGTCCTGGGCGAGGTCATCGAAGGGCCCATCATCGCCGCGAACGGCTGCTGGCAGTGTCACGGATCGACGGTGGCGCTCCTCAAGGAGGCCGACGGCCGCGTGAAGAAGGACCAGAGCGGCAAGCCGATGCTCGACCCCACGACGTGGCCGAACACCGGCATCGGCCGCGTCAACCTGGACGGCTCCCGGGGCGCCTGCTCCGCCTGCCACTCGCGGCACGCCTTCAGCAAGGCCATGGCCCGCCAGCCGGAGGTCTGCGGCAAGTGCCACATGGGGCCCGACCACCCTCAGATCGAGATCTACGAGGAGTCGAAGCACGGCATCGCGTACCGGACGCAGATCGACGAGATGAACCTCAAGAGCGAGTCGTGGGTGCTCGGGGTGGACTACACGGCGGCGCCGACGTGCTCCACCTGCCACATGTCCGCCACGCCCACGCAGCCGCTGACCCACGACGTGGGCGCCCGCATCTCGTGGACGCTGCGCCCCGTGATCAGCGTGAAGCTCGAGAACTGGGAGAAGCGCCGCGAGGCGATGAAGGACACCTGCCACAACTGCCACGGCCCCGGCTTCGTCTCGGCGTTCTACATCTCCTTCGACAGCGCCGTGGAGATGTACAACAGGAAGTTCGGCCAGCCCGCCCAGGACGTGATGAACGCGCTCCGCGCGCGCGGCAAGCTCACGCCCACGCCCTTCGACGAGGAGGTGGAATGGAGCTTCTACCGTCTCTGGCACCACGAGGGGCGCCGCGCGCGGATGGGCGTCTCCATGCAGGGGCCCGACTACACGCAGTGGCATGGCTTCTTCGAGGTGGCCGAGCGGTTCTACTTCGACTTCCTGCCCAAGGCCGAGGAAGCCTCGCACGGAGATCCCGAGGTGGCGAAGGTGATCCGCACCATCCTCGACTCGCCCGAGCACGCGTGGAAGAAGGGGATGTCGCCGGAGGAGCGCAGGAAGATCGACCAGTTCTACAAGGAGCGCTACGGCGCGACCGCAAGTCAGTAGCGCCTCTCTCCGCGGCTCCCTCTCGGGACCTGCCGGCAGCCGCGCAGCGTGCCGTGGCTGAGGAGCGGCGAGCGTCGATCAGGCCGGAGGCGCGGTCGCCACACTCACGGCGGCACGTGGAGGCCGGTACGAACACCAGGGATCGCTCGCCAGGTGGCTGCCGGTGAGCGCGAAGGCGCGCGATCGCGAGCCGCCGCAGATGGCGTTGAACTCGCAGGTGCCGCAGACCCCCTTGAACCGATCGGGGCGGCGGAGGGCGCGGAAGATCTCGGAGTCGCGATAGGTCTCCTCGATGCTCCGCCGGCGGATGTTCCCCGCGCTTAGCGGCAGGAACCCGCTCGGGTAGAGCTCCCCGGTGTGGGAAACGAACAGGAAGCCGTTGCCGGAGTTCACCCCATGGGAGGCCAACCCGATGCTGTGGCCCGGCCCCTCGGTGCGGATGAGCTGGGCGGGCAGCTCCGTGGTGGGAGCGCGTCCGGCCGGCGCGGCCGATCCGCGCTCCTCCCGCTCGCGCTGAGCGACGTAGCGGCGGTAGTGCGGCGCCTCGGTGACCTTGATGAGGAACCTCGATGTCTTCTGGAGGCGATAGAGGACCTCGAAGATCTCCTCGCACTGCTCGGCGGTCAGCCCCCGCAGGGCGGTGCCGCGCCCGGTGGGAACGAGGAAGAAGACCTCCCAGAAGACGATGCCCAGTTTCTTCACGAGATCGATCATCTCCTCCAGGTAAGGATCCGACTCGCCGCTGAGCGTCGTGTTGATCTGGAGGGGGATCCCGTGCTTGTGCGCCCACTCCACCGCCTTCATCGTCCGCGCGAAGGCGCCCGGGACGCCGCGAAACGCGTCGTGCAGATCCGCGCGGGGATAGTCGAGGCTCAAGGCCATCTGGCTGACCCCGGCTTCCTTGAGCCGGACGACGACCTCCTCGGTGAGCCGCTCCGTGGCGGCCGGGATCGTGGCCATCCTCAAACCGAGATCCGCGCCGTAGCGGATGAGGTGGCAGAGGTCGGCGCGCTTGAGAGGGTCGCCTCCGCTCAGGACGAAGATCGGCGTGCCGAGTGCTGCCGCCTGCCTCAGGAGGTCCTCTCCTTCCTCGGTGGTCAGCTCGCCCGGATCGCGGTTGGGCTGCGCCGAGGCGCGGCAGTGCACGCAGGCAAGGTCGCAGGCCTGCGTG
Source organism: uncultured Acidobacteriota bacterium (assembly GCA_964400605.1). Lineage (GTDB taxonomy): Bacteria > Acidobacteriota > Polarisedimenticolia > JACPZX01 > JACPZX01 > CAYNUH01. The sequence goes on along the minus strand of CAYNUH010000006.1, from coordinate 34,215 downwards.
GTCTCCCAGATGATCAGGAATGGGGTCTTGCTGTAGTCGAGGTGCGGGATTTTCCGCATCGCGGGCTCTCCATGGTGTCTCCCGCCGCCCGTGACGACGCGTAAAACCTTGTGTTACTTGTGGTTGCTCTCCATCAGGTCGGGCAGCGGCGACATCTGTATCGAGAGAACAGCAAGCGCCGTGCCCGCGCTCTACTTCGGCGCCTCGACGAAGCGCGCCTCGACGTCGAGGTAGACGGCCACCTTCTGGGGCTCCTTCTTCCCGGGCGCGGGGCGCGTCGCCGGCGCGAATATCATCTTGCGCGCGGCCTCGAGGGCGGCGGCGTCGAGCGCCGCATCGCCGCTTCCGGATTGGAGCGACGCGTCGGCGACGTTCCCCTCGGCGTCGATGACGAGACGGAGCCGCGGCGCCTTCTCGGGCGGCCTCAGGCCCGCCGCGAGATCCACGCGCACGGCCGGACGCGGCGCGGTTACGTCCGTGGTGATCTCCACGGGCGCGCCCCCGCCCGTTGACGGCCCGATCACGGTCCCATCGCTCTCGATCTCGAATCGGGTCTTCTGCGGCGCGCCGTCGTAGATCACGGGCTGGAACCGCCACCCCAGCGCCCGCTCGCGAAGCGCCGCGGCGCGAGGCGTGTCGAGGGAGGGGAACCTGACGTCGAGGACCGTCCCGTCGGCGGCCACCGCCACCTCGATCCGTACGGGAGGCCCATCACCTGAACGCTGATCGCCCATGGCCGCCCGCGCCGTTGCGACGGCCGCCGGCCTTCGCTCGCCGGGATCCTGAACTGGTTCCCCACTCGGCGCCGGGACCCGAGCCGAGGCGTCTGCGGGTGACCTCTGCAGCACCGGCGGTTTCCACATGACGTTGCCGGGGTCGTAGGGCTTCGGCCGCCCGGGACCGGTGATCGTCTCACCCGCCTCGCCCGCCTCGAGAGACAGGATCGCCGCCGGGACCTCCCGTCTTTCCAGCCGGACTGTGGTCTTCACCGGCTGAAGCGGGTTGTCGTTGAGGTCGCGCGGCAGATCGGCGATCCGGCGCGCCACGTCGAGCCCCGAGATCACCTCGCCGAAGATCGTGTAGCGGCCGTCGAGGCGCGGCAGGTTCTCGATGGCGATGAAGAACTGGCACGATCCCGAGTCGGGGTCGGCATCGCGAGCCATGCCGACGGAGCCGGGCCGGTAGTGCAGCGTCGTGCTGAACTCGGCCTTCAGCCGCCGGTCCGCCTCCCCCTCGCCGTCATCGGAGCGGTCGTCGTTGTTCGAGAGTGGATCGCCGCCCTGGATGACGAAGTGGGGGATGACCCTGTGGAAGGTGGTGCCGTCGTAGAAACCCCTGCGGATCAGCTCTTTCACGTAAGCCGCGTGCCCCGGCGCCTCGCCTTCGAGGAACCGCCACACGATCTCGCCCTGGGGCGTGCCGACCACGGCCACGTCCTCCGCGCCGGCCGCCGCGAGGCTCGGGATGGACGACCACGCCATCCCCAGCACCAGGAGAGCCGGACGCAGGCGCCTCTTGATCATGGGGTTCGGCTCCTCACCGAGCGGGACTCCACGATCTCGCGCGGCCGGGAGGCAGCCTCGGACCATCCGTTCCCGGCGTGATCCCAGGACCGGCGCGCGCCGCCGATCGGGATGCGCTGCTCCGAAGGGGTCAATCCTCCGCTCCCGGCGCGGGAGGAGCCGAGGGCGCTCCCCCCTTCCCCATCACGTGCTTGTCGAGGAACGCCGCGATCGCGCGGTGGGCCGTGATCTGGTTCGCCAGCTTGGTCCAGCCGTGGCCCTCGTCAGGAAAGAGCACGTATTCGGCCGTGCCTCCCTTCTTCCGTACCGCCTCGACGATCTGCTCCGATTCCGCCGCGGGCACGCGCGGGTCGTTCGCCCCCTGCAGGACGATGAGCGGCGAGCGGATCCGATCGACCTTGTGGATCGGGGAGATCGAATCCAGGAAGTTGGCGTCCTTCACCGGGTCGCCGTACTCGGAGGCGCGCAGGGAAACGCGGTACGAGGCCGTCTTGCCGAAGAACGTGCGGAAGTTCGCGATGCCGAACGAATCCACCGCCGCCGCCCACAGATCGGGGTAGAGCGTGACGGCGGCCAGTGTCATGTACCCGCCGTAGGAGCCGCCCATGACGGCGATCTTCTTCGGGTCCACGGTTTCCGAACCCTTAAGCCACTCCACGCCCGCCACCAGATCCTTCACCGAGTCCTCGCGCCTGCGGACGTCGTCGAGGTGCGTGAAGGTCTTGCCATACCCCGTCGATCCGCGCACGTTGGGAGCCAGAACGGCGTAGCCGCGGTTGACGTAGTACTGCGTGACCGGGCTGAAGCGGGCGACGGTCTGCCCCTCCGGGCCGCCGTGCGGCGTGACGATGCAGGGAAGGCCGGCGCCCTGAGGCGCCTCCGCCGGCAGGTAGAGGAAGGACGGGATCTCGAGGCCGTCGAACGTCCGGTAGCGCACGAGGCGAGGCTCGACGAAGGACGACATCGGGATCCCCGCGGTGGAGGATCGGGTGACCTGCGTGAGGGTGTTCGCCGTCAGCGAGGCCAGATGGACGTCGCCGTTGCGGGCCGCGCCGACCAGCGTGAGCGCGAGAGTGCTTCCGTCCTGCGAGAAGATCAGGGCGTCGATCTGCCCCCGCGGGAGAGAGCGCGCGGTTTTTTCCTTCATGGTGGCTGTGTCGAGGAGCGTCAGCGATTCGTACCCGTCCTCGTTGACCGCCAGGGCCAGCGTCCTCCCGTCGGGCGACAGCGCCGCCGCCGTCACATCCCACGAGGGCTCGCGCTTCCAGGCGATCTTCTTCGCGGACACGTCGAGCAGGCCGAGCGCGTAGAACTCGCGGCCCTGATCGCTGACCACCCAGACGGCGGATCCATCGCTCGTCCAGCCGACGGGTTCGTGGGCGGCCATGCCCTCGTGGGGCGTCAGGAGCACGGGCTCGACGGGGCCGCCCGAGACGCCGGCGGCGAGGTCCACGACGAAGAGGTCGTTGTCGAGGCTGGCGTTCGCCCTGGAGACGATCAGGCGCCTGCCACCGTCCGAGAACGGCCCGGCGCCGAAGAGGGCGTCCTTCTCCACGATCCGCCGTCTCTGCTTCGTGTCCACGTCCATGACGTAAACGTCGAAAAACTTTCGATCTCGTTCGTTGCTCGCGTAGGCGATGAACCGGCCGTCGCGCGACCAGGAGCCGAAGTTGTGGCGCACGGTCGGATCGGACGTCAGCGCCACCAGGGAGGACCCGTCCGGCGAGACGATGTGGATCTGGAAGTTCTCGTCTCCGCCCACGTCCTTCGAGAAGGAGATCCAGTCGCCCCGGGGGGACCACTCGACGCCGGCCACCCTGTCCGCAAAGAAGGTCAACTGCTCCGGCCAGCCGCCCGTGGCAGGGACCTTCCAGATCTGATTCGATCCCGTGACGTTCGTGGTGAAGGCGACGGTCGCCGCGTCGGGCGACAGACCCGATACGGAGGCGGACCGGATGTTCAGGTACCGCTCGATGTCGTAGGGGCCCGGCGTTGCGCCGGCCGTGGGAGCGGAGCCGCCGGGGGGGCTCGAAGCCGCGAGCGCGAGGGCGGCCGCGACGGCCGTGCGGGCGAACGCTCGGTGACCGCGGAGGATCGGCGTGCGGGCGGGGGGCCGACGAGAGGCGTTCATGGCGGGGGTCCTCCCTCGTGACATCAGGAAGTGTTGATGGCGGAAGCCGGATCAGTCTGCCCGCACCCGCCCCGCGGCGTCAATCTTCCGTAGGGCGCGTCAAGCGACCACGGAGTACGTGCGGATGTCCGGAGGTTCCGCCGCGATCGGCAGAAGCCTCGGCAGCGCCGCCTTGACGTGCTCCGCGGCCATGTGGCCCTGGAACGCCGAGTCGCCGGCCCACTCCTCGACGAAGGTGAAATCCGTCGGGTCCGCTCTGTTCTGCAGCAACACGTAGCTGACGCATCCGGCCTCGCGGCGGGTGGGAGCGATCAGCCCTGTGAGGAGCCGGCGGACCTGATCGATCGAATCCGGTCTGGCCTTGATCCGGGCGACGACTCGCAACGAGCCCTCTGGCATGGCGCACCTCCATGGATCAGCCTCAGTCTCCCGCACCGTCCCGGCGGCGTCAAACGCGCCCTGCCGCACGGGGAGGTTCGTCGTGTATGATCCACCCACTCTGATGGGAGGATGGCCATGGCGAAGATGAGCAGATCGAGTCGGAGGGAGTTCCTGGGGAAGGGGATCGCCGGCGCCGGCGCGGCCGTCGCGGCGGTGCAGTTCATGGT